>DATMLM010000072.1:0-81384 GCA_035570055.1 Gemmatimonadaceae bacterium
GCACCGCCCACACTCGCGCCAGTCGAGATCAAGGCGACGGGGGCGGCGAAGGGTCTAGCGGAGGTTGGCTACGACCATCGACAGAAGATGGGCCTCGGCCACTTCCTGAATCGCGAGCAGATCGAGAGCAAGATCCCGACGTACATGACGGACATCTTCACGACCATGCCCGGCATCCGCGTCGACTACTCCTCTGGCCAGCCCGTGCTGACCGGCACGCGCGGCACGACCGGGAACGGGTGCGTGAATTATGTCATCGACGGCTCGCCGTATACAGAAGCGTCGCCCGGTGACATCAATGACTTCATGCACCCGAATGAAGTCGAGGCGGTCGAGGTCTACAGCGACGTCGACACGCCAGCCGAGTACCAAAAGCCGGGGCAGTCGTGCACGACTGTCATCATCTGGACGAAGACGCGAACGGGTGACCTGAAATGAGCACGGGCCTTCGCATCGTAGCCGGCGTGGGTGCGGCCGCCGCGCTGCTTGGTGCGTGGGTCACGATGCGACATCGGAGAGTCCCCGGCGATGAGCTCCACGCACCGCCGGGGTTTCAGGTCACCACGTTCGCGCACGTGTCCGGCGCGCGGTTCATGGCCGTGGGGCCGGACGGCGCCGTCTACGTGAGCGAGCCCGACCTCGGACAGGTCGTGCGACTCGTCGACACCGGGCGCGGGGTCGCGGACAGCGTCACGGTGTTCGCGTCCGGGCTCGATGGGCCGCACGGGCTCGCGTTCCACGGCGGAGCGCTCTACATCGCGGGACACACCGGTGTCGTGCGCATCGCCGGCGGCACGCGCACGGTGCTCAATCACTACACCGGCGGCGGTGGGCACTCGACGCGGACCATCGTGTTCGGCCCCGCGCCCGACAGTACGATGTACGTCTCGATCGGATCATCCTGCAACCTGTGCGTTGAAAAGGATTCCGATCGGGCGGTCGTCATGCGGTACGATACCGACGGATCGCACGGGCGCGTGTTCGCGCGCGGACTGCGCAATGCCGTGGGTCTCGCCATCGCGCCCACCGATGGCGCGCTGTGGGCGACCGTCAACGAGCGCGATAACATCGAGCCGAATCACGAGAATCTTCCGCCCGATCGGCTCGACATCGTCACCGACGGTGGGGACTATGGGTGGCCATACTGCTATGGCAACCACGTGCCCAATCCCGAGTACCATGATCCCGTGCGGTGTCAACGCGAGATCCCGCCCGTGCTCGGATTTCAAGCGCACTCGGCTCCCCTCGGACTCACGTTCTATCGCGGCGACATTCTGGTGGCGTTTCACGGATCCTGGAATCGCCGCATCCCGACCGGGGCGAAGGTCGTGCGTGTGCACCTCGATGGCGGGAAGCCAGTCGGGTACGACGACTTTATCACTGGATGGCAGCGAAACAACGGTAGTCGCTGGGGACGACCCGTCGACGTGATCGTCGCCCGCGACGGAAGTGTGCTCGTGTCCGATGATGCCGCGGGGGCGATTTATCGCGTGACCCGCGGCTAAATTTGCCGTCATGCGAATGCTTGTTCTCGGCGCCGGACTCCAGGGTTCCGCGTGCGCCTATGATCTCTTACAGAATCCGGATGTAACCGAAGTCCGCCTCGCGGACCTGAACGTCGATCGCCTGCCGGAATTTCTCACGCCATACGTGGGCAAAAGGCTGATCCCCACACGCCTCGACGTCCGCGACGCGACGGCCGTCCGTGCGTTCTTCCAGCACGGCGACGCGGCGATGAGCGCGATCCCGTACTACTTCAACCTCGAGCTGGCCCGTCTCGCCGTCGAGTCGAAGGTCCACTTCTGCGACCTCGGCGGAAACACCGAGATCGTGTTCCAGCAAAAAGAGCTGCACGCGAGAGCGCAGGATGCGGGCGTGACGGTGATCCCCGACTGCGGTGTCGCGCCGGGCATGGTGAACATTCTCGCGCAACACGGTATCTCGCAGCTCGACCGCACGCAGTCGGTCAAGATCTTCGTCGGCGGACTCCCGCAGAATCCCGAGCCGCCGCTCAACTACCAGATCGTCTACTCGCTGGAAGGCGTGCTGGATTACTACACGACGCTGTCGTGGGTCCTGCGCGACGGCAAGCGCCAGCAAGTGAAAGCCCTGTCCGAGATCGAGCCGGTCAAGTTCCCCGCGCCCGTCGGCGAGTTGGAAGCCTTCCACACGGCCGGCGGCCTGTCGACGATGGCGTTCCGGTACGAGGGGAAGATTCCGAAGATGGAGTACAAGACTCTTCGCTATCCTGGTCACGCCCATATCATGGCGGCGATCAGGGAACTGGGTTTGCTGGACGTCGCCCCGATCAACGTCAAGGGCACGAAGATCGCACCGCGCGATGTCGCGGTGGCCGCGATGAGCCCGCACTTGACGCGCCCTAAGGGCAAGGATCTCGTCGCGCTTCGCGTCGAGGTCGAGGGCTCGTCCAAGGGCGCGCCGAAGCGCATTGCGTTCGAGCTGATCGACTACTACGACGCCGCGCGTGGCATCAGCGCGATGATGCGCACGACGGGCTACTCGCTGTCGATTACCGGCCAGTTCCAGGCGTGCAACGCCGCGGGCCAGCCGGGCGTGTACACGCCGGACGAAAGCATGCCGGCGCGCCGATACATTGAGGCGCTGCGCGCCCGCGATATCGATATCGTCGAAACGATCAGCTAAACGATCAGCTGACGCGCATTTCGCGCTGACGTTCGCGGTGCCGCGCGGCTTTCGCGCGGTTCCCGCACGTCGCCATGTCGCACCACCGCCGGCGCCCGTTCTTGGTCACGTCGAGGAACACTCGCGTGCACCGGGCGCCGACGCATCGCCGCACGCGCGTCAGCTCGCCGGTCACGAGCGCGTCGCCGGCCGAGTCGACGACCGGAATCATGAGGCCGGCGAAGGCGTCGCCGACGGGCGCGAACGTGCGGACGAATCGGCCATCGGGCCGGAGATCGACGCGGCGCGTGCCGGCGCTCCGGCCGAGGACGCGATTGATCTCCGAGAGGGCCTCGATGCGCGCGCGCTCGACGTACGCGCCGCATTCGGCCAGCGTCCGGAGGGCCGCCCGCACACGCCGGGCATCCGCCAGCACCGCGCCCGCGCCCGCGGGTTGCTGCTCGGCCCGCCGCAGAATGCCGCCCACGCGGTCGCCATCGACCGCGCCCATGGCCGAGAGCCACGCGAGGAACGCCGAGAAGTCATCCAGGACGTCGCCGCGGCCTGATGCGGTATTCACGAAATCCAGCCAGAGGCGCATGCGTGTGTGCGTCTCCCTCAGTCCGCCGCGGCCGCGGCGCTGTTCGCGCCCACCAAGGCCGGTGGCGCGATCAGTGCGTCTTCCTTGTACACGAGCCAACCCGTGTGCTCATCGGCGACCAGCTCGACCTCCGTCCCCAGTGGCAACGTCAAATTGGGGTTCTCGTGCCCTGACGGGAAGTCCGTGATGATCGGCACGTCGAGGTCGGAGACGAGGTCCGTGAGAAAATCCTCGAACTCGTCCTCCTCGGATCGATCGAGCGATAACTGTCCAAATACAACACCACGGACCTGTGACATGAGACCGGCCGCCCGGAGATGCACCAGTCGCTCATCGGCCACGGACATGGGCTCCCGTGTCTCTTCCAAGAACAGAATGGCGCCTCGCGTGTCGATCTCGTACGGCGTCCCGATCGATTGTTGCACCAAAGACAAATTGCCGCCAGTCAATCGGCCGACCGCGCGACCAGGGCGTACAACGCGCGCGATATCACGCCCGATGCGGGTCGTGGGACGGGGTGTCGTCAGCGCCGCGAGAAGTGACGACATCGTCGGATCCCGGGTACTCGGGATGAGATCATCAACGGTGGGACCGTGAAAGACCCGCAGATGGGCGCGACGCATCAGCCACAGGTGCAGGGCCGTGACATCCGAGTAGCCGACGAAGCTCTTGGGGTTGAGGCGGAAGATCTCCGGCTCCAAGTGCGGCAGCATGCGGACGGCCCCGTATCCTCCGGTGCCGCCGATAACGGCCTTGACCCGTGGTTCCAGCCACATGCCCATGAAGTTCTCGGCCCGCCGCTCGTCCTCGGCGCGCTGGAATCGACGGAGCGTCGAGAGCTCGGAATCGAGGATCACGCTGTATCCCGCACGCTCCAGGGCCTTCACGCCGCGGGACAGCCACCCGGGTCTGGGCGCGTACGACGGAGCCACGACGCCGATTGTATCGCCCTTGAGCAGCGCCGGGGGCCGGCTCAGCTCAGGCGGTCCTTCTGCCTCACGCATTGGCCGAAACGTACGCTCGGGCACCAAACGTCAATAGTGGCGCCCCGTCGAACTCAACCCTAATTTCTGGCATCTATATGCGTCACATGAGGTTGGTCGCCCTGGCAGTGGCCTGCGTACTCGTGGGGTGTCTCCACGACGACTCAGCGAAGGTCCTCGGGCCCGACACGGCCATCGCCCTGCATTTCGACTCCCTGTCCGCCCAGGCCAGCGCCTCCTCGCAAGAGAATCGGGTCGCCGCGCTCAATTTGGCCCTCCGCGCAATCGCCGACGGGACGACCCCCGGGTTACTGATACTGTCGAACGGATTGGGCGCCAAGGACACCGCGACTTTCACCACCGTCTCGTGGACCATGGCGAGCGTGGTGACGAACTCCTCGCAGCCCGACAGCGTCAAGGACTCTCTCCTCGTTTTCGTCGGCTGGCGGGGCGTGAACGCGGACACGATGATCGTCGTGCGCACCGGCAATCCGGGGATCGCGCCGCAAGTGCAGAGTGAGCTCGCCGCCCTGGGTCTCGCGAATCACCTGGTGACCTCGGACACGACGGACACCGTGACGTCCGGCGCACTGGTCGCGGGTAACACGGTGGCCGTGGCTGACTCCGGGTCGATCGAGGGAGACTTCGGCGTCTTTGGCGCGGTGTGCGCGTTCGTCACCGTGTCATCGATCGCGAACGACAACGTCGGTGGCCAGCAGTGCAATCGGGAGCTGCTCCTCTGGCAGTTCGGTCTGCGGTTCAGCCCGTCCCTGCGGTGGAGTCTGCCGTCGGGTTACTCCCCTGGCGTTGTTGTCGTACACTAGATTCGGTCCGATGACCCCGTTTGGACGGCCCGCGATAGCGCTAACCCTGACCGTGTGGCTCAGCGCATGCGGCATGGGCTCGGCCACGGGTCCGAAGACCGGAGCGCTGGCGCTGCACTTCGACAACCTGGCGGAGCGCGCCACGGCGGATGGTGACGCCGTCCGCGCCGGGTATCTGCGCGAGGTCGCCGTTGGTCTCTCGCGAGGCCTGAGGCCGACGCCGGTGGTCATGACGGCCGACGGCGCGGCCCGACGCTTCGACGCGCTCTCCTACGAGGGAGTGGTGGGCCCCGCTACGGGGGATTCGGAGTTCGTCGTCATCGCATGGGATGGGTGGGACCCGTCGGCGTTCGTGCTCGGGGTTGTCGCGATGCGCGGATCGGCGACCGGCATCGTCACCTACACGACCGGCGCGGCCGGTTTTCGGCAGAGCGACTCGGGCGCCGTGAGTGTCACGCGGTCCGCGCTCGGTGGCGCTTGCGCGTATTCCGCGCTCCACTCCGACCCATTCGGGCCAGGCGCCCGGTGCGTGCACCAGACGCTCCAGTGGGCCCTCGACGTTCGCCTCACCGGAGGCGGCCGCATCGAGATGCCAGTGCAATCGATACAAGGCGTTCGGCTCGATCTGGGGGCCGCGAAGGAGGCGGCGCCTGCCGCTGGGACTCAGGTCGCCGAGCGATGATGCGCTGGGTGGCACTCGCGGCGGGGGTACTGGCCGCCGTCGCGTGTGGCAGCGATCAATCGACCAATAGCACGCCGCCGCCTCTAACGGCGGCGGCGCTGGCGCTGCACTTCGATACCTTGGCGGGCCAGCTCCAGGCGTCGAACCCTGCCGACGTCCGCCTGCAATGGTACCAGGCTATCGCCAGTATCCTCGCCCGCGGCGCCAGCCCGACCGTCCTCTCGGTCCAGGCGCGGGGCGAGCTGGCGGTCTTCGAGGTGCTGACCGAAGTCGACGCATACCCCGACAGCGTGGCCGGGAAGAAGATCACCGATTCGAGCTACCGGCTCGCGGCGTGGGCCCCAAGCACCAGGCCGAACCAGTTCGTCGACCTGCGCGTGCGGTTCGTGCCGGCCGGGACCGGGCAGCCCGATACGCTCGTGAGGTCGCTGACGCTGTACAGTGACACGACCGGGGCGTTGCTCGTCGACAGCACCGCATCCGTTGGTGTCGACGCGTTGAGCAGCCGCGGAACATGCGTGCTCACCCCGCTTCAGAACCTCACGGTTCCGACGAATCCCTGCTCAAAGGTCATCGTCGACTGGCTGGTCGATGGAGGCACCGGCTTATTGACCATCGATCCGGCGGCACAGATCTCGGGCACGCACCTCACGCACTAGATTTCAGCCATGCCCGCGTCCGAGACCTCCTCCACGTACTATCGTAAGGGCTTCGGGCTCAAGTCCGAGGTGCAGGACTCGCTGACCGCGGACTACTCCGGTCGGCTGGTCGATCTCTTGCGCGCGCGCGATTACGAGCTGAGCGCCGGTGGCGTCACGGTCCGCCTCGCGCGCGAGTTCGGGTTCTGCTACGGCGTCGAGCGCGCGGTCGAATACGCGTATCAGACGCGCACGAAATTCCCGGAGCGCCGGATTTTCCTCGCGGGCGAGATCATTCACAATCCGCACGTGAACGCGAAGATGCGGGAGATGGGGATCGAGTTCCTCGCGTCCGGTCGCGATGGGTTCGACTTCAGCGGTGTCGGGGCAGCGGACGTGGTCATCCTGCCCGCGTTCGGCGTCACGATGCGCGATTTCGAGACGCTGCGCGAGAAAGGGTCGGTCATGGTCGACACGACCTGCGGCTCCGTGCTCAACGTCTGGAAACGGGTCGACACCTACGCGCGCGATGGGTTTACGGCGCTGATCCACGGCAAGTACTATCACGAAGAAACCCGCGCCACGGCCTCGCAGGTCGAGAAATATCAGGACCGGCACTATCTCGTGGTGCGCGACATGGCCGAGGCGCGTATCGTCTGCGACTACATCGAGGGGCGCGGCGATCGGACGACGTTTCTGACGCGCTTCACCAAGGCCGCCTCGCCGAACTTCGATCCGGATCGCGACCTGGCGCGCATCGGCGTCGCGAATCAGACCACGATGCTCGCGCGCGAGTCCCTGGCCATTGGCGAGGAAGTCGGGCAGGCCATGGCGCGCGCGCACGGCGAGGCGCATCGCGCGGCGAATTTTCGGACGTTCGATACGATTTGCAGCGCGACGCAGGATCGACAGGACGCCGTCGAGGCGCTGCTCAAGGAGCCGCTCGACGTGATGCTGGTCGTCGGCGGCTACAACTCGAGCAATACGCTGTCGCTGGCGGCGATCTGCGCGAAGACGGTCACGACCTATCACGTCGAGGACGCGAGCTGCCTGGATGTGGAGCGGGGGACCATCCGCCATCGGCCGGCCGGAGCGCATGACGAGATCGAGACGCCGGGCTGGCTTCCGTTGGACCGGCCCGTGCGCCTGGGGCTCACCGCCGGGGCGAGCACGCCGAACAACAAGATCGGCGAGGCGGTCGCGCGCGTGTTCGCCACGCGAGGCGTGACGGTCGAAGAGGCGCGATAGGTGAACGGCCAGTGAACGGACAGTGAAGCTCGGGTTCGCCGAGCTGCAAGGCGGCACGTCGCGCGTACGCATCGTTCCCGCCCTCGGCGGCAAGATCGACGTCCTCGAGATCGCCGGGCGCCAGTGGTTGTGGTCCAATCCCGAGATACCGGCGGCCCCGCCAACCGAGGACGGCGGCCCTTACGTCGACTCGGGTGGATACGACGAGTGCTACCCGACGATCGCGGCCTGTGATGTGCCCGCGACGATCAAGAAATTCGCGGGCGTGAAACTCCCGGATCACGGTGAGCTGTGGAGCATGCGTCCCGATGTCACGATCGAAACGTTGCCGGATGGCCAGACCGCAACGTGCGTGTGGGAGGGGCGGCGTATGCCGTACCGATTCACTCGCACGGTGCAAGTCACGGCTGGCGGGACGATCGTGATGCGCTACGTCGCCCGCAATCTCGGCGCGGATCCGCTGCCGTTTGTCTGGTCGGCACACCCGCTGCTCGCACTGACGCAGGACACGTGGCTCGATCTGCCAGCGGGCGCGCTGGTCCGAGCGGATTCGCGGCATGGAGAGGTCATCGGGATGTCCGACGAATTTCGGTGGCCGCGCGCGCGACTCGAAAAGAAAATCGCCGACATGTCGTGGCCGGACGACGTCACGAAGACGTATGCGTGCAAGCTGTTCCTCACGATGCCGGCGGGGCCTGTTGTCATCGGAGTTGAGCAGGGAGCGGCGCGACTGGAAGCGGTTTTCGATTCGACCGAGATCCCGAACTGCGCGCTCTGGATCAACCGCCGCGCTTGGAGTCCGAGCCGCAAGATCAAGCCATACGCGAACGTGTCGGTGGCGCCATGCATCGGCGCGCCGGACTCACTGACCAACGCACTCTTGCAGCCCTGGGATAGCGCGCACTGGCTCGCGCCGGGTGCCGAGCGTCGGTGGACGCTCACATGGCGCAGCGCGCCGGCTCGGGCCCAACAGTTCTCTCCGCGCTGAGGGCGCCGTAGTACCCCTGGAGTCCCCAGTCGAGGATCTCGAGGACCAACGCGCCACCGTGGCGCCAGCCGACGCGCACGAATGCGCGGCAGACCACGGCTTTGACGGTCGCGATCATCTCATCGACCGGTACGCCGCTGGCGTGCAACTTCGCCGCGTAGCCTCGTACGACGCGCTCCAATTCCACGCGAACGAACCGCCGCTCGCCATCGATGCGCTGCTGCTCGGCGCCGACCGCGGAGTGATATCGGCGCGCGAGCACATCGTAGGCTCTCGCCGCTTTCTCGTAGCGCGCCAGCGCTTCCAGTCCATATTCGAGTGCTTGCATATTGTATCTTTGGACGATGCTTCCTTTCCGGTTCGTTAAGACGAAGGACGCCCAGGTCGGTGGCCCGGCCCAAGTGACCACGACGCACGAACTGTGCGAAGGATTGGTGCGGCTCGACGGTGATGCATTGGTGTTTCAGGTTTTGGTCACTCGCACCGTGACCCGAGTCGGTGGGGCGAGTGTTCGCACTGACCGTTCCACCGAACCCGTGCGTGAGATTCGGGTGCCGATCGGGTCACTCTCCTCGATTCGCGCGCGGCGCCGTGGTTGGCTGCGGCGGCGCGAGCTGATGATCATCGCGCGCGATCTCAAGGCGTTCATCGATGTTCCCGGCGCCCGCGCGCAGGAGCTCAAGATCCCGGTCGCTCGCGAGCACGCCGATGAGGCCGCCGAGTTCGTTGGAACCGTCGAGCTGGCAATGGCGGATCATGCCCTCAAGCTCGCCGAGTCCGGCGGGCTTCCCGAGCTCCGCGCCGGGTCGTGATCCTACGTGGTGTCAGTTCGCGTATTTCGATGCGGACATCGCGAGCAAAGTTGCTGACGATCGACTGACGGCGTTGCGCAGGTTGGGTCGAAATCCGGAGGACGACCTTGAGCCTGCATGTCATGTCAGGAGTGGCCATGCGCTATGGTACCGCCATGTGTGGCGTCGGTCGAGCGCAACGAAAGCCACCGCGAGTACGCCTCATTCCCAACCACTCTGCAGACAACCACGGAGAGGAATCCTGGGGATTAGTCGCCGTAACTCCCCTCTGGCGCTGCCTTTAGTTCCCTGGCGTGCCCCGAACGACGCTGAAGTTGGACCACATCGTCGGAGCGTTGCAACGGCTTCGGACGGAGCGCGATCTCTCGCAAGAGAAGTTGGCGGAGGTCTCCGACGTCGACCGCACGACGGTCGGCAAGATCGAGCGCAAGAAGCAGTCGCCGACGCTATTGACGGTCGATCATCTCCTGGTGGCGATGGACGTGACCTGGGCAGAGTTCGGAACGGCGCTCGACCATGAGCGGACCGGCGTCAGTGGAAGTCGTGCCGCTGGGCGTGTTCGGCTCCGACCGGGGCCGTCAAAACGGTAAATCGCTCAGCGCGAAGATTGACGACGCCGTCCTCGATCTGCAGCACGCCGCGCACGAGCAAGATCGGCGTGCGCGAGATGAGTAACGCTTGGCGCTCGAACCGCTTCGGCGTCACGACGACGTTGATCGTGCCGGTCTCGTCTTCGAGCGTCAAAAAGACGAACCCCTTGGCCGTGCCGGGCCGCTGGCGGCAGATGACGAGGCCCGCGGCCGCGATCGACTCGCCGTCCTTCCCTCGCGCCGCGATATCGCGCGCGGTGCGGACGCCGTTGAGTCGTACCGTCTCCCGGAGATTGATCATCGGGTGCCCGTTGAGCGACAAGCCAGTCGTGCGGTAGTCGGCTGCCGTCAGCTCGTAGGGCTCCATCGGTGGCAACACCGGTGGCGCGGCGACTGGGCGGTGCACGACGAGCGGGCCGCCGGTTCCACGCAGCGCCTCGAGCACATTCCATAAGGCCTCACGCCGAGTCCCGCCGACCATCGTATCAAACGCCCCGGCCTCGGCGAGTTGCCGCACCGCTCTCCTATCGAGCCTCACCCGCCGCACAAAATCCTCGACCGACACGAACGGGCCCGCGGCTCGCGCGCGCGCCAACTCGGCCTTGGCCGCGCTGCCGAGCCCGCGGACGCAACGCAATCCGAGACGTGTGGCCGGCGGGCCCTCGGCAGTGCGCTCTAACGTCGAGTCCCAATCCGAGTGTGTGAGATCAATCGGGCGAACCTCGACGCCATGATGTCGCGCGTCTTCGACGAGCGTCCCCGCGGCGTAGAACCCCATAGGCTGTGCATTGAGAATCGCCGCCAGAAATTCCGGGGCGTAATAGTAGCGGAGATAGGCGGACGCATACACGAGCAGCGCAAAACTCGCGGCGTGCGACTCCGGAAAGCCGTAATCCGCGAACCCGTTGATCTGCTTGTAAATGCGCTCGGCGAGATCGGACGCGATGCCATTCCTGGTCATGCCGTCGACGAGCGCATCGTGTATCGCCGCCATCTTCTCGCGCGAGCGCTTGTGCCCCATCGCCCGACGGAGATTGTCGGCTTCGCTCGGAGAAAATCCCGCGCAGGAGATCGCGACCTGCATGCCCTGCTCTTGAAACAGCGGCACGCCGAGCGTGCGCTCGAGAATCGGACGCAGCTTGGGGTGCGGATACGTGACATCCTCGACGCCGGCCCGGCGGCGCAGATACGGATGCACCATGTCGCCCTGGATGGGCCCCGGGCGAATGATCGCGACTTCGATGACGAGATCGTAGAAGCAGCGCGGTTGCAACCGCGGCAGCGTCTGCATCTGCGCGCGACTCTCGATCTGGAACACGCCGATCGTGTCCGCGCGGCTGATGCTCTCATAGACGCGTGTGTCGAACATGTCGAGTTGCGAGAAATCAATCGTGACCCCGCGGGTCTCCTTGATGTACGTGATGCAATCCTGGAGCAGCGTCAGCATGCCCAGCCCAAGCAGATCGATCTTGATCAATCCCGCGCCATCCAAGTCATCGCGCTCCCACTGGATCACCGTGCGGTCGGGCATCGACGCGGGCTCGATGGGGACGACGGTCGATAACGGCTCCTCGGTGAGCACGAACCCGCCGACATGGATCGATCGATGCCGCGGCAGCTGATCGAGTCCTTCGACGACATCGGCCAGGAGTTTGACCCGGCGATCGTCGGGATCGAGTCCGGCCTGCGTCAACACGTCATCGGCGCCCTCGGTTCTCGGCCGGATCGACGTCGTCGGATCGCGACCGACGCCCTCCATCGTCGGTGCCTCGGCTCCGCGCAGCGTCGCGGCGGTTTGCTTGGCCGAGAACCGGTCGCTGACATCGGCGAGCGCGCCGGCTTGCGCGACGGAGAATCCGAACACGCGCGCGGCATCGCGGACCGCCGAGCGGCCACGATACGTGATCTGCTCGCAGACCATGGCGGCGTGCTCGCGGCCATATCGGGTATACACGTACTGAATGACGCGCTCGCGTTCGCGGTGCGCGAAGTCGAGATCGATGTCGGGCGGCTCTTTGCGGCCTTCACTCAAGAAGCGCTCGAACAGGAGGCCCATCTTGATGGGATCGACCGCGGTAATGCCGAGGCAATAGCAGACGGCCGAGTTCGCGGCCGAGCCACGACCTTGCGCCAGGATGCCTTCCTCGCGTGCGAACCGCATGATGTCCCAGACGATGAGGAAGAACCCCGCGTAGCCGAGTTGCTTGATCATCGCGAGCTCGTGCTGAATCTGGCGCTGGTGCTTCTCGGTCCGATCGGTGCCCCACCGCTCGGTTGCTCCACGCTCGACCAGCTCGGCGAGATAGGCATCGGGCTCGTCGACCGGAAACTTGGGCAGCGTCGGTTCGAGTTGCGCCAACCGAAACGCGCAGCGTTCGGCGATGGCGAGCGTCGATCGCATCCCGGTGGCATCGGGCCACTGACGCCGGATCTCGGCCGCGCTCTTGAGATACCATTCGGCGTTCGGCTTGAGACGCGTCCCCATCTCGTCGAGGGTCGTCGAGTGCCGCAGACTCGACAACACGTCGTGCACGAGCGCCAGCCGCGACTCGGCGTAGTGCACGTCGTTCGTGACGACCCAGGGAACGCCGAGCGCCCGCGCGATCGGAATCAGGCCGCGCACGATCTGGCGCTCTTCGGGAAGCCCGTGATTCCAGCACTCGACGCCGAAGTGCTCGCGGCCGAAGATGTCGAGCAGCGTCCCGGCCGCGGCTTTCGCGACGTGCGGCCCATCGGCGACGAGCGCCGACGGCACCCAGCCGCGCGGGCACCCCGTGAGTGCCGTGAGCCCGGCGGCGTGCCGCGCGACGAGATCGAGGGACACCGACGGTTGGCCGCGCGGCGAGTCCATCCGGCCGCGCGTGATCAGCGTCGAGAGGTTGCCGTATCCCTCGCGCGTTTCCGCCAGCAGCACGAGATGATGCGCGCCGACCGTGAGCTCGGCGCCGATGATCGGCTTGAATCCATCGATCTCTTGTGCGGCCTGCGCGAAGCGAACAAACCCGCCCAGCTCATCGTGATCGGTCAGTGCCAGGGCTTTATACCCAAGCGCTGCAGCTTGGCCGACGAGTGTCTCAGGTGACGCGGCACCATCGAGCAGGGAGAAAGCTGAGTGGCAGTGAAGTTCTACGTAATCCATGTACCCGAAGATATGCCGAAACAAGCGAACCGGAAGTCCCACTCATGAACACAGGCGCGACTACGTCGCGCACTGTAAAGAGTTATTACCCAATCAGTTAGCCGATATAGCCAGCGAGGCATACGGCTTTCTATACGAGCGACCATGGACGCACTCTTTCAGGACCTCCGGACGGCCATGCGCAGCCTCCGAGCGACGCCAGGGTTCACGGCTGCCGTCGCCGGCACGCTGGCGATCGCGATCGGCGCCAACACGCTGATTTTCAGCGTCGTCAATGGCGTACTGCTCAATCCACTGGCGTTCCGATCGCCAGAGGGCTTGGTGGCCGTGGCGAGCCCGAATGGCCACTCGAACGCCGTCTCACCTCCGGATTTCCGGGACTGGAGAGAGCAAGTCCATCGACTGAGCGCCATCGCCGCGTACGACCCGGAAACCGTGAACCTGACGGGGATCGCGCAGCCGGTCCGTCTCAAATCGGCGAACGTCAGCGCCAACTGGTTCTCGCTGCTCGGCGTTGCCGTCGAGCACGGACGAGCGTTCGCGCCAGAGGATGATCAGGTCGACCCGGCAAAGGTCGTGATCCTGAGCGACGCACTCTGGCGGTCGCGATTCGGCGCGGATCCCGCGACGATCGGTCGCACGCTCGATCTCGATAGCAAGCCGTACACGGTGATCGGGATCGCGCCGCCGACCCTGCGATATCCCGACAATCCCGACCTCTGGATGCCGGTGACCTTCTCGCAGCAGGCGCTGAGCGAGGACGGCCGGGGTGCGCATTTTCTCGGGATCATTGGCCGCCTCGCGCCGGGCGCGACGTTCGCCGGCGCCCAGCAAGAGTTCGTGACGGTCACCGACCGGCTCATCGCGCAACACATGCTCCATGACGGAGGCTTTCACTACACGCTGACGCCGCTTCAGGAGCAGATCGTGGGCAGCTCACGCCATGCGATCCTCATTCTGTTCGGCGCGGTCGGCTGCGTGCTGCTCATCGCCTGCGCGAATGTCGCCAACTTGCTCCTCGTCCGCGCGACCGGGAGAGCGAATGAGATCAGCGTACGCATCGCCCTCGGCGCGAGCCGTTTTGCGCTCATGCGCCAACTGCTCACCGAAAGTGGCCTGCTCGCCTTCCTCGGCGGCGCCTGCGGCATCTTGCTCGCATCCGCCGGCATTCAATTCCTGGCGGCGACGCACCCCGGCAATCTGCCGCGACTGGATGAAGTCACGCTGAGCACGCGCGTGCTGCTGTTCACGCTCGTCACGGCCACCCTGAGCGGTCTCGTGTTCGGCATCCTGCCCGCGATGCAGACCTCGTTCAAGGCGGACATGCGGGGCGCGAGCGCGCACCGCCGGTCCAGTCGCCTGCGTGGCGGCCTGGTGATCGCCGAGACAGCGCTTGCCGTGTTGCTGCTCTTGGGCGCCGGCCTCCTGACCAAGAGCTTCGTGCGCACGATGGCGGTCGATCCGGGATTCGTGCCGGAGCACGTCGTGCGATTCGACGTGAATCTCCCCGACGCACAATACAAGTCGTGGGCGCAGCTGCGCGGCTTCACGCACGGCGTCCTCGGAAATCTCGAGCGCCTGCCGGGCACGGTGGCCGCGGCGGCGGCGTTCGGCGTCCCGTTCGGTGATGTCGGCGCGCGGAGCACCTTGCACATTACCGGGCGTCCGCCCGATCCGCCCGACCACAAGTCCGTCGCCTACGTGCAGATCGTCACGCCGAAATACTTCTCGGCGATGGGCATTCCAGTTCGCCGAGGCCGCACGTTCACGGATGGGGATCGTCCAGGGGGTCACCAGGTCATCGTCGTGAATGAATCGCTCGCCAAGCAATACTTCGCCGGCGAGGATCCGATCGGAAAGACGATGACCGTTGGATGGACGGTCGACTCATCCGGGCGGGGAGTGGACACGGTCACGATGGGCGGAGAGATCGTCGGTATCGTCGGCGACACGAAAACCAGCGATCTCAAGGCGAACGCCAGCCCGGCGGTCTACGCGGCGTACGATCAGATGTCGATCGGCTACGAGACATTCGTCGTGCGCACGACGGCGGCGCCCGGCACGGTGCTGCGCGCTGCGCCGCAGGCCGTGGCCCAGGTCGACCCGACGATTCCGTTGTTCGCCGCCGGCACGTTCGTCGAGTCCGTCCGTCAATCCGTCGCTGCCCCGCGTCTCTACGCCACCGTGGTCGGCGCCTTCGCTCTCGTCGCACTGATCCTGGCCATTATCGGGATCTACGGCGTGCTCGCCTACTCGGTCCGCGAGCGCCGCCGCGAGCTTGGCATCCGCGTCGCCCTCGGCGCCCGCGAGGCACAAGTCGTCGGCATGGTCGTGGGCCAGGGCGTGCGTCTCGCCGGCGCGGGATTGGTGCTGGGGTTCGCGGTGGCCCTCATGGGCGGCCGGGTGCTCGCCACGCTCCTCTATGGGGTTCGGCCCGACGATCCGCCGACGTACGAGGCCGTGTCGGTGGCGCTGCTCGCCGTCGCGGCGCTCGCCTCGTGGCTCCCCGCGCGCCGCGCCGCGGTCATCGATCCCGTCATCGCCATGCGGCCGGAGTAGATTGTGCGAATATGCGGCGGCATGCGGGAGGGTTGGCCGCAACATTGCTGATCGCGGCCTGCGTGGGCGATCAGTCGAGCGGGCCGTTGCCACCGGCGCTGACGACGGCGCAGTTGGCGGTGCACTACGATTCGTTGGCGGGGGCGCTCTCGCCGTCGGACTCCCGCATCCATTGGCTCCAGCAGATCGACAATGGCCTGGCGTTCGGCGCCCCCCGGACGCCGGTCGAGATCGATGTCGCCGGCCAGACCACCATCTATTGGGCCGTTGCGTACGCGACGATCACCCCGCTCCAGGCACGAGTGGACTCGACGTACGTGCTCGTGGCGTGGACCGGCGATCTCACGCCGTTCAGCTTTCTCGAGGTCACCATCGCCTACGTGGGCGACACGGCCGAGTCGCAAGTCGTGTACTACGCGGACAGCACCGCGCGTGGCCTCACCGGATCCAATGTGGTCGCGGATGTGCAGGGCGTCGTCGTCCGGGGCGCGTGCACGCCGGTGACGCTGGTGCATCTCTACACGCTGCCTGGCGCGTGTACGCTCATGACCGTGCAGCTCGGCTATCAGAGCTCGATCAACGGGATGCCCTTCCGCGCGATGGCGGGGGTGCGGTTGACCCCGGCCGGCTAGTTACCGGTACGTCTCGAAAAACCCTGCACCCTCTCCAGCGAGCACACCGCCGCCCGCGCGGCCGCTCAGGCGCGCGACGCCCTTCATCTGAACGAAATGGTCGGTCACCGAGGCGTCCTCGACGTCGAGGTCGAGCCGCAACGTGTCGGCGCCATGCACGTCGGTCAGCGTCGCATGTCTCGGCACATGCTTGTCATCGTCATAGACGATGCGGTCCGGCCGGAACATCGCCCGGAATCCCGCCGAGTCCACCAGGTACACGAATACGGGCGCGCTCGTCGACACCGAATCCGGGGCCCTGACCCGGCCATAGAGGACGCCATACTGGCCCATCCTCGCGGCGCCCCAGTCCCAGGTGACGCCGCGCCACACGCCCCAGTTATGATCGTGATACGCCTGCACGTGGTCGTATTGTTCGCATTTTGAGTCGCTACACAGCCGCCCCGACGCATCAGCGAGAAGCGCTGGAACAGTGTACCCAGGGGCCCCGGGGAAGTACGCACCAGGATGTGGCGAGACTACGAGATCGGCCGAGAGATGTGGTATCCGCACACGGACCGAGTAGCGCCCGTCGGGTAGCACGGTCACTGACGATGCCCCGAGGGTGATATCAGCGCGAGTCGTAGAGGTGCGCACGGCCGAGAGCGGGATATCGGCGGTGAAGCGTTGCGCAGGCTTGCCAGTCGCGTGCGTGGTCACGAGCATGCGCGCGCCGCGAGCGCCGACAATGAACGTGATAAACGCCCACCGCGCGTGATCACTCGACAGCACGTTGAAGTAATGCCACTCGGCCCAGGTCGGATCGCTCGCCGCCGCGTGAAAATGATCGATGTCGTTCTCGAGCTCCGCCTGCGTCGGCGCGATCCATCGCCGATCGGCACTGTCGTCCGTCCACGTACCAGCCGCCAACACAGGCATCGCACCGACCGCGCGTTGGGCCGAGGGAATATCGCCGGCAGCCAGGACGGGCCGCTCGACGCCGTCGGGCGTCGTGAGATAGAGCAGCTCGTCCTCATCCTGCGGCGCGGCCTTTTGCTTGGCCAGCAACTGGAGATACACGAACCGCGCGTTGTTGATCGACAGGAACAAGCTGCCGAGCCCCCCGGTCTTCATGACCTCGATGTCCATGCCGTCCGGGAGCACGGTGATATTCCCGCCGCCGACCAGCCGCTCGTCCTGCGCCTGATCGACCATGGCCTCGCCAATCGAGAGCAAGATGATCATGACCGAGACGCCGAGGCCGAACCCGAGGAAGAGGAGGAGCGATCGCCAGGGCTTGTACAGGAAATTGCGGACCGCCAACAGGCGCATCACGATCGCCGCCGGGTCTCATCGGCGATGATGCGTCCATCGCGCATATGAATCACCCGCGCCGCGGCCGCCGCGAGGTCTTCATCGTGCGTGACGACGAGAATGGTCGTGCCCTTCGCGTTGAGACGGCCGAACAGCGCGATGATCTCGGCGCCCGTCTGCGCATCGAGCTCGCCCGTCGGCTCGTCGGCCAGCAACAGGGCGGGCCGGTTGGCGAGCGCCCGCGCGATCGCCACCCGCTGCTGCTCTCCACCGGAGAGCTGCGTGGGTCGGTGACGTTCCCGGTCCGAGAGTCCCACGTACTCCAACAGCTCGTGGGCACGCGTCGCGCGCTCGGCGCTCCGCACACCGGCTTCCGCCATCGGCAGCTCGACGTTCTCGCGCGCGGAGAGCGTCGGCATGAGGTAGAAGCGCTGAAACACGAAGCCGATGTTGTGCAACCGGAACAGCGTCGCTTGTGTATCGGTCATCGCGCCGACGTTGAGCGCGCGGATGGCGACGGTGCCGCTCGTGGGCCGGTCGATCGCGCCCAGCAGGTTGAGCAGCGTGGATTTCCCGCAGCCGGAGGGACCGACGATCGCCACGTACTCGCCGGCCGTGACCTCGAGGTCGATGCCGCGCACGGCGCGCACGATCTCGCCGCCGACCGGATAGTCGCGGACCAGGGCTCGCGCGCTCAGCAGCTCCGACTTGAGGAGCGGCCGTGGCGTCGGCGTGGCGATCGCGATCGTCATGCGATGGCCTCGCCGTGCAGCGTGTCGGCCACCGGCAGCGACGCGGCTCTCCACGCGGGATAAATGCCCGCCAGCACGCCGGCGGTGGCCAGCAGCGTCATGGCCGCGTACGCGTCCCGCGGGCGGAACACGAAGAACTCGAACGCGGCCGGCAGTCCCGGGAAATCGGAGAGAATCGCGTTGAATGCTCGCGCGGTCACGAGGCCGAGGCCCATGCCGAGGATCGTGCCGGCCAGCGCCAGGGCGACGCCTTCCAGGACGATTTGTTCGACGACGTGCTGCCGGCTGACACCGATCGCGCGCATGACCGCGATCTCGCCGACGCGCTCGTTCACGGAGACCGTCACCAAGGTGGTGACCAGCAGAAACCCGACGCCCAGGCTGATCGAGCCGAGGATCACGGCGAGTTGGCGGAAGTAGCCCATGCGTTGGTCAAACTGCTGCAGGGCCGTCCCGGTTGAGATGGCCGAGATGCGAGGCATCTTGTCCGCGATCCACTGCCTCGCGCGCTCGACGTCGGCGCCTTCGCGCACGCGCGCCATGAAGAGCGACACCCGATCGGTCGCCATCGGCCCGCCCATCGCTTGCAGCGTCGCGAGCGGCACCGCGATGACCAGCTCGCCGGCGGCCGTATAGAAAAATCGAGCGATGCCGGCGATCACGACCCGGCGCCGCGGCGTGTCATACCCGACGGCGACGGTAAGGGTATCGCCCACTCGCGCGTGCGTCGCATCCAAGAACGCCTGATTGGCGACGATGTGATCGGCGCCGGACACCGGTCTGCCAGAGAGCAACTCGTAGTCGGCTTGCACGTCGCCATCGAGCCCGATCGCGACGGTCGTCACGTTGCGACTCGGCACGTGCAGCTTGAGTCCCAGAATCGGGCTCACGGTGACAATGTCGGGATTGGTGCGCAGGGTGGCGATGATCGCCGACGCCTGACCGATCGTCGCTTGCGTGTCGAATGGCAGCGTGCCTTTGGGCGCGATGCGCAGTTGGAATCCGCGCACGAGGAGCAGGTTGCGGAACGAGTCGCGCATGCCGCCCGCGAGCATCACCATGTCCAGCAAGAGCGCGCCGGAGACCGCGACGCCGAGAATCGCGAGCAGCGATCGCGCGCGGCGGCGTCTGAGGGAGGCGAAAGCGAGACGGCGACGCACGGTCAGCGGCCGAGGAGGGCGAGCGGTGGGCGGTGCACGAGTCGCGTGGCCGCGGCGAGGCCCGCTCCGAGCCCGAGGACAATGGACAACGCGGCCGCGAACGTGAGAATGCCGGGAGTCACGAGCGAGAACGTGAGGGGAGTGTGATAGACCCCTTGGTAATGCCAGTTAATGACCATGGATCCCACCCACCCCACCAACGCGCCGAACGCGGTCCCCACGAGCGATATCAGCGCGGCCTCGCATACGACCATCGTGATGACTGACGTGCGCGAGACCCCCATGAGGCGGAGCGCGGCAATGTCGCGCCGGCGCTCATCGACCTTGAGCAGCAGAATGCAGAGCAAGAAGATCGCGCTGGCGACGATGGTAATCACGCCAATCGCCGCATGGAAACGTCGGAGCACGCGAAACGTTTTCGAGGTGCGGACGGCGATCTCGGCCGACGGATACGCCCGAAACCCGAAGCCGACGCTATTGATTCTCGCGAGCGTACGCGCAGGGTCGGTGCTCGCGACCGCGAAGCGGCTCACGCGATCGCCGGCGCCGAGGAGCCGTTGCAGGTCGCCGAGATGGAGACGGATACGATAGCCGTCGCGAGCGACCTCACTGGGGTCGGCGCCGCGGCGCGTGATGGCGCCGACGACGAAGGTGTCGCCACGCACGCCGGGTTCGGATGTGAGCACGACACGGTCGCCGACGCCGAGATGCGCGGCGGCCGCTAAGCGCTCGTCAATCGCGATGGACGATTGCGCGCGGGCGGTGTCGGCGGCGAGGGCAGTGACGAGCGCGAATCCCGCGACGACTGCCGAAAATCGTGGGCACACGCCGTCAGCTATGCGAGCGAGCCATAGAGGCCTCGGCCACGGATACGGAAGGGTCTTGCCACCCTGCGCGCACGAGCAGCACGGGCACCATCGACCGATGCCGCACTTCGTTCGCGACGCTCCCGCGCAGGAGATCCGACAGAAACTTGTGCCCATGCGTCGACATCGCGATGAGCGAGCACTGCTCGCGCTCCGCCGCGTCCGCGATCTCCTCGGCGGGGTCGCCGGTCGCGAGAATCGCGTCCGCCTCGAACCCCTCGGCCTCGAGCTCGGCCGCCATGCGCTCGATGTAGGCGCGGTCGCTTTTCATCTCCTCAGACTCGCGGAGGTGCAGATGGCGGATGTTGCGGGCCGCCCAGCCATCCGCGACGTGAATCAGCACGAGCGATGCACTGCACATGCGCGCGAGCGGACGCACGTGGGCGAGAATGCTCGCGTCGGCCGCTGAGTGCTCCAACGGCACGAGAATACGATCGTACACCGTGACCTCCCTCAGCCGACCAGCTCGACCAGCTGTCGCAAGATGCGCTCCGTCATTCCCCAAACCACGTATTCCCCATGCCGGAAACTGGGCACTTGCCGCTCGACCCCCCGAACCACGACCGTGGACTCGACGCTGGCCCCGGCCGCCGTGAACGTCGAGAGGGGCACCCAGAACGCCGCCGACACCTCGTCCGAGAGCGCGAGCGGCGGAAGATCGGCGCCCACGGTCGCGACGTAGGGCTGCACGACGATCGGCGCGCCACCGCGCGGTTGGAGCTCGTCCAGCTCCCACACGATCCGACCATACCGCCGGAGATCGATCCCTGTCTCTTCGAAGGTCTCGCGCACCGCCGTGTCCTCCAACGATGCGTCCTCGGCCTCCTCGCGTCCACCGGGGAGCGCGATGTGGCCGCTCCAGGGGTCGCCATCGACCTCAGCCCGCTTGATCAAGAGCAGCTCTAGGCCGTCTTGCCCCTCTCGTAATACGAGGACCACCGCGGCCCGCGGTACCGTCACCCCTCGACCTCGCCTCCAGCATCGACCCACGCACGGAATCCGCCACGGAGTGACGAGACGTGCTCGTATCCCATCACGCGCATCGTGTCGGCCGCGAGCGCCGAGCGATTGCCGCTGGCGCAATAGACGACGACGTTCGCATCGCGCGGGATCTGCTTCTCGACACTCGTCTCGAGCGTGCCGCGGGGGATGAACTTTGCGCCGGGAATGCGCCCCAAGTTCCATTCGTTCGGCTCGCGCACGTCGAGATACACGACATCGGGCGCCGCCGTCGCCTCGGCCACGCCGACTTCGGTGATGCGAGTCTTCGCGTCACTGATGAGGTCGCTTCCAGAACGATTTGCCATTCGCTGGAATCTAATCTCCCTGCTACGTCCAGTATATTAGAATACATTCTAGCATGCCGGACATCACTGATCGCCTCGCTACCCGCGTCCGCGATCTCCGCACATCTCGCGGCCTCACTCTCGAATCCCTCGCCGAGCGAAGCGGCGTGAGCCGCTCGATGATCTCACTCATCGAACGCGCCGAGAGTACGCCTACCGCCGTCATACTCGAGCGTCTCGCGACGGGTCTCGACGTCCCGCTCGCGAGCCTGTTCGATGAAGTGACGCCTCGACCGCAACCAATTTCGCGCCGCGCCGACCAACTCCAATGGCGCGATCCAGCCTCGGGCTACATCCGCCGCAACGTCAGCCCGAGCGGAGTCTCGTCGCCGTTCCAGATCGTCGAAGTCGAGTTCCCCCCGGGCGCTCGCGTCGCATTCGACAGCGGCACCCGCGCCCACCAACAAGTCTGGGTTCTCGATGGCTCGATCGAAATCCGCGTCGGCCCGGAATACTACGCCCTCACCGCCGGCGACTGCGTCGCATTCGTGCTCGATCGCCCGGTCGCGTTCTCCAACCCGTCGAGTACGCCGGCCCGCTACGCCGTAGTCATAGCGCAATGATTACCGTCCGTCGCTTAACCACGGTCACCGCCCAGATCCACGAGCTCGCGCTGGTGCTGATCGACTGCGTGGAGGGCGGCGCATCGGTGAGCTTCATGCTCCCGTTGTCACTCGAGAAGGCAACGACTTTCTGGCGCCAAGTCGCACGCGATGTCGCCGCCAACGCCCGCGCGCTTCTCATCGCCGAGGACAGCACCGGCATCGTGGGCACTGTGCAACTCGTATTCGCACAATCCGAGAACCAGCCACACCGCGCCGACATCTCGAAACTGCTCGTGCATAGCCGCGCCCGTCGCCTCGGCATTGGCGAAGCACTCATGCACGAGGCCGAGCACGTCGCGCGCGAGTGCGGCAGAACACTGCTCGTGCTCGACACCGCCAGCGGCGATGCCGAGCGGCTGTACGTGCGGATGGGTTGGCGTTTGGTCGGCGCGATCCCCGACTATGCCCTGTGGCCAGGTGGGGGGCTTTGCGCCACGAGCTTTTACTATCGTAAGCTCGACTGAGAGTCGGATTCCGACCCGATCGACACCGTCGCGGGTAAATCGGCTTCGAATCGAGAATTGATCGCGCCGTCTACTCGACTACCTCGCCTCTCGCCGATCATTGCGCAAAACGCGAGGGTCCGATCGTCTCTCCGGTCGGGCCCTCCCTTAGAAACTCCGTTGCTGATTTTGCAGAATTATATCGCTTGCCACACCCAGCGATCCGCACGCCCCACCGAGGTCCGAATTCACACTCGACCCGCGCCGGTTGGGTGCCACAGCACGAGGGTTTCCAACCGGTGACAGTCGGTACAAGCAACATCGTGAATCGACATCTTCAACTGGCTACCGAAGCCCCTGCTTCAATGCGCGCCTCGATGGTGGCCAGCTCTTCGACGACGTCTGCTTTGCCGTTGCTGAAGTCGTCTATGAAATATTCCTGGTAAAACTGCGGAGGCCACAAACGAACCGTTCCATCCTCGTCAATGCGGATCTGCCAATAACGCGATACCGTTGTATCCACAATCTCAAACAGCAGCGCGGGAAAGGACGCGATCACCCGGATAGGGACATGCAGTTCGAACCACGGTTCCCCTTGACGAAAGCTCAAGCCAAGAACGGTGTACTCATGCCCGGGCTCCACTACGAATTCGGTCTTGCCGGGCTTAAAGGCAGACCCAAGTCGACGGACTTGAGCCTCCGTAGGTCGGTTGGTTAGGCAACGAACTCGCATAGGCAACTCACGGTGAAATAACGGTCTTCGGTTCAACGGTAATCCCGCGTACAACGTCGCGGTAGTAGTGAATCTGCTGGGTTATACCGCCTGCTGTGCGGGTATTAGTAACCACCTTGGCATAGTCAGCAGCATTGCCACCGTACTCCGATGCAAGACGGCCAGCGTCACGCAGCGCGGTGCTCGAGCCATTACCTGCGATGACAGTACCGATGCCCGCTTCCGCTTGGCCGAGTAGCTCCTCACTAGCAAGCGAACGAGCTAGAAGCGCCCCGTCTTCGACCAGCGGTCCAGCGCCGTCTGTAACCGCCGCCAGCCCCAGTTGGATCGCCAATTCCTTACCAACCTTGGCGAGGGTGGACCAGGCTGCGTTGCCGAAATCCCCCACCGCGGTGATAACTTTGTTTTTGAAGGACTGATATGCTGCGCCTGCCTGCTCCACTGCCGTGCACTTGTTGTCGTCACCCCCGCCTCCGTTTCTCTCGCATTGGAGACCAAACGGGTCCGAGTAGTTGACCGGATCACCAGCCGCAAACCCGTAGTCGTTGGCCCCGCCAGCGAGTCCGATTGGATCGGGCTGTGTGAAGCGCCCCGTGACCGGATCGTAGTATCGGTTCCGGCGATACTGGGTGAATGTCTGCTCGGCTTTGTCTTCCAGCAATGATCCCATCCAACTCACCGTTCCGTACTCGACGAGGTTGTTATACGGACCGAAGCCGAATTGCGTCGACATCTTGGGACACCGGGAAGCACCCATGTATGTGGTGCAGAGTTGGGGCGACAGGATGATATCCATGCGCCCCACCGAGTTCCACATGGGCAGAATCTCGGTCGGTGGAGAGATGTAATACGGTCGTGCGACACTGTCGGCATTCGAGCTGTCAGCGTAATTGAGACGAATGACACCGAGCGGTTGGTCGGTCGCCAGCCCATGGACATACAAGACTTGCCCAAAGAACGGGTTGTTGTCGACCTTCTCTGCCAAGGGGTAGTTCAGACCAAGTTTCACGACGCCGACGTCGTTCTCCACGACCGGGGTCGAGTCCTGAACCTGAAACTCGGCGAGTTCCTGATTGCCGTCCCATACGGTGCGCCGTGCGAGAGTCCGATTGCACGCGTCCGGATAGAAATTGAGCCACCCCGTGATCGGAGGCGCAGGAGCGCACCAACGGTTGGCTAACACCTCGACGCGGCGACCGAACGCGTCGTACTCGGACACCTCGTCGACTCGTTTCATGAATCCGGGGTTCGGTTCCCACTCCGGATATGTGATCTCGCGATAGTCGGCCTCGACCAACCGTTCTTCCGCGTTGTAGAAAGAAGCGCGGTCGTACACCACATTCGGATAGGTGACGGAACTGAACGTCGTGTAGTAGAACGATGTGTTCCCGGATTTGTCGTACACCCAGTTGCCGAGTATGGTGTTCATGTTGATCGTGTTGGATTGGCTCAGCCGCGCAGTCGCCGCATCGTAAGTCCATTTTATCGGACTCGCGATCGAGCTGAAACCGAAGGGAGTGAAGACAGCGTTCGATACGGTATCGACCAGCTTGTTGCCGAACGCATCGTATGCGAACCCTTCGCTACTCGTGGCCTTCGTGCCTCCGATCGAATCCACCCTCGAACTGTGCAAAAGGAAGCCGAGGCCGGAATACGATGTTGACATCGTGTTCCAGAGTCCTTGGGTACTGGCGCCGTAGAGCACCTTGCCGCGTGCATCGTACACGAACGTGGCATTGCGCCCAACGGTGTCCGGCGACGTCGATTTGTCCACGACATCCGTGATCATGTTGCCGTCGGCATCATACGTCCGCAATTCACGGTAGCTGCCTGGCAGGAGCAACGTGTCAGGGTCGCCGCGTGCCACGTACCCATAGTGGAACACGTTGCCGAGCGGATCAGTGATCGAGGTCAGCCATCCTGTCGCGGGGTCGTACGCATACGACTGCGTCGTGCCGATATAACCGTTCTCGCTGGCGGCTCCGAGAATCCAGGGGAGGTACAGCGAGTCACGACGGCCGTCTCGATCGTAGTGATAGCCGACCGTGTACACGTGCGTAGCGAAATTGCCGGGATACGGAACCGTGCGCACACTGTCTATTTCGGACTGCAGCAAGCCGCTCGCGTAGTACTGACGGGCGATGTGCGCGTTGGCGTTGTCGGCTTCGGTGATTTTGCCCACGGCGTCGTACTTGAACGTGACCGTGTCGCCATGGACCAGTTGTCCCCCATACTGCACCAGACCATATGTGCCGTACAGCGTATCGTTCTTGAACTGGCCAGCTATCTGGTCGGTTGGGATGCCCGTCGTCCACGTCGTGTCCGTATAGCTCTGCACGATCTTGGTCGCGAGTCGGTCGAGCGCATCGTAAGTGCTACTGATGGTCAAGTTGCGCGGCGTGAGCACCGACACGACGTCGCCTGCCGCGTCGAACGTACGCGTCCTCACCCCCCGGCCGAGTAGCGTGTCGACCTTGGGGCGGTTAGCTCGGTCGTAGACCGTTGCCGTATGCAGCGTGTCGAGGTTCGCATCGTTCGGCGTCGCCCATCGCTTCACGGTCAGCACGTTGCCATTCGGGTCGAACGCGCGGAGCACCGACATGGTTTGCGCTTCGGCGCCGTTGAGCGCGGGACCGATCGTTTGCGTCTCGTACTCCCGATCCATCGCATCGAACGTATGGTTCGTTTGCGCGCGCGCATAGCCCATGAGTCCGAGCGACTTGTCATTCGAATCGATCGGAGTCGTGACCTGCGTAATGCGGCCAGCCGAATCCGTCGTGTAATTCGACCAATATCCCCGCGGCGTCTGCTCAGCGGAGAGATTACACCGCGCCGCATCGTACAGGAGTGAGTCCGACGGCGTCTGCGGAAGCACCACCGATGATACCAATCCGGCGCACGTGCCGGCGTAGTTATACGTGACGCGATGGCTCGATGACGAGCCTAGCTGATGGTACGTGTGATTTCCGTTCCCGTCGTACCCATCGTGCAGGGTCTCCTTCAGAGGCAGGGTCGTGAGCGTGTCGACATCCCAGCGCTGGTCGTAGGTGTAATAGGTCGTGTCGGCCCCGTTGACATACGTCCCCAGGTCGGTGACCGTCGAGTCGTAGCCGCGCGAATTGTAGGTGACGAGCTGGACTCGTCCGGACGCATCCTGTACCTGCGTCACGAGCGTAGGATACGTCGGGTTGTCGCGCCGGATGGTCGTGATGTTTCCAAGCGCGTCCTGGATCATCGTTGGTTGCCACCGACGATCCACCCAAATCGTCGTGATGTCCGACAGGTCCGTACCGTGTGTCGAGTTCGACCGCGGGCCGTGGTAACTGATAAACCCGGAGTCCAGCGCCATCGAATGGGTCTGATTGTGCGGAATCCAATACGCTGAAAAGCCATTCAAGTTCGACATAAACAGGGTGCGCACGATGTCGGAGACGCTCGTGTCTTGCATCTGCGTATCGGAGTAGCCGAACCCCTCGGCGTCGAGACCATATCCGAAGACCGTCGTGGTCCCTCGTTTGTCTGTCCGCGAGTTGATGCGCAACACCGCGTTCGGATCGACCCCGAAACTCACCGTCTGAAGGTCGGGGTCGGTGATCCGCATGATGCTCTTGGAATTCCCCGCGACCAGAAGCGAGTCGTGGAAGTACACGGTTCGTCGAGTCGGCGATCCCGGAGCCCGTACCGAGTCGAGCGTGCCGCTGGCATCGTAGTAGAGCGCATATCGCACCATCGTATCGCTTGCGACGGGTATCGGCGGCTCGATCGAGTCGACTTCTGGTGTCGAGGCCGGGTGATAGAAGCGCGTGGAGTCCCCGGCGTAGTTGATCCGGTACCACATCTGCCCGTCGGTCGTGAAGCCGACTCGCCAGCCATGCGGCCCCTGGCGCTCGAACATGTTGTGCTGGGATACCCACACGATGGAGTCGCGGCCAGACACGTACGTCTGCGGCTTCCAGACCATGTTCGTGCTGTCGGTGGCGATGTAGAGTTGCGTGCTTCCGTCGCCGCCGATCCAGGCGATCGTGTCCGACCGCGTGCCAGTGCCATAGAAGAAGAGCTGCTCGAGCCCCACCAGCCACCACCCCTCGCCGTACGGACTGTTCGCGCGCGTGACGTTAATAAACTGGCCCGCCGCACTATCTTTTGGTGTGCTATCAGCTTGGCCAGGAATCTTGTAGTACCGCGTGGTAGCGAGCGCGTAGTCGTAATACCCGGATTGCTCGCCCGACGACGCCCCGGGCCAATACATCTCGATCCGCCGTGTCGTCAACGCAGCTGCGCTGTCCCAGTCTATACTGGGCCACCACCCGGTCGAGGCGGCGACACCGGTGGGATGCCCGTGAGGCCAGACCCAGAGATTCGCGGTCACGCTGTCCAACTTGCGACTACTCGCGCCGATCGTGAGTAAGCCGCCGAGGTTCACTGCGGTCTGGGCGAAGCGCCAGTTGTAGAGCAGCGTCGGCACACGAACGTTGTCGTACGTTCGGACCGCCGGCAGCGGATGCGTCAGCCGAAGATCGGTGCACTCGGACGCGGCGCCCGGCCCCATCGCGATCGTCAGGCAGTTCGCGCGGTCGAAGCTCACACCGGGATTCGCGTCGACGACGTCGAGTCCGGGGTTCGCAGCCGTGGTCACCTGCTGGACGGCGCTGACCGAGACGCCGTTGTTCTCGACCACGTTGAAGAGAACGACGCCATTCGAACCCGCGGGCCCCGATCCCCACTGAGTCCCAACGGTCGTATCATGACCGGCTTGAAGGAGCGCTCCACCGAACCCCAGCCCGCCGCACCAGCTGAAGACCGGCCCGTTGCACTGGTTGTAGAACCAAAGTTGGTCTGTGACGTTGCCAGTGTTTGTGACGGTGAAGGTCGTGCCGGTGTTCTGGCCCGGCGTGCCGACAACACTGGTCGGCGAAACCGTCACCGTCGCGGCGTGGACGATCGGGACGGTCACGTTGATGTACGCGCTGTCGTTTGCCGTCGGGTTGGTGGTTGCCACCTTCACCTTCACCACGCCGGTCCCGCCGCCGGACGTCGTGAAGTTGACCTGCTCGAGCACGAGCGCCAGCACCCCGAAGGGATTCGGCATGGAGACGCCGTTCAGCGTTTGCTGGTTGTTGGCGGCGAATACGCAGGACGCGACGACTCCCGTGCAAGAGACCGTCAAATTCGCCGTGGGCGACTGCGATCCGACGTACTGGATAGTGAAAACTTCACTGTTCGACCCCATCACCGCCTGATAGGGTGCGTTCTTCGGGAGGGCGGTGAGTTGCGCGAACATCGGTCGCGCTAGCGCTCCGAGCAGCATCGGAAGCAGCACGGCGTAGACGGCGCCACGTAAGGTGCGACTCGCACTGCGACTACGAATCGGGATGCACGGCACAAACTCTCCGGGTGCGATGAGGTCTGCACGATCGCACCGCCGGAACCGAACGACAGTCGACTAATGCGGCGTACCCGTGGACCGATGGGGCGCCGGCGCATCGCTGGGTGTACCCGCGCGTGGAAACGCAGCCAAGACCACGTCGGCGCCATCGAAGCCGCGGAGACGGCTCGGCGTACAATGCGCATGGCGCGCGACCATGCGGCGCAGGTCCGACTCCGATGAGAACCGGAGCGTGCGCGCGACATCCGCAACCGAGCGGTCCTCGTCGCGGAGGAGGTGCGCGACCCAGTATACGCGGCACCAACTGATCAGCCGCTCCGGCGCGGGGAGCTCGGCACGGCGCAGCCAAGTACCAACGGGTTTGCGATTGACATGGAGCGCAGCCGACAGCTTCTGTACGCTGACGGGGCCCACACTCGTGGTCCGCAGACAGTGCTCGAATGCCGTGGCCGCTGATCCCGCCGGTACGTCACATCGTTCGAGCGTATGCCGAATCGCCGATTCGATTCGCGTTGATTGCAACGCTTCGGAAATACCGCGCTCGAGGTCATCGAATCCGCGCAGTAACACGCGATCCGCGCCGACGCGACCCGCGACGAATAGTAGATGGGCGGTCGCTCGCCCGACATGTCCGTAGGCGATGACCGCGCTTCGTGGAGCAACGAGTCGAAAGTCGCGAAATGCCGCCACATACGCGTCGATCGAATCGACGAGGGTATCGAGATGCCACAGCGCGACATCTGGCATGTGAAGGCGTGCCGCGGCGGGCAAGTCGCGGGCATCGTCGATGAACGTCAGGATACCGCACGCGTCGAGCTTCGACCGTACGTGCAATCGCCACTCGCCGTCTCGTATCGCGGCCAACACGATCGGACGCGATGCCGCGCGGATCGTCGACTTCATGGCCCGACGATGCTAACGCATCACCGCCGCATCGCGTAGTTCCTCAGCGTGCCAACTTTCGCGCGAGATGTGATCGTTTTACGCCACTCGTCACGGGCGTTCCGTCGATTCGGCCGGACGCACGCAAGATTGGCCGGTTTGCCATTCCTCAGCGTGCCACGCCATTCCTCAGCGTGCCAACCGTAACGATTCATGCGACGAGGGGAGGCCCGGTGACCGGACCTCCCCTCGTGTGCTACGGGGCGAGACGATCGCGATCAGGTAACCGTGATCGACGGCTGCGCGGGGCAACCGCTCCACACGGCTTTCACAACCGTGCCGTCGGTGAACTTGATGTCGACTTCGCCCGACTGAATCCCGCCGCCGTTCGCCGTGCAGTTCGTCTGATCGATGGTCAGCACGGTCGGCGTGGATACTGCAAACGACAAGTTGACCACCGTGTTCGTCAAATTGATGTCGTACGACCAATTGCCCGTCAGGCTGACCGTGCCAGACGTCAAATCGCCGAAGAATGTAGGCGACGAGCCGGTCCACGTATACGTCGCATTCTCGTTCGCGCTCAGCTTGACCGTACCGTTGTCGCTCTGTGGGTTATTCGCCAGCGTTTCGTCGATCGACCAGCTGCCCACCAGATTGAGCGAGCTCGACCCTTGGGTTACGGCCTCATTGCCGACCAGCGAGAGGCTGACGTTGCCGTCGGTGCCACCCGTGATTGCAAGGCTCAGGTTGGCGGCGTCGTTGATCTCCAAATCCGCCGTCGTCGGCGTCGGATCGCCCCACGACCAGAACCCATTCTCTGCGACCACCTCTCCGCTAACCGTATCGGTACAAGCGAAGGTGATGCTGTCCGCGTCCACAACGCCATCTTGATCCTCGTCGTTCGAGTTGCCAACGACGCTGGAACACGATTGCGAGTTCTGGAAGCGCGGGGTGGTCTTACTGCCGGCCATCCGCAACCCGCCGGTAAAGCGCTTCGAAGCGACCTTGTTGAATCCGAACAGTGACGTGGGATCGGTGCTGGTGAACGAAAGCACGGACGCCTCGACCTCCTGTACCGCGGAGTTCTCGAACGCCGTCTGTTCGGCTGCGGGGAGAGACTTGAAATTGGTCTGCGAGGGAGAAGTACTGCTGCTGCCGCAACCCGCGAGGGCGAGCACGGCGGCCGCGGCGCTGAGCACCGCAACGGCTGCGAACGGACGACGCATTCGGACTATCTCCGGAGTTTGGAAGGGTTTTTTCACGATGCGCATCGCGACAGTGACCGGACGATTTGTCCAGTTGAAACGCCACGAGGAAAAAGAGGTGACCGGCATCCGGAAAAGACGATAGTCACCATGGCTCACCAACCAGGTGTGTTCAACACTGTCCATGTAGTGGTCAGCGATGCGGTCCACGATATAGCGATGCGGGTTTCCGGCGCCGAACACGTCATCGTGCTCGCGTGCGCTCGCTCCGATCTGCCGCCGGTCTCTTACTCAACGTCACGGACGCTGAGACATTCTCACCCGTCCTGATCGCCCTCGGCTTCGCCACGGCGAGGACCATAGACCCTGCCGATCAGGCTGCCCTGGGGTTAGGCAATCTCGCGATAACCGTCGCCATCGCTCGCGGCCCCGGTGCCCTCAGGGCGCTGGTGGTAACGGTTTCGCCGAGCGGCTTACCGATCCGTGACGTGGTCTCGACCGTCGCCGAACGGCTCGCGCGCCGTGCACCCCACCTCCTGTGGCTCCTCGGTGTCATCTCGCCCGCGAAACATCTCGCGCTCGCCGCCTGGTCCGCCGACCGGGTGCCGCCGCGGACTGCGGCGCTGGTCATCGACCGCGCGCGGGTCCTGGATAGTGACGCCGATACGTTTCGGATGCTGGAGGCCGCGGCCACCCTCGCGCCGGGCGGCGATGGAACCCTCGTCCACGCACGATGGATCGACATCCTCGGTCGCGAGGCCCTTGGCTCCCGCTTCTATCGCGGCATCGAGCGCGCGGTCGCGACCCTCGGCGCGACATCGGTCGAACGCGAGATCGCGCTCGTCTACACCTGCCGGCTCCTGTTTCTCGCGTTTCTCGAGTCCAAGGGGTGGCTCGATGGCGACCGGGCATTCCTCGCGCGCACGTTCAGCACCTGCGTCGCCGGCACCGGCGGCGTGCATGACCGCGTGCTGCGGCCGCTCTTCTTTGGCACCCTCAATACGCCGCCGAGTCGGCGCGCGCCGCGGGCATTGGCATTCGGGCGCATTCCTTTTCTGAACGGCGGACTCTTTACGCCGACGCCCGCCGAGCGGCGCGGACGGCACGTGCGGTTCAGCGACGCGGCGCTCGGCGTCTTGTTCGACGAGTTGCTTCCGCACTACCGCTTCCGCGCTCGCGAGGGCAGCGCGGACTGGTCGGAGTCAGCCGTCGATCCCGCAATGCTCGGCGCCACATTCGAGTCGCTCATGGCGCGCGCCGAGCGACGCGCGACCGGGTGCTTCTATACGCCGCGTTCGCTGGTCGAGACCACGACCGCCTCCACCCTGGCGCATCTACTCTCCGGACCCGAGTTGTCTCCCGCCGAAGCGCACGCGCTCATCGCTGGCGGGACGGTCGATCCGGCCCTCGGGCCGATTCTGCGCTCTCGTCTGGAGACCATACGCATCTTGGACCCCGCGTGCGGGTCAGGCGCGTTCCTAGTGCACATGCTGGAGATGCTCGCGGATCTGGCCGGGCGGCTCGGCGATCCTCGGCCCGTGGCTGAGCGCCGGCGCGGCATCCTCACGCGATCGATCTACGGCGTCGATATCAACCCGATCGCCGTCTGGTTGTGCGAGCTGCGCCTTTGGCTATCGGTCGTCGTCGAGAGCGACGAAAGCGACGCCCTGCCGAATCTCGATCGGAATGTGCGCGTTGGGGATTCGCTCGGCGGAGACTCGGCCACAGCAGCAGCAGTTTGCTTGCCTCGCCACTACGTCTCGGCGCATGGCGCACGCAAGCGAGCGCTCCAACGAGCGCTCGACCGCACCGAGCGCTCATTGGCCATCACGCGAGCGAAGCGAGCGCTCGATGGCGTACGCCTGCAGCGCATCGATCTCCTAGCGGCCTGTCGCGGACGCGATCTTTTTGGTGGGCGTGTCGAGGCGAAAAGGCAGCTGCATGCCCTGAGAAAAGAGTCGCGGGAACGGCGCCAAGAGATTCGCACGCTCGAACAGGGCGGCGCGCTGCCTTTCTCCTACGCGGTTCACTTCGCGCACGTCGGTGCATTCGATGCCATCATCGGCAACCCGCCGTGGGTGCGGCTGCACAACATCCCGGTAGCAACGCGCGAACGGCTGCGGAGCCGATTTCGTACGTTCCGAGACGCGGCATGGCTGAGCGGAGCTCGCCTGGCGCGCGCCGGTCGAGGGTTCGCGGCACAGGTCGATCTCTCAGCCCTCTTTGTCGAACGCGCCCTGTCGCTCTGCCGCCAGGGTGGAGTCATCGCGCTCATCGTCCCCGCCAAACTCTTTCGCGCGCTCGCCGGTGGCGGCGTCCGCGAGATGCTGCTGCGCGAGACCACGCCGCTGTCCCTCGAAGACTGGTCCAACGCCGAGCCAGAGTTCGACGCCGCGGCCTATCCGGCGCTATTGGTTGCGCGGAGAGGGCACACGCAGGCGCAGATGCGATTGGCGGTTCACCAGCGACAGGGGAGTCACCGGCGCTGGGTGGCGCCAGCCGGCACGCTTTCATTTGACACCACACCGGGCAGCCCTTGGGTGATCGTGCCACCGGCGGTCCGGGCGGCGTTCGATGCGGTGTCCCGTGCGGGTACCCCGCTCGCGTACTCCCGGTTCGGCCCGCCGACCCTCGGCGTGAAAACGGGATGCAACGCCGCGTTCGTCGTCACGCCCGAGGAGATCGAGGAGCCGTTCGCGATCGTGCGTGGACGTGATGACCGCGGTGGGACCCGGCGCGGGCTCATCGAGTCGTCGCTCCTCCGACCGCTGATTCGCGGCGACACGCTCGGCGCGTGGATCGTGCCCGAGAAAATCGCCAGTGGACGCGAGTGTCTCATCTGGACGCATGGCGTCGAGCAGTTGCCCGATCACGCGGCCGAGTGGCTCGAGCCGTGGCGCCGGCGATTGGGCGCGCGCTCGGACGCGGGACACGCGGCCTGGTGGTCGGTGTTTCGCACCGACGGCGCCATCGCGCGCACGCCGCGCGTCGTGTGGGGCGACCTCGGGCGCACGCCCCGCGCCGCCGTACTGTCCGCCGGCAGCGCCTGCATTGCGCTCAATAGCTGCTATCTCGCGCGCTGCCCCGATCTCACGGACGCATTGGCGCTCGCGGCGCTGCTCAACGGACCGCTCGCCGCGGCATGGCTCAACGCCATCGCCGAGCCCGCCCGCGGCTCATGGCACCGGTACCTCGGCTGGACCGTCGGGCTCCTGCCAATTCCGCGCGACTGGCACCGCGCACGCACGCGCCTCGCGTGTCTCGCGGAACGAGGAGAGTCCGTCACGTCGGGCGAGTTGTGGGACGCGGCGGTGGAGGTATACGGTCTCAGTACGGCGGCGGTCGCGCCGCTCGCGGCATGGATCCTCGGGCCGACGCGGTGAGCGCCCGCGCCGCCATCGCGCGGGCGTGGCTCGGGCTCGACGCTGACGGGCCTGCACCGGGCATCTCGCTCGGCGCCATCACGTTGCGTCCGCATCAGGCCGCGGGCGTCGCGCGACTGCGGTCGGCGATCGACGAGTATGGCGGTGCGCTGCTCGCCGACGAGACCGGGTTGGGGAAGACCTACATCGCGGTCGCGCTCATCGCTGAGGCGAAACGGCCACTGGTCGTCGCGCCTTCGGCGCTCCTCCCCATGTGGCGTCGGGCGCTCACCGAGGCGAGCGTGTCGGCTCGGATCCATTCGTGCGAGGCACTCAGTCATGGTCGGCGGCCCGCGCCGAGTGATTTTGTCGTCGTCGACGAGGCGCATCATTTTCGCAACCCGGCGACGAGACGATATGCCGCGCTCGCCGAGTTGACGACAGGCGCGAGAGTCCTGTTGCTCTCGGCCACGCCCGTGCACAACGCACACGCCGATATCACGGCCTTACTGGCGCTCTTTCGCGCGAATCCGCCGCTCGGCCGCGTCATCGTCCGCCGTGAGCACTCCGCGGAGACCCGGCCACGCGTGCGGCCGATGCAATGGATCGCCACGGCCGATGACGAAGCGACACTGCACGACATCCTTGCGCTGCCGGCACCGGTGCCACCGCGCGACGGCGACGCGGGCGGCGCGCTCGTCGCACATGGCCTGGTGCGACAATGGGCGTCGAGTGCTGGCGCGCTCAAGGGTGCACTCAGACGTCGGCTCGCCCGCGCGATCGCGATGGCAGCCGCGCTCAAGAGCGATCGCCATCCAACGTATTGCGATCTGCGATCGTGGTGCCTCGGAGAAGGCGCCGTGCAGCTGGCGTTTCCCGAGTTGCTCATTCCCGACGTCGCCCCGGCGGGAACGCGCGAGCTCCGCGATGCGGTCGAGGCGCATGCACACGGCGTGCGACGACTGCTGGCTCAGATGGCCGCGCGACCGAATCCCGATCTGGCCCGCGCCGCGGCGCTCGGGGACATCGCGGTCGGTCGCAAAACGATCGCGTTCTCGGCGTACGAGGATACCGTGCACACCATCGCGCGGCACCACGGCTACCGAAAGACGTGCGCGCTTGGCGGTCGCGGTGGCATCGTCGCCGGCGGGCGATTGCGGCGGGCCGAGGCGATCGCCCGGTTTGCTCCGATCGCTATGGGCTGTCCGGCGCCGGCCGCGGCGCATGAGATCGACTTGTTGATCGCGACGGATCTCTTGAGTGAAGGGCTCAACCTGCAGGACGCGTCGGTTGTCGTGCACCTCGATCTTCCGTGGACGCCCGCGCGCATGGAGCAACGAGTGGGGCGGGCGGCGCGGGTCGGCTCGCCACATCCCTGCGTGAGTGTCTACGCGCTGGCGCCGCCGGCGTCGGCCGAGGTGATGCTCGGCGTCGAGCGGCGGCTCCAAGAGAAGCTGCAGCAGGCGGCGCGTGCGGTTGGCGTGAGCCTCATGCTCTTTCCACAGCCGAGAGCCACCAGCATGCGATCGACACTCGAACGATGGGCGGCCGCTGACGTTCCCTCGGGCTCGATCGGCTCCGTGCGCGCCGAGCGAACCGGCTTTCTGGCCGCCGTTCGCGTCGACGCCGAGACGTTGCTCGTCGCCGAACACGGCTTCGGTGTCACGGACGACCCGGAAGATCTATTGCGTGCCGTTGGCTTGGCCGAGAACGAAGCGACTGTCACCGATAGCGACGCGAGAGCGAAGGCAGAGCGGGCGGCTCTCGCGTGGGGCGAGCGTCGCGGAGTGACGCGAGACATCCATGATCTCGGCTCACGGCATGTTGCCAGGCGGATTGCTGGGATCGTGAGCAAAGCCCATGCACATCGGCGGCCGATGTTGGCCGAGATGGCCGCACGCGCGAGACGGGCGGCAACGTTGCCGTTGGGCGTCGGAGCCGAGGCCGCACTCGGGACGTTGGCTGAGGCAGTGATGGACGACGAGACTTGGCTAGCGGCGATTGCCGCGTTCGCGGACGATCATGGCCGAACGCAACCGGCGGCGCGGCCAGGCGTCGAGATTCTCGCCATGCTACTGTTCCACCCATGAACGTGAGCGCTGTTCTGTTCGACCTGGATGGCACGTTACTCGACACCATCGAATTGTTGCTCGCCAGCGTTCGCTGGGCCTTTCGTGACCGGTCTGAGCGCGTGCCGACACGAGAGGAATGGATCGCGGGGATCGGGACGCCGCTGGCGTCGCAGATGCGAGTCTACGCGACGGACGAGCGGGATCTGGCAACGCTGATCGACGGGTACCGTGAGTATCAGCGTGCGCACCACGACGAGCTCACGCGGGCGTACGCGGACGCGATCGAGACGGTGGTGGACCTGCGCCGGGCCGGGTACCGGACGGGGGTCGTGACCTCGAAGGCGAGCGATATCGCGAACCGGAGCCTGGCGTTCGTCGGGCTCGATCGATATCTGGACGTGGTTGTGGGGTTCGATTCAACGGATCGGCACAAGCCAGATCCGGAGCCCGTCAGATATGCACTGGATGCGCTGCAGGTCCCTCCATCCGCCGCCGTATTCGTGGGCGACTCGCCACACGACATGTACGCCGGAAACGCGGCGGGTGTAGTCACCGTAGGGGCGCTGTGGGGGCCGTTTCCGCGGTCGGCGCTCCTTCCCGCGTCGCCACGCTTCTATCTGGACCGGATCCGGGACCTTCCCCCGTTGCTAGAGCGGCTCAAAACGCTCTAAGAACTACTTGGGGGCAAGATGCAAACCTTCGGGACGGTCCGGCGATCTCAACACACGAGACGCATGGACAGTCCGACCGATGCTTGTGGCGCCTTTTGAGGCGGCAAACGACGCTGAGGCCGCCAGGGCGGCTGAGGCGACGGACATTGCGGCCGCCCGGGCGGGCGACGCGCGGGCGTTCGAGCGGCTGTACCGCGTCCACGTCGATCGGGTGTTCTCGCTCTGCATCCGGATGGCGGGCGACCGGACGATGGCCGAGGAACTGACTCAGGACTGCTTTGTCCGGGCGTGGGAACGGTTGTCGTCGTTTCGGGGTGAGAGCGCGTTTGGTACGTGGCTGTACCGGCTGGCCGTGAACGTGGTCTTGAATGCCCGCAAAACCGCGGGCCGGGCGCGGAAGCGGTTCGTGACGGACGAAGAGGGTGATGAACGGAATGAACCGAGTGGAGAGCGCGAGACCTTCAGGAATCCAGGGACGATCCTGGACTTGGAACAGGCGGTGGCAGGGCTCCCACCGGGTGCACGACGAGTGTTCGTGTTACATGATGTGCAGGGCTACCGACATGAGGAGATCGCCGAGATGCTGGGAATCACATCGGGCGGAAGCAAAGCACAATTGCATCGCGCCCGGCTCCTTCTCCGCGGCGCGCTGGAACGATGATGACACCTGAATTGCAATGCGACGCGTTTGACGCGTTGCTCCCGGACTATCTCGAGCGGTCGCTCGATGCGGCGACCATGGCCGCGGCGCGCATGCACCTGGCGACGTGCGAGCGATGCGCGTCGTGGGTGCGCGACCTCGACGACATTCGGGCGCGGGCGGCCGAGCTGCCGTTGCTCACGCCGTCGCGGGATCTGTGGCCGGACATCGCCGCCCGGTTGTCGACGGGTGTCGTCTCGCTCGACGAGCGACGGGAGCGCATGGTGCGGCGGCGGCATTGGCTGGTGAACGGCGCGGCGGCCGCCGGCCTGATCATCGCGACGGCGATCGGCACGGTGTCGGTGATGCGGTTCATGCAGCCCGCAATCCACATCGCCGAGAAGAACCCGAACAACCCGCTGCCGCCGGTCCCGATACCAGTCATCCCGGTCGCCGAGAAACTGCCCGCGACCGTGACCTATGAGAGAGAGATCGACGGCTTGCGGACGATCGTCCGCGACCGTCGTGCACAGCTCGATCCCAAGACGATCGCGGTGATCGAGAAAAACCTGAGCGTGATTGATTCGGCGATCGCCGAAAGCCGCGCCGCGCTGCGGAAGGATTCCACGAGCGCATTCCTCGCCGATCAGCTCGACCACGCGCTGGACACGAAGCTCACGCTGCTGCGCACGGTCGCGTTACTCCCGGCCCGTACCTAAGCGACGATGAAACCAACCCTCATCTGCCTAGCGCTCCTCGCCGCCCCGCTCATCGCGGCGGCGCAGGTGCCGCCCACGCCCCCGACTCCGCCTGTGCCGCCGCCGCCTCCCTCGAGTGAGTGGAGGGATTACGGCGATGCGTGGAAGGACTGGGCGAAGAACTACTCGAAAGCCATGAAGGACTACGCGAAAGACTTCGACGAGAAATTCGCCGACGCGTATGACCAGGACGAGAAATACGACAAGAAGTTCGAGCAGAAATACGAGCGCAAGTACGATCGCGATCGCGACAGCGACAACGAGCGCGACGACCAGGATGGCGAGACCATCGACACGACGGTCGCGTTCTCGGGCTCCGGCGGGATCGTCGACCTCGGGATCATCTCGGGCACCATTACCGTCCGCGGGTGGTCGCGCGGCGAAGCCAAGATCCACGCGACGAGCGAAGAGGGGCGCGTCGACTTCGAGCACAGCGCGAATCGCATTCTGCTCGATGTCCGGCAGCACCACGATGGCGACAGCGAGTTCGACATCACCGTCCCGTTCGGCACGCGTGTGCTCATGCGCAGCACGTCGGGCGATCTGCACTCCGAGGGCGTCAAAGGACCGATCGAAGTGCGGACCGTGAGCGGCGAGGTGCGCGTCGGCGATGTCGTCGGTGACGCGGTCATCGAGGGCGTGTCCGGCGATATCGGAGTGCGCAACGTCGAGGGCAACCTGCGGGTCAACTGCGTGAGCGGCGAGATCGAGCTGTCGGCGGTCCATGGCGATGTCGACGCGTCGACGGTCAGCGGCGACATCTCGCTCCCGAACGGCCGGTCGCGCATCGTGCGCATGGAGTCCGTGAGCGGCAACCTCACCTATGGCGGGCCGGTCGCCGGCGACGGGCGGTACGACTTCCACTCGCACTCCGGCGATGTCACCCTGCACGTGCCGCCGGACATCGGCGCCTCGCTCGCCATGGAGACGTTCAGCGGGTCGATCGAGAGCGAGTTCCGCATCACGATCACCACGGACACCAACGGGCATCACGGCAGTGGGCAGCACATCGAGACCACGCTCGGACACGGTGGGGCACACATTCAGATCGAGACGTTCAGCGGGGATATTCGCCTCGAGCATCTCTCTTCCCAATGAGAACGACCATGACCATTCGCGCGTTCGCCATCATGATCGCCGCCGGCGCCCTCTCGGCTGCTTCCCTTTCGGCACAGACCGATCATGGGGATACTTCGCGGGACTTCCACTGGAGCGGCAACGTGGGAAGCGGGCACTGGCTCCGCGTGCGGAACCTCTCCGGAGCAGTCCACGTGCAGGCGGCCAGTGGGAACGATGTGGTCGTCGATGCGCACAAGCGTTGGCGGCGCGGGGATCCCGCTGCCGTCCGCTTCACCGTCGACAAGACATCGGACGGCGACATCCTCATCTGTGCGCTCTGGGGCAATGAGTCCAGCTGCGACGAGGACGGGTATCAGTCGCATTCGCACCATCATCACGGGTGGGACGACGACGACGACGTTTCCGTCGAGTTCACGGTGCAACTACCGAAGGGCGTCAACATCGCGACATCCACCGTCAACGGTGGCGTGTTCGTCGACGGCGCGACGGGCAAGGTCGAGGTGAGCACGGTCAACGGCAGCGTCGAGGCCACCACGCTCGGCGGGCCCGTCGAGGCGTCCACGGTGAACGGCGACGTCGAGGTGCACATGCATTCGACATCCGACGCGACGCACCTCGAGTACTCGACCGTCAATGGCTCTGTCAAAGTGTATTTGCCGACGGAGCTCAATGCGGACATCGAGATGTCGACGGTGAACGGCAGCTTTCACTCCGACTACCCGCTCGCGCTGAGCGGGCGCATCGACCCGCACCATCTGCACGCCCAGATCGGCACTGGCGGGCCGCGCGTGCGGTGCTCGACCGTGAACGGCAGCATCGATCTGCGCAAAGCGACGTAGCCCGGGGCCCGGTTATATTTAGGGAAACCTCAGTTCTCGGAGCTTTCCCTGATGGGCACGTCCTACGCCCTGCCAGCCCAAGTCGTCCGGAGCGGCGCCGACCGAGCGACCCTCGTCCGCCGCACCTATGCCTTGGTCTTCACGGGCATACTGTTTACCATTGCCGGCGCCGCGTTCTCGTGGTCCCAGCCGGCGATCCTGCAGGCTGTCGTTCAGCATCCGCTGATCGCCGGACTCGTGATGTTCGCGCCACTGCTCGCGGCCCAGCGCGCCGCCCGCAGCTTCCCGGCGAACATCGGGTTCGTGTATCTCTTCACGTTCATGATGGGCATTTTCCTCGCGCCCATGCTGCTGTACTACGCCCGCGTGCAACCGGGCGTGCTCCAAGAGGCAGGCCTGTTGACGGGCACGGCGTTCGGCGCCCTGACGATGTACGCCTTCGTCAGCCGCCGCGACTTCTCCGCGTGGGGCTCGTTCTTTTTCACGGGCCTGATCGTGCTGATCGTCGCATCCGTGCTCAACTTTTTCCTGCACAGCACGGGCGTGCAACTCTGGATCGCGGGCGCGACGGTCCTGGTCTTCTCGGGCCTGCTCGTGTTCGACACGTGGCGCATCCGGAACTACTTCGGTCCGGATGACTACGTGCTGGCCGCGGTCAACATCTATCTGGATCTGCTCAACCTGTTCATGGCGATCCTGACCCTGCTGGGCGGGTCGCGTCGCCGGGGTTAGCGAGCTCCCACACCGTCCCATCATCGAGCCGCGCCACCCGAGCGAGCCTGAGTCGCTCGGCGATCGAATCCGGTGGCGCGGCGTCCGGGCTCGGGATGTCGAACGCGACCATGAGCCCATGCGTTCGCAGCAGCCGGTCGCCAAATCGACGGAGCGTGAGCGGCTCGAGCACCGGCGGCAGACTGTGCGAGCTCCGGCCGGCCTGGAAGTACAACGCTACGGGCCAATTCGTGTAGATGGTCCGGCCGTTCGCCGAGTCGCGCACCCAGGCGACGGTCGGCGAATACCGCCAGTCGGAGCTGGCAAAGTCGTTCCCATCGTCGAGCGCGTTCTTGATCGCGCCGGCGCTCACTATGGCCGACGCGACGACCCAGGCGCCGAGTAGGAACCGCGCGATGCGCGGCGCCGAAGCAAGCGCGGCAACGGTCGCCAGCTCGGCCAGCAAGAAACCCGGCGCAAAAATGCGCTCGTCGAACGGAATGTTCGGGTCCGCGCGCAGTCGCGACACGACGGTGATCGCCGCCAGGCTCGCTCCGATGAGTGCCGCCGCCCAAATGATCGGCCGCGAGCGCCACGCTCTCACAACTGTCACGATCGCGATGGCGGCGATCACCGCGGCCACCGCCCAGCGAACCGCCGGAGCCGTGATGCCGGGCGCGAGCCAGTCGGCGACGGTATTCGCGCCAACGCGAAGCGTAGCGCCAAAGTGCCCATAGCTGGCGATCCGCCGAATCTCCGCGTTCCGCGAGGTCCAGAGGCGCAACGCGATCACCGCCGGCAACGAGACGAGCGCGAGATCGCGCAGCCGCCGACGCCAGGGCACACCGCGGCGCGCGACCACCCACAGGGCCGCGGCCACCACGAGGCCGACGCCCGCATATCGCACCATGACGGTCGCCGCGCCGACGAGACCAAGTGCGAGCCGCGACATCCCGTCGTCGCGCTCGAATAGGGCGAGGGCCGCGACGAGCAGCGCGAGAAACAACGGCTCGCTGAGTACGGAGAGGTGCGCGTCGACGAGCGCGGGCGTCAGGAAAATGACTGCGACCGCGACGAACCCGAGCGCCATCGTGTCCATGAGCAGACAGATCACGGTCGCTGTCGCGAAGGCGGAAGCCGCTATGACGATCCGCGCCGATTGCACGGGCGACACGCCCAGCGCGATCGGCCCGGCGATCGCGATCGGAAACCCCGGCGGGAAATGGGCCAGGGCCTCCGTCGTATCGCTCGCGGCCCACCCGCTCGTCGGGATGCGGAACGCGCCCGTGCGGACGAACGACACCGCGGCTCCCACGTACGACGCCGCGTCCGGATCGAGCCCGGGCCCTGGCGGCCGCGTCGCGAACGCTACGAGCGCGAACGCGGCCGCGCCGGCGAGCACCGACGCGACCGCGCGAGACTTACCGAGCGGCGACTGCCTTGCTACGGCTTCCCCGCCGAGTCTTTGGCCGCGGCCGCCGGCGCCGCGGGGGGCGGCGGCGCGTTCGGATTCGCGGCCGTCGCAGGGGCGCCACCCGTCGCTTGGTCCTTGAGTCCGGCGCCTTCGATGATCACCTCGACGCGCCGATTGGCGGCCCGCCCATCGGGCGTCGTGTTCGCGGCCACCGGATTGTCTTTGCCGAACCCGTGCGACGAGATGATCGTCGAGTCGATGCCGCCCCCGACGAGCGCCGCGCGCACCGCGCCCGCGCGGGCCTCGGACAACTTCAGATTGTACGCATCCCCACCGGTCGCGTCCGTATACCCTTCGACCGAGATGTGATGGCTGGGATACTGCTTCAGCACCGAGGCAATCTGCCGGATGTTATTCTGCGCGCTCGGCTTGATCGTCGCCTGCCCCACGTCGAACAGAATGTCGGAGAGCGACAGCACGAGGCCGCGCGCGGTCTCCTTGATGTTCGTCATCTCGCTGACCAGCGACTGCAGCTGCTGCATCGCCTGACCGAGCTGCGCGTTCGCCGCCTCGGCCACCTTGTGCAGCGAATCCGCGCGCGCCTGCGCGGCCGCCCCCTGCGCCTGCGAGAGCGCGAGCTGCTTCTGGAGGCGCGCGTCGTGCAAGCTGTCCGTCGAGCGCTGCGCCAACGCCCGCGCGTTGCTCGCCTCGGCCGTCTGCGTCATGCGCAACGCGACCGCCGCGATCCCGTTCACGTACTCCTGGTTCTGCGCCTGCGAGAACGCGCTCTGCGCCGTGTCGATCGCGCCCCGCGCGCGGATCATATCGCCTTCGGCCCGCCGATCGGCGCCCTGCGATTGCAACGTCTGGTAGAGTGATTGCGCTTGCGTCAGCGATTCCGGTTTCTGAATCGAGGCCCCACACGCGCCGAGGACGACCAGCGCTCCGGTCAATACGAATCGACTCCGCATCAGTTGCTCCCCACGTTCGCCAGACGGGCCGCCTCGGCAGCCTTGGCGCGCTCGGCCAGTGCCCGCTGCGAATCCGCCTGCGCGAACGCGGCGTCAGCCGCGGCGAGGCGCGCAGCAAGCGCGGCGCGATCCAGCTTCTTGACCTTGGTCAGCGAGTCAGCCTCGGCCAGGTGGGCACGAGCAGAGGCCAAGGCCTCCCTCGACAGCGAGTCTGCGCCTGCTTGGGTAGCGGCGGCGATCAAGTCCTTGGCGCGTGACACGTTAGACGGGGCATCTCCGACGGTCGGCGGGAAGGAACCACCGCCGGACGCACAGGCCGTCATCATGACTATGGCAGCGAAGAGGCGAAGCGGGTACATTGCTCCTACGGTCTTTGTTCGGTATGGTGTAAAGTGTCGCAGACTGTCCTCTTCGATGATATAGCCGAAAAGCCTCCCCGCACACCCTCTGCTGAGGGTGCGCAGGCGGATATCGCGTACTACGGCTCGGCGGCCCGGTCCGTACTCAACCCGCCGGAGTCGACCGGTATGGACTACTGGTCGATCAATCCGTACGTCGGGTGCGCGTTCGGCTGCGCGTATTGCTACGCTCGTTTCACGCACCGCTATGTCGTCGATCGGACTCCGCTCCAGGGTACCGAGCCCCTCCCGCCATGGCTTGCGTTCGAGCGTCAGGTGATCGTCAAACGTAACGCGCCTCAAGTATTGCGCGACACGCTGCGACATGGCAGCGACCGCCTACAAGGTCTCATAAAAGGCGAGACGCTCGTGCTCGGCACGGCCACCGATCCGTATCAGCCGGCCGAGCGGCGATTCCGCATCACACGCGGGATTCTGGAGGTGCTAGCGGAGCACGGCAATATGCGCATCGTGATCTTCACGAAGGGTCCATTGGTCACGCGCGACATAGACCTCCTCACGCGTATCGCGAGAAACTCGAAGATCATCGTGCAAGTGTCGCTGATCACGGCTGACCGCGACCTGGCCCGTCGCCTCGAGCCGCGGTCTCCGACGCCAGACGCACGGCTCAAAGCGGCGGGTCGGTTGGCCGCGGCCGGAGTCGACGTGGGAATCAATATCGCGCCGGTGCTGCCAGGGATCACGGATGATCCCGCATCGCTCGATGCGTTGTGTTCGCGCGTCGCCGCGGTGGGCGTCAAGCGGGTCTTTGCCGACAGCCTGCGGCTCAGATCCGATGCCCGGAAGCGCTATCTCCCACTGATCGAGTCCGAGTTCCCAGAGCTCGGGCCCCGGTATCGCGCGACCTATGCCAAGGGACATAGCGTGGGCGATCGCTATCGTGAGGGCATGCATCGCGTCCTCGCCAGGATCTGCGCCAAGCACGGTATCGCTTACCCGCGCCGACGTTTCTGGAATCTCGTGGACAAGCCCGCGCCAGAGCAGCTCGCCTTCGCCGTCTGATGCCAGTCTGACCCTGGTGTCATGATACGTGTCGGCCTCCTCTCTACTGGCTCTCAAACAGCGCCTCGCCGCCGTCACGGCACCCGATCCCTCGGTTCCGTTCACCGGCGTGCCGACGGGAATCGACGCACTCGACCGGGCGTTGTCCGGCGGGCTTCCCCGAGGCCGGCTGACCGAGATCACGGGCCCGCTCGGTAGCGGCAAAACTTCACTCGTTCGCCACATCGTCACGCGATCCAACCAGCGGGTCGCGTACATCGACGCCACACGCACGCTCGTGCCGCGCGATTGGGCACACGTGAGCACGTTATGGGTCATCCGCCCGCCGACCCCTCAGCGCGGCGCCTGGAGCGCCGATGTGCTGTTGCGGAGCGGGGCATTCGGACTCGTGGTGCTCGACAGCGCGCCGCCGCTGACACGGGCAGTCACCATGCGATTGTCGCAGCTCTCGCGGGAGAGCGATGCCGTATTGCTCGTGCTCGGCGAGGATCAGGCGCTACAGACGGGGACCGCCGTGCGACTCCGGGTGAGCGCCTGGCGGGTCACGGTCGAGAAAGGTGGACGTCACGAGATGCTGGAGGTACCGCGTGAGCAGAGAGTGGCGCGTCGCTTGTGTACGCATCCCGAGGTTCCCGATCGGCGCGGTGTGGCGCGCACCACAGGACGACGAGGGCGGTCGCCGCGATTCGGAGAACCGCCTCCACTGGGATGATCGCCTCCTGGTACTCACCGACCCGACCTCGCGCATCAAAACAGTGTCCCGTGCAGCGGGCCGGCGGCGCGTCCGGGTGGGAATGACCGTCACGGAAGCCACTGCCCATTGCGCCGAGCTCGAGTGCCAAGAGTGGGATGACGTCGTGATCACGCGCGCGGTCATCGATACGACCGCCGCGCTCTTGGAGGCCAGCCCGCAGGTGACGCCATTGAGCGGCACGCCTGGCGTCTGGTGGGTGGGCGCGGGTGGGCTCGATCACGTGGGCGGCGAGCGCGGGCTCGTCAAAGCACTCACGCGGATCGCAGGGCACTGGCACCCGGATGTGCGCATAGCCATCGCGGATTCGTGCGTGGCCGCGCGGGCCGCGACGTGGGGTGACAAGCCCGTGTGCGTCATCCCACCGGGAAGCGATGCGGCGTACCTGGCGCCCGCGCCGCTTACGCTCATCCCGATCGAAGACGAGATCCGCGAGGCGCTCCACGCCTTGGGCCTCCGGACCGTCGGTGCATTCGCGGCGCTCTCGGCGACCGACGTGGAGCGCCGGTGGGGCGACGCCGGCCTCGCCGCTTGGCGGCTCGCGCACGGCGACGACCGCCGCCGGCCCGCGCTCGCGCGCATCGAAGCCCGGCGTGTCGTGACCGCCGAGCTCCCGACGAGCGTGACGACGCTCGAGCCCGTGCTGTTTCTGGTACGCGCGGCGCTCGATCGGCTCGTCACGCGGCTCGTGGCCGACGGCCGCGCCGCGGCCATCGTCGCCATCACGTTGCGCTTGGACGACCATCGCACGGTGACGCGCGAGGCTCGCATGCCCCGCCCGCTCGCGCGCGTCGCGCCGATGTTCGAGCGGTGTCGGACGCTGCTCGAACGCGCCACGCTCCCCGCGCCCGCGGCGGGCGTCACCGTCGCGGTCACCGCGACCGCGCCGCTCTCCGGCGATCAAGGCAACCTGTTCGACACGGCCTGGCGCGACCCGTCCGGGCTCGACGCTGCCTTCGACCGCCTGCGCGCCGAGCTCGGCCCCAACACCGTCGTTCGCGCGGTCGCGCGCGATCGCCACGCCCCCGAGCGCAGCGGCGCGTGGGTCGAGGAGACCGAGGTCGCCATCGGCACGCTCGACTCCCACGTGCCACGGCGGTTTCTCGAATCACCAGAAACGGTCGACGTCGAATGCACCGACGACCGCCCCGTCGCATTCCACTGGCGCACGCGCCGCATCCCCATCGACCACACGATCGGCCCTGAGCGCCTCGCGGGCGATTGGTGGGACGACGCGTACTGTCGCGACTATTGGCGTTGCACGAGCCGCGGCGCCACGTTCGTGCTCTACGTCGACTACACGCGTAGCGCGCAGTGGTATGTGCAGGGTTGGGAAGACTGACGAACGGCTTTGCAAGAGACTGCCTCTTTAGAATCCCACATGCTGATGCTGCCGCACTCGGTAGGTCACGCGATGCTGCAGGCACGCGCGACGGACCGGGACGCCAGCCTGCAACTCCGCGCCATCACGAGGCGTCCTATCTACCAGCATCCAGTCATCGGGAAGGCCATTTGTACAATCAGGCTCTTCGCAACTTCGTGCGGCGTTGCCTGCCGCTTGGGCCAGGTCTCGGACCCGAGGGCCCAGCAGACGTGAAAGCTCTGTCGACTGACGGGCATCCACCGAGCCATAGAAGTGTTGGAGGTCAACACTGAGCCAGGAGGCAATGCGCGCAGCATTGAAGAGTGCTTGCACAAACGACAGTTCAGCGCCGAGCACGTAGTGCGCGACATTGTTTCTCGTCTTCCGATACGTTTCGAACTCCGCCTGGACCTGTTGGAGCGAAATGGGTGTGTTAGACGACGCGTCGCGTAGCAATTCCTTGAGTTGTGACGTCCCACTATGCAGACGTTTGGTTGTGAAGAAGGACAGCAGTGAGGCGAGTGTGAGCCCGGCCAAAAAAGTTGCCCCATCCACGGATAACTGGGACGGGAATGGTGTGGCCACACTCGCACGCAGATCGGCCACGAGCGCGGTAGCGTCGCCGGGACTGGATGTCGTGTCGGCTCGGGCGAGTCGCCCCTCGACCTTTTCCATGCGTTCAGCTCGCGACCGCATCGAGTCGGCCTTCCGGACAAGTGAGGGCACTGCGTCATCATTCGATGGCCACTCGGGCCCGAACATCTCCGTCAGCCGTTGGTTGAGCCTTGATCGCAACGTGCCCTCAATCAAACCGGAGACCAGATACATGATGCGAGCATGGCCGTACCATTGGTCATATGCAGCCACGGCATACTTCCAGGCATTAGTGCAGAAAATTGTAGACGCGCCCGAATTCCTCGGCCGAATCTCCCAGCGGTCCAATTCTCTCAACTCGACCGAGAATGTGGACGGCGTGACTTCTGTAATGTTCAGATGGATGTTTCCCTGCGAGGCCGTCAGCTACCCGTTGCCAGTCCGTGCTCATGATGTCGCGTAAGTGTCGAATTGCGATTGTGATACCACCATCGACTGAAACGTGTGTTGTCGACAACGGATGTACAAGCGCGTTGCGTTCTGGGTCGGCGCCGCGTAATATGAGAGCGTAGGTGATGGCACGAGGCGGAGGTTATCGAATGACGCCTCACCTGGTGCCAAGTCGAATGCTTCCCCCGCCCCCAAAGGGCGGGGGTCGTTTTTTTTGGGGGGCATATCCGAAGGATCGATCGCCGGCATTGAGCACTCGATCGAGACTACAATTCAGAATGGGCGGTACTGGTGTGCGCATCGGCACTCAGGGGTGGAACTACGACGCCTGGGTCGGACCGTTCTATCCGCCCGGGACACGCGCGGCGGATTATCTGAGCATCTATGGTCGGGCGTTCGACACCGTCGAGGTCGACTCGACGTTCTACGCGATTCCGCCCGCCAAGACCGTGCGGGCGTGGGCCGAGCGGAGTCCGGTGGGGTTTGCGTTTGCGCTCAAGATGCCGCAGGAGATTACGCACGACCGCCGGCTGCGCGACTCGGGCGATCTCCTCGCTCAGTTCTTCGATCGGGTGCGCGAGCTCGGTCCCAAACTGGGGCCAGTGCTCGTGCAACTCGCGCCGGACTTCGAGCCGTCGGAGCTCCCCGCATTCGCGTCGTTTCTTCCGATGCTGCCCAAAGATCTACAGGTCGCGATCGAGTTCCGGCATCGGGGATGGATCTATGACGGCGTGCTGGCGTTGCTCGCCGAGCATCACGTCGCGCTGGCGCTCACGGACGCGCGGTGGATTCCGCGGAAGACCATGCTCTCGCTGGTCGAGCGGCCGACAGCGGATTTTATGTATGTGCGCTGGATGGGTCCCGACCGGGAGATCATCGACTACTCGCGCGTGCAAGTCGATCGCTCGCGCGAGATCGAAGCATGGGCCAATGCCTTATCCCGTGCGCGGAACGTCTACGGGTTTTTCAACAATCACTTTGCGGGCCACTCGCCCGCGTCCGCACGCGCGATGCAACACGCGCTCGGGCTGCACTCAGTGGATCCCGAGCAGCTCGGCGAGCAGATGTCGCTCTTCTAGATGCTGAATGCCAGACAGGTCGTGTTTATCGCGTGCGCCGCGGTATTCGGCGCGGCCTGCGTGCGCCTCGGCGTGTGGCAACTCCACCGCCTCGGCGAACGAAAGCGGCGGAACGCCGAGCTCGTCGCGCGCATGGACGGCGCACCCGTCGATGTCACGGCGTTGCCGCGGGACACGAGCGAGGCGCGGTTTCGTCGCGTGCGGCTCAACGGGCGGTATGACTACGCGCACGAGGCCGTGCTCGCGTATCGGGAACGCAACGGCGCGCCCGGCGTCGACGTGATCACGCCGCTCCGGATGGCCGGCAACGATACGGCGGTGCTGGTCGATCGCGGCTGGGTATACTCGCCCGATGGCTCGACGATCGACCATTTGCAGTGGCGAGAGCCGGACTCCTTGTCCGGCACGGGCCGGGTCCAGACGCTCTGGGCCGGCCCCGGCCCGGCTGTCACCGGTAACCGGCCGGACCGCCTGCGTTGGGTCAGCCCCGAGGCGGTCGCCGCGTGGGCCGGTTATCCCGTACGGCCGTACGACGTCATGCTCGAAGGGGATACGACCGTCTCACCGGCGCACCCGGTGCGTTTCGGGCAACCGTCGGTCGACGAGGGTCCGCACATGAGCTACGCGATCCAGTGGTTCTCGTTCGCGCTCATTGCCGTCATCGGCGCGGGGCTCGCGGTCGTTAGATTCAAGTGAGGCCCCTTGAGGGGTAACTGGAGGACTGCGTGACCGATCAGACTGCCGTCTCCGAACAAGAAGCCCGCGACGTCGCCGAAGCGGCGCGCGAGACCGAGTGGACGCACCCGAGCTTCGTTCGCGAGCTCTTCCTGGGACGGTTCCGGCTCGATCTCATCCACCCGCACCCGAAAGAAGACCCGGAAGACGCCGTGCGCGCCGCGCCGTTCCTGGCGCGGCTCAAAGAATTTCTGACGCGCGTCGATTCGGACGCGATCGATCGCACCGGCGAGATTCCCGAGGCGCTCGTGCAGGAGCTCCGCGATATGGGCGCGTTCGGGATCAAGATCCCGAAAGAGTATGGCGGGCTCGGGCTCTCGCAGATGACGTACGTGCGGGCCATGGAAATGGTGACCTCGAAAGACGGCTCGCTGACGGCGCTCCTCTCGGCCTCGCAGTCCATCGGTGTGCCTCAACCCCTCAAGCTGTTCGGGACGGACGAACAGAAGCGCAAGTATTTTCCTCGACTCGCCAAGGGAGCCATTTCGGCCTTTGCGCTGACCGAGGTCAACGCCGGCTCCGATCCGGCGAACATGACGACGAGCGCCACGCCGGTCGACGGCGGGGCCGCCTTCCTATTGAATGGCGAGAAGCTCTGGTGCACGAACGGCACGCGCGCCGAGCTGTACGTCGTCATGGCGCGCACGCCTGACGTCATGGTCGCGGGCAAGCCGAAGCGTCAGATCACGGCGTTTATTGTCGAAGCCTCTTGGCCCGGCGTCGAGATCGTGCATCGCCTGCGGTTCATGGGGCTCAAGGCGATCGAGAATGGCCTGATCCGATTTACTAACGTGAAGGTGCCCCGCGAGAATATTCTGTGGGGCGAGGGCAAGGGACTCAAGCTGGCGTTGACCACGTTGAATACCGGAAGACTCACCCTTCCGGCGAGTGCGGTGGGCGCCACCAAGGCCATGATCGAGGTCACGCGGCGGTGGTCGAACGAGCGCGTGCAGTGGGGCCAGCCGATCGGCAAGCACGAGGCGGTCGCGCGCAAGCTCTCGCTCATGGCTGCGAACACGTTCGCGATGGAGGCGATCGCCGAGCTCTCGACGGCGCTGTATGAGCGCGGCGGATACGATATCCGCCTCGAGGCGGCGATCGCGAAGATGTACAACACCGAGGCCGGGTGGCGTATTGTCGACGACGCGCTGCAGGTTCGCGGCGGGCGTGGATATGAGACCGCGGACTCGCTCAAGAGTCGCGGCGAGCCGCCGATCGCCGTCGAGCGGGCCATGCGCGATTTTCGGATCAACCTGATCTTCGAGGGCTCCTCGGAGATCATGCGATTGTTCATCGCGCGCGAGGCCGTCGATCATCACTTCAAGACGGCGTTTGCGCTGATCGACCCCAAGTCATCGGCCAAGGCGCGTTGGGCAGCCGTGGGGCGCATCGCCAAATTTTATCCCGCGTGGTATGCGTCGCGCTGGTTCGGCCGCGGTCAGGTGCCGGCCTATACGGAGTTCGGTCAACTCGCGCGGCATCTCCGGTTCGCCGAGCGGGCCACGCGCCGTCTCGGGCGGTCGATCTTCCATGCGATGGTGCGGTTCGGGCCGAAGCTCGAGAAACGGCAGATGGTGTTGTTTCGGGCAGTGGACATCGGAGCGGAGTTGTTTGCGATGTCAGCCGCGTGCTCACGGGCGTATATGTTGGCGCACAATGGCCAGCGGGAAGCGATCGTGCTGGCTGACGTCTTTTGCCGCACCGCTCGCGATCGCGTGCGCGAGCATTTCCGGGCGTTGTTCGGCAAGGACGATCCGGCCATCTATCGGCTCGCGCAGCAAGTGCTCAAAGGCGAGCACCGGTGGCTGGAGCAGGGCATCGTCGGGCTCTCGCCGCTCGGGTCCGCGGCGACCGCTGTGACGCCGTCGCAACCGGAGCGGCGCGAGCCCGTCGGCGTCTGAACCGTCGATCGCCGCCGCTCTGGGCGATCATCTCGCTGGCGTGGGCTGGGCCAGCGATCCTGGCGGTTCTCAATGCGTACGCCCAATCGCGGCTGTACCACGAGCCGGCCAATGCGCGGAGCCTCATCTGGCAAGGCGGCGACTGGCTTCTGTACGGTGCGCTGACGCCGGGCATCTGGCGTCTGGCGCGGCGATATCCATTGCGCCAACACGTCGCGCTGCACGTGGTCGCATCGCTCGTCTCCTGTGCCGCATGGGCGGGCTCCGGGGCCGTGCTCCGGCGCTTGGTGATACCGGGAGCCGAGGGAGCCATCACTGGGCAGTTTCTCGTCAGTTGGTTCTTCATCACGCTCCCGTTCGGCGTCGCGGTCTACTTCGCCGTCGTCGGGGCCGAGCGGGCCGTGTTTTATTTCTTCGAGTCGCGCGAGGCGAGACTGAGAGCCTTGCGGGCGCAACTCAACCCGCATTTTCTCTTCAATAGTCTGAACGCGGTCGGTGTGCTCGTGCGCGACCGGGACACCGAGACGGCCTCGCGGGTCATTGAGGAGCTGGGCACGATGCTGCACGAGTTGCTCAAACCGGATGCCAAGCACGAGATCACGCTGGCTGAAGAGTTGGCGTTTCTCAACCGGTATCTCGTGGTCGAGCAGATCCGGTTCTCCGACCGGCTCCGACCGGCGTTTGATATCGCACCCGACACACTCGGTGCTGCCGTACCGGCGCTGGTCCTACAGCAGTTGGTCGAGAATGCCGTCCGCCACGGCATCGCGAAGCGCACCGAGTCCGGCCACGTTCGTATCTCGGCTCGACGCGACGGCGACGATCTCGTACTGGTAGTTTCGGACGACGGACCGGGCCTGGCCGAGGTGAACGCGTCGGGCGTAGGTCTCGCGAATATCCGCGCGCGCCTCGCGACGTTGCATGGCAGCCGTGCCAGATTGGATCTGACCTCACCACCGGGTGGCGGGACAGTCGCAACGGTGAGGCTTCCATATCATGCGTGAGATCCGCTCTCTCATCGTCGACGACGAGCCGCTCGCGCGCCGCGGTATCCGTCAGTTGCTCGCGCGCGAGCCCGATGTCGTGGTGGTCGGCGAGTGTCGCGATGGGAAGGCCGCGCTGGATGCCTTGGAGACGCTGGCCCCGGATCTCGTCTTCCTCGACGTGCAGATGCCGGAGCTCGACGCTTTTGGCGTGATCCGCGAGCGCGGCGTCGACCGCATGCCGATCGTCGTGTTCGTCACTGCCTACGATGCCTTCGCGGTCAAGGCGTTTGAGGCTCAAGCACTCGACTATCTCGTCAAGCCGCTCGTCGCGGCGCGGTTCGCGGCCGCTATGGCGCGGGTGCGCGAGCGCGTGCGGGTTGGTGACATCGTCGGCCAATCCGCGCGGCTGGGCGCGCTCGTTGTCGGGACGCCGAGCGGGTCGCTCGTGGTCCCGGCGACGGAGATTGATTGGATCGAGGCCGAGGACTATTACTCGCGCGTTCACGCCGGCGGCACGCATCGCCTGATCCGCGAGTCCCTCGCCTCGCTCTGGCGCCGGCTCGGCAAGACGCAGTTCGTCCGGGTGCACAGGGGTGCGCTCGTGCGGCTCGACCGGATTCGTGAGATCCGTGCGCTGGCGGACGGGCGCACGGTGGCGGTGCTGCGCAATGGCACGACAGTGAGCGTGAGCCGTCGCCGTCGTGCCGCGCTCCAGGCGCTCCTGCGGTCGACCGCTCACGGCAGCCCGCACGCCGTTCCCTGAATCGCGCTTGCCGGCCGGGGTCTGATCGAGTAGCGTCGCCGGTATGAGTGCCGCCCCGCGGCTTGGCTCTGCCGACCGGATCGCGTCGATCGACATCGTGCGTGGCGCCGTTATGGTGCTGATGGCGCTCGATCATGTGCGCGTGTACTCGGGTCTGCCGCCAGGCGGTCCGACTCCGGGCATCTTTTTCACTCGGTGGGTGACGCATTTCTGTGCCCCGGCGTTCTTCTTTCTCGCCGGCACCGGCGCCTACTTGCGATTACAGCGCCGCGGCGACAAGCGGGAGATGTCCCGGTTTCTTATCACGCGCGGACTGTTTCTCGTGTTCCTGGAACTGACCGTCCTCCGCGTCGCGTGGACCTTCAATTTTGATTTTCAGCACTATCTGCTCGCCGGTGTGATTTGGGCACTCGGCTGGTGCATGGTGCTGCTCGCCGGCATCATCTGGCTGCCGATGCCCGCCATCGCCGTCGGCGCACTCGCCATCATCGCGGGCCACAACCTGCTGCCTCCGGCGCACGAAGGCATCTCGTGGCTGGCGCGGATTCTCTACTACGGCGGCGCCGTCGGAAACCTCGCGGTGCTCTACGTGATCGTCCCATGGGTCGCGGTCATGGCGGCCGGCTACGCGTTCGGCGCGATCGTGCAACGCCGCAACGTGTGCATCGCGATCGGCCTCGGTGCGACGGTGCTCTTTCTCATACTTCGCGGGATCGACGGTTACGGCGATCCGCGGCCGTGGCATGCCTTGCCCGCGCAGATACCGTTTGTCATCCGGTTTCTGAATACGACGAAGTATCCGGCGTCGCTCGACTATCTCCTCATGACGCTCGGGCCGACCATTCTCATCCTGCCCTTCGTGAAGGGGCCTCGAGTGCTCGACACGTTCGGCCGCGTGCCGCTCTTCTTCTACGTCCTGCACATTCCGCTGATTCACGCCGCGGCGTGCGTCGTATCGCTGATTCGCACCGGGGCCGTCGACCCGTGGCTCTTCACGAACCACCCGATGTGGAATCCCGAGCCGCCGCCGGGCTACACGTGGAGCCTGGGGCTCTTGTATCTGGTCTGGGTCATCGTGATCGCGATCCTACTGCCTGTGTGCCAATGGTATGCGCGGATCAAGGGTACACGCCGTAGCCCTTGGTTGAGTTATCTCTGATGTTGCAATCGGGGGGTCCGGGGGCGTAGTTGGGGTTTGCCCCCCGGAGGCGAACCGACCAGTCGAGCAGCGTAGTGTGCTGCTCGACGTGCCGCGGAGCGGCATGCGCGGATCAAGGCCACACGCCGTAGCCCTTGGTTGAGTTATCTCTGATGTTGTAGTCGGGGGGTCCGGGGGGCGTAGTTGGGGTTTGCCCCCCGGAGGCGAACCGACCAGTCGAGCAGCGTAGTGTGCTGCTCGACGTGCCGCGGAGCGGCATGCGCGGATCAAGGCGACCCGCCGGAGTCCGTGGCTCAGCTACCTATAAACGCTAACCACGGGGGGCGATCCTCCCGTGGAGGGTTCGGCTCAGCTCCTCCATTCGCCGGCGATTGACGCCGAAGTCGCTATGCCCGACGCGGGACGCCGAGCGAAAGTGGACGACGTGGGCGACGGGGTCGACGACGAGCTCGACGTCGTCGACGAACCGGAACAGGCGGCTGCGGAACTCGGCGTGCACGTAGTGCGTGTCCCGCGACACGATGCGGGTCCGCGGAGATTCGGCGATCACGTCCATGATCGCGTGCACCACCGCCTGGGTCGGAATCGTGAACGGGATCGCCGGCATGTGATGCTGGCGATCGTCCACAGAAGCTTGGGTCGACACGCAGTTCGGCGAGCTCGGACATGGGTCCAGGGGCGGCGCCATAGCCCTTGAGTTTACGCATGCCCGGTTAATTTCCGCCACATGCCCCGTCTCACTTTTCTCGGCCTTGGCGACATTGGTACGCCGATGGCCGCGCGGCTCGCGCGTACGTGCGAGCTCACGGTATGGAACCGCACGGCCGCCAAAGCCGCGACCTTCGCGGCTGAGCACGACGTCATCGCCGCACCGACGGTCGCCGACGCGGTCCGCGGCGCCGAGATCGTCGCGTCGTGCCTGCCAACGTCGCCCGACGTCGAGGGACTGCTGGAAGGCGCGCTGCCGGCGCTCCAGAAGGGCGCGGTGTGGGTGGATTTCACGTCGGGCGACCCGGCGGGCAGTCGCCGGATAGCGGCGCGGCTGGCCACGGTTGGCGTGTCGTATCTCGATGCCCCGGTGAGTGGGGGCGTCGCGGGGGCAGAGGCGGGCACGCTGACCATCATGGTCGGCGGCGACGGGCGCGCGCTCGAGCGGGTGCGCGGTGTGCTCGACGCCGTCGGGCAGAAGATCGTGCTCTGCGGACCGATCGGCAGTGGCGATGCGGTCAAGGCCGTGAACAACGCGTTGCTCGCCGTGCATCTCTGGTCGGCGGCCGAGGGGTTGGCGGCGCTCAAGAGCGCGGGTGTGTCGCCGACGGTGGCGCTCGACGTGATCAACGCATCGAGCGGCCGGTCGAATGCGTCAATGAACTTGATCCCGCAGCGCGTCGTCACGCGGAAGTTCCCGCGGACGTTTCGGCTGGCGTTGCTCGACAAGGATGTCGGGATCGCGGCGCAGTTTATTCGCGATCAGAAGACGCCGGCTCCCGTGCTACAGCTGACCGCAGAGCTGATGCGGATCGCTCACAATCTGCTCGGCGCCGAAGCCGATCACGCCGAGAGCCTCAAGGTTGTCGAGCAGTGGTCGGGACAGGAGATTTCTTAGCCGCCAACGATTGTCCGCCACTCGGCGGCGCTGGCTTTTTATCCAGTCCGGCGGCCACCGCATCATAGCGCGACCCAGGGTTCCACAGCACCCAACCCTGATACCCCGCGTCATACACGGCCTTCTTCTGCTCCCGAAGCTCGGCGGGGCCATACGCGGGACTGCCGAGCGTGAACGCTTGCAGCCATGGGCGCACGTGATCGCCGGTGAGGCCGAGTTTCTCATCGCGCTTATGCGCGGCGGAGATGGCCGCCAGGATGGTCTTGTATGGCTCGGCGTTCGGGTGGTCGAGGCCGAACGACCCGTGCGGGTAGTGCGACGGATAGACCATTGGCAGGATGACGTCGGCTGACTGCGCGAGATCTTCCCAGCGCTGTCCGACTTCGAGCGCGCCGTTCACACTCGTGACGAGACCGAAGATGTCGGCGGTCGTGCGTACGCCCTTCTTTGAGAGGCGCGCCCGGGCGGCGCTCAAGAACTCGGCGAGCACGACGGGCTTCGCGCGATCACCCGCGCCAGGGAACACCTGCGTCGGTAGGCTCTTGTACGGCTCGGGAAAGCGAATGTAGTCGAATTGGACTTCCTCGAATCCAGCCGCCGCGGCTTCGTCGGCCACGCGGAGCTCGTATTCCCACAGGTCGTGATTATACGGGTTGACCCAGGTCATCCCCTTCTTGTCGTGCCAGGAAGTCCCATCGCTCTTCAAGATCCGCCAAGCAGGGTTCAAGCGCGCTGCAACCGAATCTTTGAATACGACGATCCGTGCGATCGGCACGATGTGATGTGCCTTGAGCGTGTCGATCAGTTGAGGGAGATCGGGAATGACGCCGGCGCGGCCCGCGTTGCGCCGGACCAACGTATCCGTCGATGCATAGTTGATCCCGAACTCGTCCTTTATATCGATGACGAAGCCGTTGATCTCGGTCGAGTCAGCCAGCGCGATCAACGATCGCATCTTGCGCGGACTCTGGGCCGCGAACCGGTTGACGTAGATGCCCCGGACCACGGGAGGAGGTGCAGCTTGGGGTGGTTGTTGAAGCTGCGCTGCAGCGGAGAGCGTGCAGGCCAACAGAAGTGGAAGGGCGCGTGTCATCATCATGCGTCGTGTAATATCTCCTAGGACTGTATCTTTCGGCGATGCGTCACGCACTGACCGTAGGAACGTTGGGATTGATCGTCGGGTGCAGTACCCACTCGGCGACACGTGTCGTGCACCGAAAGGCGACCACCCCGCCGGCGGCCGAGTTTTTGCTTGGCGCGGGCGACTCGACGTTTTGGGTAAAAACGGGTCGGGACGGCGTGCACGTGCGCGGCGCACCGTTGACGCTCGCGCGGTATGGCGGGCGGTTCTATGAGATCTATGTCGCGGACGACGACCGTTCGTACTCGAATGCCGTGTTTGTCGGACAACGGATCTATCGGCGGGATCTCATCAAGGGCGACTCCGTGGCCGTGTTCGAGGATACCACGGTCGGGCGGGCTGCCGCCCGGTATGCGGTACGGCATCCCGACGACTCGCCGCTCGAGCCGGACGAGGACGCGGCCGACGATCCGGCCAGTACCGTGACTGGCGAGGTGGACATTCTCGACCTCCACGGGCCATTCCTTTCATTTCAGTACCATGGGGCGCTGAAAGGCGAGGCCGGGACCGGTGAGACCGTTCGGCACGGGGTGCTCGACCTCCGCTCTGTCGGCGTGCCAAAGAGCGCGGCGTCGCTCCGCTCGGTGCTCGGCGTACCCGGCGCAGAACGGATGATCGCGGCCGGGCAGCGGCGGTTTGGTGCGGCGAAGGATTCGGCGAGGGCGATTGGAGAGGCCGGTGACGAGTCCGAGCGGCGCGGGTCGAGGGCGCTCACCGGCGGGGCGTTCTCGTTTGATCCGTTGAGCTTTACGCTCGGCGATCATGATCGCGCCCTGGCGGTGACGTTCATCGTGCCAGGGCATGGGGCGACGGGTAGCGGGCGGTATCTCTCGCTCGGGTCCATACAGGCGGCGGGGCAGCTGCCGGCATGGTGGCGCGAAGTCCGGCCGACGCTGCCGAATGCCGATTCGACGGCGGTCGTATGGCGGCATGGCAAGATCGACGTCATCGCGCGATACGACACGAGCGAGGACGACGTCCAGCTCGCGCTCCGCGACAGCACGCGACACGAGTGGCCTGTGGCGCGTGTGCCATCGCCGGCGCATCGGGTTTTCTGGCTCGACACGTCGGCCGACGCCGTTTCCGATGCCGACACCCGTCGGGCCCTGGTTCGGGCGTTCGACGAATCGGCGCTCTACTCGGACGACGCTCGGAGCGTACGGCTCGGCGGGCATCCGCATGAGCACGGCGCCGCTCGCTTCGTGGCCGCAACTGTGAACGGCCGTCCTCCCCGCGGCTCGCGCCGTGCGGCACCTCGGGTTGCCCCACCGCCCGCGCAGCACGTCGGCCCACGATCCCGCCGCGCGCGCGCCCCGGCACATCATGAGCATTGACCCCGGCCTGGCGGCAAAGCCCGTGAGAGAATCGCAAGGCGAGACTTCGCGTCTCATGATGCCCCAGGACGCGAATGTCCTGGGCCACGTGTTCGGCGGTGTCGTCTTGGCGATGATGGACACGGCCGCCGGGATCGCGGCATTCCGCCATGCGCGGATGCCCTGCGTCACGGCCTCGGTCGACCGCGTCGACTTCCGCGAGCCGATCCATGTCGGCGATCTCGTGATCATGAAGGCGAGCGTGAACTACGTCGGCCGGACGTCGATGGAAGTCGGCGTGCGGGTCGAGGCCGAGGATCTGATCTCGGGTCGCCGCCGGCACACGAACTCGTGCTACCTCACGATGGTGGCCGTGGATCGAAACGGTCGGCCGGTGGAAGTCCCGCGTCTCGTTCCGGAGACGCCGGACGAGTTGCGTCGCTATGCCGCGGCGCAGGATCGGCGGCGTCGCCGGTTGGAAGAGCGCGAGGCGGAGTCGAACGGCCGGCGGTCTTGACCGTCCGCCTGACGAACCGCACGATTCGATTATGCCCGCCGAAGCGAAGCTCTTCACGCCAGCGCAAGCGACGCAGATGCTGCCGCTCGTGCGCCGGATCGTCGAGGACATCGTGGTGTCGGTCGGCCGCTGGCGCGAGCGCATTCGCGAGTTCGAGCTGGTGACGGCCTCGGTGACGACCCATGCGCCCGATCCGCGCGCGGCGGAGCTCGAGCGCGAGGCGGGGGCGATCGCCGCCGAAGTCGATCGGTTCGTCCGCGAGCTCGCCGCACTCGGGGTCGAGCTCAAAGATTATGAGACGGGACTCGTGGATTTTCCGGCCAAGCGGGATGGGCGGCAGGTGTATCTCTGCTGGCGGCTCGGGGAGCCCAGCGTTCAATTCTGGCACGAGATCGACGCCGGCTTTGTGGGTCGGCGTCCCCTCGAGGAGCTTGTGGCCTAAGTGAAGCGCACTTTTACGTCTGGTGACGGCACCAGCTGGGACGTGGCCGTCCAACTCCCCGGCGCGAGCAACGCGATGGTCGTGTTTCGGTATCCGGGCTCGAGCCATCTCGATCGCTACGCGTGGTTCCTGTCGCACGGGCCCGAGGCGCGCAACGTGACCGCCCGTTTGCCTGCCAGTACGGTCATGGATGCCCTGGACGATCCGACCCTGCGGCGCCTGTTCCGGAGGTCGATGCCGATTCGGCCGGCTGGCTGGGGGCCGCGTACACCGCCTGGGACAGCGTAGCCAACTCTGACTCGTTCGCGTACGGCACCTCGATTTCCAAGCCGTCGCGTGCGCACCAGGTAGCCGGAAACACTTCGCGCGCTTCGCGTTCCAGGTCGGCGTGGTCGCGGGTGTAGCGCGCCGAGAAGTGGGTGAGAATCAAGCGCCGGACCTTCGCGGCGGCCGCGACGGTCGCCGCCTCGCGGGCCGTGGAATGGCCCGTTTCGGCCGCGCGGACCGCCTCTTCGTCGGCGAACGTCGCCTCGTGCACGAGCAGGTCGGCGTCGGTCGCGGCGACGACGGTCGTGTCGGCGGGCCGGGTGTCCCCGGTGATCACGACACGGCGTCCGGGCCGGGTGGGTCCGACGAGGGTCGCACCGTCGATGATCCGGCCGTCGTCCAGCGTCACGGTCTGCCCACGGTGCAGCCGACCCCAAAGGGGCCCTTCGGGAATGCCGAGGGCGCGCGCGAGGTCTGGGTTGAATCGTCCGAGGCGGGTTTCTTCGACGAGGGCGTAGCCGAAGGACCGCGAGCCCCGATGATCGACGGGGAAGGAACCGATCTCATATCCGGTGCGTTTGATTGACGCACCGGGTTCGAGCTCGGTGGGTTCGACCGCGAACCCCCATCGCTCGCCCCCGAAGGACTCGGCCAGGCGCACCAGGCGTCCGAGTCCCGTAGGACCCCAGAGGCGAAGCGGCTCGGTCCGGCCCTGGAGCTGAAGGGTCCGGAGCAGGCCGACGACGCCGAGGACGTGGTCCGCGTGGTAGTGTGTGAATAGGATGTCCCCGAGGTTGAAGGAGATCCCGTATCGCATCATCTGGCGCTGGGTCCCTTCGCCGCAGTCGACCAGGAAGGTCTCGCCTTCCCGAACGACCGCGATCGAGGACACGTTGCGCTCGACGGTCGGGCGGGACGCCGCGGTCCCTAAGAAGCGCAACGAGAGTGACATCTATGAAATATACGGGTATCGAAAGGCCTTTCCCTGCCTAGACTTCGGAACTTGGGCCTGGTTGTTGCTTGATGTTTCGGGGCCGGGCTTGAAGGGAGCCCGGCCGTGTGGGATCTTAGTTTGGAAAAAGGTGAGCGCGGCGCATATGGTACTCGTTTTGCGGCAGAGCGCGGTGGGTATAAACCAAAGTATGGGCAAAGCAGGAGGGGAGGTCTGATGCCGGAGCAGAGCAATCGCGAGGTGGAGCACGACAACGGGCGTGCGAACGGATCGGCGAAGCGCAGCGGCACCAGCAATCGCGGATTCGCCTCGATGGATCGTGATCGCCAGCGCGAGATCGCCAGCAAGGGCGGGCGTGCGGCGCATGCGAAAGGCACGGCTCACGAGTGGACGGCCGACGAAGCGCGGGTGGCCGGACGCAAGGGTGGTGAGACCGTGAGTCGCGATCGCGAGCACATGGCGGCGATCGGCCGTGAGGGTGGCGGCGCGCGGAGCGCTGGGGCACGGACGCGGCGTCGCGAGGCGAGCGTCATGACGGAGACGACGGTCGAAGATCGGAGCCGGGTGTCCCGGATTGCTCATAGCGACAGTTCGCCGTCCGACGGAGCCGCGTGATCGTTGTTCGGCTACACGGTCGTAACTGAATAGTTATTGGGCTGTTGACGCGGGTGACCTCGCGTCACGTTGTAAAGGCTGTTACCTTGACATCAGGTGGCACGTCTCTACGTTTGATTGCGGCGCGCACCGCGCTTCGGGGCTGTAGCTCAGTTGGGAGAGCGCTGCAATCGCACTGCAGAGGTCAGGGGTTCGACTCCCCTCAGCTCCACTGGTTTCTGACAATTTTGCCCGCCGCCGTTCGGTAGGACGGAGAGTTCCAATGACGGCGCGCGTGGCAAGCCTCTATAAGACGCCTCGGTTCTAGAACCGGGGCGTTTGTGTTTAGTGGCCGCCCAGGTCCATTCGCAGGGCCGTAAACACCTCGGCGTCAAACCGGTTCTCCTCGGCCTCCGACTGTCCGGCGAAGTCGCCGACGGCCGCTTTCCCGAATCCGCCGAACCATTTCATTACCGTGCTCTCTTTGACGGCGAAGTGTCCGTCGCGTGCGAGGAGCGATTGGGCGCCCGCGCTGTCGTGCATGACGAGCTGGATTCCCGAGCCGTGCCCCTCGAAGGGCCGTCGGAGCGAGCCGCGCATGAAGGTTCCCATGGCCAGTGGGATATGAAATTTCGGCTCGCGACGAAACTCGAAGTCCCATCCGCGCTCGTGTGGCGCATGGATCATCGTGACGTCCGACACGAGCCCGCTGATGCCGGCGGAGAAGATCGCGACTTTCGTGAAGATCTCGGTCTCGAGCAGGAGGGTGTCGGGCATCACGCCAGTCCCGCCGCCGAGTGGCGCGAGGTGTCCATCGCGCGTGCCGCGACACGCAATGGTCAGCGCGCCATTGTTCCATTTCACATCGAGCCACGTCGCGCCACTCTTGTCGCGGAGCGTCGAGTGAAATCGCGTGGGTTCGACGTACTTCTTGAGATACTTCGCGAACGCGGGAAAGTTGCCGGCCATGGCGTCGGGATGCGAGACGGCCACGAGCGTCACCGTGCCGTTGGTTTGCGTTCGCAGCGTATCGAGAGAGAACAGCTGCCCGAGCGCCGCGGTTGTTTTCGGAAACGCCAGGCGATACTCGGCCCGCAAGTCGGCGTCGGTGTGAATGGCGCCGGCGGAGAGCAGGGTCGAGAGGACTCGCGCGAGGTCGTCGCCGGTAATCGAGCCGACCGCGCCCACCGCTCGTGTCGTCCACTCGTATTCGCCTTTCCCGGTTTGCTCGAGACGAATCACTTGCTGCGTCTCGCCCACGTGCGTCGGCAACCCGGCCGCGGGATCATCGAATAGTCGATACTTGCCGCCCTCGAACGCGCCGTGCACGATGAGCACGCGCACCGTCGGCGGATCCTCGCCGTTCCACACCGTGGTATCATCGAACACGCGAGAGGGCGAGAGTGCGTGATGAATGAGCTTGGTACGCGCGCCCGCAAACCGGGGCGTGCGCTCGACATTCGTGTACCGCTCGGCGAGCGCGGTAAAGAGCGAGTCCGCGTGCGTCCCAAACGCCACGGGTGTATCATGACACGCGGAGAGCGCAACCACCGCGGCGAGCCATCGCATTGAACGCACTCCCAAAAGTAGCAGCGCGTCGCGTGCTGGCGGCTTATCTTCGTCTAGCATGGAGCAGACGGCGGGGGTTCGTGTTCCACCACCGTTGTATTACCTCGGGGGGCTCGCGGTTGGGTTCGCGATCGAGGCCGTGGTCGGTGGCCCCTTGTTCCCACGTCACGCGGCGCCGGGCTATTGGCTCGTCCCTGGGGCAGCGCTCATTACAGTCGGGCTCGTGCTGTGCGCGAGCGCCATCGTCATGGTGAGGCGCTCGGGGTCGAGCATCCGGCCGGACCGGCCGACGACAGCGCTCGTTGTCCGTGGGCCGTATCGATGGACACGGAACCCCATGTATGTGGGGCTCGCGATCCTGAGCGCGGGCATCGCGGTCGCGGCGAATGCGCTCTGGCCGTTGTTGATGCTCATCGGGGTTCTTGGTATCGTTCGCCGGCGTGTGATTGCTCGGGAGGAGGCGTATCTCGAGCGGGCATTCGGCCGCGAGTATCGGCGGTATCGCGATCGCGTGCCGCGCTGGCTCTAAGGAGGCGTAAAGTGAGGCTCATCGTCGGCTCTTCGTATCGCTGGCTGATCGCGGCCGCGTTCGTAGGCGCGAGCGCAGCGAGCGCCCAAGGTTTGACGTACCCGACCGCATCCACCGATGCAACGGTCGATACGCTCTTCGGCACGGCCGTGCCGGCGCCGTATCGTTGGATGGAGGATCTGAACGCGCCGGGGATCCACAGCTGGGTCACGTCCGAGAACGCGCTCACCGCCGACTATCTCTCGAAGATCGCCGGCCGCGATGTGCTCAAGCAGCGGCTCACGGCACTGTGGAACTTTCCCAAGGTCAGCCTCCCGCGGCGCGAAGTCCACGGCCAGGTCTGGTTCTACCAAAAGAACAGCGGACTGCAGCGCCAGGCGGTGCTCTACGTACGCCGTGGCGCGAGTGGTGCGCCGTCGGTGTTGATCGACCCGAACCAACTCTCGCCCGATGGCTCGATCTCATTGGCCGAGTGGTCGCCCTCACCGGATGGCCGGTATGTGGCGTACGGTCTGTCAGAGGGTGGTTCGGACTGGCGCGACGTTCACGTGCGCGAAGTCGCGACCGGGCATGATCTGTCCGACACCGTCAGCTGGGTCAAGTTCTCCGGTCTCGTGTGGACGCAAGATGGCGGCGGTTTCTATTACTCGCGTTTTCCCGCGCCGTCGGCCGCCGAGAAGCTGAGTGCGTCGCTCACGAATCAGACGCTGTACTACCATAAGGTCGGCACGCCGCAATCGGCCGACATCAAGATCTTCGCGCTCCCGGCGAAACCCACGTGGTTCGTGAATTGCGAGATCAGCGAGGACGGTCGGTTCTTGATCGTGGCGACGAGCCCGGGCGCCGAGCCGCGCAACACCACGGCGCTCGCCGCACTCGGCGATCCGATGCACCCGAAGGTCGACGCGCCGATCGTGCCGATCTCGGATGCGGCCGATGGTCTCTACACCGTGATCGATGTCATCGGCTCGACCGAATACATTCTGACCGACAAGAACGCGCCGAAGCGCCGCGTGATCGCGGTCGATCTCGCGCACCCGGATCCATCTCAGTGGCGCACGATCGTCCCCGAGGGTGAGCATGAGATCGAGGACGCGGTCATCACCGGCGGCCGTCTCACGCTCCTCGAGCTGGTCGACGTCAAGAGCACGCTGCGCATGGTCTCATTGACCGGGGCTCCGCTGGGGACGATTGCGCTGCCTGGGATCGGCTCGGTATTGGGTCTCTCGTCGCGCGCCGATTCCCCCGAGCTTTTGTACTCATTCCAGTCGCCGCTGTATCCCGAGACAGTTTTCCGGTACGACATCAAGACGGGCGAGCGGCACCCGTTCGATCCGCCGACACTGCCGTTCGACGTCAGTCAGTATCAGACGCAGGAAGTGTTCTATACGTCGAAGGACGGCACGAAGGTGCCGATGTTCATCACCGCCAAGAAGGGCTTGAAGCTCGACGGGTCTCACCCGACGATGCTCTACGCCTACGGCGGGTTCGACATCAACCTCGTGCCGACGTTCAGCCCGACCATCCCACTCTGGCTCGAGCTCGGCGGCGTCTACGCCACCGCCAACCTACGCGGCGGCGCCGAGTACGGCGAAGCGTGGCATCACGCGGGCATGCGTGAGAAGAAGCAGAACGTGTTCGACGACTTCATCGCGGCGGCCGAGTACTTGGAGCGCGAGAAGTACTCGTCGCCCGCGAAGATGGTGATTCAGGGAGGCTCGAACGGCGGCCTGTTAGTCGGCGCGGTCGAGGAGCAGCGCCCTGATTTGTATGCGGTCGCGTTGCCGGCCGTCGGGGTCATGGACATGCTGCGCTACGACCGCTTCACCGGCGGCGCTGCCTGGACTGGCGAATACGGTTCGGCCACCGACTCAACGGCATTCCGCTACTTGATCAAGTACTCCCCGGTGCAGAACATCCGCGCGGGCGTCTGCTACCCGGCCACGTTCGTGACGACCGCCGACCACGACGATCGTGTCGTGCCGAGTCACAGCTACAAGTTCACGGCGGCGATGCAGGCGGTGCAGCACTGCGACCATCCGGTATTGATCCACGTCGAGACCGAGGGGAGCCACGGCTATCTGCCGACGGACAAGCGAATCGCGAATACGGCCGATCTGATCGCCTTCACGGCCGCCAACCTCGGCCTCACTCTACCGTCGTCTGGGGTGACCCAATAACTTTCCCGGTCTCTCCTTGCCCCTTGGTGTAACTGGCAACACGCCTGACTCTGGATCAGGAGAGTCCTGGTTCGAGCCCAGGAGGGGCAACTTAGGTAACAACATGCACGGTAATCAATTACAAGAACGCCCGCCTAGTCGATTGGCGGGCGTTTTCTTTCGGGGTAGCACAGGGGTAGCATGAGCAGCAATATTGATATCCAACTTAGAACCGACACAATCCGAGCGCGGGGCTGGCAGCGACGACGGACAAGCTGCCTCCCTAGCCGACGAATTACCTGCTCGGCTTGTGCACGTCCGATGTTCGAACCGCCTGCCGGACCCTCTCCGCGAAGTCCGCAGGTAAGGGAGGAGGCGTCGGGCGCGGCTCCCAACCGCGCGTCTGGCCACTCTCCGTGCTCGGCGGCGTCGGTGCCGGCGGCGTGTTCTTGTCCTCGTTTCCCATGACGAGCATGCTCGAAAGTTATAGGGTGGGTGGCACGAACGCCTGGACGTTAAAGTCGCGGCTGTAGTAGTGTTTGCGCTGCACCCAACGGAAGCCTTCGTGCGGCGTGATTGCCGCGATATCGATTGGCGGATGCACAACGGAGGCCCCAGCGGCGAACCTGACGAATCCTACTGTAACGTCTGCCATGTAGCGTACGAGGTCGATTGCGTCGTGGATTGGCATGCCCGGTGTTAGCAGCGGTTGGGGCTGCGCGACCCCCAGTAGTTGTTCCGAATCCTGAATACTAAGCCCGGCCGTCACAAGCGTATCGCGGGTGCTAATCGACCAACCCTTAAACAGTCTGTTCAATGCCTCGGGCTGCGCCGCCCACCACACGCAAGGTGTGGAAGGAGCGTCGACACGGACGGGCGCGGCGCAGTCACCATTCTGATCGACGTCGAAAGTCCACAGTTCGGCAGATCCCACGCCAGCGCTGTAACCCGCGACGCCGAACCCCATCGTCAGGTACTCGCTCGGTTTGCGCGAGCCGGCCGGAAATTCTTTTAGGTACAGTTCTTCGTAGAAGTACTTGCGCAGGCGGGTGGCGACCATTTCGACGGTATACGTCTTGATGTCGAGGAGCCAATTCGCGTCGGAACCCGCGAACCGCAGCCGAAGATCCTTTGCCAAGCTGTTGATTGAGCGTCCGCCTAAGCCGCCGAGGCCATAAGTCACGAAGCCGATGGGCCACGGTTTCACGAGGTTGCAGACCTTCTCAGCGTTGAAGTAGACCTTCAGCGGGGAAGGCGCTCCCGGCGTACTCAGGGTCGTGGCGCTGTCGGCACCGATCACGATGCCATCGCCGACCTTCGCGGCAAGCGCGATCGTCATGCCGGCTGGTGCTGCTGGGTGATTGCGCCCGGTTGCACGAGGATAAGGTTGTCCTGACGCGCGCGCGCCGCCAGTGGGCCGTTCGACCTATTAGACCGTAAGCAGGCCGCCGTCTTGCGGTCTCGCGCGCAGCGGTCCGCTGTCGGTGTCAGTGTCCTAACATGGGTATGCCTCGGAAACCAGCCGTCGAGACGACACCCGACGGCCGCGTGTACTACGTCGATCACCGGAACGGTCGCTGGCGCGTCCACGACGTGGCCTTCGGTCCACCGCATGCACGGCCGCATCAGCGCCGCCGCCTTGCACCCGGCGATGGGCGCGCTGGCTATCGCTACTTCGTGAGCGAGGACGGCGAGCAGCGATCATACCGATTCACGTCGGACGATAGCCGTGACGTGACGGTCGAGGTGTTCGACGCGCAGTTGCGGCGCGCGGAGTATCCGGCGCGCGGGCGATTCGACGGCGGAAAGCACTACTCACCGTAGCGGCGCCATCGGGACGCGCGCCCAGCTCTTGGACGGTGGCTATGGGTGAGGGAGGATGGCAATAACCGCGATCGTCCCCGGCGCACCCTTTTTGTAGCAGAAAAAAAGCCGATACGCTGCGGGTGTCCGATTTTCGATGTACGCCTCGAATACTTCTTCGCCGCTTGGTCCCCGCACCGATTGGTACTTGTGACTCTTAAGTCCGGGGTGGCGTGGGTTTTGTTCTAGCAGCCCGAGTGTCTTCTGCACCTTCCTGAATTTGAGCGGATCGGCGACTTCCAGGAGGGCGAATTGGTGCCTTGCCTCTTCGGTGAACTCAATGCGAAATCGCGTAGGCCGCTCTCATTCGTCAGCAGCGTCCGCGTACTGATCAAAGGTTCCGATGTAGTGAGTGTCACCGCTGCGCAATTGCTCGAGACCGCGATTGATTGATGCGAGCGCGGCTTGGTTACTGAACAGCCACAGTTCCTGTGCGGGAATTGTCGCCATTCGGTGGTTACTGCCAACTACGAGCGCGAGCCGATATATGAGGGGCGTGCCAGCAGCGTTCCGGCGTAATTCCGCGGCTAACGCCTTAGTAGTTGGCCTGGGCGTTGAATTCCCCTTCCACCTGACGCGGCTCTGTGAGCGCGTTCCGCCCGGTGGATCTGTCGCCACATTCATGGAGCCGACCCAGATGTCTGAGCGATCGGATTGCCTAAACGCTCCGCTATCGCGGGTAGTAGTCCTTCCACATAATTCAGGATCGCGAGCACAAGCGGGGTCGTCGACCGAACGCTCAAAACCGGCACAATGTCTCGCGCTGTTACCGCTCGCTTCGCGATGCTGGCAGCGTGGAGTAAGGACGGTGATAGGAAGGACCAATCCAATGCCGCTTCGATACCGGTGTTAGCAATGGCAAGTAGGTTGGCCCAGAACATGGACACAGGCTGCCTGTCAGGTACCTGTTCGATGAGAGGGGTTGGTTGAATTTTTTGCTGCGTTAGCGACGTGCGCAGTAGGTGGTGGTACTGAACTGTATTCAGATATACTTGCGCGACAGCTGTAATCGGAACTTCAACCCGAACCACGCTGTCTCGCGGTGCGAGTCTATACCAGAACGCAAACTCCAGGATGAACTCGTTGTCTGTGATGGCGCACCGGTCGGCGATAACCACCATCTTGGACTCGGGCACGTCAACCACGTTGACATCGACAGTGTGCGGCGAATCACCGCTCGCATAAATCCGTGAACTCGGTTTCTTCCGCCGCTTTTCTTGGGCCATAACGTCAGGACTCCGTGAGTAGTTCCTTCCGAACCTAGCGGCAGCGATACCGTATTGGTTCCAAATCGACCCACGCCACCCCGGGGTCGTCGTAACTCAATAATCGGGGACCAACGGGACCCGACTGCCGTTGCCCCAGTGTCTCAGGCGCGAACGCTCAAGGACACATCTCGGCCCCGGGCTCAGCCACGCCCCGGTTCCTCCTCTCCCAATAGCTGGTTCCGCGCCCACGAACTCGCGTCCAGATGCGCCCGCTTGGCCTTTTGGAGAATGATTTTCTTCTCGGCAGCGCTCAGTCGTATCACGAGGCGCTGATCGCGCAGATCACTCCCGTTCTTCTTCGGCGCTGGCATTAGGGACAACATAGAGCGCCTTAGGGCCGCTGTATGTGGCTTTTTGATGCGCTTAATGTTGCATTATGAGGCACACACGAATATCGTGGTTGCAGGTCGGGGCGGGCATGGTTCACGACTCCTCGGCTCGGAATGTCACCGCCCGCACGGGGCGAACCACGATGCGAACCATGACCCCACTCGAATCCCAACGCGACCGACTCCTCGCCCTGGCCGAGCGAATCGTCGAAATCCTCGGCCAACCGTGGCCGCGCCGATACACCGCGCAAGTGCGCACCGTGTGGCAACTGCACACGCGCAGCCGGCGACTCCTCGAATGCACCGCCGCCCTGATACGCCGGGTAGATCGGCGCGCTCAATGACGGCGCTCACGGACACGCAGCGCACGCAGATCGTCGACCGACTCGAACGCCTCGGGCACGCGATCAATCTCGATTACGGCCCGAAAAGCGACGGCATGGCCGAGCTCCTGGCGATCGAGAGCGCGGCGGCCGATCTGCTCCATCACGTGCGCTGGCTCATCGCCAAGCGTCAGGAAGGACACTGATGGAAAGGCACGAGGACCTGGCGCCCCTGGCTGAGACGATGCGTGCGTTCCGCAAGGCAGCCGGCTACACGCAGGAAGCCTTCGCCAACGCGGCACACCTCGACAGAGGGTTCGTCGGCGCCGTCGAGCGCGCGGAACGCAATGTCGGGTTCCGGAAGGTCCGCGCACTGCTCGTCGGACTCAGGGTCACCTGGCGCGACTTCGGCGCCGCGCTCGACGACCTCGACCCGCTCCGCGTGCGATCGGAGGCTGAGTACGACGCCGCCATCACGCAGCTTCGGGATGCGATCGATCGACAACGGGGCGCGATGTTGAGCCTCTGCCGCGTACTCGTTCAGCACTTGACGGCCGACCAGCAGTTCGCGGTGCTCGCGCTCAACGAGGCGGGTAAGATCCTGCCGTGCACGTTCGCCAAGCTGCTGGACCGGATCGCACGCGGCGCCGCGCTGGAGCCACTGTGCAACCGCCTCGCCCGGGACCGGCGACTGCTCGACCTCGTGAGAGGCTCACGGCCTTTTAGGGAGGCGGCCATTCGTCACGCCGAGATCGCGGCGTGCATGGCCGAGTGCAGCGCGGCGGGAGCAGCGGCAAACGCGGCCGGGAAGTACCTCAGAACGCACTTCAGGCGGGAGCGCCGCCCCCGTGCCTAGGATAGAGGCCACCTCCGTGATCATCGCAAAGATCCTCAAAGCCCACCGCGCGCGGTTGAGGATCTCGCAGGAGAAGTTGGCGCACCTGGCGGACGTTGACCGGACCTACGTCGGCAAGGTCGAGCGCGGCATCCTGAGCCCGACGATCGGCCGGCTGAATCGCGTGTTGCACGCAGCCGGCGTCACGTGGCAGGACTTCGGTCAGACCCTTGACTCCGAGTTGGCGAGAGTCGCCGGGAGGCAACCGTGAAGCGACTCCGGATCATCTTGCCACATCGACCGTGGTGTCGCCGCGAGGTGACGATTGCATGCATCGCCAAGACGGTCCGGACACTGCGCCAGCGCACGGGCGTGTCGCAAGAGACGCTGGCGTGGTCCGCCGACGTCGACAGGAACTATCTCGGGAAGGTCGAGCGCCGGAAGTTGAGCCCGACGATCGTCACGCTGGACCGCGTGCTGACGATCCTCGACGTGTCATGGGCGCAGTTCGGTGCCGCGCTCGACGCAGAGCTAGCCGCCGACTCCGGGCGTGTGCAGCGGCGGCCGTGACAGATCTCGCTCCCGAGCTCTTAGTGTGGTTTAACATTGCGGCGCTATACGCGACGGGCAGCGCGGCCGATCTGATCAGCGCTATCGGCTTCGACTGTCCGCCGCGACCGGTCCCCTGGACCATCTGGCACTCCAGGCGCCTTCGCTCGGATTCCGTCTCGCGTCGGTCGATGTTCCTGATGCTGGCGAGCAGCCTGTCGTGGAGTTTCTCGGCATAGTGCCCACTTCGGCCGATGACATCGCTGCCGCGCGAGCCGAAGCAGATAGCGCAGGCGGGCAGTCGGAACGTCAGAAGATTGATGAGGCTGCCGACTTCCTCGGCGAGCTATGTGCATCGGGCCCAGTCGACCGGCGGGACGTCGAGCGATACGGCAAGACAAACGGCTTTTCGATGCGGACGCTCGATCGCGCTCGACAGCGTGCCGATATTCTCACACGGTCGCTCGGATTTGGTAAGGAGAAACGGTCGGAGTGGTACCGCGCGGACGACAGATCCGGTCCGCCCATTCCCGCCAACGCCTACGGAGAGTCGACGGAGTTAAACCCGAACACTGCCAATCCCGCCAATCCCGCCAACGGCACCTATATAGACGGGCATGGCGCGATTGGCGCGAATGGCCATCCGCCTGAGCTGCGCCTGCGCATGACCGCGCACGGTCTGCAGCCGTTCGACGGGGATCGACCCGTGCCAACCATTCCCGGGCAGGGGGATCCATGACGACTCGCGCTCGCGATTATCGCTATGTTTGACCACGTGCTCTGACTCGTCACCCACAACAGCAATCTCAATGGCCGCTGCATCTTCAGCTCTGTCTTTGGAGCCCACCAAATTTGCGACCAAGAAAGGCCGGGGGCTAAAGGCCCTGCCGCCATGGTTGAAACCAGGCAATCCAGGGCATAGAAACCCGAAGCGCGGACCGGTTGACAAGATCGTGGAAATCTGCCGGATGCATACGAGAGAGGACGCAATACCGAAGCTGGTGGCCATTATCCGGAGTGACGAGGCCGAAGCGCGAGACCAGATCAAGGCGTGCGAAGTGATTGGCAAGTGGGCTGGCATGGACAATAGCCCGACAGTCACGGTGAACGACAACACGGTGCACTCCGCCAAGATCGTCTATCTCCCGCAACTGGGCGTCGAAGTGCATAGCCTACCAGACATCGAGCGCGACTGACCAGCTACCATCGTGGAGCCCCGATGACCGACAGTCGCGGAGGCGCGCTACCGCACGACGCGCATAGCCGGCGTTCCACGAAGATGGTCCGCGATCGCGACGGCGGCGACATCCGCCGCTGCTTTGACGGGCGAATCGAGTAGGTGCGCGTATTTCTGAGTCGTCTTGCTATCGCGATGGCCAAGCAGTTTTCCAATCACGAGCAGAGAGCCGCCGGCCGACGCGGAGATTGAGGCGAACGAGTGACGCAAGTCATGGAGGCGCACCCCCTCAAGCCCGGCGGCGAGGCGTGCGGCTTCCCATACGCGCCGCGCATCGGCGAGCGGTCGGCCCTCCTTCCGACCCGGGAAGACGTAGGGCGAGCCCTCAACGCGCGGAAGCTCCGACAGGAGTAGCACAGCCGGCGCGCCGAGCGGGCGCTGGCTCTTGCCTGTCTTCGTATCGGTGAGTGTTGCGAACCCACGCGCAGGATCGAGCGCGTCCCACCGGAGCGTCATCGCTTCTTGCTCGCGCCAGCCGGAGAGTAGAAGAAACCGGATAGCGGCAACCGCGAATGGGTCAGCCGGTCGCGGCGCATCAACCGACTTCGGCCGGTGCTTCGCGGACTTGCCCGTCTTGCGTGGGCGCCACGGCCGCGGTGCCGGCGGGAGTCCTTCACGCTCGGCGCGGGTGAGTGCTTCGCCAAGGCGGCCGATTTCCTCGGGCGTGAGGAACCGCTCACGCTCGCGCTCGTCGAATGGCTCGACATCGGTCGCGGGATTCGTGTGCCGCAGGCGGACGCCCTGACGCTCCGCGTACGTGAAGAACGCCCCGACGAGTGCAACAACGCGATTCGCGAGGTAGGGGCCGTTGTTCTTGCCTACCGTGCGGTGCAGCTTGGCCACGTCGGCCGTCGTCACGTCAGCCACGCGCTTAGACCCAAGTGCCGGCTCGACGTGCTTAGCCCACTGGCGCCGGTACTCGGTCGCGGTCGTCGTCTTCCGCCGCGCAGCGACATCGCTGAGGTAATCGACGCCAAGCGCGGCAACTGTGGGCGCGTCCTTCGCCGCGTCGCGGTCACTCGCGGGATCACCGCCCGCCGCGATCACGGCACGCTTTTGGTTTGCGATATGTCGCGCCTGTTCGAGCGTCAGCGCGCCGTGATCGCCGATCGTGAGGCGACGCTGTACAGCGCCGGCTCGGTATATCAGTGAGAAGATCCGACGCCCATCCGGCATGACGCGGCAACCGAAACCGGGCGTCGCCTGTTCGTACACGTCATAGCGCTCCTCGCGTGCCTTGAGCGCGTCGAGGTAGCGTTTCGTGAGTTTCGGGATTGCGGCCATCGTCGGGTGTTCGTCTCGGGGTAGCAGTGGGGTAGCAACCGAGAGGAATTTACGGCGAACGCCAGGGATAGCCAGAGTATATGAGTCGATTGTGGCATAATGACTTAGCTGTAAGCAGGGAACCCGGGCGACATCGGGACTTCTGACTCTGGATCAGGAGAGTCCTGGTTCGAGCCCAGGAGGGGCAACTTAAACTATGGCGCTGCTTGGGTTTATCTCAGGCGGCGCTGTTGCTTTTGGTGCGGTTACGCGCCTGACCCCTGATCTCTGGTCGTTGCTGTTGTAAATCGAACGTTAAGTTCTATATTAATCCCTGTATGTTGCTGTGAATATAACTGCACGTTATATTCACAGCATGCGATCGACTTACCGCGCGGTGTACGCCCTTGCTGAGGAGCAGATGGGCTACGTCACGACCGCGCAGGCGCGCGTGGCCGGCATCCAACCCATGGCCCTTGTCATGATGGCTCGTCGGGGAGTCGTCGACCGAGCAAGCCATGGCGTCTATCGGCTCGTTGATTTCCCCTCATATCCACTCGCGCAACTCATGCACGCGACGCTGTGGCCGAACGAGCATCGTGGCGTCTTGTCGCACGAGACCGCGCTCGCTCTTCATGAGATGTCCGATGTCGATCCGCCAGCGGTGCACATCACAGTCCCGGCGACATATCGTGTCCAACGCGCGACGCCGCGGCATATGATCGTCCACCGAGCGGACCTCGTGCCAGAAGACGTCATGCAGATTGAGCGCATGCCGGTGACGACCCCGGAGCGGACCGTGCGAGACTGTCTCGGCGCGCACGTCGGACCAGCGATCCTTCGTCAAGCGATTGAGGACGGCGAGCGGTGGGGTCGCCTCACGCCGGTGGTCGCCGCCATGTTGCGCGAAGAGGTCCGGCGCGGTGCGTTGCACGTGACCGCCGTGGCCAAGGAGGGCGCGTGAGCTCGCGCTCTGATCCACCGGCGCCGCCGTCGGTCGGCCGACTCGAGAAGTACGTGCTGGCGGTTGCCAATGCGGAAGGGGTCGCCGCGCCACGCGTGCGGCACTGGGTCTCCTTCATGATGCTCTGCGGCGCACTCGATCGAGCCTCGGTGTCGCAGGGTGGTCGGCGTTGCGTTGTCAAAGGCGGCGTGGCGTTGGAACTGAGGATCCGCGGTCGCGCGCGAGCCACGCAAGACTTGGACGTGGTGATCGAGTGCGAGGAGCACGAGCTGGTTACCGCACTCGATGAGGCGCTGCGGACGCCATATGGTGGGTGTACGTTCACGCGCCGGTCAACTGTCCTCCCGCTACGTCCAAACGGAGTCCGGGTCGAGGTGCAGGTCGCGTATCGGACGCAGCGATGGGCGACCGTGAAACTCGACGTGACACCGCCGGACGCGGCGATGGAAGAAGAGCGAGTCGCCGCGATCTCGCTGGCGCCATTCGGACTGGTCGGCCCCGAGAGCGTGCCGTGTCTGTCGCTTCGATACCACATCGCGCAGAAATTCCACGGACTGACGAAAGTCCACGACGACGGCACCGAGCACGATCGGTATCGTGACGCGATTGATCTGCTGCTTCTCCAGCCACTCATCGATCGCTCGAATCTCTCCGAAGTCCGCGCGGCATGCGAGGAGACATTCCGTGTGCGTGCAGAGCGCCGCTGGCCACCCGTGATCGCGTTGCCTGAGCGTTGGCGCGGACCGTTTGCCACCGATGCTCGAGCGGTGGCACTCGACATTGTCGATCTCGTCGAAGCGGAGAGTGCGCTACGAGCATTCGTGTCAGAGATCTGCGCGTCCGCTGACGGGCCGTAACTGCTCGTTCGCGCCTAGTGGGAAGGCGTGACGGCAGGCACGCCACACCTTCCGCGCATGTGACACGATCTGGTCTGATCGCGTCAGAAATCAGCCTGTTGCCTACTGTTAAGCTCGCGTGTACTGTGCGCAGCTCATACCTGTCCCTACTAGCCCAGATGTCGCAACTCGAAGCTCGCTCACCATTTGCTCCCGCACCGCCTGACCCGGGCGCACGAACAACGTTCGAACGTTTGACGGGTAAGGCGCGGCCGGACCTCGCGCGCCAAGCGCTGGCTCGCTACCTGGCGCTAACCCCATCCGAGCGGCTCGATCCCAATCAATTCAATGCGTTGACTGAGCGATACGGTCTCGATTCGCACGATCGGCATACGCTGCGTGTGTGGATATACGAGACGGCATTGTTGGCATTCTGGGATGGTCGGGAGCCTTCTGTCGTCGAGCGCGGTCAGCTCGTAAAGTTCCGCCGCTTCGGCGATATCGATGTTGGTGAGGCGCAGCGCCTGCATGCAAAACTTACTGAGGCGCGGTTTATGGAATTGGTCGATGACGCATGCGATCACGCTGTCCCGTCAGTCTTGCCCCGCACGCTGCGTGATCTGGCTCAACGCTTCGCCTTCGACGACCCTGACTCACGCTCCCTCTACGCGAGCGTTGTTGAACGCTGGAAGAAGCGGGCGATCGAGGATTGCAAAAAACGTGGCCGACTCACACTCGAGGAGTTCAACCGCGACAAAGAAATCGCGGAGGCGTTTGGAAGCGCGTTTACCGAGGTAGAGGAGAATTGGCTGCGCTGCGCCTTCTTGTACGACTATCTCGAACGTGGCGAACCCATTCCCCCAATCGCCAATGTCCCGATCAATCTCCAGAAATCGGAGACCTGTTACGGCTCGATCCAAGCTGCCTGGGTGGAACGGATGGCCCGCGCCATTAAAACGGATCACGGAACGGCCTATTTCACGAACAGCCGCCTGATTTTCGAAGGGGGCAAGAAACCGGTCGTCATCAGACTCTCCGCCATCTTGGGCATAGCTGACGCCCACTCTTTCGTGCCAAACTTTTCGGCGATCCAGCTTAGAAAAGCCAGCGGAACGTCGCCAGAATTGTTGGTTCCAGAAGCCGCCGCGAAAATGACGGCGCTATTATTGACTCGACTGCTTCGTGGCGACATCGGCACCAGTGACGGCTCTGCCGAGGCGCCGATCGAGGAAAAGCCACAATCTGCGTCGCAACCGAAGACAGTGACGAGGGCCCCGTCGCCTGCTGGAGATTCGAAGGGAGCCAACGATCCACTCCGATCGACGTTGGCTTCCCTTGAAGGCCTCGTCGGTCTCACTGCCGTTCGCTCGCAGGTGACCACGTTGGTGAACATCGCGACCGCACAGCAGCGTCGGCGCTCCGAGGGTCTACCGGTGGCATCGATCACCTATCATTGCGTCTTCACCGGCAATCCTGGCACGGGCAAGACCACCGTCGCGCGGCTGCTGGCTCAGATATTCAAGGCACTCGGCTTGTTGTCCAAGGGCCACCTCGTGGAGACCGATCGCTCGGGGCTCGTGGGCGGCTACGTCGGACAGACTGCACTGAAGACGTCGAGCGTTGTGCAGTCGGCAGTTGGTGGGATCCTCTTCGTCGATGAGGCCTATGCGCTGGCAAATCCGGGCGAGAACGACTACGGGCGAGAGGCGGTCGACACACTGCTCAAGCTGATGGAGGACAACCGTGACGATCTTGTAGTGATCGTCGCTGGCTATCCGGAACTCATGGAGCGATTCGTTCAGTCGAACCCGGGTCTCCGGTCGCGATTTGCGCGATATATAGACTTCCCGGACTACGACCCACCCTCCCTACTAGAAATCCTACTGCGACAGGCGAAGGAGAGTGGGTACCAGTTGGCGTCCGATGCAGTCGCCGCGGCGGAGCGTGTAATCACGGCGGAGTATGAGAGTCGCTCTCAGGGTTTTGGGAACGGACGGTTCGTGCGGAATCTCTTTGAAAGCATGTTGGCGAATCAAGCCAACCGTCTCGCATCATTCGAAGCGCCCACGCGGGACGACTTGATGACGCTCACGGCTTCCGACGTCAACGGTTCTGTCGGTTGAGCCGATTTACGAAGCATTTGCACATCATAAGATTCTGCCCGCGTTCCAAGCGTGGTGGACGGTATGGAGGAGATTGTCGGCCGTTGAAGCATGTGATCGTTGTGATCGACACTTATGCCGAAACGGCACGTCGGGAGACTAGGTCGCTATTTCATGAAGGAATCGTAACCACGCTCTCAGAGGCGAAATATGCGACTCAGCTGTTAAAGGTTGTGATCAGAGAGTCGGCACCAGAGCCTTGAACGGTCAGACGATGGCGACGTGATAGGCGGTGCGCGTCGCCTTAGGTTAGAGACCTTATGAGCACTGGGGCGGCGTCGGACGATACCGGACCGCACGGCGATCGTGCATTAGATGTCGCGCTGGAGCGGGAAGTCTTTGGTGGGGAAGTGTATTCCTCCGAGTTAGAGTGGATATCTGCAGGACAGCCCCGCCAAGAGGAGTGGCCCGAGAAACCAGAGTATCCCGTCGTATGGGAGAAGCACCGCGGCCAGGCTGCGTCCGCGGTGCCCGTTGCGGCATACTCAAGCGATGTCAACACGTTCAATCGCTTCGATGCCTTTCTTCAGACCAGGTTTTGGGGCCGTCGCTCTGTGTTCGTCAACGGCGAGTGGCAGGCGACGGTTGAGGATCTTCGAACATCAAATGTCGTCTCGAATGGCCTGGGCGCGACCGAGCAGTTGGCTGTCGTTCGGGCGATTCTAGCCGCGGCGGGAGAGAAGATGTCGAGACCGTTCGCTCATCGGGGTCCAACTAAGGAGACGAAGATCACGTTGAGCGCAAGGCCGATTCTTACCGTTGCCTTCAATGCGCTTGCACCGAACCGAACGACTGACACCGACGCGCCGATGGTCGCCTTGGTGTTTTCCGCGGCTGGATTAGACGCGAGCGTCAACGAGTTGTTGGTGATGATTCAGACCGGCGCTCTCGGTTTTTATGCGAGTGAGTTCGACGGCATACGTGCCGCGCATGAGTTTGCACGGGGGCATGTACCCACTAACGAGAAGTTGCGGCTGCTCATTCGAGGTGTGGGCGCGAACCCGGATATGCTCGGTCGTGCGCCGTTCGCTGATGCGTTGCGGGTGATCGAAGCGCGCCACGTGGTAGTGCACCACAGCGGCGATTTCACTGAGTACGACACGAGGTCGGGTAGATGGAAGCGGAAGAACACCGAAAGTCTGTTCAATACGCTGTGCGCGGTGGTAAGACGCAAAGACACGAAATTCGCGGCGCCGCCCAGCATTGTTGATCTACTGAAGCGCCGCGAGGTTGGTGAATGGGCCTTCACCAATGTATGCGCCGCCATGATTGACCTGATCCGACTGATGCCCAATCAAGCAGTCACGGGGGCTATGGAGTCCACGTATCGGTTTCCATAGCAGACGTCGAGACCGAACCTCGAGCGTCCCCGCCTGGTTGGGCCGATGGTTTCAAGGGCTGGCACGTTCTTGGATCTTCCCAAAATTTCTCTGCCACCGACGAGATCCGTCGATTCCAACGGACCCAGAATTGAACGACACGTCGGCCGGGTTCATCGTTACCTGGTGCGTTTGGGAACTTCAGCATGGCTTATCCCGACCACTTTCTTTGCCATCGGTTCGCTTTCGGGACTTCGACGTCGTGGGGGTCCTTCGAGCTCAGATGCACAATCCACGCAAGGGATTGATGGAGCCCACGGAGGGGACACTGCACGTGGTGGTCGCCGACTAACGCCGGTGGCGTGTATGTATGCGCGAAAATGCTGTTGCGCGAGCCTCTGACGGCGTGAAGGTCTTAGACTGTGCACATATTCATCGACGAGTCAGGGTCATTCATTCGACCCGGCAAGGGAGGCCGGCGTGCTAGCTGCATCGCTGCCCTTATAGTTCCATCCGCCGAGGTTAACAATCTCGGTGAGGCGTTTGCTAGACTGCGGAGACAGTTTGCTGGTGCGAGTGGTGGAGAGCTCAAAGGTTCGCAGTTAACCGAGCGCCAAGTCGCACAGGTCATTTCACTACTCCGAGCCTCGGACGTTGTGCTAGAGACCTGCGTTATCGATATGGGCGGCCAGGACCTTAGTGAAATTACTCAGTTCAAAGAGCACCAGGCGCAGCTATTGTTTGAGCATGTGACGGAGGATGCGAATCCGGGGTTCATTGCTGATTTGAAGAACCTTCAGACGCAAATTCGATTGCTGCCGGACCAGCTGTTCCTCCAGGCTTTCATGATGATCTCGCTGCTACGGCGGGTTCTGCAAACTGCGACACTGTACTATGTACAGCGTCGGCCGGAAGAACTTGCGGCTTTCCATTGGAGAATCGACGCAAAGGATACCCGCCTCACGCCGGTCGAGCAGGTCTGGACATCGCTCATCGCGCCAGCGGTACAAGAAGCATCCAGGAAAGAGCCTCTCGTGTTGCTGGAAGGGGCCGACTACACATACTTCCAGCGATTCGACACTCCGATTGAGGGCGCTCCGACTCAGTTGGGTGTGGACGCGAAAGCTGTGCTCACAGAGGATCGAATGTTCTGCGACTCGCGTTCAGATTTCGGGGTGCAGCTCGCAGATATCCTGGCGGCGTCACTGACACGCGCGCTAAACGGTACGCTCCAGGAAACTGGCTGGAGTGACCTCGGGCGATTGATCGTGCTTCAACCTGGGCGCAGCGTCTGGTTAGTGGAGCTCGACAGGAGGGCGCGAAGTGGCTCCGCGCTGCCCGATTCCCACCGCTTTGTCTCTGTTCTCAGGAAGGTGGAGGCCAAGGCGAAGCCGATGCTCGTCCCGTCGAACTGACGGCTCGAACGACATGGATAAGTGCGGCCGGTTGCACGCTTGGTGGCGTCGGCCGCGATTCCGGGCGGACGCACTCCACATTTCAACATCACTATGAACGAAGACGATGACCGGCAGCCTGTTGAGTCCAATCTCACCATTTCGACTGTAGGCGCGCTTTATTGGCAAGCGTATCACGCAGCCGAGGATAGTTTCATCAACGGTGGCCGTAGTTCCGGCAAACCGAGACGCGCAACTTGTGGTTTGGTTTTAACTTGCCGGAGTTATGGGTCTCCCAGCTCGACTCTGGATCAGGAGAGTCCTGGTTCGAGCCCAGGAGGGGCAACTCAACGTATGGCGGCGCTTGGGCTTAGTCTCAAGCGCCGCCGTTGTTTTTGTTGTGGTTCACGCCTGACCCAACTGCGTGAGCTACGCTTTTTTCTGGAACGCGGCACTCCCGGTGCTACGGGTGATCTCGACATCCGGATCGACCGCATGGCGTCAAACGCGGTGCGAGTCTGGTCCGCCCTCGTTGCATTCGGTGCGCCGGTGGACGCGATCGGTGTGAGCGAGGCTGACCGGTCTTTGTGCGGTGTCCGAGCGCCGCGTCTTACGGCCGATTCTCGAGACGGAGAAGCCGGGCGAAGGTTTCCAACCATTCCGGAGTCGGATAACTCTGCAGCCACACGGCGTTCCAGGTGCGATGGATCCCAGCGCGGCCAATTCGCACGGCGACCAACTCACCGCTGTCGAGCACATGCTTCGCAATCCACCGCGCCACGACCGCAACGCCGATCCCGGCTTTCGAAAACTCGAAGAGACTCTCAGTCTGTTGTGTCCCTGAGGTTTTGGTCGGCAGGACTCCCGCTGGCACCAACACGTCGCGGACGAAGTCGGAATGCAAGGGATCTTTTGCAAAGGTCAAGAGATGCACGTCGCGAAATGCCTCGAGCTCGACGCGTTTCTTGCGTCCCCACGCATGGTCCGGGGGAACGATCGCGACGAGCTCGTCCGAAAACAGGGTGGCAACCTTGAGTTGCCGCTGGCGAACCCGACGCGTGGTGATCGCAATGTCGACTGTTCCGCGCTCCAGCTCCACCAACGGCTGCGCCGTGGCCGCGGTTACCAGCGTCAATTCCACCTGTGGCCACTCGCGTCGGAATGCGATGGCGAGCCGGCCAAACCATGGATACGTGGTATTGCATTCCGTGGCGAACCGCACC
>DATMLM010000073.1:0-319477 GCA_035570055.1 Gemmatimonadaceae bacterium
TCGCCTACGGGGCCGTGGTGGGCCGCAAGCTCGCGCGCGGTGGCGCGGCCAGCCGGCAGCTCCGGCTGGGCGTCACGGTCGCCACCGCCACGCTGATCGTCGTGAATCTGCTCGGCAGCTACATCGGCGGCCGACTCGACCTGACGCCAGGCCACGCCTACACGCTCTCACCCGCGACCAAGCAGATCGTCGGATCCCTCGACGATATCGTCACGATCAAAGTCTTCGCGTCCGACGAGTTGCCGACCAGCGTCTCACTCCTCAAGCGCGACCTCGACGACCTCCTGCGCGACCTGCACTCGGCCGGCCATGGCAAGATTCGCATCGTCCGCCGCAACCCGAGCAAAGACGAGACGGCGAAAAAGGACGCCGAGAGCCTCGGCATCGAGCCCGTGGAGTTCAATGTCATTGGCCAATCAGAGCTGCAAGTGAAGCAAGGCTATCTCGGTCTTGCCATCCAATACGGCAACGGCGCGCAGGCGATCCCATTCGTTGGGCGCACCGATGATTTGGAATATCGTCTGGCCTCGGATATCCGGACCCTGACCCGCTCCAAGAAACCAGCCATCGGGGTAGTCGCCGATGCACGAGACCAGTCACTCCGCGTCGATCAGCTCCGAGCCGAGCTCGCGAAATCGTATGATGTCCGACCGGTCTCGTTGGCGGACACGGCCCAACCGGCGCGCGATGTCACCACGCTCGTGTTGGTCGGCCCGGCCGAGTCGCTGTCGACCGCGGGAACGCAACGCTTGCTGGCATTTTTTCATCGCGGAGGCAGCGCCTTGGTCCTGGCCAGCGCGATGACCATCTCCCAGCAGATGCCAATGGCGGTGCCACGTCCCATCGGCTGGAACGACGCGCTGCGCCCGTTCGGCGTATCGGTCAACGCCAACATGGTCTACGACCTCGTCGCCAACGAAGTCGTGCCCGTACGCGCGTCGGGCGGACTCCAGGTGCTCGAGCGCTACCCGCTGTTCATTCGCGCGAAGAGCACAGGCGCGTCGGTCGTCAGCGAGGGCGTGAACGATGTGTTGCTCGCTTGGGCGAGCAGCATCGATACCTCGGCGACCACGGGATGGACCGTGACGCCGCTGCTCGTGTCGAGCGACGGCGCCGGCCTGGCCACTGGTGAGACGATGATCGACCCGGCCAGCGCGACGTTCCCCCAGACCAACCTCGGGCCCCGGCTGCTCGCGGTGCAGGTCGCGCCGCGATCGCCGGGCGATACCGCGAAACGGGGACGCGTGATCGTCGTTGGCGACGCGATGTTCGCCAGCGACCAGTTCACCCAACACGCGCCCGACAACCTGTCGTTCGCGTTGAACGCCGTCGACTGGCTGGCGCAGGACGAGTCGTTGATCTCGATTCGGTCAAAGGATCGGAGCCCGCCGCCGTTGAGTTTCTCGAGCCCCGTACTGCGAGAGGGCGTCAAGTACTTCAACGTGATCGGCGTCCCACTGCTCATCATCGTCTTCGGCCTGACGCACCTCACGCGCCGCTGGAGGCGGTCGCATGCGTAAACAGCAGCTGATTCGGCTCCTCGGGGCGTTTGGCGCTGCCCTATTGTTGTGGGGCCTGCTCGCCGTTGTCCGTCGTCCGCCGAGCGACCGCGTCGAACATCTCACGCTACCGAAAGTCGACACGGCCGCGGTCGACACCGTCGTGTTCGGGCCGACTGTCCTGGCGCGCTCGGGCGCATCATGGCGCGTCAATGGCTACCCGGCGGCGACCGATGCGATCAACGAGATGCAGAGAGGGCTCGCCGATACGAGCGTGTCGACAGAGCTCGTGGCCGAGGCCAAGAGCTCGCATGCGCGCCTGGGCGTGAGCGCCGACAGCGGGAAGCACGTGCGTGTCGTGAGCCATGGCAAGACCGCGCTCGATCTCATCGTCGGCCAGGGGATGTATGTGCGGCGACCGAACGAAGATGCCGTCTATGTCATGCACGGCGGGATCGCGTCCCTCGCCTCCAAGACTCTGGACGATTGGCGCGACAAGCGGATCGTGTCCGTCGCACCGGAGAGCGTCGCGACCGCCACTCTGCAACGCGGCGCGCACACGATCACCTTGCGCCGGGGCCTTGGCGACACCACAAAGCTCACGACGCTGCTCGGCTCCTATCGCGACTTGCGGGCGACCGGATTCGCCGACTCCATGAGTGCTCATCCGACGCTGCGGGCGCGATTGCTCGGCAAGTCGGGGAACACGCTGGCCGACCTCGTCTTCGACTCGACCGCCGGCGGCGTCCGGGTGCGGGCGGACTCCGATGGCACGGTCTTCCGGCTCGATACCTGGATGCTCGGCCAACTCGTACCGGCGAAGTGATCGTCATGCATCCCCGGCTCACGGTAACGGTCTTCGCGCTCGCGGCTGGCGGGTGCTCCACCTCGACGACCCCCAATGCGGGCGCTCTTAAGGTGTTCGTCAACGAGCCGGCCGGGCTCGTCGGCGCAGTCACCGTCGCCGGACCGAACGGCTTTCATCAAACGATCAGCGCGACGCAGTCGTTCTCGGTGCCGGCGGGAACCTATACAATCACCGCCGCCAGCGTTGTGTCATCCGACTCGATCGTTGGCAACGTCTACACGTCGAGTGTCACCGGAAGCCCCGCGGTCGTCTCGCTCGCGACGACTACGATGGCGACCGTGACGTACAACGCACGAACTGGCAGCGGCGGCCTTTGGGTCGCGGGCGGCAGCCCAGACGGCGCATATACGTTCAATACCACTGTGGAGTACCCCGCGTCGCTGCTGCACGCATCGAGCCAGCTGGCGCCTACCGTGAAGCTCGGGTTCGGCTTGTCGGGTGGAACGGCCATCGATGATGCCGCCCTGGCGTTTGACCGGGCGGGGAATCTCTGGATTGTCGACTTTCTCGACGGTACCCTCGTCGAGTACCCGATGTCGGCGCTCGCGATGAGTGGGACGCCGATGCCGTCGGCGACGATCCAGCTCACAGTGAGCGATCCCACGGGTCTCGCGTTCGATGTGAACGGCAACTTATGGGTCGTGGGCAGCTATTCCAGCAACATCGTGGAGTTCACGCCGTCGCAACTGGTCGCGAGTGGCAGCCCGACGCCCGCCGTGACGATAACGGAAAGCCCGTTGGGACAAGAGCCAATCGAGATCGCGTTCGATGCGCAAGACAACCTGTGGGTCGCGAACAACTCCCAGAACGCGATCGTCGAGTACACGCCGGGCCAGCTGGCCCAGAGCGGGAACCCGGCGCCCACCGTGACGATCAGTGGACCGTCACTCGAACATCCGGCGGGCATCGCGTTTGACAAGGCGGGCAACCTGTGGGTCGCCAATGAAGGCGCGAACTTTTCGGCACCCACCGGTACCATCGTCGGCTACGCCGCGGCGAGCTTGAGGACCACGGGAACGCCCGCACCGATGCTGACGCTCGTGCCGCCGACCGGGCAGAACGGGCCGGTGCCGGTGAGCCTCGCGTTCGATGACAGCGGCGATCTCTGGTACGCGGATCTCTTCAACAACTGGGTGGCTCGGTACAGTGCCGCGGCGCTTGCGTCTGGCGGCAGCCCATCGCCGTCAGTGACGATCACCAGCGCGGCCGGTGTTGCGCCCGAGGGCTTGGCATTCAATCCCCACCCGTCCGCGGTCCCACTGCATTGAGCATCGTCGCGGCGGTCCTGGTATTCCAGGTCGCGACGTACACGTTGCCAGCAGTCGAGCTCCCGCGCTACGTATCCGAGGAATCGGATATCGTCTGGTACCCGGTCGCTGGCTCGTCCATCCGCGACCTGCAGTCGCAGATGCGGGCCAACGGCCCGCACGACGACGCCGGCGCATACGCCGGGTACACGCACAACAGCACGTACTGGCACATTCGGTGGCAAGAAAGCGGCGGCAGCTGCAGCGTGACCAATGTCGCGGTCGCGACATACGACACGGTCACGCTCCCCGCGTGGTCGCCGCCACCGAATGCCGATTCGGCACTGATGGCCGAGTGGTCTCGTTTCGTGACGATGCTGGGGCGCCACGAAGAGGGGCATCGCGATATCGCGATCGCCGGCGCCGGCGAGATCGCGCGCACGCTGGCGATGCTGTCACCGCAGGCCTCATGCGCCGACCTCGCCGCGTCCGCGAATGCGCAGGGGCAAGCCATTCTGGCATCCGTTCGGACCCGCCAGAAGCAGTATGACGAGGAGACGAGTCACGGGCAGCGACGCGGGACGATGCTCGAGGACCCGACGTCACCATCGAGCCCACGATTCCCTACGCTCGCCGTCCTCGCAACGTTCGCGGTGCTGGTGCCGTTCATCATTTGGTGGCGCCGCTCTCGAACTCGCTGAGGGAGTTATGAAGAGACTCGTTCTTCTGGTGCTCGTCGCGGGTTGCTCCAGCTCGACCCCCACCTCCACGGCCCCGGCGACCGGGTCCCTCTCCGTCACCGTGACGGCGCCCGTCGCCACCGTCACGGGTCTGACCGTGACGGGACCAAACGGCTACGCAAAGAGCATCACGGCCACGACGCAGCTCACGGGTCTCGCGCCCGGATCATACGCGATCACAGCACAGAGCTTCACGACCGCGGATCCAATCGTCGCGACCGCGTATCAAGCGACGGTCACGGGGTCGCCCGCAACGGTATCCGCGGGTGGAACCGCGACGTCAACGGTCAGCTATGCGACGCGACCTGGCAGTGGCGCGCTGTGGGTCGTGGGCGGGATCACCGTCGGGTCAAACACGATGAGCACGGCCATCGCGTACACCGCCGCGCAACTCCACGCGACGAGCTCCGTCGCGCCTTCGGTCGCGTTGAGCTTTCCTGTTACCAATGGGCGTAACATCAATGTCAACGAAGTGGCCTTCGACGGAGCAGGCAATCTCTGGGTCGTGAACGACAACACGAGCACCATCGTCGAGTATTCATCGAGCTCGCTCGGGGCAGGCGGTTCACCGACACCGACCGTCACGCTGCAATTGGCGGATTCGAGCGTCTATTGGTTGGCGCTGGCGTTCGATGCCAAGGGCGACTTGTGGGCCGTCGAGGAGGACTCGGCCGCGATCGTCGAGTTCACGCCGGACCAACTCGCGGCGAGCGGAAGTCCGACGCCGGCGGTCACGCTACGTATGGGTCCCATCCATGGGGGAAGGCCAAACCCCCTGGCGATGGCGTTCGATGGCCAGGGCAGTATGTGGCTCGTGGACGGTTCATGGACCATCGTCGAGTACACCGCAAGCCAACTGACATCAAGCGGCACGCTCGCCACGCCGGCGGTGCAAATCAACTCGTCGGTCGCTTACCCGTACAACTTGGCGTTCGATCAATCCGGCAATCTCTGGCTCGCGCACAACAGCTATTTGAACAACGGATCGCCGGTTGCGGGCCACATTACGGAGTTAGCCGCGTCGAGCCTCAAGTCGTCCGGCACGGCGTCTTTCACGCGCACGCTCAACTTGCCCACGACCAGCCCCTACCTCGCGTTTCCAGTTGCGATCGCGTTCGATGACAACGGCGACCTCTGGTACTCTGACATCACTAGTAACTGGATTGCCGAATTTACCGCGGCCCAACTGATGGCCGGCGGCAATCCGTCGCCCGCGGTGACGATCACCAGCACGACGCCGGTGGTGGGCGTGTCGCTGGCATTTGATCCCCACGCGACATCGTTGCCCCTTCACTGAGGTGCGCACCGGGGCCATATTGTGCCCCCATGCGACGCTTTGCCGTTCTCGCCGCGCTGCTGCCGGTGGTCGCACCCGCGCAGTCCGCGCCGATCAGTGATGTCCACTACGATGTGACGGTCGACTCCACGACCGTCGCGCACCGGGATATCGATGTCTCGATGCAGTTCCGCGTGGGGAGCGACGCGCCGATCGTGCTCTCGTTGCCCGCGTGGAGTCCGGGACATTACGTCCTGCTGTGGTTCGCCCGGCGCGTATCGCACTTCGCGCCGAGTGCGGAAGGGAAGCCGCTGGATTGGCGCATGGTCGATTACCAAACGTGGCGGCTCGTCGGTGCGCACGCTGGACAGCGGGTGACGGTGCGATTCTCGTATCTCGCCGACACGATCGACCGCGCGGTCGCATGGACCAAGCCGGACTTCGCGTTCTTCAACGGCACGAACCTCTTCCTGTATCCGAAAGGGCAGGGATTCGACTGGCCGGCCACCGTCACCGTGCACACGAGTCCCTCGTGGCGTATCGCGACCGGCATGGATCCAGCGCCAGCCCCGCCAACCTTCGGCGCAAAGAATTATCACGACCTGACCGACATGCCCACCTTTGTCGGCCATTTCGATATCGACAGCACGCTGGCGGCCCCGGGGCACTACGTGCGGTTCGTGAGCTACCCGGCGGGCCTCGTGGGCCCCACGCACATGACGCGCATCCTCGGCTGGCTGAATAAGCTCGCGCCGGTCGAGGGCGCGGTGTTCCATGATATCCCGTGGAAGACCTATACCGTCCTGGAGATCGCCGACGCCCATCCCAACGGCGGCGGCCTCGAACATCAGGACTCGCAAGTCGACGAGATCGCGCCCGATTGGCTGGACCTGCCGTTTCTCGCCGGCCTCTACTCCCACGAGATGTTTCATTCGTGGAACGTCAAGCGGCTGCGCCCCGCCGACATGGTGCCGTATCGGTACGACGATGCCCAGCCGACGCAATGGCTGTGGGTCTCCGAGGGCATCACCGACTATTACTCGTATCTCGCCAACATGCGGAGCGGGATCTCCGATTCGGCGGCGTTTCTGGACCGGATCGCGGGAAACATTTCGGGCGTGAGCCAACAGCCGCCCACCGCGCTCGCCGATGCCTCGCTCCAGCCGTGGATCGACCCGACCGACGGCTCGGCCGGCATCTATTACCCGAAGGGCGCCCTCGCCGGGTTCATGCTCGACGTCATGATCCGCGATGCCAGCGACAACCGGCATTCGCTCGACGATGTCATGCGGACGCTCTACGAGACGACGTACAAGAAGGGGAAGGGGTTCACGCCCGATAACTGGTGGACCACCGTCAGCCAAGCCGCCGGCGGGCGGTCGTTCGATGCGGTGAACCGCCGGTTCATCCAGGGCCGTGATCCGTACCCGTGGGATTCCGTGCTCGCGCTCGCGGGGCTCGCGCTCAAGACCGATTCCGCGCGCGTCGTCATCTTCGGGGTGCAAACCGCGCCCGACTCGTTGGGGATACGCGTGACCTACGTCGTTCCGGGTGGCGCCAGCGACCGCGCCGGGATCAAGCAAGGCGACGTGATCGTGTCATTGGGCGACGTCGTCTTTTCGAAATACCCGTCGTTCGGCGCCGCGCAAGCTGCCCTGCGCGAGCGATTCCCGCAAAACACGCAAGCGCCGTACACCGTCCGGCGCGCCGGGGAGAGCGTCAGCGGCACATTCCCTGTCGAGTTCCAGGTGCGGACCAACATGAGCATCGAGCCGGTTCCCGGTGCCTCGCAGAAGGCCCTCGCGGTTCGGCACGGACTGTTCGCGGGTGCCACGCCGTAGCCTGATCGTCGGGCTATTGATCCTCTGCGCGGGCTGCGTGCCGATTCCCCATCGGCACGTCAAGCGGCCCGCCGTCGTCTTTCGTGTGCGTGACCCATCGCACCGGCCGATTCCGGGCGCGGTTGTCCGGCTGGTCAGGTGTCAGTCCACGACCGACAGTGCCGGCATCGTGCGCATTACGCGGGTCTCCGAGTGGCGCCCATTCTATCCGCTGATCGGCGAACCCGAACGGCCGCCATTTTGGGCGTGGCGGGTCGACGCACCCGGTTTCCAGCCAGATTCGGGCGTGCTCCGTGGAGAGCCACAGGACACGGTCGAAGTCCATCTCGAGGCCGGTGAGCATGTGCCGAGACCGGCCGTGACACATGTGCCATGCGACGCGTGAAGTCGTCCCTTGGTAATGCGATCTCTTGTCGCGGCCGCCCTCCTGGCGTGCACCGCATGCGCACCGGGCGACCGCCCGATCGTATTCGCGGCCGCCGCGCCGTGGCACGACCCAGTCGCGCTCGGAACACGCCAAGGGATCCAACTCGCCGTTGACGAGATCAACGCCGCTGGCGGTGCCGGCGGTCAGCACGTCGCCATCCGCTGGGCGGATGACTCGGGCACGGGGACTCACGCGGCCGTCGTCGCGGAGTCCCTCGTCGCCGACCGCTCGGTCCTGGCCGTGATCGGCCACATCAACTCCGGTGCGCAAGTCGCCGCCGCGCATGTGTACGATGGGCGCGTGGTCGCGCTGTCATCACAGGCGACGTCCCCGGACCTCTCCGGGCTGTCGCATTGGATCTATCGCGTGGTGTCCAGCGACGCCGCGAACGGCGCCGGCCTGGCGCACTTCGCCGGCACCCTTGGCGCGTCGCGCGCCGCGGTGCTGTACGAGAACGACTCCTATGGTCGTGGACTCGCGGGCGCGTTCGAGCACGCGTTCAAGGGCACGATCGTGGCGAGCGAGCCGATCGCCGCCGCGGCGCCGACGTACGAGCCGTACGTCTCGTACATGCGGTCACTCGGGCCCGACGTCGTGTTCGTCGCCGGGCTCGAGACCTCCGGCCTCGCGGTGTTGCGCGAAGCCAAGCGACAACACCTCGCCGTGCCGTTCCTCGGCGGCGATGGATGGACGGGACTCGCGGACGATGCCGCGGTCGGAGAAGGCGCCTACATCGGCACGCCGTTCGTGGCGAGCGACACGCGGAGCGAGGTCGTGCGATTTGTCCACGCGTTCGTGACGCGCTACCACGAGCGGCCGGACGAGGACGCCGCGCTCGCCTACGACGCGACGCGTCTGCTCGCGGCCGCCGTCACCGCGCGCGGCGCGGACCGCCGCGGGATCCGCTCGTATCTCGCCACGCTCACGCAGTCGAAACCGTTCGGCGGGATCACCGGGCCGATCGCATTCGACTCCCTCGGCGACCCCGCCGGCCGCCAGTTCGTCATGACGCGGATGCACGCGGGAGCGTTCGTGCCGCTAGCCGGGACGCAATGAACACGTAACAAGTGTTTGACCGAACGTGGTCCGCGTCGTAATTTGGCGCTCGTATGCGGTCGAGCTCGCTCCTGCTGCTCGCGCTGGCGGTCCAGGCCGGCGCACAATCCTCGCCGACGGATGCGCTCCGCCACGCGGTGCGCGATACCACGCTCGCCAACGGCCTGGCGGTCATCGCGATTGAAAATCACGCGGTGCCGCTCGTCACCATCGACGTCACCGTGAAGACGGGCGCGTTCACGCAGGAGGTCGGTGACGAAGGCGTCCCGCACCTCTTCGAGCATATGCTGTTCAAGAGCTATATCACCGACGACCGGCAAACCTTTCAGCAGCAGGTCGGCCAGCTCGATGCGGCCTACAACGGATCGACGAGCGAAGAAGGCGTCAACTACTGGGTGATGCTGCCGTCCGAGAGCTTCGACGATGCCATGGCGCTCCTGGCGCAACTCGTCCGCGATCCGGTCTTCACGGATGACAATTTGAACCGCGAGCGGTTCGTCGTGCTGGACGAGTTTCATCGCGATGAATCGAATCCCATGTATATCGTCAATCGCGCCGTGGATATGCGGCTCTGGACCACGTCGTGGGGCCGCAAGAATCCGCTCGGGGAGACCGGTGCGTTGTGGAAGGCGACGCCCAAACGGCTCACGCAGATTTTCCACCAGTACTACATCCCGAACAACGCCGCGGTCGTCGTCAGCGGCGCCGTGACGCCGGAGCGGGTCTTCGCCAGCGCGCGCAACCACTTTGGTCACTGGAAGCCCGCTCCCGATCCCTTCGCCGCCTCGCCGATGCCGCCGGTCCCGCCGCTCGCGAGGAGCAACGGCGTCGTCCTGGAGGGTGATGTCCGCGACGTGGTGTTGTTTCTCAAGTGGCAGGGGCCGAGCGTGACGGCCAACCGCGCGGACACGTATGCCGCCGATGTCCTATCGACGATTCTCGATGCGCCGGGTTCGACATTCCAACAGCACCTCGTGGACAATGGCCTCTTCTCGTCCTGTTCGATAGGCTACCAGACGCTCGCCCACACTGGGCCCATTACGCTCGTCGCCCACACCAGCATCGACAGCCTGACAACGGCGCTCAACGCCTTGTATGTCCAGCTCTCGATGCTCGGCACGGCCGATGCCTTCACGGACGAGGAGCTCGCGGACGCCCGTCAATCGCGGCAGGTCCAAGCCGCATTCGAGATGGACAACAGCACTGGCATCGCGCACACCGTGGCGTTCTGGTGGAGCGTCGCCGGGCTCGACTACTTCCTCGACTACACGGGCCACCTGCAGTCGGTCCAGCGCACGGACATCGATCGGTACGTTCAACGATACCTCACCGATCAGCCTCTCGCCGCGGGAGTGCTCGTGCCCAAGGGCAAGGGGACGACGCTCCAGCCGATCATCGCGCAATTCTTGAGCGTGTTGAGAGCCGCGCAGTGATACTCGCCTGGCTGCTCGCCGCCTCGCTCGGCACGAAGGCGCCCGCCGACACCATGACGGCCGACTACACCGTGGGCGGCGTGCATGTCATCCAGCGTCGGACGGACGCGAACGATGTCGTGGCGGTCGACCTGTACCTGCTCGGCGGCGCGCAGCAGCTGACCGCCGACAACGAGGGCATCGAGGCGCTCGCGCTCAAAGCCGCGCAATATGGAACGAGCACCTATCCCGGCCAGGCGTGGCGGCGAGCCATGTCCCGCACGGGGAGTGTCGTCGTCGTGGAGCCGGAGAGCGACTGGACGCTGGTTGGGTTTCGGGGAGTCGTCGAGCAGTTCGACTCCACGTGGGCGGTGTTCGCCGATCTCCTCGTTCATCCCACGCTCGACTCCTCGAGCGTCGCGGTCGCGCGGCAGCACATGACCCTCGCCGCGCGGGCGCGCGACATCTCGCCGGATGGGGCGCTCTACATGCTGGCGGATGGCGTCGCGTTCGCCGGTCATCCGTACGGGCTCGAACCGTCAGGCACCGAAACGTCGCTCGGCAAGCTGTCCCCGGCGATCGTCCAGCGGTACGCCCGCGAGCAATACATGACCTCGCGCATGTTGCTGGTCGTCGTCGGCAACGTGTCGAGGGCCGCAATCGAAGCCGCGATCGGCAAGACGCTCGGCACGCTGCCGGCGGGAGGGTACGCATGGCATCCGCCGGCGCCCGTCGCCCCGCGGCCCGCGCCATCGATCACCGTCGTGCAGCGGTCGGTGTCCACGAATTATTTGCTCGGCTACTTCCAAGGGCCGCCCGTGACGAGCCACGACTATCTCGCGTTCGAAGTGGCGACCGAGCTGCTCGGCGCCCGGTTGTCGAACGCCATCCGGCAGCAACGGAGTCTGTCGTACGCGGCCCATTCGCCGTTCCTGGGCCGGGCCGTCGCCGCTGGCGGGATCTACGTGAGCACCCCGTTGCCGATGGAGGTCCTGCCGATCGTCCGGGCCACGCTGGACTCGATGCGAACGATGGAGATATCGTCACAGGCGCTGACCTACTTCACGCGCCAGTTCGTGACCGGGTACCTCGCGTCCAACTCATCGAACGCCGCCCAAGCCGGGTCGCTCGCCGAGGCACAGATCTATCAAGGGGACTATCACAAGGCACGCGACGCGATGAAAGCGCTGCGCAGCTTGAGTCCGATGGCGGTGCAGTTCGCCGCCCGCACGTACATGCGGAACACGCAATTCGTCTATCTCGGCGACACCTCGCTCGTGCGCGGGATCCGCGTCAACGGGATGTGAGCGTCTCGAGGCTCAACTCCCAGGTCTGCGCGACGAGCTTCGGTCCGAATCGCTCGTTCGGTTCCTCCTCGACCAGCTCGAACCCTTCGCTCTCGTAGATCCGCCGCGCGGATGTCAGGACGTCGTTCGTCCAGAGACGAATCTTTTTATACCCGACCTGGCGCGCGAACCGAATGCATTCGCGCACGAGGCGTCGCCCCAAGCCCGCGCCGCGCGCGGACGCCTCGACCTGGAGGAGTCGCAGTTGGGCGATGGTCGGGGAGTGAGACACGAGGAAGACGAAGCCCACGATCTCACCATCCGGTCGCTCGGCGATCCAGCAGCGCTCGCGCTTCGGGTCATACTCGCGCAAGAATTTGGCGACGATGTCCGCGGCCAACGCCTCTGACAGATCGTTCCATCCGTACTCCTGCGAGTACATCGCGCCGTGACGATGCACGACCCAACCCATGTCACCGGGGCGCGGGGGGCGCAGAATATAGGTCGGCACCACGGATTCCAGCGGCGCACCCAATATTTCGGCGATCGTCCGCATCGCCTCGACGAGCCGGCGCTGGTGTGGAACCGGCAAGGCGTCGAGCATCGCGCCGGTCTCGCGCTCTTGTCGTTCCTCGAGTCCGGCGACCTCGGTCTTCCCCTTGCGGGTGAGCTGGAGCAAGCTCTGTCGGGCGTCCGACGGCGAAGGAATCTTGGCGACGATGCCCGCGTGCTCGAAGCGGCGGATGACCCGGCTCAAGTAGCCGAGATCGAGGCCGAGGGCTTTGCCGATCTCGGTGGCCGTGGGGCGGGTGCGATGCGCGATCTCGTACAGCACGCGCATCTCGCCGAGGGAGTACGCGCTGCCGAGAAAGGCCTCGTTGAGGAGGCCGATCTGGCGCGTATACATTCGGTTGAACCGCCGAACGGTCGCGACGCGCTCCGTCATGAGACCAATGTCAATTAAATGCTTGCTTTTGTCAACCATCTGGGCGGCGCCACTCTGTGCCCAGATCGATACGGCGCGCGTGGACGCGATATTCGCTCGGTTTTCCGGGCGGAACCCCGGCTGCGCGCTCAACCTGATCGCGAATGGGCAGTCGGTCTACGAGAAAGGCTACGGCTACGCCTCGCTCGAGCTCGATGTGCCGATCACGCCTCAAACCGTGTTCGACCTGGGCTCCGTCTCGAAGCAATTCACGGCGATGAGCATCCTGCTGCTCGCGCAGGACAACAAGCTCACGCTCGATGATGACATTCGAAAGTACGTTCCCGAGCTACCGGATCTCGGGCCCATCTCGCTGCGGCAGCTCATGCACCACACGAGCGGGTGGCGCGACTACACCGACCTCATGGCGCTCGCCGGTTGGGATGAGCGCGACCATACCACGGACCAGGACGCGATCGACATCCTGAAGCGCCAACGTGCGCTCAACTTTCCACCCGGCTCGACGTTTCGCTACAGCAACACGGGCTACTTCTTGATGTCGCTGGTCGTCAAGCGCGTCACGGGGAAATCGCTGCGCCAATTCGCGGCCGAGCGAATCTTCGGACCGCTCGGCATGTCCGATACGCAATTTCTCGACGATACGCGGCAGATCGTGCCGGGGCGCGCGACCGCGTATACCCGCGGCTTTGCCGGCTGGTGGCAGGTCGAGATGTCGAATTGGGATCAAGTCGGCGATGGGGCCGTGCAGACGACCGTGGAGGATCTCGCCAGGTGGGACGCGAATTTTTACACGCCGACCGTGGGGGGTCCGCGGATCGTCGAGGTGATGGCGACGCCCGGCTTGGGTCACTACGGATTCGGGCTGTGGCGCGACGAGTATCGCCACGAGCCCGTCGTCTGGCATACGGGCGCGTGGGCTGGGTATCGCGCGGTGCTCATGCGATTTCCCGCGCGTCACCAGTCGATCATCGCGCTGTGCAATGCCTCCGATGCGCACACCTATCAGCTGGCCACGCGCCTCGCCAATCTCCTGATTCCCGATACGAGCGCGGTCACCACGTATCCGCCTGTGCGTGTCCAGGGCGCGACGGGCCTCTACTCGAGCGACGGCGAGGGCGATATCCTCGATGTCACCCAGTACGGCGACAGTGTTGTCATCGAAAACGCCGAGTCGCGCCACGCGCTGGTGCCATTCGCCAACGGCCGGTTGCGCGATACGACCGATGGCTCGACCTACGCGTTCGAGAAAGATCGCGTCATCGTGGAATCCTCTGGCGACGTGCCCGATACCATGCGGCGTGTTATTCCCGAGGATGACACGCAGCGAACGGGATACGACGGCATATACCGGAGCGACGAGCTCGGACAGACGTGGACGGTCCGCGTTCTCGTGATCCCGGGGACGGCCCGCGGGTTCGAGGGGCAGGCAAGGGTCCACGGCCTCGAGATTCATCGTCCCCGCGGCGAGGATCTCGTGCTTCGGCCGCTCTATCGGGACGGGTTCTTGACGCTCGATGGCACGCCCGTGCATTTCCTCCGCGACGCGTCGGGCCAGATCACGGCGCTCAGCATCACGACGAGCGGGGTCCACGATCTCCGATTCTCACGAGATCGTCATGTGACCCTCAGGACGCCCTAACTCAGGGGTCCTATCGTAGCACCCATGGACGTCTCCCCGCTCGTCGACATTTTGCTGGTGCTCGGAATGGCGTTCGGGATACTTGCGTATCCGTACGCCCACCGATTCACCATCGACGCGCAGGTTGGTCCTCCACCGGTGATGGATGGACTGGTCGACCGTCATCCTGTTGATGCAGCCATGCTTCGAGGTCGTCCGGTCATCGTGGAGGCGGACTCTGGCGTCGTGTACCAGGATGTCGTCCACGCCGTCGATATCGCCGTCGGGCCGGGGCGCGAGTGGTGCAGCTGGACCCTTAAGCGCTAGGATTCTACGACTCATTCCCGGGAGGCGTGGATGCGCGGTCGTACGTGGTCGCTGACGCTCGTGTTGTTACCGGCGACGGTGTGGTCCCAGGCTCAACCCAAACGCCTCGCGACGGTCGACAGCCTGAAGAGTCCGGAAGCGCTCAGCTATGACGCGGCCGTGGACGCGTATTTCATTAGCAACATGAACAAACGCGACGGACACGGATTTGTCACGCGTGTCCGTGGCAAGGACGGCGTCGTCGACAGCCTGCATTTCATCACGGGCTTGAACGCCCCGATGGGCTCCCGCATCAAGGGCGACACGCTCTGGCTGGTCGACCTCACCGCCCTCAAGGGTTTCGATGTGCACTCGGGTGCGCTGCTCGCGACGATCGACCTCTCGTCCGTACAACCGGTATTTCTCAACGATATGGCGATTGGCCCGGACGATGACTTCTACGTGACCGACACGGGCTACGACATCAAGAACGACAAGCACACCGGCCCCGACCGTATCTATCACATCGCGCGGAACCGAAAGGTGTCCGTCGTGCTCGAGACACCGGCACTCGACCAGCCCGATGGGATCGACTGGGATCCACGACAGCAGCGGCTCGTGCTCGCGCCGATCGGTGGTGACTCGGTCCAGGAGCTGCGACCGGGCGCGAAGGCGCCAACGGATATCGCGCCGGGCGCCGGCCGCTACGATGGCATCGAGGTCGAGAAGGACGGCACGATCTTGATCACGAGTTGGAACGATTCGAGCGTGATGTCGCTACGTGGTCACGAGCTCGTGCGGCGTATCGGCAAGCTCGCCGCACCAGTCGCGGATGTTAGTATGGACGCTCGCCGGCACCAGGTCGGCATCGTCTCTCTCGTCGCTAACCGGTTCGAGCTCTGGACTCTCCCATGACGAAATATCTCCCTCTTCTTCTCGCGCTGGCGCTCGCCTGCACCAAGCAGCCCGAACAAAAGGCCGCCACGAACGGACCTCCGGAGGGGCAATGCCCGGGCGATAACGGTGGCATCACATTGCCCGCGGGCTTCTGCGCGACCGTGTTCGCCGACACCGTCGGCCACGCGCGCGACATTGTCGTCGCCACCAATGGCGACGTGTACGTCAACACGTGGAGTGGCGAATACTATCCGTTGAAGGGACCACCCGCGGGCGGATTCCTTATCGCGATGCGCGACACGAAGCACACGGGCAAGGCCGACTCGATCGTTCGCTTTGGCCCGACGCCGGCGACCAAGGGAACCGGTGGCACCGGCATCGCGCTCTACAAGGGCTATCTCTACGCGGAAGCCGGGCCGACCATCGTGCGGTACAAGTTGCCGGCCGGGCAACTCGTGCCGGACACGACGAGTGTCGAGGTGATCGTCTCCGACATGCCGATCGACGGCGATCATCCGATGCACCCGTTCGTGATCGACACGAGCGGCGCGTTGTACACCGACGTCGGGTCAGCGTCGAACTCGTGCCAGCTCAAGAATCGCACGCTGAATTCGCCGGGCCACAAGCCCTGCACGGAGCTCGAGCGTCGCGCGGGCGTCTGGAAGTTCGACGCCAACAAGCCGAACCAGCGCTTCTCGCCCAGCGCGAGGTACGTGACCGGTCTCCGCAACGGCGTTGGGATCGCGATCGCGTCCGATGGGTCGGTGTGGTCGACACAACACGGTCGCGATCAGCTCGGCGAGAACTTCCCCAAGCTCTACACGCTCGTGCAGAGCTCGGACTTACCCGCCGAAGAGCTGATGCATCTCACGGCTCATGCCGACTTCGGCTGGCCAGAGTGCTACTACGATCAGAACCAAAAGAAGCTCGTGCTCGCGCCGGAGTACGGCGGCGACGGCGGCAAAGCGGTCGGCGTCTGCGCGAAGAAAGTCGCGCCGGATGTGGCGTTCCCGGGCCATTGGGCGCCGGACGGCCTCGTGTTCTACTCGGGCACGATGTTCCCGGCCCACTATCAATCGGGCGCGTTCATCGCCTTCCACGGATCGTGGGATCGCCCGATCGGGGGCCAGCAAGGCTACAAGATCGTGTTCCAGCCGTTCGCGAACGGCACGCCCTCAGCCCCATACGAGACGTTCGCGGATGGATTTGCCGGCGCCATCGTGTCGCCCGACAAGGCCGCTCACCGGCCCGTCGGCCTGGCCGTCGCGCCCGATGGATCGCTCTTCATGACGGAAGACTGGAACGGTCGCATCTGGCGAGTGACGCACTAGCGATTGCCAAAGGGACGCGCGGGGACGGTGCGCAAGTACGTATACAGCGCACCGATCTCCGTGTCGCTCATGAGACGAAATTCGCGCCACGGCATGAACGTGTCGATCGGCGTTCCACCCGGCCGCACGCCTTGTCTCAGAGCGCGGGCGAACAGCGAATCGTTGTACGCGCCGAGGCCAGCCGGCGTGAGGTTGGATGCGATTCTCTTGTTCGGCCCCATGTTCGGGATGAGGCCCCCGGATAACCCTGGGCCGTGACACTCCACGCATCCCCCGACTTTCGTCAGGTATAGCCCGTACTCGGTGTTCGCCGCGACCGCTGGCGCCTTCGCGAGTGGCGTGGGGAGATCTGCCGCCAACTCCGCCGACCGGATCTTGGCGACGCCGAACGCCGTGAGCACGCGTCCGATGGGCCCGATGGCTGGCGCCGGCGCCACTCGGTCTACTGGTGGCGCCGCGCGAATCGCCGCGATCACTTCCTCGAGATCATCGTCGGCGACCGCGCCGAATACCTCCGACGGCATGATCAACAGCGATCGGCCACCCGGCAGATAGCCATGACGGATCGCCGCCTCGAAATCGGCATCGCTGAACGTCTGCGCGGCGCCGCCTCGGCCAGAGGTAAGGTTCGGGGCCCAGAGGCGCATGAACGGCATGCCATCGATGAACAGCCGGCCGCCATAGTCGGGGCCATGGCAGCCCGAGCACATCATCGACGCGAGATGCTGGCCGTGCGCGATGCGCACGGGGTCAGTCGCCGCGTGAGTCGACGTGTGCGGCGATGTATAGCGATGGCCGAGAACGGCTACGCTCCGCGCGTAGATCGCGAGCGCTATGACGACGATGCTGCCGACAACAATTCCAACGATGCGCACGCGCCTAATATAGCATCACACTTCCAGGCGCTGCCCGAACGGGACGACCTCTCCCCGCTCGACATTGCGTTTGAGCAAACGCAGGTACATCGCCCAGCAATAGCAGGAGATGCGATAATGGTCGTTCGACTGCGGCCAACCGGTGTGATGAAAGCGCACCTGGGTATCGCTCTTGTTCTCCTCGAGCACGAACCCCATGCGAGTGCCAGTCCAATCGGCGTCCGCATGCGTGATCTCGATCTCGAACTCGCGATCGGGCACTGATCGGGAGACCTTCGCGCGCCAATGGTGGGTGGGCCCAAAGGCGAGCTCGAACTCGTTGCCATGCTTCGACGACCGTTGGGTCCACCAGGTGTCGAGGCCTTCGGGCGTCGAGATGCCGTGAAAGACCTGCGCCACGGGTGCGTGAATCACGAAGTGTTGGAAAATGTCCGGCATGTCAGTCCGCCGAGAAAAGGTTGTCGAGCGCCGGCTGCCAGGCGGTCGTGATCGCCGCCAGCTTCGTCGCCGGCACCCCCCACGCTGCGAGCCACAGGCCGAGCACGAGTCCATCGGGCTCGGCGTCCACTTGCACACGCAGCAACGCGTTGTTCCACTCAGACCCCTCAACCGTCCCCGTGAAGTCCTTCGGGTGCTCGGAGATCACGACGGTCCCGGTGAGCACCGTGCCGTCCGGCGCCTCGATCGAGTAGCGATCATCGCGTCGTTTCCGCTCGATCGCCGCCTCGGGCTTCCACCCGTCCGAGGCGAACAGCGTCGCCCACGCGTGCTCGGCGCCACCGGCGATCGGAGTGCGTACCCACGCGACCGCGCGGTCTTCGCCGCGGTGATGCTCGAGATAGTGGCGAAGGCTTTGCAACTCGTATCGCCAGCCGCGCTGGACGCCGTCGAAGAACTCGTCCCACCGCGCATCCGGATCGAATCCATGCGCGACGAGGCGAAGGATCGTGGACGTACCGTGATCCTCGATCGTGAAATCGTGGATCACGCGCGGTGCGCCGCTCGGTTGCGGCATGCCGACTTGGAGATGCTGGCCCGGTTTCCATACGACAATCGAGAGATCATCCATCCCGATGGGGCCCCAGCGCAGCTGGAGTGCGCCGCCGACGCCCGGCGTCACGCTGGCCGTCAGCGGGAACCATCGCTCGAGCTCCGTCGGATCCGTCAACGCCTTCCAGACGGCATCCGGCGGCGCGTCGATCGGGATGACGTATTCAGCCGTGCGTGGGATGACCGGCGAGGACGAATGAGAAGGAGCGTCCATTGGTCGAATCCGGTTGGTTGTATTTCGCCGCGAGCCGTCCGAGACACTCCGTCAGCTCGGCCGCGAACGCGTGCTGGTCCGCTGGACTGGCAAAGCGAACGTCCGTCTGCGCCGTCAACGTCGCCAAGCGCTTGCCCGACGCATCGGCGCGCCGGCGCAGCGTGCCGACGTCGCGAATCAGCTTCGAGGCGACCGCCAGGAGATACGTCGACGAGAAGTGATCCTCGACTCGCTCGGGGTCGGCCGCGAGCGGTCCGAGCGCCGCCGGCGAGATCACGTACGATCGCGCCGTCGCTTGCACGACCCGCTCGACGCAATTGCGCTTGCGACGCTCGGCCACGAACGACACGAGGCCCTCGGCCTCGAGTTGCCGTACATGGTAGGTGACCACTTGGCGCGCGAGTCCCAGTCGCCGCGCGAGGCCGGCGGCCGAGTCCGGGACCGCCAGCTCGTCCAGCAGCCGGCGGCGCATGGGATCCAGCACCGAGGTCGCCTGTTCCGGGTTCTCGATGACCTCGAGCGCTGCACTCATGACAACAATTTTATTTTAGAAAAGAAAATTTGTCAAGGAGTCAACTGGGAGGTGCAGTTCGGGCAGCGTTTCGCGGGGATCGGGATCTGCGTCGCGCAGTACGGACACGCCTTGGTCGTCGGGGCAGCCGTCGCTCCCAGCGTGACTGGCTCGAGGTGCAGCTTCGCGACCATCCGCACCAGCAAGAACACGCAGAACGCGATGATGAGAAACGTGATGATGTTGTTGACGAACATCCCGTAATTGAGCGTGACGGCCCCGGCACTCTTCGCGTCGGCGAGCGACACATACGGTGCCGCCGCCTTCGCGCCGTCCTTCAAGACCACGAACTTGTTAGAAAAGTCGAGTCCACCGGTCGCGAGGCCGATGGGGGGCATGATGACGTCATCGACGAGCGACTTCACGATGGCGCCAAACGCGGCGCCGATGATCACGCCCACCGCGAGGTCGACCACGTTGCCACGCATGATGAACGCCTTGAAATCTTTCCACATCGTTGCCTCCTGGCGTCAGGGTGTCCGTCGAGGAGATAATGTAGCATGGATCGAGATCTGGGCATGAACCGGCCGATCACGCGCCGCGACTTCGTGAATGGGGTCGCCGTGTCCATTGGCGGCGCACTCATCCCGTCCAGCACGCTCGACGCGATCCTGCAGCAGGCCGAGTACGCACCAGAGCAGGATCCGGGCTACTACCCGCCCGCGCTCATGGGTCTGCGCGGCAGTCACCCGGGATCATTCGAGATCGCCCACGCCGCGCGAGACCACACGATTGACGCGCTCATCGACTCGGCGGCGCCCACCGGCGAGCACTACGATGTGGTCATCGTCGGCGGCGGGATCAGCGGGCTCTCCGCTGCCCATTTCTGCGGGTCGTCGGCCCGCGTGCTGGTCCTCGACAACCATGATGATTTCGGCGGACACGCCAAGCGCAACGAGTTCGAGGTGGCCGGGCGTCGATTGCTCATGTATGGCGGCACGCAATCGATCGATGGCCCGGATCACTATAGTCATACCGCGTTGACCCTGCTCAGGGGGCTCGGCGTCGATCTCGATCGATTCTATCGCGCGTACGACCGCCATTTCTACACGTCGCGGGGACTCTCGCAGGGCATCTTCTTCGACAAAGAGACGTTCGGCACCGATCATCTGGCCGTGGGTGCAGGTCTCAAACCCTGGGCCGAGGTCTTAGCCGGTGCGCCGCTGCCCGAGGCCGCGCGCGCCGACATCGCGCGTGTGTACGAAACAAAGTGGCGCACGCTGCCGCACGACCAGCTCGCGCGGATGAGCTATCGCGACTATCTCCTCAACGTGATGCACGTCGCGCCGGAAGCGATGCCGTACTTCCAAGCGCTGACACACGATCTCTATGGCGTCGGGATCGATGCCGTGCCCGCGCAGGATGTGTTCGAGATCGGCTTTCCCGCGAAGATCGCGACGCCACCGGAAGGGGAGGAGCCGTACATCTTCCACTTTCCGGACGGCAACGCGACGATCGCGCGCCTGCTCGTGCGCCAGCTCATCCCCGGGGCGATCCCGGGTGCCACGATGGATGACATCGTGACGGCGCGAGTGAACTACGCGAAACTGGATGATGTGGCACATCGGGTCCGGCTCCGACTCAATAGTACCGTGGTTCGCGTACGGCAGAGTGGTTCGCATGTCGTCGTCACCTATGTGCGCGGCGGCAAAGCCTGCTCTGTCCGCGCCTCGGGCGTCGTGCTCGCGTGCTGGAACATGATCATCCCGTATGTGTGTCCCGAGATGCCGGAAGCGCAGAAGGCTGCATTGGCCTACGGCGCGAAGGTCCCGCTGGTCTACACGAACGTGGCACTGCGTAATTGGAGAGCGTTCGCGTCGCTCGGCATCGATGCGGCATACGCGCCCGGCAGCTACCACACGCTCGTCGACCTCGACTACCCGGTCAGCTTAGGCTCGTACGCGTTTCCCAAGGGACCCGATGAGCCGATCGTCGCGCACATGATCCGCACACCGTGTCATCCGGGCCTTCCCGCGCGCGACCAACATCGCGCGGGCCGCGCGGAGTTGCTCGCGACGACCTTCGAGACGTTCGAGCGCAACGTGCGCGACCAACTCGCGCGCCTGCTCGGCGCGGCCGACTTCGATCCCGCGCGCGATATCGTGGGGCTCACCGTCAACCGGTGGCCCCACGGATATGCGTACGAGTACAACACTCTCTGGGATTCGGCCGCGTGGCCTGGCGCGACACGCCCGTGCGTCACGGCGCGCGCGCCATTCGGTCGCATTACGATCGCCAACTCCGACGCCGGCGCCTCGGCCTACACCAACGCGGCCATCGACCAGGCGCACCGCGCCGTGCGCGAGTTGTTCGCGACGATCTAACTACCGCTCGTCTTCGTCCTCGTCGAGCTTGCGCTCGGCTTTCCCGATCGCGTTCTGTACTTTGCCAGTGGCCTGGTCGACCTTGCCTTCGACCTGCATCTTCGTGTCGCCAGTGAGTCCGCCAAGTGCATCCTTCGCCTTGCCTTTGATCTCTTTGGCGGTCCCTTTGATTTCGTCTTCCATGTGATACCTCCTGGTTGTGTGCTGGAGGAGGCAGATTCCGTGCCCGGCATGACTGTTGCCTTGTTCATGCAGTGTTCTCTCAACGGGAGCCTGCATGCTGTGGACGTTAGCGATCGTGCTGTTCATCCTGTGGATCCTCGGCTTCGGCGTATTTCACGCCGCCGGCGCGCTGATTCACCTCCTCCTGGTCGCGGCCGTGATCGTCATTCTCATCCGGCTGATCCAGGGGCGCCGCCCAGTCGTGTAGGGTCGAGCCGCACGAGGAGCGGGTTGGGTTGCCACGCGCGCCCAACCTTGCTCTGAAGCTCGGAATCCACGCGCACGACGTCGGCGGTATAGTCGCAGCCGTTGATGAGCCCATCCGTGGCGCCGCGATTATGTCCGAGCAAGCTCGACCCCACGCCATAGCCGGTGACGGGCACGCCGGCCTCTTCGAATTGGCGAATCCGTGCTGGCGTGAATCCGCCCGACACGATGATCCCAACGCCGGCAAAGCCCTCGCGGTCCAACGCGTCCCGAACTAATCGGACCAGCGGTGGGTTGACCCCTTTCAGCGATGCATCGGTAAGCGAGATGTCCGTAAGCCGCTCGCTCGTATCGACGCGAACACCGGTCAGCGCGCCGTCGCCAAATCGTTCACGCATGGCGCGAGCGACAGCGAGCGCATCAGTCACCACGTCATTCCGATAATCGACGAGGCTGACGATATTCACGTCGGGCTCGCGCGCACGGACGTAGTTCGTGAAGGCCAGCGTCGCCGCAACGACGTCGCCGCCAAACGTCGCGATGAGCGCGTGCGGCATGGTGCCCACGCCGCGCGTACCCCACCACGCGCCGCCCGCGTCACTCGACACGCTGCCCGCGCCGCCGACTTGCGCGGCATACCCGTCGGGCGTCTGCACGCGCCAATCGTCATGCCGTGCACCCATGAACACCACGGGCCTACCATGGGCTGCCTCCATCACACGCCGCACGTTCGACGCGATCAGCGATCGCCGCGCGAGCACGCCCAGGTAGTCGGTCTCGAGGTGCGCAAATGCGACGTACGGTCCCGTGACGTGCATGACCGGCACCCAGGGTGTGAGCGCGTCGCCGTCCAACAGCGTATCGATCGTCAAGTCACGCAAGGCGTAGCCTGGGGCGAGCTGCGTTTCCAGCATCCGAATCACCTCGAAGGCGCCGGCGACGACTCCGTTTTCCTTGGCGAACACCTGCATCGTTACGATCGGATCACGCTGCGCGTGCAGTAACGCGTTGCGGCTGCGAACGAAGTACCGGTCGGCGTACCATCCCTCGCCCATCCGTGGGTCGAATTGAAACAATGTCGCCGGGAACCGCGTGAGGGCGCGGTGGAGTTGGTCGCTGCGCGAGTCGGCTGTCATGCCGAAATATCGCTCCGCTGCTATTTTGCTGTCTCCCATGACCGACGTCTCGATTCCCCAGGCCCCGCCGCGAAAGTTCTGGTCCACGATAGCCGACGCGCTGCGTGGAGCGCACCACGACTACACGCAGGGCTCGATCCCGCGCGCGATCGTGCTGCTCGCCATCCCGATGGTGCTCGAGATGGCGCTCGAGAGCGTGTTCGCCGTCGTCGACGCGTTCTGGGTCGGGCACATTGGTCCCACGGCGCTCGCCACCGTCGGCCTCACCGAGTCGATGCTCAGCATCATGTACGCCGTCGACTTGGGCCTCGCCATGGGCGCGACGGCCCTCGTGGCTCGCCGCATCGGGGAAGGGGACGCCGAGGGCGCGGCCGAGTCGGCCGGGCAGGCGATCATCGTGGGGGTCGTTGCGGCGATCGCGCTCGGGCTCATCGGTGGCATCTTCGCCCCTCAGCTGCTCGCGCTGCTCGGCGCCGACAAAGACGTCATTGCCCAGGGCTCGTCGTTCACGCGCGTCATGCTCGGCGGGAGCGGGTGCATTCTGTTCCTGTTTCTCTTCAACGCGATCTTCCGCGGCGCGGGGGATGCGGCGATCGCGATGCGCGTGCTGTGGTTCGCGAACATCATCAATCTCATTCTCGACCCCTGCTTCATCCTGGGCCTGGGGCCGTTCCCTCGACTGGGTGTGACGGGCGCCGCGGTCGCGACGACCATTGGACGCACGGCCGGCGCGCTGTTCGCGCTGTCGCGCCTCGTGCGTCCGGGGCATCGGATCACGCTCCGCCGGCGGCATCTCAAGCTCAATCCGGAGGTCATGGGTCGGCTGCTGCGCGTGTCTGGCAACGGTGCATTCCAAGCGTTCATCGGCAGCGCGAGCTGGATCGGACTCGTGCGGATCATGTCGCTGTTCGGCAGTGAGGTGCTCGCGGGGTACGTGGTCAGCATTCGGCTCGTGATCTTCGCGCTTCTCCCTTCCTGGGGTCTCGGCAATGCGGCCGCGACCATGGTCGGGCAGGCGCTCGGCTCCCGCCAACCCGATCGCGCCGAGAAGGCCGTGTGGCTCGCGTCGGGGTACGACTGCGCGGTGCTGAGTCTCATCGGCCTGGCGTTCGCGGTGTTCGCGCATCCACTGGTGAGCGTGTTCACCAGCGATCCCGTCTCGCTCCAGACGGGAGCCACGAGTTTGCGTATCATCGCGCTCGGGTTCCCGCTGTACGCGTACGGCATGGTGGTGACGCAGTCGTTCAACGGCGCGGGCGACACCTGGACGCCGACCATGATCAACCTCGGCGTGTTCTGGGTATTCGAGATCCCGTTCGCCTACTTCCTCGCCGTGACGTCGCACGTCGGGCCGTCCGGCGTCTTCATAGCGCTCACGGCAGCCTTCTCGCTGCTTGCCGTCGTGAGCATCCTCCTTTTCCGGCGCGGCCGGTGGAAGGCCGTCGCGCTTTAGTACCCTCCTCATGCTGAGCGATCTCCGGTACGCTGTGCGCGCACTGCTTCGTGCGCCAATGTTCACGGTGACGACGGTCGCGACGCTCGCGCTCGCGATAGGCGCGAACGTGACGGTCGTCAGCGCGGTGAATACGGTCCTCTTCCGGCCGCTCGACATCCCGGACATTGGCCGACTCGTCGTCGTGCGCAGCGACTTGCCGAGACTCGGCCTGCGGAATCTCGGCCTCACCGTCCGCGAATCAGTCGACCTCTTCGCCCGCACGGATCTGTTCTCGACCGCCGGTGCATCCTACTCGACGGTCGCCACGTTGACGGGTGCAGGTCCCGCCCGCCAGTTGCGCGGCGCGACGATCATTGGCCCGTACTTCGATGTCCTCGGTGTCCGGCCCGCGCTGGGCCGCGTACCCCGCGCCGAGGATGCCCAGACTGGCCATGCGCCCGTGGTGGTGCTCAGTGATGGGTTGTGGCGCGAGGTCGGCGGCGACTCGGGCATCATTGGCCGCACGATCGAGCTGGATGGTGCGCCGCTCGAGGTGATCGGCGTGTTGCGGCCCGGAGCCGAGCTCCCGCGATTGGCGCGCTTTTGGGAGACGCGCCCACTCGACGCGCAGGCATTGGCCGATCCGGGCAACGTCGAGACCGTCATTGCGCACCCGCGTCCTCAGGTGTCGCCGTCACAGCTCACCCAGGCGCTCGCGGTCGAGGCGGCGCGCTGGGTCGAGCGGGACCCGGAACACTACCCGCCGGAGTATCGTGGCACACTCCGCACCGTGCCGTTCGTCGAGGATCTCGCCGGCACACTTCGTCCAATCGTCGTCCTGTTCTTCGCCGCGGTCACATTGGTGCTCCTGATCGCGTGCGTCAACGTCGCCGGCGTGCAGCTGGTCCGCAGCATCGGCGCCGCCAACGCCATCGCGATTCGTTCAGCGCTCGGCGCGAGCCGGTGGCGGCTCCTGCGACACGCCGTCGTCGAAAGTCTGGTGCTCGCCACCGGCGGTGGAGCCGTGGGTCTCATCCTCGGTCAGATGGGCATCGCCGGTCTTCGAACCTGGCACCTGACCGACTACCCGGCACTCGCCGACGTGAGGCTCGATGTCACGGTCCTCGCGTATACGCTGGGCTTGACGGCGATCATCGGCTTGGCCGTCGCGCTGTTGCCAGGGCTCAAGACCAGTCGCGTCGTCAGCCGCACGACCACACTCGGGCGCGATCGGCAGGGCGTGTTGCGGGGCATCGCCGTACTTCAGGTCGCGCTCACGTTGATGCTGTTGCTCGGGTCGGGCCTCATGATCCGCAGCGTGGGTGCGATGCTCCAGGTGGATCCCGGATTCAGCACCGAGCATCTGTACACGGCTCGCGTGGCGCTCACCGGGCCGCGCTACGCCGAGTCCGCGACGAAGGTGGCGTTCTTCGACGGACTGGTCGCACGGTTGCGTGGTATGCCCGGCGTCACCGCGGCCGGCGCCGCGATCGGTATTCCCTTCGCGCAGTCCGATGGGGCGAGCAGTGGGTTTACGATCGTAGGCCTGCCGCCGACGAGCGGCACATCGCCGCACTCGCTGATCGTACCCGTTACTCCTGGGTATTTCGGGACGATGGGCATCGCGATCAAAGCCGGGCGAGCCTTTACGGACGCTGACCGTCTGGGCGCACCGCAAGTCGCGATCGTCGACGAAGAGCTGGCGCGCAAGTTTCTCCCCGGTGTCGATCCGATCGGACGGCAGATCACCGGACAGGAAGGTCCGACCACGATCGTTGGGGTCGTCGCCAGTGCCGGATACAGCCGACTGTGGAAGCAACCGTATCCGATTGCGTACTATCCGTACGCGCAGGTCGTCGCCCCCGGTCTCACCGTCGTCGTCCGCACGGCCAGCGAGATTCGAAACCCTGGGGTCCTTTTTGAAGCGGCCGTTGGGGGACTGGACCGCGACCTGCCGGTATCGCACGTCCTGTCCATGCGCCAGCAGATCGATGCATCCGTCGAATCGCGACAGGTGACGATGCTCGCGTTGAGCGCGTTCGCGGTCGCGTCGCTTGCCTTGGCGATCCTTGGTTTGTACGGCGTCGTCAGCTACGGCACGACGGTGCGCACGCACGAATTCGGCATCCGCATGGCGCTCGGCGCAACGACGAGCGAGTTGCTCGCGTTGGTGATGCGCGGTGGCGCCACGCTTGTCGTGACCGGCCTCGCGGTTGGATTCGTGTTATTCCTCGCCGTCAGTCGACTGCTCGCGTCGTTCCTCTACGGCGTCGGGACGTACGACCCGATCACGCTCGCCGCATGCGCAATCGTGCTCGGCGCGAGTGCAGCGCTCGCGTGCTGGTTGCCCGCGCGCCGAGCCGCGACGGTTGACCCTATGATCGCTTTACGTGACCCATTTTGAGGACAATGTGATAGAGGTCACAACGCGTAATACGCTGTGAATAAACAGGTTGCGTGATTTGCGTCCACGGTCCGGTGAATGCCTTTTCATATGGTGCCCAACTACTAGGAGGGGCCATGCTGAAGAAAATCTGGACTCGCGCAATCATGCTGATCGGCGCCGCGGCGATTGTCGGTGGCGCGTCGGCCGCGACCGCACAAGCCGCCAATGCACAGCCGCCCGTCGTCGTCGTTCGTCCCTACTGGCGCCCACCCGTTGTGGTCTACTACGGGCGTCCGGGCTGGCACCGCTGGTACGACTATCGGTTCCACGAGTGGCGGTATCATCGCGATTGGCGCTAACATAGGCCAATGACAGAGGAGAAGGTCGCGCTCAAACCTGTGATGGGGTTCCGCGACCTTCTCCTTTTTTACATCGTCACTGGATTCAGCGTCCGGTGGATCGCGCAAGCGGCGCATGGTGGACCGAGCGCGCTCGTCATCTGGATCGTCTGCTGCGCCACGTTCTACGTTCCCCTCGTCGTGTGCGTGCTCCAGCTCTCGTCGCGCTTTCCTGGCGAAGGCGGGATCTACATCTGGAGCCAACAGGCATTCGGCGGGTTCGCGGGCTTCATGACCGCGTGGACCTACTGGGTGTCCAACCTCCCATACTTTCCGGCCTTGCTCGGCTACACCGCGATCAACGCCTTGTATCTCGTCGGCCCTCACGGCCACGGACTCGCGGACAGCCGCGCGTATTTCATCATCGCGTCGTTGACCGGACTCTCGTTGGCCGTCTGGCCAAACGTCCTCGGGCTCCGCATCGGGAAGTGGCTGCACAACGCCGGCGCGATCGGTCTGTGGCTGCCCGCTCTCGTGGTCATCGTGGTGGGACTCATGGCCGGTTGGCGATTCGGGTCGGCCACTCCGATCACGGCGCATGCGCTCATCCCGAGCACGCATCTCAAGGACATCGTCTTCTGGTCGACCATCGCGTTCTCGCTGAGCGGCTTGGAGGCGGCCTCGATCATGGGCGACGAGATCCACGATGCACGCCGCAACGTCCCGCGTGCGTTGTTGCTGGCCGGCGCCATCATAACGGTTATATACGTGCTTGCGACCTTGGCCGTGATGCAGTCGATTCCGGCCGCGAACGTCGGCATCGTTGGGGGCATCATGGATGCCGTCACCAGCGCAGCGGGTCGCATTGGCATACCGTGGATCGCGTTCGTCGTCGCCGCCTGCATCACGGTCGGCGGGATCGGCCAGGCCGGTGCTTGGTTCGCGGCCGCGGCCCGGCTGCCGTTCGTCGCGGGGATCGACAGCTATCTGCCGGCGGCATTCGGCCGCGTCCATCCGCGATGGGGATCGCCGTACGTCGCGCTCATCGTGCAAGCCGTCGTCGCGGCCGGATTCATTTTCCTGAGCCTTCCGGGCACGAGCATCGCGGGCGCCTACGACGTGCTCGTGGCGACCTCGGTGCTCTTCTACTTCATCCCGTACCTGTTCATGTTCGGCGCCATGATCCGCTTGCGCGGCACGCTCATCCTCGCGCTCATGGGCTTGACGACGACCGCGATGGCGATCGCGTTGTCATTCGTGCCGACTGAGCAAAACGCGAACGGGTGGCTGTTCGAGATCAAGGTCGCCGGCAGCACCGTCGTGATGCTACTCGTCGGCGCCGGGCTCTATCTCCTCTCGAGCCACCGTCGCACTTCGTCCTCGGGCAGCGTCACGGGTCTCGCCGTGAACACTCTGAGCCAGCGCGCCGAGCGATAGAGCTGCGTCGAGAGCGCGGGCAGATTGATCGCGCTCGTCCGTCCAGTCAGCCGCTCCACATCGCCGTTCTTGCGCAGGACCGCGATATCCAAGTCCAGCATCTGCGTCTTGGCCGGGAAGTCGATCAGGAGCTCCCCGGGCTCCAGCCCCACACGCCGCGCCAGCTCATCCTCGGTCTCCACGACCAGCGTCCGGTCGCTCGCGATCCAATCGGCCGCCCCTTCATCAAAGTCCGCCGCCGGGCATTCCGTCGCGCGCTTGTAGAGCTTTCGCGAGCGCAGCGCGCGGAGTAACGGCGTATCCGGCAGCACCGTGAGCAGCGCTTCGTCGGTCAGCCGCGTGAGTGTCTTGAAGTCCAGCGCCTCTGATCGCAGCGCGTCTTCGACCAGCCGCTTATACATCGCCGTCGCGCTGCGCACGGCGTGGTGCCAGTACACGTTGCGGTACATCTGGTACTTGGCGAACAACAACGATTCCAGTGCCGCGAGCCCTTTCTCCAACACGCCGATTTGCCCGTCGACCACGACCAGCGAATGCAAGAGCCTATCGACGTCGATCTCCCCGTACGGCACCCCACACATGAGCGCGTCGCGCTTGAGATACTCGATCTTGTCGAGGTCGAGCGATCCGGCGATGAGTCCTTGGAGCGACTCACGGCTGTTGCCCTGAATGAGTGCCACGACGCGCGCCGGCGCTTGAGGCCCGAGCTCCGCGGCCAGTATCTCCGCCACCTCTCCCTGCATGACCAGATCGCGCGCCACGTTCTCATGATGCGGCGCCCCGATCTCCTCGAGCGCATGCGAGAAGGGGTAGTGCCCGATGTCGTGCAGCAACGCCGCCATGCGCGCGATGGCCGCTGCGTCCGGCGGCACGGCGTCACGCTCCTGCAGCAGCCCGAGCGTCCGTCGCGACAGGTGATACGTGCCAAGCGCATGCTCGAAGCGCGAGTGCGTCGCGCCGGGGTACACGAGAAACGCGAGCCCGAGCTGTCGGATGTACCGCAACCGCTGCACGACCCCGGTGTCCATGAGCCGCGTCGCCAGGGGCTCGAGGCGGATGTTATTCCACAGCGGATCGCGTATTGTCGTGAAGTCAAGCCGTTGCACGATATAAGCTAACGTCGCCGACTACCATCGATGGAGTGATCTCCGGCGTGCGCGCGCATAGCCGAGTTTCGCGCACGAAGCCGCCATTGTTGCAACCGTTCGCGCCCGATTCGCAGCCATTCGCAACTGTTCGCGCACATTCGCGTTTCCCGGTGCGAATCCGTCCTGAGCCGAATTCGCATCTGATGCGCCATCCCATGTCCTGACAACGGGTTCGCGCGTGACGCGGATGACGGCACTCCCGATGCCTAGGAGGACCTCGCTTACTAACCCGCGAGGACTCAATGCTCGGTCGCCATGTGCTCCGCATTCCGTTGCTCTTGCTCCTGATCGGGATTCTGCCCGGCCTGTCGCCCGGCCTCCACGCTCAGGTGCTTCACCCCAAGCCATTTGCCTGCACGGGAACCTGCCCGCCGAATCCGGTCACCATCACGTTCAGTCAGGGAACCGAAACGGATCCCAATACGACCCTGTCGGAAACCGTCACGGTGTGCGCCACGCCGCTGGGTGGCGGAGACACGGTGTACTTCAATGGCGGCGCCCCGATGACGAACTTCACGATCGCCAACTCGTGCGCCACGCTGACGACACCCGTCGAAACGCTCAATGCCGGCGGGAATACCTTCCGAGCCACCGGGTGTAGCGGCTTCCTGGCGGGGCACAGTACCGAGTGCATCTCGGAAGCGGTGACGATCACCCACCCGCCACTGGTGGTCTCTCCAAAAGCGACGCCGGTCACCCTGAGTCCCCGGACGAGCGGCACCGAGAAAATCGCGATCAAAAACCAGATGGGGACGTCGCAGACGTATACGCTCGCCCTGAGCTGCACCGGAACGGGCGTGGCGAATTGTAGTGCGCCCTCGAGTGTCACTGTTCCGGCCACCACGACCGACACGGTCTCGGTGTCGTACTCCGTCACGGACACGCTGAACTCCACCGGGACGATTCAGCTCACCGCGACGACCGGCAGCTTCTCTGATTCTGGCTCGTACAACTACACCGTCCTGAGCCACATGACGGTGTCGACGGCCTATACGAACCAGGAAGACCAGGATTACAAGCGGTGCGCGTCAAGTTGTTTCGCCGCGCAGGCTACGGCTAGCACAGTGCCCCACATCTCCCGTGATGTGGCACGCGGTGTGACGCTGGTCTACAACGGCGACCGTGTTGCGCTCCGTCCCACGGTGTACGCGGACGTCACCATGGCGCAGCCCCTCACCGACACGGTGCAGACGTTCCAACTCCGCGCCTACGTGCTCGGCACTCTGGCGACGTTCACCAACGGTGAGCAAGTCCTCAACTTCGCCGGCTCGCCGGCGAATCACTCGGGGAGACCGTTCCGCCTGGCCGGCGTGATCAACGTCGACAACACGCTGACCAACCCCGGTACCGGCGTCTACCAGATGCAGCTGGTCGTCACGGCGAACTACGCGGATCATACCGAACAGTTCATCGATACGACGCATGCGCTGTCGATCGTCAACAACCGGAGCTCGCACGTCGCGCGTGGCTGGACGATTGCGGGCGTACCCGTGTTGTACAGTTACATCCACAACGGCGGGCACATCGACCAGTACAAGTTGATGGTCCAGGATGGATCCGGGTCGTCGATTACGTATAACACGACGAACGGGTGCCAACCGGTGTGCGTGCCGATCCTGCCGGCTGGCGTGTTTGCGACGATCTCGCTGCAATTCGATTCGCACGGGAACTTCCAGGGGTTCGATCGCCTGTACCCGGACTCCTCGAAGGAGTTCTATAGCAACACCAGCACGTTGCTCATTGGGCGCACGCAGGCCGACACCGTTGGCTTCACGTTCGACGCCAGCCTCAGCGCGAATGATACCGGTGCCGCCCCGCGCGTGCTCACGGTCACAGATCCCCAGCGGATGTACAATGGCGCGCATGCCGTCATCACGCTGAACTACAACGCCGCGGGGTATCTGGCGAGTATCGTGGAGCCGGGCGCCGACGGCGGGCCGGACAGCGGGCGCGTGACGACCGTGACGGTTGATGCGAATGGATACCTCCGATCCTGGACCGATCCTGATAACAAGAGCTCGAAGTTCGGATACGACGCTCAGGGACGGTTGGATTCGCTCATCGATCGGAATGGCAACCTGTCGACGTACGGCTACGAGCCCGTCGCGTCGAAGCTCGTCACGGTGACCTCACCGTCGGCGCAGTTCGATTTCAACTCGACGGGCCAGTTGAGCACCATCAACCTCGTGACGACGTATCGACCGTGGCAGCTCGTCGGTGTGCCGACGAGCCCGACCGCCTCCTCGCCGTGGACGCCCGTGGAAGCGGACACGATCGAGGCGATGGTGACCACGACCGCCGGCGATACGTCGCGGTTCACGGTGGACCCCTGGGGCCAGCCGTTGGTCTCGACCACGACGATGGGGATCGTGACCAAGATCGGTCGTGATGTCAACGGATTCGCCATCGCGGAGACGCACCCGATCGGCGCCCACGACACAGCGTCGTACAACGGGCCCTTCCTCACGATGAGCCAGCACGGGGGCGAGGATCCGACGTATTACACGTACGGCGCGTTCGGACAGGTGGCGACGATCTCCGGCCCCCATCGGCCGACGCAGACCAACTTTCTCGGGAGCCGTGGCCATATCGACTCGACCAGCGTTGACGGTTCCACCAAGCGCTTCCATCCGAACGCCCTACTCCGCGACACGTCGATGGTCGACGCGGCCGGGGATACAACGCGCTTTCATTACGACGCGGTGACCGGCAATCTCGACACGGTGAGCGCCTGGCCAAGCTATCGCTACACGGCCAAGCGATTCGATCGGTTTGGCCGTGATTCCATCGTTCGCGTCAGTGGGAAAGGCAGTCCGACCGTCGTGACGACCAGGCTCTACGACCTGCTCAACCGCATCGACTCGGTCTTTGATGGCGTGCACGCGGCGCCCACGGTCTACACCCGGGACGGACTGAACGTGACCGCCACCACCGACCCCAATGGGCAGACGTATACGACGACGTACAACGCCTTCAGCCTACCGGTCACGCAAACCGATCCGATGAATCGTACGGTCACCACGACCTACACGACGCGCCTCACACCGGCGACCATCACGAATCGGCGCGGGCAGATGACCAAGTATCTGTACGATCCGCTCTTGCGGATCACCCATGTCCATCGGCCGGCGAGCATGACGGGCGAGCTCGATACGCTGGAGGTGATCACGACCTCTCAGCTCGGCGATACGATCAACGCCTGGAATCCGGTCACTCGGGAGTTCACCTACGTCTCGCGCACCACGGGACGCGTCGATTCGACGATGACGATCTTCCTCTTGGCGGGCAACCGGTCCTTCAAGCGCACCTATTTCCGCGATTCGCGCGGTCGCGTGGATTCCGTCGCCATCACGACGAGCAGCAACGTGACCGGCATCGATCCCTATCCGCGCGCCTACCACTACGACCCGACGACGAGCTTCCTCAACTCGATCCACGTCGGCAGTGACTCGATTGCCTTCCGCTATAACGCCCTGTTCAAACCGGACACCGTGACCTACGCGGGCAGTTCGGTGATGCGGAACGACGCCTATACGAGTATCGGCACACTCAATAATACGACTTGGAGTAGCCTCGGGCTCTATCGCGGTTACGGGTACGACTCGACGCGTCGGGTTGTTGAGCTCGACCACGGAATCCCCGCCCCCGACACCGTCGAATTCTACACATACGACCCACTCGGCGAGCTAACGCAGCGGCAGGTCGGGAAGTGGACGGATACGCTCCACACCTGCGGCAACAACCAGTTGTACGGGAACGGCTGCTCGGCCGGTGAACAGCGGACGTACGCGACGCTGGAACAAGACAACTACTCGTTCGACGCCGCCGGCAATCTCGATACGGTCAAAGTCGCATCTGCCGATACCGTCGGCACGTTCCACGCCGGGAACCGATTGGCCTCGTGGGGCAGCCTCACGTTCCTCGGTGACTCCGATGGAGACCGTACCAGCAGCTCCGCCGGACCACAGTACACGTGGAGCTCCGATGGGCGCCTCCTCCAGGTAGTGTCCGGCAGCACGACGCGCATCTACGACTACGACAACTACGGACAGCTCGCGCGGCGTACTACGAACGGAACAGTCGACCACTACTACCTCTGGGATGGCGGGCAACTGCTCGCGATCCTGGATGGATCCGCGAACACCCGGATCGCGGAGTTCGCCTACAGTCCGGCAGGCACCGATGCTCCGCTCGTCCGCATCACGGGTGCGAAGGGTGCATCGACCTTGCACTACTATGCCCGTGACGGGATAGGCAATGTGATCGGACAGTTCACGGGCACGACGCTCGAACAGTCGCTTCTGTACGATCCGTGGGGCGCATCGCGCGTCAGCACCTCGACGGGTGACACGACGCAACTGCGGTGGAAGGGTTTGCTGTGGGAAGATGGCGTCACGTCGCTCTACTATGTGCGCGCGCGGTGGTATGACCCCGCCACCCGCAGGTTCATCACACCCGATCCGCTCGGCATTGCCGCGGGAATCAATCAGTTCGCGTATGCGGGTGGGGATCCGATCAACGGATCCGACCCGAGCGGCAAGCTGTGTGCGGACCCGGCCGACGACGGCGACTCGTGCGGTGGTGGTGGCGGTGGCGGCGGCGGTGGCGGCGGTGGCGACGACGGTGGAAGCACGGGTGCGAGTACGGGCGACCCGGGAACCAGTGATGCCGCCCCACCGGACCCAGGCACCGGCGATGTCAACTCCGGTGATCCGAACAGCGGTACCGATGCTTCGAGTCAGAGTCCGGATCCAGGGACCGGCAGCACCGCGAATGGCGACCCAAGCAGCGACGCGTCGAGTAGCGACGCATCGAGCAGCGACGCATCGAGCAGCGACCAGTCGGAGAGCAGCACAGACGCGACTGCCACTAGCACAACCTCCACGTCTGACAACAGCATCAGTAAACCGCCGGGAAGCTGGACACCCCCTGATCTCAGAAAGTGGGCAGTGATCTGTGCCCTCTTTATCTCGGGCTGCGAGATTACGAGAGGGGGCGGCGGCCCTGGGTCGGACAACCCCCATCCGGCGCCAGAAATCGTCGTGGAGCAGCCCGGGCCCCGTCCAGAAGATCTGGACAACAAGCCCTCGCCCGGTGCATCGATGGTTATGTTCTTCTTGATATTGGGTCAAATGTTCTCGGACTACGGGTGGGTGCTCGCGCTCTGAGCTCCTTGCCGTGTAGTTATGTCACGATGACCAACAGCGCTCCATCGGCAGACCATGCCGGTGGAGCGCAGGTGATGAAAGGATGACGCGGCGCGGTCGCAAACCCATCTTGCATAGGCTCCCGTGGAGCGGTTGGCTCGTGCGCGCGCACATGCGGAGCGAGCCCACACGCCACCATGGCGTCGCGATCTATTACGACGTACCCGACACTGGTGAGAAGCTCCTCGATCGCGTGACCGCCGCTCTGGACCAGGTCGACCGATTCAATCGTCGGCGCATCGAACGACTCATTCGCGATGGCGTGGTCATTGTGATCGTGCCGTTCGAGGGCCGACACTTCTATTCCGAGTACGTCAACGCGATCTGTCTCGATAGCCGTATCCTGCGGCGGGAGACCTCGACCACGTCGACCATCGCGTGTGCGATCGTCCACGAGTCCGTGCATGCGCGCTTCGCGCACGCGGGTCTCTTCTACAATCAGCGCGTCGCCGCGCGTATGGAACGCCGCTGTGTCGAGGAGGAGATCGCCTTTGTCGCTCGGTCGCCAGTCGTGAGTCAAGACGCGCTTGCGAAGTGGGCGGCCTTGCGGCGGGCGGACCTCGAGCGCCGCTGGTGGACGCGGCGCGGGCGCCTGGAGTCCTACGCGACCTTCTTGGAAAAGGAAGGGGCGCCGGTCTGGATATCGCGACTCCTCCGCCTGCGAGCCCGCTTCACGATATAGGCCGCCGCGCTCTACATCTGATAGCTCGGTACCTGCGCCGCGGCCACGACGAAATTGATCCACATGCCGCTCGGCGCGTGACCGGGGACGCCGCAGGCGATCAAATACTTTCCGGGCGTCGCGGGCGCCTGGAAGTTCATCGTGTCCTCGCCATTCTGCGCCGGGAGCCCATCGGTCAGGTGGGCGGTGTAGGCGCGCTCGATCGCCGGCTTGTCGGGCGCGTTCGGAATGGGACGCGTGTCGGCAATGATGATCGCCGAGTGCGGTATCGCGTCCTTGTTCACGACGTCGATGTTGACGTTCCACCCGGTCGGCACCGTGATCGTCTGACTCCCGGCCGAGCCGCCGTTGAAGTTGAACCCGCCCTGCACGCTGTTGAACGCGGCGAACACCTTGAGGTTCACGGTCTTCGTGCCCGCGTTGTACGACATGAACTGATTGACCTTGGTGTCGGGCGCGCCGAGCGCCAGGAGCGCAACGAGCAGAGCGAGTGCACGCATGTGGGTCAGCCTCGTGGGCCTGCGGCGCGAACTTCGGGATACGCGTCAGCGCCGACGGTTTCGAAATTGGAGCGGAACATGCCGGCGAGCTTGGCGGCCGCGGCATCGTACGCCGCACGGTCGGCCCAGGCATCGCGGGGACGCAGCACACTGTCCGGAACGCCGGTCACATTGGTCGGCACCGAGAGCCCGAACACCGGATCGGTCGCGACGGGCGCGTTGTCGAGGGACCCGGACAGGACCGCCCGCACAATCGCTCTCGTGTGACCGAGTGAGATGCGCTTGCCAACGCCATACGCGCCGCCGGTCCATCCGGTATTGATCAGCCACACCCGCGCCGGGTGCTTATCGAGATATTGGCCGAGGAGCTTCGAGTACTTGGTTGGCGGCCATACGAGGAACACAGCGCCGAAACACGCGCTGAACGTCGCTTGCGGCTCCGTCACCCCTCTCTCGGTCCCCGCGACTTTGGCCGTGTACCCCGACAAGAAATAGTACATGGCCTGTTCGCGGGTGAGCCGCGCGACCGGTGGCAGCACGCCGAACGCGTCGGCCGTCAGGAAAATGATATTGCTGGGATGTCCACCACGACCGCTCGGGACGTGATTGCGAATGTAGGGCAGGGGATAGGACGCGCGCGTGTTCTCGGTGATCGACTGGTCCTCGAACCGCACCGCCCGCGTGGTCGGATCCAGCACGACGTTCTCGAGCACCGTGCCGAACATCTGCGTGGTCTGATAGATGTCGGGTTCGCCCTCGCGCGAAAGATTGATCACCTTCGCGTAACAGCCGCCCTCGTAGTTGAACACGCCATCGGTAGACCACCCGTGCTCGTCATCTCCAATCAACGAGCGCTCAGGATCGGCCGAGAGAGTAGTTTTTCCAGTACCCGACAAACCGAAGAACAGCGCAACGTCACCTTTTGGCCCGACGTTCGCCGAGCAATGCATCGACATGACGCCGGCTTTCGGCATCAAATAATTCATGACGGTAAACATCGACTTCTTGAGCTCGCCGGCGTATCGGGTCCCGCCGATGAGGATCAGGCGTTGCTCGAAGTCGATAATGATAAACGTGCCGGTGCGGGTCCCATGGCGCGCCGGGTCTGCCTGGAATTCCGGCGCGTGGAGCACGCTGAAATTCGGCTCGAACGTCGGCAGATCACTCGGCTCCGGCCGAATGAACATGTTCCGCACGAACAGCGCATGCCACGCGTTCGGCGTCACGTACCGCACCCGCAACCGGTGCGTTGGATCGGCCCCGATGTAGAGGTCTTGGACGAAGAGATCGCCGAGACCATTCAGATACTGACGGACGTCCGCGAGCAGGGTGTTGAAGTGCTCCGGCGAGATCGGCTGATTGACCGTGCCCCAATTCACATCGTGCGCGGCCGCGCCACTCTTCACGACGAACTTGTCCTTCGGCGACCGTCCGGTATGCGGGGCCGTCACGGCGACAAAGGGCCCCATATCGGCCAGGTGCCCTTCGCCACGCCGAATCGCGAACTCGACCAGATCGGGTGGCACATCGTTCCAGTGCACGGTACCAGCCGGCGCGAGCTTTTGTGCTGCCAACCCGCGCAACGGCTCCAGTTGCATCGTCATTTCGATCCTCTATCAGGCATAGACCTCAAATCTAATATCAGACCGCCAAGTGGTCCCCTGGGCGCGCCGCGGCCTCATAGAGCACTGGCATGAGGTATACCGAGATCAACAGCCGGGAAAACAGGCCGCCAACGATAACGAGCGCGAACGGCCGCTGCGAGTCCGTCCCAATACCATGAGCCAGCGCTGCCGGGAGCAGCCCCAGCGCCGCGACGAGCGCGGTCATCATGATCGGCCGGAGCCGGAGCAGCGCGGCCTGCCGGGCGGCCTCCGGGATATCCATGCCCCCGAGGCGCAGCTCATTCGCGTACGAAATGTATACAACGGCGGTCTGCACGGACACGCCGAACAGCGCCAGGAATCCAATGCCCGACGACACTGAGAAGGGCGTCCCGGTGATCGCCAGCGCCAGCACGCCACCGATGGGATCGGACAGCACGACGCCGAGCAATGTGATCAACGGGAACTTGAAATTTCTGTACAAGGCGAAGAGGACGGCGATGATAAGAATAAACGTGACGGGCAACACGATCTGCAGTTGCGCTCTCGACGCGGTGTACTCCCGGTATTCACCACCCCACACGACGTTATAGCCCGATGGCAGGCTGACGTTTTTCGCCACGCGGCGCTGCGCCTCCTCGACGGCGCTCGCCAGATCGCGTCCCTCGACCGAGTACTGCACGCCGATGTAGCGCGCATTGTTCTCCCGGTAGATGAATGCCGCGCCGTTCGATACCTGGATATTCGCCAGCTCGCGAATCGGAATCTGCTCGCCCGCCGGAGTGGCCACGAGGATGTTGCCGATCGCCTCGGGTGTCTCGCGATACTGCGGGGAGAGTCGCACCACGAGATCGAACAGCTTCTCGCCCTGCACGACCTGCGTGGCCGCACTACCACCGACCGCGGCCTCGATCAGGCCATTGATATCCGCGACGTTGACGCCATATCGCGCGATCTTGTCGCGGTCGATGTCGACCGTCAACGCCGGTTGGCCGAGCTCCTGCACGAGCGTCAGGTCGGTGATGCCACGCACCTGCTCCATCTCTTTCTTGATGGCCCGCCCTTGGGTCTCGAGGGTCGTCAAATCAGTTCCGAACACTTTGACGTCCAGCGAGCTCTTGAGACCCGTCTCTGCCTCATCAACCGCATCCTCGGCCGGCTGCGTGTAGTTGAACGTGATGCCGGGAAACGCCGAGAGTTTCTTATTGACGGCCTGGATGAATTCCGGCTTCGTCCGATACGCCCCGTGCCATGTCCCATACGGCGTCAGGCCGACGTAAAACTCGGCGTTAAAAAATCCGGTTGGGTCCGTCCCATCATCCGGTCGCCCATGCTCGCAAGCCACAAAAGTCACTTCGGGGAATGAGCGAAGGACAGCGCGAATTTGGGGTACGAGCCGCGACGACTCGTCGAACGAGATGGTATACGGCATCGTCGCCCGCACCCACAGCGCCCCTTCATCCAGCTTCGGCATGAACTCGGCGCCAAGGCCGAGCCACAGGGGAATCGTCAACAGAAAGATCAACACCGATGTGCCGACCGTGATGGCTTTGTGTTGCAGACACCAACCCAGGCCACGGTTGTATTGCTTCAGAATCCACTCAAAGACCGGATTCTTGCGATCGCGTACGCCGCGCCCCAAGAAGAGGAGGCAGAGCAGCGGGATCAACGTCAGCGTGACGATCAGCGCGCCGATCAACGCATAAATCGTGGTGTCAGCCATCGGCGTAAACAGTCTCCCCGATGGACCGGACAGCACATAAATGGGCAGGAATCCAGTGACGATGACCGCAACGGCATACACGATCGGGCGATCCACTTGCGCGGCGGCGCCGATGATGACCTCGCGAGCGTTGTACGATGTCCCATGCCGCTGGGCCAACTCACGGTGGATATTCTCGACCATCACCACGGTCGCGTCGACGAGAATGCCGAAGTCGATCGCGCCGATGGAAAGCAAATTCGCGGGGATATGACGGAGATCGAGACAAATAAAGGCGAATAACAACGAGAGCGGGATCGTGACCGCGACGATGAGCCCGGACCGCACGCTATAGAGGAAGAACACGAGCACGACGACCACGAGCACGATGCCGCGCAGCAGGTTGTCCTCGACGATCCGCGTCGTGAAGTGAATGAGGTCGCTGCGGTCGTAGAAGGGCTCGATGTGCACATCATGCGGCAACGTGCGATTGAGCTCGGCGGTCTTCGCCTCGACCGCCTTGAGCACGGTCTGCGCCTGCTCCCCAGTGCGCATCAGCACGACGCCTTCCACCGCGTCGTTCACGGTGTCGTAGCTGAACTGCCCGAGCCTGGGCGCATACCCAATGACCACCTGCGCCACGTTCTTGACGAGCACGGGAATCCCGTCCTTCACGGCCAGGACGATATTCCCGATGTCCTGGGGCGTCACGACGCGGCCCAGTCCGCGCACATAGTAGAAGCTGCCGCCCTCGGAATAGAACCCACCGCCCGAATTGTCGTTGTTCGCCGAGAGCGCACTGGCCACGATCGGAACGGTCAGGCCGGCGCCGGCGAGCTTCGTCGGATCGATGACGACCTGGTATTGCATCGTCGGCCCGCCGAGCGGGGACAGATCGGCGACGCCGGGCACGGACTTGTACGCTTTCACGATGTCCCAGTCGTCGATCGTCTTGAGCTGCATGGGCGACCGGTCCGGGCTCTCGAGCACGTAGCGATAGACGAGCCCGGACGGAGCGGACAGGGGAGACATCGACGGCGAGACGCCGTTCGGCAGTGTCGCGTCCCCGATGCGCTCGAAGGCCTGCTCGCGCGCGAAATAGTTGTCGGTCCCATCGTCGAACGTCATGATGACGTCCGAGAGTCCGTAGAGCGAGATCGACCGCACGATCTTGAGGTGCGGGATCCCATTCATCGCCACTTCGACCGGCACCGTGATCAGCCGCTCGACTTCTTCCGTCGCGCGTCCCGGCCACTGCGTGATGATCTCGACCATGGGCGGCGAGAGGTCGGGATACGCGTCCACCGGCAGGCGCGTGAACGACCACACGCCAACCCCGGCCAGGGCGGCGAAGATGATGAGTGTGAGCAGCGGTTCGGCGAGCGCGGCGCGGACGAGCCGATTGATCATTATTGGCTCTGGGCGAATTGGATGAACAACCCGCCTTCGGTCACGACGTGATCGTTGGCCGCGAGTCCGGTCAGTATCTCATACTGATCGCCCACCCTGGCGCCCAGCGTAATCGAGCGTCTATTGAACCCACCGTCAGGCTCGGCGACAAATACGAACGGGAGGTTCTCTTCGTCCCGCAGCACGGCCGATACCGGAACCAGGACACCCGTCTTCGGTCGGTCGGCATGGATCGCGACGCGGACATAGAGATCGCGTTTCAGCATCTGTCGATGATTCTCGACGACGATGCGAACCGCCGTCGCGCGGGTCGACGTGTCGACGATCGCGGCGACGTAGTCCACGCGCCCGGGGAACGAGTCCGTCGACGCGTCGGTCGTGATCACCGCGGACTCGCCGCGATCGACGGCGCTCAGCTGCGACTCGAACACGTTCGCCATCACCCAGACCGTCGAGAGATCGGCGATCGTGAAGCACTGCGTCTGCCCGGCCTGAATCACCTGCCCGGGATTGATGAGCTTCTCGACGACGACGCCCTCGATCGGCGCGCGAATGAGCCCGCCGACGACCGCGGTTGGCTTCCCCTCTTCGATGTCGCGGATCGTCGTGCTGTCGACGCCGAACGCGCGCATCTGCTCGATCGCCGCGTCTCGATCGGCCGCGGCCGACGCCGAGTCGGCGATGGATTGATCGAGGTCACTCTTCGCGATCGCGCCCGCGTCGAACAACTTGCGGTTCAGTGTCGCGATACGCGCCGTGTTCCGCAGCGCCGTCTGGGCCTTCTGGTACGTGGCGAACCCCTCGGCGAAATCAGGCGAGGTCACGCTGGCCAATGGCGTGCCGACGTGCACGTAGGTCCCGGTGTTGACCATGATACGCGTCACCGGCCCGGAAATCTGCGACAGCACCGGCGTCGACCGGTCGCCATTGAAGGCGACGGTACCGGTCGTGATCACGGTGGGTCGGAAGGTCGTTGCCGCGACCGGCAGGGTGTGAATACGCGCCTTCTGGTCCTCGGTCAGCATGAACGCTGACCCGGGCTTCTTCGGCGTGGTCGCGGCATCGGCCGGCGGCGATCCTTTGCACGCAGCAAGGGCCAGCGCGCAGAGCAGCGCGAGATATCTATTGTCCATGGAATTGAGAGAGGGGAGCGGCCGCCGCGCGTTCCAAGTTCGCTTCCGCTTGGTTCGCCGCGGCTAACGCGTCAGTGTATTGGCTCTCGGCGGACACGAGATCGCGCCGCGCGTCGAGGACGTCGAGCGCCGATGACCCGCCGAGCCCGTAGCTCGTGGACGCCACCTGGTACGCCGCCCGCGCCGAAGGAACGAGTTCATCCCGGAGATACGTTGCCTGCTGGAGCGCCGTCGCCGCCGTCGCGTACGACAGCCGCACATCCTGGTCGATCGACGCGACGAGATCTTTGTACGACGCCTCGAGCTCGCGCTCGTGATGGCGAGAATTGCGAATGTCACCGCTCGTGTGCTGCCAGAAGAAGATCGGCAGCGCCATGGACACGCCGTAGGAATAAATCGGATTCTTGCTCCCGATGGCGAAGTCGGGGGCGCCGAAATCCCATTCGACTCCGCCGATGAGATCGGGAACCCAGAATTCCTTGGCGAGGGTCGTCGTCGCCTTCGCGCCGGCGAGCTGGGCCTGGAGGCCTATGAGCTCCGGCCGGGCGGCCAGGGCGCTTTGCTCCACGGGCCCCAGCGGTGGCAGTGGTGGCGGCACCCCGAGCGAGTCCGCCGGCACGATCGGCAACCCGAGGTTACGCCCCAGGAGCCGGTTGAGCGATGCCCGCGCCGTGATAATGTCGCGCTCATTAGCGATAAGGGCGTTCTGATCCCCCGCCAGTCCGACCTGAGCGCGAATGACGTCCAGCTTCGGAGCCGTTCCCGCATCGAATCGGGCTTGCGTCTTCTTCAGGAAGTCGGCGGAGAGGTCCCGGGATTCGGTCAGATCACCATGATGACGCAGCGCGACCCGCAGCGAGTCGTACGTCTGTGCGGTTTGCGAGGCGATCTGCTGCTTGAGCGCGGTATAGTTCGCCTGCGCGTTCCCAACGAGCGACGTCCCGATCTGATAGTTGAGTCGGATCTTATCGGGAAACGGAATGGTGACCGATGTATTGAGCGTGCGCTGGATGCCGATGAGGTTCGCCGGGTGCTGCTGGAAGATTTCCCCCGTGCCCGTCGGGTCCGGAATCGCCCACTGCGTGACTTTCTGCGCGCGCGCCTCTTCGACTTGCTCACGCGCGACCGCGAGTTGCGGATTGCGCTTGAGCGCCGTATCGACCGCTTGGACGCGCGTCAGCCGCAGCGTGTCCGTCGCGTTCGTGTCCGTGAATTGCGCCGATGCGGTCCGCGCGATGAGCGCGAGGCCGCACCACAACCAAAGTGTTCGTGCCAATGGTCCCCCGAATGACAGATTGAGTTGAGCTCAACAACCTGTCAGACGGGCGGGGCGCGTGAGGTATAGGTAGGAGCCGCGACGGTCGGAATCGACCACATCGCGGGGGCGCTGGGACGTACGATCAGCCGCCGACTGGGCGGCGGTACGGAGGCGCGTTCCGGACGGGCGTGCAGCGACTGCACGATGCACGCGGGGCACGTCGCTTCGTCGTGCGCGTGATGCAACTGCGTGCCGCGCGTCTCGACGTGCGCCGACGCGTCAGGCCCCCGCCACGATTCGATCGTGCCGGCGAGTACCATCACCAGTTGGCCGAGCCCGGCCAAAAGAGCGAGGAGTCTCACGCGTCTCATACCCACCTTACGCTATTGATGACGGCACGTTGGCGCCAGTTACGCCTCGAAGTCGCCCGGTCGTCCTCGAACCACCTGACCGCATCTGGGGCAAAAGAGATCGCCGTCGTCCGCCATAGCATAGTCGAATGGCCGCCCACAGGCGCAGCGATCGCGTAACCCGTCATTTCCGCACAGCAGGCAAAATCGGTCGTCGGACTCGTAGACGCGGAACCGGCCGCAGGCCTCGCACCGCTTCGTCACTCGCGGCGCAGTCATTTGGATTTTCCGCCGCGCAGCCAGTCGAGCGGGTCGACGGCGGCACCCTGGCCGCGCCGGATCTCGAAATGCAGATGCGAGGGGAGATCCGGGTCCGAACGGCCCACCGCTCCGATCTGGTCGCCCTTCTCGACCCGCTGGCCCTTTTTGACATCGGCACGGCTCAACGAGCCATACACGGAGTAATCGCCACCGCCGTGCTGCACGATCACCGTCAAGCCGTACGTGCCGATCACCTGGGCGACGACCACTTTCCCTCCGGCAACCGCCCGCACCGTCGCTCCAGTGTTGGCGCCGATCCCAATCCCGTTCCAGCGTGTCGTGGTGTTATTGGGATTCACGACGCGGCCGAACCGATACAAAATGCGACCCTCGACGGGCCAATCGAGCCGACCGAGGTCGTGGGTCGAGATCGTGCTCGCCGAAGCAGCCGCCGTCGACGACGTGCTCGCGGCCTTGCGTCGGGCGGTCTCGATAGACGAGATCACGGAGCCCAGTCGGGCCTCCGACTTCGCGATTTCGGCCAGTCGGGCCTCGGTCTCCGACGCCGCCCGTTTGGTCTCGGCCAGACGGCCCGCGCGCTCGGATTCGAGATCGCGCAGCCTCGCTTCCTCGTTGGCCTTCTCGCCCCGGGTCTCCTCGACGGTCTTCTGCAGTGAGACGAGTGAGAGACGCTGCGTCCCGATGCGCCCCCTGAGCGTCTCGACGCGCGCGACGAGCGCCCGGTCGCGCAGGGCGAGCAGGTGCAAATATTTATACCGCGCAATGAGCTGCGCGAACGATTCGGCCTGAAACAGCACTTGGGCCGTATACTGCGGACCCTGCTTGTAGATCTCGACCAGTCGATGGCGGAGCATGGCGCGCTTGATCGCCAGCTCATCCTCAGCCCGTATGAGGTTGCCGGTGACCTCCTCGACATCGGCCTGGATGGAGGCGAGCTGCTTGTCGAGCGCTCGCACCGCGCGCGCGGTCACGGACGCCTGTCGGTCCAGGTTCTCGACTTCGTCCGCCAGGTCGTGCACGGTGCTTTTGAGCTCGTTCATGCGCCGCTCGAGCTCGGCCCGTTCTTCGTGCAGTGAGTCGAGGACGGCGCGATCGGCGCGAAGACGCTGTTCGGGCGTGGGCTGCTGAGCGACCGCCACGCTCGACACCAGCATCAGCGCAACGGCCGCCAGGCGACGCATCAGATCCGTCGGAGGTGTCGACCGACCGACAGGGCGGATCCGACGAGGCCCAACAATGCGCCGGACAACACGCCGAGGGTCGCGAGCCCCGGACCAAAAAACGAGGCTTGCACGAAGTACCGGCTGATCAGCGCCGCGGCGAGCCACGTGAGCAAGAGTGCCAGGGCACCACCGAAGATGCCCTTCACGAACCCCTCGATCAAGAAGGGCGCCCGCACGAAGGTGTCGGTCGCGCCGACGAGCCGCATGATGGCGATCTCGCGCCCGCGCGCGAGCACCGCCATGCGAATCGTCGCGCCGATGATGATCACCGCGACGGCGGCGAACGCCAATCCCAACACCAGCCCCACTACGGTAGCCACCGTTCTGATCTGATACAGCTTGACCACCCAATCCTCGGCGTATCGCACGTCGTCGATGAACGTGTACGTGCCGATGCGATCCGCCACGCGCTTCACCGATTGCGGGTCACGCGCGTTCGGCTTGAGGCGCACTTCGATCGACGCTGGCAGCACGCCGGGCTCGAACACGTCGCCGAATTCGCCGAGCTCACTCTTGGCCCGCGCCAGCGCCGAGTCCTGGGAGATGAAATCGACGTGCGCCACCTCGGGGAATGCCGCGATATCGCCCATCGCCGCGGCGACCGCCTCCGGCGCCGTCCCATCGGCAATGAATCCCGCGATCTCGACGCGCTCCTCCGTGCGTCTCAGGGCATCGCGCAAGTTGAGCGCGACCAGGCCGAACAAACCGAACGCAAACAGCGAAAAAGCGATCGTCACGATGCCGAGGACGCTCAGCAGCGGCGCGCGTCTGAACGCGATAAACGCCTCGCGGATCGCGAGTCTCACGACGCTGCGACCTCGGGATGCGCCGAGTCGGCGACGACGCGCCCCTGCAGCATCTCAATGCTTCGGTAATCCGACCTTCGCATGAGCTCCAAGTCATGCGTGGCCATGACGACTGCGGTCCCCGCCGCATTGATTTCACGCAACAACTGAAACACACCGCGGGTGGCTCGATCGTCGAGGTTTCCCGTGGGCTCGTCGGCGATCAACACGAAGGGATCATTCACCAATGCCCGAGCAATGGCGACACGCTGTTGCTCGCCACCAGAGAGTTCTTTTGGATAGGCGTTCCCTTTCGAGGCGAGGCCGACTTGGGTGAGCAGTCGATTGACCTTGGCGGGGATGCCTTCGCGTGGCGCTCCAGTGACTTCGAGTGCAAAGGCGACGTTGGCGTGTGCGGTCCGGTCGTCGAGCAACCGAAAATCCTGAAAGACCACGCCGAGGTGACGGCGAAGGCGAGCGATGTCCGCGCGCTTGGCCTCAGAAGAGTTGGTTCCGCTCACGCGGACCTCGCCACTGGTCGGCCGCTCGTCCATATAGATCAGGCGCAGCATCGTGCTCTTCCCGGACCCACTCGGTCCGGTGAGAAACGCGAACTCGCCTTTCGCGATGTGCAACGTCACGTCGTTCAGCGCGAGCCCGGTGCGCGGATACTCCTTCGAGACGTTCACCAGGCGAATCATTTCAGCGCCTGCTCCACATCGGCGATGAGATCGTCGGCTTCTTCGAGGCCAGTCGAAAGTCGGACGAACCCGTCGGGACTGCCGTGCTTCGTGACGACAGAATCGACGCCGCCGACGTTCGCCGCGTGCGTCCACAGCGACAACCGTCGGACGAACCGGTCGGCCGCCCGTGCGCCCCCCGCGAGCTCGATCCCCAGCACCGCGCCATAGCCGTCCAGATGATGCGTCGCCGTCGCATGATCTTCGTGCGACGCGAGCCCGGGGTAGTGCACGCGCTTGATCTCTTTTCGCTCCGCGGCCCACTGTGCGATCCGCATGGCGCTCTCGTTCTGGCGCGAGACGCGCACCGCCAACGTCTTGAGCCCCCGCTCCAGCAACCAGCACGCAAACGGATCGGGCGTCTGTCCCCATAACGCCATCTTGTCGCGCGCCTCGTCAATGACCGGCGCCGAGCCGAGGATGACGCCGCCCGCCGCGTCGTGATGGCCGTTCAGCAGCTCGGTCGTCGACTGGATCACGACATCCGCCCCGTGCTCGATCGGCCGGAAGTTGATCGGGCCGGCCATGGTCGAGTCGACGACGAGCGCGAGCCCCAATTCCTTCGTGAGCAAGCTCACCGGTCGGAGATCGAGGACCCGGCACGTCGGATGCACGGGCGACTCGAGAAAGATCGCGCGCGTCTCCTTGCGCAAGCGCTTCCGCCACCCGCGGCTCTCCAACGGATCGACCAGCGTGACCGCGATCCCTACCCGGTCGAATTCCTGCGTCAGCAGCTTGTGGACGCCGCCGGAGATCCACGCGCTCGCCAGCAAATGATCTCCAGGGCGCAACAACGCCAAGAGCGCGAGCGCGGTCGCCCCCGTGCCGCTCGCCGTCAGGACCGCGGCCTCGGCACCCTCCATAGCCGCCAGCCGACGCTCGACGAGCGTGGCGTTCTGCGCGACGCCGACCGCTTGGTAGATCGGCGTGGCGACCGGCGGTGGGTCGTCGCCGCCCTCCACTCCGCCATGGATGGCGAGGGTGGAAAGGCCCAGCGCACGTCGAGATTTCGAAGAAGGTGTCATTCAGTCGACTTTCGTGAGACTAATAATTTCGGACGGCGCCGCGCCGAGGACGTCCTGGAGAACCGCCGTGCCGCGCCGCAGACTGTCGTCGACGCGAACGGTCGCGATCTCCTTGCGCCGTGGGCCGATGACCCAGGCGAGCCCCCCATCTTTGACTTGCCGGAGCTGCGCTTCGTTGCTATTCAGCCGGACTTCGGGACCGCGGTGGGGGTCACCACGCTTCGTGGCGACGAGCTCGACGACCTGGAGTGGCGGGTTGTACTCGGCCACGGTCTTACGGAAACCGCAAGTAGTGCGGTCCGGCGCGCATCACGACCCGCCGACTGGCCAGTGTCTCCAAGAGCCCCCCAGCATACGCCGGCTCCAGCGCCAACTCGCCGGCCACCGCGTGCGCATCAGCCCGTCCCAGCTTGGCGATCGCCTCCCACGCCAACCGCTCCTCCCGGGCCAGTGGGCCCAGGAGACACCGCGCGCCGTCGGCCGCCTCGACGACCAGCGCCAATTCGTACCGCGATAAGGCCGCCTCGATCGCGTCGACATGCGCCTCGTGCAGGCCACGGCAGATAAAGAACCCATTCGTCGCTCTGAGCAGGAGCTTCGCGACGACTTCATCGGCGCACGAATAATCGAGCAGTCCCACGTGCGTGAAATCAATCATGGTGAGCGTCACGCCCGAGCGCTCGGACACCAGCAGCTCGATCTCGGTCCGCACCGCGACACCCGTCGGCCGGGTGACGAGATTGGAATACAACTCGCACACCGACCGCCGGAGGACAGAGCTCAGATCAATGGTCTGGATCATTGAGCGATCCGCTCGGGGATGGTAATGAGAACCTGAGCGCCAGGAAAATACGGCAATCCCACGCACAAGGGCGTGTCCTCGTCCCACGATGGCACAATCGCGATCCGGGCGGTCCCGCTCCGAATAGACAGCTTGCCGGACCATTTGCCAAGGAAATTGCGCGTATTTGCCAGACCCTGCCCGCGCCCGCGGTCCCGAAAGCGGCTCACGCCCTGAATGACGGCTTCCTCGAGCGCCATTCCGTCGTCCCACCGATCACCAGACGCTGGAGTTTGACGTCCGGGCAGGCTCTCGAGGGAGCGCCGGAACCCTAGGCCACCGTCCGACACGGCGATCTGCACGACCCGGCGACCGAGCCGCTTTTTCCATTGATACGTCTGGACCGCGACCCAGCCGCTGGTCCCCGCGTGTTCGACGACGTTCTGGCACACCTCGGAAAGCGTCACGACAAACCGCATCGTCGCGGAGCTATCGATGTTCAACTCCGCCAGAATCTTTTGAGCCCGCTCCTTGATGCGCTCGACGACGTCGTGCACGTCACCACTCTTCGTGACTTCCGTGATCTCCAGGAGCACGTGCGACTCCCCACCCGGCCGCAGCTTGGGAAACGGCCCGCGGATGTCATACAGCGACTCCGCGTGCGAGAAGAAGCCGGTGCGCGCCCAGTATGATAGGGTCTCGTCGGCCTCTGGTGGAACGAACGCGGGCGTCGTGGTCCGGGTTTGGGCCACGGTCAGCAGCGCCGTGAGCCCATAGGGGGTCGCCCAGCGCGTATGGCGGGCGTCGAGGAGAACCTTGTCGTCGGGCGCACTCTGGGAAAGCGCCTGAAATACTTGCTCGAAAGACGCGTCGTCGAGGGAGAGCGGCAACGAGATGATCTGCGTCACGTCGGGCTCAGCTCTCCTCGCAAGTGGTGGGCAAGACCCGCGGCACCCCGATGACCAACATTGCGCGCCGCGGCCACGTGCGCCGCGCGCATGGCGTCGCCAAACTTATCACCGGCGAGCAGCCGCGAGAAATAGGTGGCGCCCCACACGTCGCCGCATCCGGTCGGATCGCCGTCCGGATGGGCGGGCACAGCCGGGACGAGCGCCGTTCGTGCCGGTCCGAGGCGGGGCTCCTGTCCGACCCAGTCGATTCCGCCCTCGAACCCGGGCGCCGAGAAATACACGGCGCCCCGGCTCCCGAGCGTGACCACCAGGCACCGGACACCCTCGGCGAGCGCCGTCGCGGCGAGTGCCATGGGGTCGGGCGCCATGAGCGCCATCTCATCTTCATTCACCTGCAAGAGGTCCGCGCAGCGGCACCAGGCGCCGACGTTCGCGAGCGGTCTGGGGGTCCTCAACCCATCCGGCTCAATGCCCAACAGCAGCGAATGCAGATCCAAATAGATCGGTCCACGATAGTGCTGCCGAATGAGCTGCGCGGTCTCGAGATCGAGCTCGTTGCCAGCAATCATATTGATGTACAGCGCGTCCAGACCGTTCAGCAGGGGCTTGAGCCCGAGCCAAGACCAGCCGGGGATGCCGCCCTTGAGCCGCTCACTCCGCCGCTCCGAGCTCGAGTACCGCATCTCGACGCGATTGTTCGGGTACGGCACCTCAATGGGCGCCGCGTCGGACGCGAGTCGCCGAAACCCCCGGAGAAAGTCGCGAGCCCGTGGCGCCAGATCCGCCCCGACTCGCACCAATGGCACGAATTCCCAGTCTGCCGGCAGGGCTGCGTCGAACGCCCCCAGCGCATAGGTGATGCCGCCCCACTCTTCGACGGGCAGATGTCGGGGATCGCGCCCGTGAATGATGTCCCAGACGAACGTCCCGATGACGCCAACCCTGCGCATGGCTAGATGCCGCCCAACGCCTGCATCTTGAACGTCGCGACCGCGCCCACGACCCCGGCCGAGCCGCCGAGTATACCGGGGAGAATGCGACAGGCATCGACCGCCGGTCTGAACGCCCGCCGCTTGACCTCTGCTCGGAGCGGCTCGAACAACGCGTCGCCGGCCTCGGTGACACCGCCGGCCAGCACGACCACGTCCGGATTGACGATGTTGAGCAGATTCGCCAGCCCGGTGCCCAGAAACCGCGCGGTGTCTCGGACAACCTGACGCGCCGTCTCGTCGCCGCGCAGCGCCGCATCGTACACGGTCCGCGCGGTGATCTTCTGCAGATCCCCGCCAACCATGCGCGGCAGCATGGAGTCCTCGTCCCCGTCCAACGCCTCGCGCGCCCGCTCCGCTATAGCGGGACCCGAAGCGTACGCCTCGAGACAACCATAGTTGCCGCATTTGCAGCGACGCCCGGTCGAATCGATCGTCGTATGCCCGATCTCGCCGGCGACAGACGAGGAGCCGTGATAGAGGTCGCCGTTCAAGATCAACCCGCCGCCGATGCCGGTGCCGATGGTGAGCCCGACGACATTGCGGCCACCGCGCGCGGCGCCGCACCACCACTCGCCCACGGTGGCGCAGTTCGCGTCGTTGTCCAACGTCGCTGGCAGATTGACCGCGGTCGCGATGCGGTCGCGAAGAGGGAAGTTGTGCCAGCCGAGGTTGGGAGCGACGATGACAATGCCCTTCTCGCGGTCGAGCGGCCCGGGCGCGCCCATGCCGACGCCGAGGAAGTCCGACCGCGCGGCGCCGGTATCGCGCATGACCTCGGCGATCACGTCCTCGATCGTTTCGACGATGCGGTCGGCGACCGCGACGTCTCCCAGATCGGCGCGCGTGAGCCGCGAGCTGAACGCCAGCACCGCGCTTCCGTCGGTTGGGAGCGCACCCGCGGCGATGTTGGTCCCGCCCAGGTCGATTCCAATGATGTATTTCATTGAATCGCGGCCTCTACGTCGTCCACCGTGATCAGAGTCAGACACCGATAGCGATCAACCGCGAGCGGGCAGTCGTTCTTGGTGCACGGGACGCAATCGAGCTCCGGATGCCGGAGCATCCGGTGGCTTGCACCAAGCGGCCCGGTCACCGCCGGGTCCCCAGCGCCCCAGAGCGACACGGTCGGCGTACCGACCGCGCCCGCCAGGTGGAGAGGGCCCGTGTCGTTCGTCACCAGCAAGTCACAGGATGCGATGCCAGTCGCGAGCTGCGCCAGGTCGGTTTGGCCGCCGAGGTCGACGGCCACGTCCCCGGCCACCCGAGCCGTGAGCTCCCGCTCGGCCGGGCCTCCAAACACCACGACCCGGTCGCCCCGCTTCGCCAGCCGGCGGACCAGCTCGGCGAACCGGTCCGGCTCCCAGCGCCGGCTGCGAGCGTTCCCGCCCGGGAAGACGCCCACGACGCGGCCTTCGTGCTTCGGCCTCGGGATGTCCAGCCGGGGGATGGCGGCCCCTGCGGCTCCCACGAGCGCCATGTACTGCTTTGCCCGGTGGACGCCCACAAACGACTTCGCCGGTACCGCGTCGGTCAGAAGCAGCCGGCGGCCATCGGTGTCCGTGCCCCGGCGTGCAGCCACCCCGCCGAGCGCGAAGATGAGCGCCGACGAAAACGATGGCGGCAACAACACGCCTTTCTCATAGCGCGCCGCGCGCAGCGCTCGCGCCGCGGCGATGGTGCCGCTCATTGGAATAATTCGTCCGCCGAGCCCGGCCAGCTGGAGTAACGGGGCCAGACTGTCACGCACGAGCACGTCGGCGTCTGCCGCGCGGAGCGCAGGCAGCGCCAGGACCACGTCGCCGAGGTGATTTGGGGCTCGAACAATGACCCTTGCGGTCATTCGACCTGCAGGACGGCGAGAAACGCCTCCTGCGGGATCTCCACGGTGCCCACCTGCTTCATGCGCTTCTTCCCTTCTTTCTGCTTCTCCAGCAGCTTGCGCTTCCGCGTGATATCGCCGCCATAACACTTGGCGAGCACGTTCTTTCGCAGCGCCTTCACCGTCGTTCTCGCGATGATCTTGCTCCCGATCGCGGCTTGAATAATGACTTCGAAGAGCTGCTGCGGAATGAGCTCTTTGAGCTTGTCCGCGACCTTTCGGCCCCACTCGTACGCCTTGTCCCGGTGAATGATCACCGAGAACGCATCGACCGGATCGCCGTTGATCAACATGTCGAGCTTGACGAGATGGCTGGCCCGATACTCCAGCATCTCATAGTCCAAACTCGCATACCCTCGTGAGATCGTTTTCAGACGATCGTAAAAGTCCAGAATAATTTCGGCCAGCGGGAACTCGAAGTCGAACTCGACGCGCTGGGCATCGATGTACGACATCGTGATGTACACGCCGCGGCGCTCTTGCCCGAGCGCCATGATCGGCCCGATGTACTCGCTGGGCGCGACGATGCGGGCTTTCACAAAGGGCTCTTCGACCGAGGTGATCTCCGACGGCGGCGGCAGCTTCGATGGATTCTCGAGCAGCATCATGTCGCCGTTGCCGAGGTGCACGCGGTACTCGACGTTCGGCACCGTGGTGACGAGATCGAGATTGAACTCCCGCTCCAGCCGCTCCTGCACGATCTCCATGTGCAGCAGCCCGAGAAACCCGGCGCGAAACCCGAATCCGAGCGCCGTGGACGTCTCCGGCTCATAGTTGAGCGACGCGTCGTTCAGCTGTAGCTTGTCGAGCGCATCGCGCAAGTTCTCGTACTGGGCCGTGTCGGTCGGATACAATCCGGCGAACACCATCGATCGCACTTCCTGATATCCAGGAAGCTTCTCGACCGCCGGCTGGGTGGCATCAAACACCGTGTCGCCCACACGGGTCTCTTTCACGTGACGCACGTTGGCGACGACATACCCCACTTCGCCGAGCGACAGCTGTTCGGCCGGGACCTGTCGCAGCTGGTTATAACCAACTTCGGTGACGACGTACTTATCGTCGCTCGCGCCAAAGCGAATCGTCATGCCCTGACGCACCGCGCCATCGACGACCCGCACACTCGGAATGGCGCCGCGATACCGGTCGTAGTACGAATCAAAAATCAACGCCCGCAGCGGCGCATCAGGATCTCCCTCGGGTGGCGGCACTCGGGCGATCAGCGCGTCGAGCAACTCCGGAATACCAATGCCTTCTTTCGCGCTGACCATCAGCACCTCCTCGGCCGAGACACCGAGAAGATCCATGACCTCTTGTCGCCGGCGCTCCGGTTCGGCCGCCGGCAAGTCGATCTTGTTCAGAACCGGAACGATCGTGAGACCGGCATCGAGCGCCAGGAACAGATTGGACAACGTCTGGGCCTGAATGCCTTGCGACGCGTCCACGACGAGAATGGCGCCCTCGCACGCGGCGAGGGAGCGGGAGACTTCGTACGTGAAGTCGACGTGCCCCGGCGTATCGATCAAGTTCAATTCGTACGACTGATACGTCATCCGCACGGCGTTGAGCTTGATCGTGATGCCCCGCTCCCGCTCGAGATCGAGCGTGTCGAGCACTTGATCCTTCATTTCCCGCTTCCCCAACGTGCCCGTGGCCTCGATCAGCCGGTCGGCAAGGGTCGACTTGCCATGATCGATATGGGCGACGATGCAGAAGTTCCGGATGTGCTCGAGCTTCATGCCGGAAATATACCGGCGTCCAACGCTCCGAAGTGGGTGAGTGTGAGATCACCTTTCGCCAGGCGAGCCTTCACGCTGGGGCTCACCAGCGCCGCGAGCTCGCGCTCGCGCTCCCACGTGTACGAGTCGAGCGCCGCGATCGCCGGCTCGTCGTACCCCGCGTGCACCATGAACTCCGTCACGCCGGGCTGAATGTCGTCGAGTCGCTCCAGCACGCCCTGCTCGTACTCCCGCGCGCCGCTCATGCCGTAGCCCGTGAAATGATCGGCGAAGCGCGGATGGTTGGACCGGCGCCAAAGCGAGGCAACGCCGAGCAGCGTGAACGGAAACATGGCTCGGATGATCTGCTGGCGCCTGGGCACCCGCGGCGAGCGCAGCCACGGAACGCCCTCTTTGCGCGCCACAGCCAGCACGCTCGCCCAGATGCCCGGCAAGGCGTGCAGGTGCCAGTGGCTGTCGAGGTGCGTCACGGGCCTCCCCGCCGAGCGTAACAGCTCCAGCTGCGCGCGGCACTCGGCCGCGACATCGTCAGGATCGATCCGAAGGCCAAGTGCCCACAGGGAAAGGCCCGCTGCGCCGGCGAACTGGCCGGTTTTGGGGTTGACCAACGTGCGCGCTGCGGTGAGCGGCCGCCCGAGACCCAAGTTCAAGTGCAAACCGATGTCGATCGACGAGTCGCGGAGTCGCGCCCGCGCGTCCTCCCACCCCGGCGTCGTGACCATGACCGACGTCGACGTAATGACGCCGGCCGCATGCCCGTCGAGGATGCCACGGCTGACGGCCGGGGTGAGACCGAAGTCGTCGGAGTTGATCACCAGATAGCGCACGACGAGAAAAATTGACCCCTTTCCGGCGCGCGTCTACCTTTCTCCGACTCGTGATGGAAAGCGCGCGATCCGATCGGGCCGATCTGTTCGACCCCGCGGTACTGGCCTCGATGGGACACATCGAGATCGTGGCGCGTTGGATCGTTGATGGCTTTTTGTCCGGCCTGCATCGCTCGCCGCGGAAGGGATTCTCCGTCGAGTTCGCCGAGTATCGTCCGTATCAGCCGGGTGATGACCTCCGCTACGTGGACTGGCGGATCGTCGCGCGCGCCGACCGGTGGGTCGTCAAGCAGTTCGAGGAAGAGACCAACCTTCGCGCCGCGCTCGTGCTCGACGTCAGCCGATCCATGGTCTGGCGGGGCGCGCCCCAGCGCCTCACGAAGCTCGCGTACGCCGAGCGGCTGGTGGCGGCGCTCGCGCTCTTGTTCCTGCGCCAACGCGATGCGGTCGGACTCGTCCGCTTTGACGACGCCGTCCGCACCGCGGTCGCTCCCCGCGCGCGGACGACGCAATGGCGCCGCATCATTGCGGCGCTCGATGGTCCTGGTGCGGGACGCGCGTCGAATGCCGCCGAGGGCCTGGCCCATGCCGCACGGATGGTGCGGCGGCCAGGCATGATTATTCTGGTTTCTGATCTCCTCACCGATATCGAGCCGGTGGATCGGGCGGTGCGGGCGTTATCGGTTGCCGGGCACGACGTGACCGTCCTGCACATCATGGATCCGGCTGAGCGGGAGCTCGCCGCCGCGGGCGACGCCGTCTTCGTGGACCCGGAGACGGACTTGGCCGTGCCGGCGACGGTCGCCGACGTTCGCGACGCGTACCGCGAGACGGTCGACGCGGCCATCGCCGAGTGGCGCGACACCTTCGCGCGCACGGGCACGCGCTATGAGACCGTATTCACCGATGTGCCATTTGGCCTCCCACTGCGGCGCGCATTCGCGGCCCGCCAGTGAGCTTTCTATCTCCTTTATTGTTGGTTCTCGGCGCGGGCGCGATCGTGCCGCTGTTGCTGCATCTCATGCGGCGGCGCACTGGCGTTCGCATCGAATTTCCGGCCGCGCGATACCTGGTCCGCGCCGAACAGGAGCATAGCCGCCAGCTCAAGTTGCGCCATCTCCTGCTGATGCTGCTGCGAGTCCTCGCGATCACGTGCATTGCGCTCGCCGCGGCCCGGCCAGTCAGTCGGCTCATTCCCCAAGGCGGCGCGCACGCACCCGCCGCCGTCGCGATCGTGCTCGACAACTCGCTCAGCGCATCGGCTATCGTCGGTGGTCGGTCGGTGCTGGACGGACTCAAGGACGGCGCCGCGACAGCCATCAGTCGACTCTCGGGATCCGACCGGGCCTGGCTCATCACGGCGGACGGTGCAGTGCAGGGAGGGACTCCCGCATCGGTGCGAGCCGCGCTGGCGCGAGTCAAGGCGCTCGGCGGCGCCGGAGATCCACCAGCCGCGGTTGCTCGGGCCGCATCGCTCGTGAGCAATGCCGCCCGGACCACGGCCGGCGACGCGGTCGTCGGCGTGTTGACCGACGGCCAGGCAACCACGTGGGGCAATACCGGCCCGGGCGTCGACGCCGGCGCCGCGCGCGTGATCGTGCTCGTTCCCTCTCTTCCGCCACCGCCAAATCACGCCGTCACCGATGTCGAGGCACGCCCCGACCGGTGGACGCCTCGCGGCGAGGTGGCGGTGCGATTCAGCGGCGTCGCTGATTCCGCGACGTATCGCATCGATCTCGGGACCCGCACGCTGGCGCGAGGCACCGTTTCGTCTGACGCCGCCGTTTCGGTGCACGCGGCGCCTCCCGAGCGGGGATGGGTCGGTGGGAGTGTCGAGCTCGAGCCCGATGAGTTGCGCGCCGACGACATTCGACACTTCGCGGTCTGGATCGGACCACCGCCGGCGATCGCGATCGACTCCGGCGTCGGTCCATTCGCCACTGGGGCGCTCGCCACGTTGACGTCGACGAGCCGCGCGATTCCGGATAAGAATGGGGTAGCGATCGTGCCCGCGGACCGGCTCACCACTCTCCCGGCGGTCATCATCGCGCCAGCTGATCCCGTGCGCCTCGGCGCCGCCAATCGCGCGTTGGAGCGCGCCGGCATACCGTGGCGATTCGGGGCGCTTCGCGCGGGTGCCGCCGAGCGTGTCGATGGCATCGTCGTCGGAGGCGATACCGCGCGCGCGGATGCCGATGTGTCTGTCAGTCAGCGGTATCCGCTCGTCGCGCATGGCGTATCCGCGAGCGATACGCTGGCGCGGGCTGGAGGAGCGCCATGGGTTGTTGCCGGAAGCGGATACGTCCTCATTGCGTCCGCGCTCGATCCGGCGGCGACCTCATTTCCGGTGCGGGCTTCGTTCGTGCCCTGGCTCGATGCCGTCCTGAGCCAGCGCCTCGGCTCGAGCGCCGGCGGCGCGATCATTCACGCGGTTCCCGGCGCCGCTGTCCCGCGGCCGGACTGGGCCGATGAGTTGGAGGCGCCCGACGGAACGCGTCGTGCGCTCGTGGGTGCGACGATCGCACTGCCGGCAACGGCCGGCGTGTACTTCCTGAGGCGCGGCGGCGCGCGGGCTGGCGCCGTCGTCGCGGATGCCGAGGCTCGCGAGTCGGATCTCCGGCGCCTCACCGCTGCCGCGTTGTCCGGCCGGTTCAAGGCGACTGGCGGGGCGCGCATGTACACCGACCGCTCGGCGTGGACCGACGCCGTTTTCGCCGGCAACGGATCGCGCTCGGTTCTGGCGCCCCTCCTCGCGCTCGCGCTGTTGGCGCTCATCACGGAGTCGGCTCTGACTCGACGGTGGTCGCAACCCGAACGCGGCGCGGAGGGCCGCCGGGTGGCTCAGCGGGCGGCTTAAGGTGGCGCTGCCGCTTCTGCTCGACGCGGTCGAGCACCTCAGTGCCTTCACGCGGCTGATCAACACGCTGCCCTCACCCGCCACGCGCGAGCGCGTTGGCGGGCTCGCGGGGTCGGGCGACGCCGTCCTCGTCGCGGCGCTCGCGCGGCGACTGCCCGGCCGGTTCATTACCGTCGTCACCCAAGGGCTGCCGGAGGCCGAGCGCTGGCTGGCCGATCTGCAATCACTGACCGGCGACACGCCGGTTGCCCTGTATCCGCCGCGCGAAGGCTTCGGCGAAGCGGAGCCCCACGCGGAGGTCGCCGGCGAGCGCGTCGAAACCCTCGAACGCGTGGGTCACGGCGCCGTACGCGTACTCTTGACGACCGCCCGCGCGATTCTCGAACGCACGCGGTTGCCGCGCGCGGTGCAGCAGGCGCGCGTTGAGCTCCGCCTAGGTGACCAACGTCGTCCGGAAGATCTCGCGGCTCACTTGGATAGCATTGGATTTGAGCGCGTCCCGATGGTGGAGGATGTCGCCCAGTACTCGATCCGCGGCGGCATCTTCGACATCTACTCCTTCGGTATGGCGGACCCGGTTCGCCTCGAGTTCTGGGGCGACGAGATCATCGAGCTCCGCCACTTCGACCTCCTGAGCCAACGCTCGACTCGCGCCGCCGAGGTCTCGCTCGTGCTCCCCGTTGATGGCCGTGTCTCCGAAGAGACGGGTGAGTTCGATCGCGTCACGCTGGCCGAGCTCTGGCCGCCGGACACGATTGTCTTCATCCCGCGCGACACCGCGCTCGAGCCCGAGCTCCGTCGGACGTGGGACGAAGCCCAACACCATATCGACCTCGCCCGCCGCCGCGGGGAAGACGTCACATCGCGCGACGAGCTCTATCAATCCCCGGCGGACGCGCTGCATACCCTGGCGCGCTTCGGAACGATCCTCGACGGCGGCACGGCCGATGCCGGCGCGCTCATGTTCCCGCTCCGGCCGCCCGAGGCGATCGATCGCGACATGGGTCGTCTCGTGCGGTTGGTTGGTGATGGCGTCCCGACGTTGATCCTGTGCGACAACGCCGGTCAGGCCGAGCGGCTCGAGGAGCTGCTGTCCGACGGTCGCTCGGCTGGCACGCCGGCGACACTGGTCGTTGGCGTATTGGACGGCGGGTTCTTGATCCCGCCGTCGACGGGCGACGGGCTTCGCGTGCTCACGGATCACGAGATCTTCCGGCGCGAGCGCCGGATCCGTCGCGCACGCAAGTACGGCAGCGCGATCTCGCTCGAGACGATCACGGCACTCAAGCCGGGCGACTACGTCGTGCACCTCGAGCACGGCGTGGGGATCTATCGCGGGATCGAGACGATCTTCGTCAAGGAGAGCACGGTCGAGGTCGCGGTCGTCGAGTACGAGGGTGGTGATCGGCTCAACGTCCCCTTGTATCGTATCGACCAGCTCGAGCGCTATCGCGCGGCGAACGACGTGTCATCCGACGCACCGCCGCCCCGGCTGCACAAGCTCGGCGGCCGGCGCTGGGCGCAGCAACGCGATCGCACGCGGGCGGCGATTCGGGAGATGACGGCCGAATTGCTCGATCTGTACGCCCGCCGGCAGGTCGCCAATCGGCCGCCGCATGCGCCCGATGGGGCATGGCAGCGCCAACTCGAATCGTCGTTCCTATTTGAAGACACCCCGGATCAACGCAAGGCCACGACCGACGTCAAGGGCGATATGGAGCGCTCGCGTCCCATGGACCGGCTGCTCGTGGGCGACGTCGGGTATGGCAAAACAGAGATCGCCGTTCGCGCGGCATTCAAAGCCGTGCAATCTGGCCGCCAGGTCGCGGTGCTGGTCCCGACCACGATCCTCGCGGACCAACACTTACGAACGTTCGGCGATCGGCTCGCCGATTTCCCGATCCGTGTCGCCGCGCTGAGCCGCTTTCAAACACAACAAGAGCAAGACCAAGCGCTGGCGGATCTGAAATCCAAGAAGCTCGACATCGTGATCGGCACCCATCGCTTACTGAGCCCAGACGTCTCGTTCTCCGATCTGGGGCTCATCGTCATCGATGAAGAGCATCGGTTTGGCGTGCGGCATAAGGAGCGGCTGAAACAACTCCGGCTCGATACGGACGTGTTGACGTTGACGGCAACGCCGATTCCGCGAACGCTGCACCTGTCGCTCGCCGGCCTCCGCGACATGACGCTGATGCAGACGCCGCCGCGTGACCGCTCACCGGTGCTCACGTTTGTCGAGCCGTTCGATGATGGCTTGATCGAAGAGGGTATCGGGCGTGAGCTCGACCGCGGCGGCCAAGTGTTCTTCGTGCACAACCGGATCGAGACGATCACGGGCATGGCCGATCATGTCCAACGACTCGTGCCGCGCGCGCGCGTCGCGATTGGCCACGGTCAGATGCGCGAGAAGGATCTCGAGGACGTCATGCGGCGGTTCGTGAACGGTGAGGTCGATGTGCTCGTATCCACGATGATCGTGGAGTCGGGTCTCGATGTGCCAAACGCCAACACCATGTTCGTCAATCGCGCCGACCAATTTGGTCTCGCCCAGTTGTATCAGTTGCGCGGCCGCGTCGGCCGGTCCCACCGTCGCGCCTATTGCTACCTGATGGTGCCGGACAGCGTCGACCCGGACGCCGAGCGGCGTTTGCAGGTACTGGAGCACCACACGGAGCTCGGGTCGGGATATCGCGTCGCGCTCAAGGACATGGAGCTCCGAGGAGCGGGAAATATTCTGGGCCCCGAGCAGTCGGGCTTTGTGCAGGCGGTGGGATTTGACATGTATCTCCGCATGCTCGACGAGCAGGTGCGACGGCTCCAACGGGGTGACGGCGCGGCCAAGCTGGTTCCATCCGATGTCTCGGTGGATATCCCGGCCTATCTCCCGGACACCTACATCCCATCGCAAGACGCGAAGCTCGATGTCTACCGGCGCCTGACCCGGATCGATGATCCGGCGGAGATCGACGCTTTGAAAGCCGAGGTCCGCGACCGGTTCGGACCGCTGCCGCCGCCGGCCGAGGCGTTTTTTGCGGTGGCCGTATTGAGAATCGTTGGGGGGATATTGCGCATAGAGGGGATCCTGGTGCGTGGGGAGGATGCTCGTATTACGTTTCGCGAGGACGCCGTACCCAGGCTCAAGGGGCTATCAGCCGCCTTCCACGACGTACAATTCCAGACCGACGTCCGCCGCACGCAGCCGCTGTCGCTGAAGCTCACCCGGTTGGGGGGCGTCGAGCTGCTGGACGGTGTGGTCCGAGCGCTCCGCAGCCTCACATCTTCAATCACTTGACACTATGAATCGCCGTTTTGCCCTGTTTCCTTTGAGCGCCCTCATCCTCGCCGCCGGCTGCGGTGCTTTCAGCGAAGCGATGAGCGCGCATGTCGACGTGGCGGCGCGCGCCGGCTCCCAAGAGCTGTCGGTCGACCGTTTGGCGTCACTGCTGGCACATGCCAAGGCGCCGCTCCAGAAAGAGCTGGCGCACCAACTGACCGATCTGTGGGTCGACTATCAGCTGCTGGCGGAAGCCGCCGCGCGTGGCGATTCACTGAATAGCAGCAAGGATCAGGATGAGGCGCTCTGGGCGGTGATCGGCTCGGCGCGTGCCAGAAAGTGGCTCGAAATCGTGTCCAAGACGTGGGGCGGCAACGATACCGCGCAGTACGCGGCGAAGTACGCGTCCGGCGACCTGCTGTCGGCGCGTCACATTTTGATCATGGCGCCGCGCGGAGATACGTCGAAGACCGCGCAGGACTCGGTCCGCCGGAAAGCCGAAGCGATTCGCGCCAAGGTGACGAAGACCAACTTCGCGCAGATGGCGAGCGAGAACAGCCAGGACCCGGGCTCGGCCCGCCAGGGCGGTGATCTCAAGGTATTCCAGAAGGGCCAGATGGTACCGGAGTTCGAGAAGGCCATCCTGGCGACCACGCCGGGCCAGGTCGCGCCGGGCATCGTGAAGACGCAGTTCGGTTATCACATCATCTATCGCCCGACGTTCGACGAGGTGAAGGGTGAGGTCGCTCAAGCGGCGGGTGGTCGCCAGAAGCAAGTCGCCGAGAGCACGTACCTGGCCAAGCTCGATTCTAATGGCCACATCAACGTCCTGCCGAACGCCGTCACCACGGTGAAGGCCGTCGCCAGCGACATCGATGCGCACAAGACCGACAAGACGGTCGTGGCGACGTCGATCAACGGTGACTTCACGTCGGCCGATCTCGCCCACTGGTTGTCGCTGTTCCCGGCGGCGCAGCGGTCACGCCTCACCACCGACGTGCCGGACTCGCAGGTGCCGATGATCGTCAAAGGCTTCATCCGGAATGAGCTCGTCATGCGCCAGGCCGATAGCGCCAAGGTGACGCTCGACTCGGCGCAGCAGGCGGATATTCACAAGGGCTACGAAGGGCTCATCACGAGCTCGTGGAGCGCGCTCGGCGTGGACCCGAAGACGCTCGCCGACAGCGCCAAAGCGGTCCCGGCGAGAGAGCGGATCGCGGCCGCGCACATCGACTCGTATCTGGACAAACTGCTGTCGCAGACGCCGGGCGTGCGGTTCGTCGAGATTCCGACGCCGCTCGAAGACGTGCTGCGGCAGCAATTCGAGTTCAAGCTGAACGAGGCGGGTATCGATCGCGCGCTGGCTAAGGCTACGGCCGAGCGGCATACGACCGATTCCGCGAAGACGGCGTCGGAGCCGGCGTCGGCAGTCCCACTCCCTGGCATGGTCCCAGCTACCCCAGCACCACAGGGGAGCCCTAACCCGAACACGCCGCCGAAACACTAAGCCACCTTCGCGGGTATTTGCCAATGATGCGTTTGCATTGGCTCGTCCTGTTGGCCCCGGCCGTTTGTCTGGCCCAACAGTCGCCACCGCCCCCTCCGGATACCACACACCCGGGGCCGACGGTCATCCAGACCGAGGTCAAGTCGGTCTCGCTGCCGATGAGCGCAACCGCGCCCGGATCGGCGGCGACGGCTGCCGCCGCGGCTGCTGTCGTTCCACCGTCGTCCTCGGCTCCGCCGGCGACTTCCATATCAGCTCGACCGACGCCGGCAGCGCCGGCGGCCGACTCTGCGAGCTCGGCAGCCCCGGCCGGACCGCGAGCACCCGATCTGCCTGTCGGCACCGTTATTCCGCTGGAACGTGTCGTCGCGGTCGTAGGCGATCAGGCCGTGCTCTGGAGCAGTGTCCTCGAGAACATCAATGTGAAGAAGGCCGAGGGCATGCCGATCCCTGAGGACTCGGTCGGCCAGATGACGCTCATCACGCAGGTCGTGAACGATCTCGTCGACCAGGAGTTGCTCGTTCAAAAGGCGAAGGATCTCAAAGTCGACGTTGCCGATGAGGATGTGGCCGCTGGTGTCGACAATCAGATCAAGCGCGTGCGCAGTCAGTTCTCGAGCGACGCCGAATACAAATCAGAGCTCAAGAAAGCAGGCTTTGGGACCCCCGAGGAGTATCGAAAGGGGCTCTTGGAGCAGGCGAAGCGCAGCGAGCTGCAGCGCCGCGTCGTCCAAAAGCTCAAAGAGGATGGGAAGCTGATTCCGGTGAACGTGTCGGAGCAGGAGGTGTCCCAGGCGTTCGACCAGCACCGCAGTAGCCTCCCGCACCGGCCGGCGTCAGTCACGTTTCGCCAGATCGTGATCGCGCCCAAGCCCTCAGCGGCCGCAAAGGCCGCGGCGCGCGCGCGGGCCGACACGCTGCTCGCCGATCTCAAACATGGTGCCGACTTCGCCGAGCTGGCCAAGCGAGCATCCGAGGAGGCCGCCACGCGCGAAACCGGCGGCGACCTCGGCTGGAACCGCCGTGGCAACATGGTGCCCGAGTTCGACAAGTGGATGTTCGCTCTGCCGCCGGGACAAATGAGCCCGGTGATCGAGACGACCTTTGGGTTCCACATCATCAAGGTCGATCGCGTGCGGCCGGGCGAGGTCAAGGCCAGCCAGATCCTGATCAAGTGGAAGATCGATTCGGGCCAGGTCGCTGCCGCGCACGCCGAGGCTGATAGCGTGCTCCGCCAGTGGCGGAACGGCACGGTCTTCGACACGCTGGTTGCCAAGTACCACGATCCGAACGAAGAGAAGGGCAGCCTGCAGCCCTTCCCGCGTGACTCGCTGCCGCCTTCTTACCAGACCGCGTTTACCGGGCACGGCGGCCGTGACTTCGTGGGACCGTTCCCGATTCCTGATCGCGTCACTGGTGCGCAGAAGTTTGTCATCGCCGAGATCCTCGACACGCAGGAAGGTGGCGACTATACCGTTGCCGACCTGAAGCAAACGATCCGCGCGCAGCTGCAGGAGGAGCGCTCGTTCCGGCGGCTCCTCGACGGGTTGCGGAAAGACACGTACGTATCCATCCGCATCGAGCCACCGGCCGCCGAGCCGGCACCGAAGACGTCCAGCCAAAGAACGGTTGAAACTGGCGATCACGGTCGGTGATCCTCGGGGCATAGGGCCCGAGATCGTCGCGGCCGCACTCGCCGATCCCCGGGTCACGTCGGCCGCAGAATATGTCGTGATCGGCTCTCGTGACCCAGCCGCGGGCCTCTCGGCGCCCGACGCCGGTCGTCGCGCTGGCGAGGCCGTTGTTCGCGCGGTCGAGCTGGCGCTTGCCGGTGAAGTAGACGGGATCGTCACCGCGCCTCTGGACAAGGCCGCGCTCCTGGCTGGTGGCTTCGATTTCCCCGGCCACACGGAAATGCTGGCGGCACTGACGGGCTCGCGGGTGGCGATGATGCTCGCGTCCGATCGCCTGCGCGTCGTGTTGGCCACCACGCATATCCCCCTGCGTGAGGTCCCCGATGCCGTCACACAATCGGGAATTGTCCAAACCGCCGACATCACCCGTGAAGGTCTTCGTGCTTGGTTCGGCATTGCCGAGCCAAGGCTAGCTCTCTGCGCGCTGAACCCTCACGCGGGCGATGGCGGGCGCTTCGGCGACGAAGATGATCGCGTGTTGTTGCCGGCAGCACGCGAGGCGGGCGTCGCCGGCCCATTTCCGGCGGACACGGTATTTGTGCGCGCGATACGCGGCGAATTCGACGCCGTGATCGCGCCATATCATGATGTGGGTATGACGGCCATCAAAGTCGCGTCATTCGGCGAGGCCGTGAACGTAACACTCGGCCTGCCGTTCCCACGCACGTCCCCGGATCACGGTACGGCACTGGATATCGCCGGACGTGGCATCGCGAACCCATCGAGCATGATCGCGGCCATATTGATGTGCGCCGCCATCGTGAATAGAAAATGCGCCGCGCGCTCGTAGTTCTTCTCACCGTCGGCTGTATCAGTGTGCGCCCGGAACCGCGTCCCACGCCCGCGGCCACGGCGCCGGCGACCGGACCAGCGCAGACGCCTGTACAATGGTCGGTCGACAGCTCCGTTGTTCGCGCGCTGATCGCCGAGGGGATCACGCACTCGCACGTGAGCACGGACCTCGCGTATCTCTCCGACGTCATCGGCCCCCGCCTGACGGGTTCGTCCAGCCTGCGCCAAGCGAACGACTGGACGCGCGACAAGTTCCGCGAATACGGAGCCGACAGCGAGTGGACCGAAGCGTGGACGTTCGGCCAAGGCTGGGAACGCGGCCCCATCACGCTGACGATGGTCGCACCTCACGTGCAGCCGATTTTCGGCGCGTCGTGGGCCTGGGCTCCGGGCACCGATGGCCCGGTGACCGGCCCGGTCGTGATCGTCGACGCGACATCGCCAGCCGATTTCGCGCAGCGCTTCGGGGGGCGGCTCAAAGGCACGTGGGTGATGATCCGCCCGCCGGTCCCGCTCACAAACCCGGACGGGCCGACGATGACGCACGCCGACAGCGTGCGCGCCGACTCGGCCCTCAAAGCATGGTCGAAGCTGACCGACGATCAGCGAAAGTCCCTCGCCCAGCTCCCCACGCTGCTCGCGGCCGAGCATGCCACCGGTCTCTTGCAAGATGGGGCGAAAGAGTTCGGGCTCTTGACGATGAGCGGCACGCCGCACGCGCTCGACCCCATCGCGCACGTCGTGATCCCGCACGAGACGTACACGATGTTCTATCGTCTGCGCCAAGCCGGCCAACCGGTCAGGCTGCGGGCTGATATCACGAACACGCTGACCGTCGACACGTTGACGGCCTACAATACGGTCGCCGAGATCCGCGGGACCGTTCATCCCGACGAGGTCGTCCTGCTCGGCGCCCACCTCGACTCGTGGGACCTCGGTACGGGTACGACCGACAATGGCGCGGGCGCGATGGCCGTTCTGGAAGCCGCGCGCATCCTGGCCGCCGCGCACATTCACCCGGTGCGCACCATTCGATTCGCGTTATTTACCGGCGAGGAGCAGGGCCTCCTCGGCTCCACTGCCTACGTGAGCGACCACGAAGACGAGCTCGCGAAATTCCAAGCTGTTCTCGTGCTCGACAACGGAACGGGCCGGATCACGGGCGTGGCGCTGCAAGGTCGCAACGAGCTGCACGACGCATGGGATGCGTTGTTTGCTCCGGTTGCCTCACTCGGCCCATTCGCGGTGCGCGCGCAGAGCAAGGGCGGCACCGATCATCTGTCGTTCCTGCCGTACGGCGTGCCGAGCTTCAACTACGATCAGATGACGCGCGGGTACAATCACACGCACCATTCACAGGTCGACACGTTCGACCACGCTCTTCCGGATGATCTCGCGCAAGCGGCGACCGTCATGGCGGTCAATGCCTACGAGTTGGCTAACGCGCCCGCGCTTCTGGCTCGTGGTCAGACGGCGGAAGGTCCGTAGCCAGCAACTCGATGCGTCGGCCGTCCATCTGCCGCACGGTAAAGGTGGCGCCGCCCGCCGAGACGCGGTCACCGATTTGCGGCAGCCGTCCGAGGGCGCCGAAGACATATCCACCGATCGTGGTGTAGTCGTCATCGGGCACGGTGAGCTCATACTGATCGTTCAGCTCACCGATGTTCGTGCTGCCTGGAATGACAACCTCGCCCGATCGCGTGGGACGGGCTTCTGGCTCGGGCTCGTCATACTCATCGAGGATCTCGCCGACGATCTCCTCGAGGAGGTCCTCCATGGTCACGATGCCGGCCGTGCCGCCGTACTCGTCGAGCACGATCGCCATGTGCTCTTTCAGGCGCTTGAAGTCGGCCAGGACCTCTTCCACCTCTCGCGACCCCGGGACCACATGCACGTTGCGGACGATCGCTCTCAGCTCGAACGCTTCGGGGTTGTCGCGATCGACTTTGAGCAGATCCTTCGCCAACACGATCCCGATAATGTTATCTATCGTCTCGTCGAAGACGGGATAGCGGGAGAAGCTGGTTTCGTTGATGACCGCCAGCGTCTCGGTGAACGTCGCGTCGACCGGTAGCGCGATCAATTCGGTCCGCGGCGTCATGACCTCGCGCGCATTCTTCTCCGAGAACTCGAACACGCCTTCAATGAGATCGGCATCGTGTTGCTCCAGCGCGCCGAGCTCCTGGCTCTGCTCGACCAGGAGCCGCAGCTCCTCGGGCGAGTGCACGTTGTCCTCGGAGGTCGTCTCGGTGCGCGAGCCGAACAACCGCAGCACGACCTCGGCCGACCGGGTGAGCGCCGCGGTGAACGGCGTGACAAGGAGTGCCCAGAGCATGAGCGGCGGCACCAGCCAACGGGCGACGCGCTCGGGATGCCGCAAGGCGGCGGCTTTCGGGGCCAGTTCCCCGAACACGACGTGCAGATACGTCACGAGCACGAGGGAGATCGTCGCGCCGATCGTGATGCGCACTGATACTTCGAGCGCGAATGGCAATCGGCCGATGGCGGCCGCGAACGGCTCTGTCAGCGTGGATTCGGCGACCCAGCCGAGCCCCAGGCTGGCGAGGGTGACGCCGAGCTGACTGGCCGAGAGGAGCGACGGTATGTTAGATGTAGCGCGGAGCGCGAGGCCGGCCAGCCGATCTCCGTTCTTCGACATCGCTTCCAGTCGGGTGCGCCGGGACCGGACGAGCGAGAATTCGGCGCCGACGAAAAACCCGTTCAGGAGCACGAGCATCCCGAGCACCAGCAATCGGTCGAACACCTTGGCAAGGTATCCCGCATCGTGACGCCGCACCACCATCACGACGGTCGCGGGCACGACCACGCACACGACCATGCGCACGGCCACACGCATGGGACCGACGGCACCCGGCGGCTCACGTTCGCGCTCGGCCTCACCGCGCTGTTTCTGGTCGTGGAGGTCGTGGGCGGTGTGCTTGCCCATTCCCTGACGCTGCTCGCCGACGCCGGGCACATGTTCACCGACGTCGCCGCGCTCGGCCTCTCGCTATTCGTCGCGTGGTTCAGTCGGCAGCCGGGGACGCCCGAGAAGACCTATGGATACCTCCGCTGGGAGATTCTCGCGGCGTTCCTGAATGGTTCGACGCTCCTCGCGGTCTCCGCGGGGATCATCTACGAGGCGATCAAGCGGTTGCAGCATCCGAGCGTCGTCGAGAGTGGGCTCATGCTCGGCGTCGCCGCGGCCAGCGTCGTCACCAATCTCGCCTCGGCCTACGTGCTGCACGGCGGCGCCGGCGAGAGTCTCAACATGCGGGGCGCCTACCTGCACGTGCTCGGCGATCTGCTCGGCGGGCTCGGCGCCGTCATCGCCGCGCTCATCATCCGGTTCAGCGGGTGGGAACAGGCAGATCCCATCGCATCGATCGTCATGACCATTTTGATCGTGCGCGGCTCCTGGCGCATTGTCCGCGAATCGGTCGACATCCTGCTCGAATCCACGCCCTCCCACATCTCCCTCGGCGCCGTCCGCGCCCAGTTGCTCGCGCTCCCCGGCATCGAGTCCGTGCACGACTTGCACGTCTGGAGCGTCACCTCAGGCGTCGTCGCCATGAGCGCGCACGCGTTGGTCCGCGAGCCCGAGCGGCAGCAGCATGCGCTCGAGCACATCATCGACGCCATGCGGTTATTCGGCATCGATCACGTCACGGTGCAGATCGAGAGCCGCGAGATGGCCGAGCGGGAAGCGCACTTGCACGCCTAAAACCGGGGCGCGTGGCGCTGCGCGCCTACGTCTACAGTTTGGCGTGTCTCGACGCGTGCCCCGGGAATGCTTTAGACGTAGGCGCGAAGCGCCACGTGTAATTCTGGTGTTCAGGACCGTAAACGTGACCGCGGAGGGTTTGGGGCGTCCATCCCCAGACACGGCACGCCCGTTTTTCCGTTCCCATGACGACCGACTTTCGCATAGACAAACTCCGCGTCCCGGTCTCGCTTATAATGCTGGGCGGCGAAGAGTTGAACGGAAACATGTTCGTGCAATCAGTTTCCCCGAATCGCGCCGGCCGGGAGGAAATTCCGGACGTGCTGAACGGGGAAGAAGCATTCTTCCCGCTGGCCCAGGAAGGGGGCACGTTGCTGGTCGCCAAGGATCAGGTCCGCGAGGTTGTCATCCGTGGCGACTTCTCAGCCCAATTCGTGCAAACCGCCGCGCGGCGGGTGCCCGTCGAGCTCACCCTGACCGATGGCGCGATCCGGACCGGTGAGGTCTACCTGGAGATGCCGGAGCAACGGCCTCGCGTGCTCGACTTCCTGAATCGCTATGCACAGCGGTTCGTCGTGCTGTACGCCGCGGGCGGCGTGTGTCTGATCAATCGTTCGCTCATCGAGCACGTCAGGCCGGCCGACTGAGATGGCACAACTCGACAAGTTTCTCACCGTCATGGTGACCAACCATGCGGAATCGATCCTCCTGATCGAGGGTGACGTCGCGACGCTCCAGAAGGACGGCGTCCCGCGCCCGATCACGCGGCAGCCGCTGTCTGGCGCCCAACTCGTGATGCTGCTCAAGGAGATCGCGCCGGCGGCGTCGGCCAAGGAGCTCGAGGGTGGCACGCCCGCCTCGTTCCGGTACGCGAACACGGACGGAGATTTCTTCGTCAAGAGCGCGCACACGGGCGGTCGCTGGCACGCGTCGATCGCCCTCCACGAGGGGAACGGTGACGGTGCCGTGGCTGCCGAGGAACCCGCGCCGGAAGCCGCCGAGCCCCCGCCACTTCCGCCGCCTCCAGCTCGGCGCGGCTCGGGCGCGACGAAAAAGAAGGCCGTCGTCGAGCCCGAGCCGGTAGCGGCAGCGCCAGCGCCAGCGGCCGAACCCGTGGTGACGGTGTCTCAGAACGGCATCGCGCTCCGATTGCCGATTGCCGAGACGGAAGAGGAGCGAGTGGATGCGGCGTTGGCGGACATGAACGCCTTGCTGACCCAGCTCGTGCAGCGCGGAGCGTCCGACTTGCACCTGCGCTGCGGCGAGCCACCGCTCATGCGCGTGGACGGCGAGATGATCCGGCTGGATACGTACCCGCAACTCGACAACGGCTCAATGGAGCTCATGATCCGCTCGATCATGAGCGGCCGGAACCGCCAGGAATACGCCGACAAGAACGACGTGGACTTCGCCTACGAGATCGAGGACGTCGCCCGGTTTCGGTGCAACGCGCTGCGTGAACGGAAGGGCGCCGCGGGCGTGTTCCGGGTGATTCCCGCCGAGGTCGTGACGGTCGAGCAACTGGGCATGTCGCCGGAGGTCCAGAACCTCTGCTATCTCAGCAAAGGCCTGGTCCTCGTCACCGGTCCAACGGGCTCCGGGAAATCGACCACCCTCTGCGCGTTGGTCGACCTGGTCAACCGGATGCGCACCGACCACGTGATCACGATCGAAGACCCGATCGAGTTCGTGCACAAGAACAAGAAATGCTTGATCACCCAGCGCCAAGTCGGTGTTCATACGCAATCGTTCCGCAGCGCGCTCCGGGCGGCGCTGCGTGAAGACCCGGATATCATTCTGGTTGGTGAGTTGCGTGACTTGGAGACGGTGTCGATCGCGATCGAGACGGCGGAAACCGGCCATCTCGTCTTCGGCACGCTGCACACCACGACGGCGCCGAGCACGATCGATCGCATCATCGACCAGTTTCCCGCCGATCGGCAGGATCAGATCCGCGTGATGCTCTCGGAGTCGCTCAAAGGCGTGATCTGCCAGGTGCTGTGCCCGAAGATCGGCGGCGGCCGTGTCGCGGCCCGCGAGATCCTGCTGACGGTTCCCTCGGTCTCGAACCTGATCCGCGAAGGAAAAACGTTCCAGATTCCGTCGGTCATGCAGACCTCACGGAAGCTCGGCATGACGACGCTGAACGACTCGCTGATCGATCTCGTCGACCAGCGGCTCGTCGAGTCGAAAGAGGCGTACATCAAGGCCCAGGACAAGACGGGCTTCGCGAATCTGCTGAAAGGCCGGGGCCACGACACGTCCTTTATCGACGGCGAGGAAGGCAGCAAAGGGACGCCCGTCGCCAACTCGAAGGTTCCACCCCGGCCCGCAGCCGCGAAACGCTAAGGTTCTGACGGGCGCTTCGCGCCGCTCGCTTCGCTTCGCCCAAAGGCGCTTGAGGGTGGCCCAGGCACGGTATGCGGTGCGCGAAGCGCCTGTGTAGTTCGCGATGCAGCGACCCCTGGGTTCGGGTATATTACCGGGCTTATGTCGATCCGCAACATCGCCATTATTGCGCACGTCGATCACGGGAAAACGACGCTCGTGGACAAGATGCTCCGGCAAGCCGGGGCGTTCCGCGAGAATCAGATCGTCGAAGAGCGCGTGATGGACTCCAATCCGCTCGAGCGCGAGCGGGGGATCACGATTCTCGCCAAGAACACGTCGGTACATTGGCGAGACACGAAGATCAATATCGTCGATACCCCGGGCCACGCGGATTTCGGCGGTGAGGTCGAGCGCATCCTGCGGATGGTCGATGGCGTGCTGCTCGTTGTCGACGCGTTCGACGGGCCGATGCCTCAAACGCGTTTCGTTTTGCGTAAGGCCCTCGCCCTGGGGCGCGTTCCGATCGTCGTCATCAACAAGATCGACCGCCCGGGCGCCGACCCGCTGCGCGTGCACGACGAGGTGCTCGACCTGTTCATCGAGCTCGAAGCGGACGAAGCCCAACTCGACGCCGCCGTCGTCTACGCCTCGGCCCGTGACGGTGTCGCGACGCTCGATCTCGATGTGCCTCCGGTCGACCTGGCGCCCCTCTTCGACGCCATCATCCGGCACGTGCCGGCGCCGCCGAGCGACGCCGAAGGGACGTTCCAGATGCTGATCTCGACGATCGACTACTCCCCGTACTTGGGTCGTCTCGGCATTGGCCGTATCGAGCGTGGCGCTGTTCGACTTGGCGACACTGTCGCGCTTCTACCACTCGATCCCAGCCAGCGAACGGAGAGCGCTCGCGTCACCAAGCTTTTTATCTTCGAGGGCTTGGAGCGGCGAGAGGTCGAGTCGGCGTCGGCGGGCGAGATTGTGGCGCTGGCGGGCCTGGACGGCGTCGAAATCGGGCTCACCGTGACCGACCTCGAACACCAGGAGCGCCTCGCCGGTATCGCGGTCGAAGAGCCGACCATCTCCGTCGACTTCTTGGTGAACAATTCACCGTTCGCCGGACGCGATGGCAAATTCGTTACGTCGCGCCAGGTTCGCGAGCGACTCTACAGGGAGCTGGAGCGGAACGTCGCACTCCGGGTCGAAGATACGGACTCGACCGACACGTGGACGGTATCCGGACGCGGCGAGCTCCACCTGTCGATCCTCATGGAGACGATGCGCCGCGAGGGGTATGAGTTCCAGGTCTCTCGTCCCAGAGTCATCACGCGGATAGGCCTGGACGGCGAGCGCCTGGAGCCCTACGAGGAGCTATCGATCGATGTCCCAGAGGAGTACCTGGGGGCCGTGATCGAGAAGTTGGGGCCGCGGCGCGGCGAGATGCTGGAGATGAAGAACCCCGGCCAGGGGATGGTCCGCCTCCTGTATCGCATCCCGGCGCGTGGTCTCTTCGGCTACCGTTCCGAATTCCTCACCGACACGCGGGGAACCGGCATCATCCACCATCGGTTCCTCGAGTACGGTCCGTGGGCGGGACCGCTAGCCGGACGGTCCAGGGGAACGTTGATTTCTATGGAAGGTGGCACGGTCGTCGCATTTGCTCTAGCGAATCTGTCCGAGCGGGGGACATTGTTCGTGGGGCCCGGTGCGCCGGTCTACGAAGGCATGATCATTGGCGAGAGTGCTCGGCCGGGCGATATGGATGTCAACCCGACGAAGGAAAAGAAGCTCACCAACATGCGCAGCAAGGCCAGCGACGAGAACATCCAACTGGAGCCGCCTCGGGAGTTGACGCTGGAGGGCGCCTTGGAGTATATCGAGGACGACGAGCTGATCGAGGTGACCCCCCAGGCGATCCGACTACGGAAACGGTTCTTGAGCGCGAACGACCGGAAGAAGCTGTCGCGGGACGCGAAGCGAGAGCGTGCTTCGCTGTAAGAAGGCCAACCTTTACACTGCACTAATTTTTTCTGTGACGGAGAACCGTGGCATGACGCACGCGCATGGTGCGTCGGATCCCGACGAGTGGTGGGGGAGCGGTCTGATCGATCACCTCGGGGCGAAGCGCGGCGGCGCAGATGATGCCGACCCGGAAGACGAGCCTGAGGATCTCGACGAGGATACCGACGACGAAGATCTGGACGACGACCTCGACTTCGATGACGACGAGGACCTCGATGATGACGAGGACCTCGACGATGACGAAGACGAGGACGATGAGGATGACGACGAGGATCTCGACGACGAGGACGACGAAGACCTCGACGACGACGATCTCCTCGACGAGCTGGATGACGATGATCTCGTCGATCTCGACGACGAATACGACGAGGACGACCGCCCGGGCAAGGGTGGCGTGGGGGAACCCGACTGAGCGGCTAGCGCGCTGCACAGTTTCCACACAAACGGTCGGTTGCCGGCGAGTCTCCCGGCATGCCATAGTTGAGCGGTGATCGCCACGCGGTATCCGCGCTGGCCGCTCGTCTTGCTGCTGGCCGGCACCGGACTGGCGACGGTCGCGGTGATCGACGCATTGAGCGCCGTACGCTCCCAGCAACGAGTCGCCGCCGAAGCCATCGGCGGGTACTCGAATTTTGCCGCGTGGAGCTACCGCGAGCATCTGACGGCACGGATGACCGAGGCCGCTCATGAGGTGCTGGGCGCCGTCAACCACGGCCAGTATCGCCACGTCAATCCCCAGATCCCCGACGCGACTGACCTGCACACCTACTTGAAGTGGGATGTGGCGTGCCTCTGCCACCGCGTGTTCTTCGGGCCCGACCCACAGGCGTTTTTTGGATTCAACCTGCACGCGGACACGCTGGGCGTGGCTCCGTTTAACGGTCCCGTACATTATTCCCCACAAGAGCGCGCGTGGATTCTCGACACGCTGCGCCGGCAAATCCAATCGGGCTATCGCTCGGACTGGGGCTTCACGTACGTCGTGGCGCGGCACCGCTACTTCGCGTATACGCTGATGCCCACCGTCTGGGGCGATACGATCGTCTACGGTGTCGAGTACCCCGCGCCAGCGTTCACCCAATTCGTCGCCAGCGTGCTGGATGCCGGCGATCTCCTCCCCTCGACCTTCACGCGACAGCACCCGAACCGGACGCTGCTCGCCGTGCAGATCTCCGACCCGGCGCACCAGATCGTCTTCGCATCCGATGCGCACCCCACGTGGCGCTACGATGCGCGCACGCCGATGCCGACGAGCTACGGCGGGATCGAGCTGCGCGCCGAGGTGCGCCCCGAGTACGCCGACCTGTTCGTGATCGGCGGCCTGCCGCAGTCCCATCTCCCGTTTCTCCTCACGCTGCTGGCACTCGCCGCCGCGCTCTCCGTCGTAGCGGTCGCGCAGCTCCGCCGCGAGGTCGAGCTCGGACGCCTCCGCGCGGACTTCGTCGCGAATGTCTCGCACGAGCTGCGCACCCCTCTGGCCCAAATCCGTCTCGACCTCGACACGGTGCGACTCGGCCGTCACCCGAGCGATGCCTATCGCACAGCGGCGCTCGACAGGGTAGACCGCGAGACGCGCCGACTCACGTTTTTGACCGAGAACGTGTTGCGATTTTCCCGACGGGGCCGGGCCAGCGCGCCGTCAGATCGACTCCCCACCGATGTCGCCGCCGAAACCGCGCGGATCGTCGAAGAGTTCCGTCCGCTCGCCACCGCGCGCCGCGCCACGATCGCGCTCGATACGGAAGGCGCGCCGGTCGCGTTGCTCGACCGCGACGCCTTACGGCACATCGTGCTCAACTTGCTCGACAACGCGGCGAAGTACGGTCCGATGGGCCAGACCATTCGCGTCGGCGTGCACAACTCGGGCGGAACCGTTCGTGTGACCGTGACCGACCAGGGCCCGGGTGTCCCAGATGATGAGCAGGAGATCATCTGGCAGGCCTTCCGCCGAGGGTCAGGCGCGATGCGTCAGGGCGTCGGTGGCAGCGGCATGGGCCTCACGATCGTGCGCGAGATCGTCCAGCAGCACGGTGGTCACACGCGCGTGTCCGGCGCGACTTTCACGATCGAGCTCCCGTGCCACGCATCCTAGTCGTGGAAGACAGTGCCGATCTCGCCGAAGGCGTGGCCGAGAACCTGCGCTTCGAAGGCTATGAAGTACAGATCGCGGGCGATGGTCCTCGAGGCCTGTCTCTCGCGCGCGAGTGGCCGGCGGATCTCATCATCCTGGATCTGATGCTGCCGGTCATGGATGGCTACGAGGTGCTGCGCGCGCTGCGGGCCGGCGGCAGCCGCGTGCCGGTCATCATCCTGTCGGCGCGCGCTGAGGAGGCCGACAAGATCCGGGGATTCCGGCTCGACGCCGACCAGTACGTGACGAAACCGTTCGGCGTGCTGGAGCTCCTCGAGCGCGTGCGATCACTCCTCCGCCGCAACACCACGTCCGAGCCGATCGAGTCGATCCGGTTCGGAGCGATCGCAGTCGATCTCGCGAGCAGAATGGTCACGCGCGCCGGCCGTCCCTGTGCGCTCTCCCCAAAGGCGTACACGCTGTTGCTCGCGCTCGTGCGGCGTGACGGTGCCGTCGCCTCGCGCGCCGAGCTCTTGCGCGAGGTCTGGGGATACGACGAGCAGGTGCTCTCGCGCACCGTCGACTCCCACATCGCCGAGCTGCGGCGCAAGATCGAGGACGATCCCGCGGAACCGCGCCACATCGTAACGGTCTGGACCATTGGGTATCGGTTCGCTCGCTGAAGATCGCTCGCTGAACAATTCCCTCACATAAGGCGAACCATTAGGCCATCAGTTCCGGACCGGGCGCGCGTAACGTGGTTCCATGCACCTACTCCTCGCCGCCCTCCTCGTCACGGGCCCACGTCTCGTCACGACCTCGTGGCTCGCCGACCACCTGCACGATCCCGATCTGGTGATCCTGCACGTCGGTCAGCCGGCCTCGTACGCCACGCACATCGCTGGCGCCCAACGCACCGATCTCTCGATCCTGTCCGAGAACGCGTGGCCGAATATGGACACGACGAAGCTCGCCACCGAGATGCTCCCGCCAGACGTCCTTCGCGCGCGCCTGGAATCCTATGGCATCTCGGATCACTCGACCGTCGTAGTCTATGCGGCCTCCGACGGCGCAATCACATCGGCCACCCGAGTCGTGTTCACGCTGCGCTACGCCGGTCTGGGGCAGAACGCGGTCTTTCTCGACGGTGGCATGGCCGCATGGAGCGCGGAACACCGGCCGCTCACGAACGACGTCCCGCATCCGGTGTCCGGCCACATCACAGCGACACCGGTGCCCTCACTGGTGGTCGATGCCGAGTATGTCCAATCGCACCTCAAACGCCCCGGTTTCGTTGTCATCGACGCGCGCGACCTCGTCTTCTATGACGGTACCGAGCAGGGAGAGGCGCGCCGCGGCCACATTCCCGGCGCGAAGAGCCTCCCCTTCACGGCAATGTTCGACGACGCGGGCAAGTTGAAATCATCGGCCGCACTGCAAGCGCTATTTCGCGGCGTCGGCGCCGCGCCTGGCGACACCGTCGTCGCGTACTGCCATATCGGGATGCAAGCCACGGCCGTCTTGTTTGCCGCCGACCACATCGGCTATCCGGTCAAGCTCTACGATGGATCGTTTCAGGATTGGGCGAACCGGAAAGACCTCCCCGTGCAATGAGGTATGCCAACGCCTACGTGGCTGGCGTTGGCGTCGGCCTGGTGCTGCTGGCGACGTTCGTGCTCACCGGCCACGGACTGGGCGCCATAGGCGCGTACTCGCGACTCGTCGATCCCAGCCACGAGGACTGGACCCTCTTTGAGCTCCTCGGCGTCGCCATCGGCGGCGCGCTCTCCGCGCTTCTTGCCGGGCGCCTTCGTCTCGCGATCGAGCGCGGGCCGCACGCCACGCCCGTCGCACGATTGGCGACTGCCGGCGCGGGTGGGGTTGCCATGGGCATTGGGGCAAAGGTGGCGGGCGGGTGCACGAGCGGCCTCGCGCTGAGCGGTGGCGCCGTCTTGAGCGTGGGCGCCTGGGTCTTCATCGCCTGCGCATTCGCGGCGGGCTACGCGATCATGTTGGTCGTCAAGCGCTTATGGATCTGATCGCGATTGCGCTCGGCGTCGCCTTCGGATTCTGCCTCGAGCGCGGAGGCATGGCCTACGCTCCGAAGCTCGCCGGTCAGTTTACGGGGACCGACTTCACCGTGCTGCGCGTGATGTTCAGCGCGATCATCACCGCTATGCTCGGTCTCTTCTGGCTCGACCGCCTCGGGTTGTTGGACCTCGCTCGCATGTACGTACCGAACACCCATCTGCCCGCGCAGATCATCGGCGGCGTGATATTCGGTGCCGGTTTCGCGACCGCCGGCCTCTGTCCGGGCACATCGTGTGTCGCGGCAGCCACCGGACGCCTCGACGGTCTGGCGGTAATGGTTGGACTCATCATCGGCGTGATCGCCTTCAATATGGCTCATCCCGTGTACGACGCCGCGACGCTCGGCCCGCAGACATTGCCATCGGCGCTGGGCGTACCGTATGGCGTCGTCGTCTGCCTCGTCGTGCTGCTGGCGCTCGTGGTATTCGGCATCTCTCGCACACTCGAACGCCAGCCATGACCCGCGTGCTCCTCGGCCTCGCGATCATTCTCGGTCTCGCGGCCGCCGTCGTCAGACGCCCGACCACGGTCGACCTCGATGCCTTGGCGCGCGACGTGGACCTGGAGAACGATCACATTACGGCGACACAGCTCGCCACGTGGATCCACGATCGCCATCCGGGGCTCCGGATCATCGATCTGCGCTCGGACAGCGAGTACACCGCGGGACATATTCCCGGCGCCGAGCACATGTCGGTATCCGCACTGCGACACGCCGGGTTTCGGCGCGACGAGACGATCGTGCTCTACTCGGCCGGCGGCGGCCACGCGGCGCAAGGATGGTTTTTCCTCCGCGCCTCGGGGCTCCAACATGTGTACTCACTGCGGGGCGGCGCCGACGAATGGGCGGCCAAGCGGGCGTGGCGCGGCCAATGTTGACCGACGACACGACGTACTTCGCCGCCCTCCGCGCGCGGGAGTTCAGCCGGCTCGATGCGGCAGGGTGCGCGTATCTCGACTATACGGGCAGCGGCCTTTACGCAGAGTCGCTGATCCGCGCCGACACACATCGGCTGCTGCACTCGGTCTCCGGTAATCCGCACTCGGATGCGTGCATGGCCGAGTGCATCGAACGCACCCGCGCCGACGTCCTCGCATGGTTGGACGCGGATCCTCGCGACTATACCGTCATCTTTACCGCGAATGCCACCGCGGCGTTGCGCCTCGTCGGCGAGAGCTATCCGTTCACGTCGCTCACCCTGTCAGCGGATAATCACAATTCAGTAAATGGGCTGCGGAGGTTCGCACGCCGGCGTGGAGCAACGGTGCGGTATCTCCCGCTCAACGACCAACTCCGCCTCGACGACGAGCCGACAGGGCAGGGTCTCTTCGCCTATCCAGCCCAATCGAATTTCTCGGGTGTGCAGCACCCACTATCGTGGCCGTCCGAAGGCGAGGTGCTGCTCGATGCCGCCGCATTCGTGCCCACCAACGCACTCTCGCTGCGGGCGTGTAAGGCGACGTTCGTGGTCGTGTCATTCTACAAAATGTTCGGGTATCCAACGGGCGTCGGCGCGCTCATCGTCCGGCACGACGCACTCAAGCGGCTCAAACGTCCTTGGTTCTCCGGCGGCACGGTCGAGCGCGTATGGGTGAGTCAGCGACGACACAAGCTCAAGGCCGGCCCCGAAGGGTTCGAAGACGGTACGCCGAATTTTCTCGCCCTCGCCGCGCTCGGGTCCGGCCTCGCCTTTATGCGCGAGGTCGGTATCGAGCGATTGCATCGGCGCGTCTCACAACTCGGCGCGCTATTACGGGAACGGCTCGCCGACAACCCTCGCATTCACTTTTACGGTCCCACCGAAACCCAGGGCGGCGTTGTCACGTTCAATGTCGAGGGCGTGAGTTTCGAGAGCGTCGAGCGCGCAGCGCGAGACGCCAATATTGCCATACGCAGTGGTTGTTTTTGTAACCCTGGCGCCGCTGAGCACGCGTTTGCTACGGACGGGGCGGTGGGAGCCGTGAGAGCGTCGGTAGGCGTAGCGAGTACTGAGCAGGATATCCTGAGATTGGTGTCAGTTCTGGGGGATTTGCCGTGAAAGTCCTGCGCACGTTGCGCCTGCACAAAGCCTATTGCGCCCTCGTGATCTTCACGCTGTCCCTCGGCATCGGCGCCAACACCGCGATCTTCAGCGTGATCAACGGCGTGCTCCTACGCCCGCTGCCATACGCCAACGGCCCCCGCATGGTGCTCGTGCAACAGCCCGCGCTGCGCCTCGGTCAACCGGACTACGGGTTCTCGATGCTCGAAGTCCAGGACTATCGCAACGGGATGCGCTCGTTCGCCGGCGTCGACGCCTATCACAGCATGACGTTCACCGTGTACGGACACGGCGAGCCCCTGCGCGTCACCAGCGGCGTGGTCTCCTCGGGCTTCTTCGACGACCTCGGCGTACGTCCGATCCTCGGCCGGACGTTCCGAGCTGGCGAGGACGCGATCGGCCAACCGGCGATCACGCTCCTGAGCTACGAGTTCTGGAAGGATCGGTTCAACGCCGACCCGACCGTGGTCGGCCAGACGTTCACGATGAACGACAAGGTGCACACGGTTGTCGGCGTGCTCCCACCGCTGCCGAAGTTTCCGAACGCGAACGATATCTACATCCCGAACGGCAGCTGCCCATTCCTCTCGCAGCCCGCGATGATGAACGATCGCGGGATGCGCATGGTCGCGATGCTCGCCCGCCTCAACCCCGGCGTCAGCGAGGCGCGTGCCGCGGCGGACCTGAACGCGATGTCCCAGCGCGCACACCAGGATTACGCCTCGGCGTATCCACCCGATCTCGGTCTCTCGGTGCGGGTCGTCGGCCTGCGCGACGCACTCACGCGCGACGGCCGGCCGACGTTCGTGGCGCTCCTCGCCATGACGGTATTTCTTCTCGCGGTCTCCGGCGCGAATGTCGCGAACCTGACGCTCGCTCGCCAACTGCGCAGAACGCGTGAGCTGGCGATGCGCGTCGCGCTCGGCGCCGACCGTTGGCGTCTGCTGCGCGAGCTCATGACCGAAAGCACCGCGCTCGCCGTCATCGGCGGCGTCGTTGGACTCGCCCTCGCCTGGGGTGGCCTCGGACTCCTCCGCGACTTCGCGAGCCGCTACACGCCGAACACCGCCGGCATCCGGATCGACGCGGCCGTGCTGCTGTTCACGTTGATCGTCTCGGTCGTCACGGGTCTCATGTTCGGCGCCCTGCCCGTGCTGCCGGCGCGCCGGAGCCTCTCCGACATCCTGCGCGACGGCGGCGCGACGTCGTCGGGCGCGGGCCGCGGACGCCTGCGGGCGACGCTCGTGGTGTGCCAAGTGGCCATCGCGTTCGTCCTGCTGGCCGGGGCAGGGCTCCTGGCCCGCACGCTGGTGAACTTGCGGCGTGTCGACCCGGGATACGACGCATCACATGTGATGACCGCGCTCGTATCGCTCAACTGGACGAAGTACGCCGACACGCTCTCGCAGCAGCGCGCCGGAGCGGACCTCGTGCGCGCCCTTCGTTCGGCGCCCGGCGTGATAGCCGTCGGCATTGCCGGCGCGCTCCCGCTCGACGGCCAACCTGCCGGCCGGTTTCCGCTCGAGACCTCTCAGCGAAAAGTCCAGGCCGAGTTCATCACGATCGGTGGTGACTATTTCAGAGCAACCGGAACGCCGGTCCTCGGCGGTCGAGAGTTCGCCGACGCCGACCGCGACCAACAAGTCGTGGTCGTCAATCAGACCGCGGCGCGCGCGTTCTGGCCCGGCGATCCGCTCGGCCAGCGCATCTCATCGGACACCGGAAAGCACTGGTATACGGTTGTCGGTGTCGTCCGCGACGTCCGGCAGCACGATCTCACGAGCGAGGTGGGACCGGTCGTGTACGTGCCGTTCGAGCGGTCGCCCCAGCCGTCCATCCGCGTGCTGCTCCGCGGCGCCGGATCGTTCGCGACGACGGCGGACCAGATCCGGGACGCGGCCCACGGGCTGGATCCGCTGACGCCCGTGTCCCAAGTCCAGACGCTCGAGGCGCTCCGGACGTCGTCACTCGCGTCGCCGCAGCTCACGACGGTGCTGAGTCTAGGGCTCGCACTCGTGGCCTTGCTCCTCACCGCCGCCGGGCTCGGCGGCGTCATGGCTTTCGCGGTGGCGGAGCGTACGCAGGAGCTCGGTATTCGTCTTGCACTTGGCGCCGGACGCGGCTCGGTCCTGGCGATGGTTGTGCGCCAGGGCATGATGCTCGTAGCCATCGGACTCGTGGCCGGGTTCGCGGTCGCGCTCGCCATCACGCGGGGGCTCAGTGGCTTGCTCTTCGGCGTCGGGCCGGCCGACATCATGACCTACGCCGCGGTCTTCTCCGGCATAGTGACCGTCACACTTGTCGCGTGCTTGGTGCCCGCTCGCCGGGCCGTGAGCATCGACCCTTTACGAGCATTGCGCGGGACCTAGGCACGGACCTGGCATAATGGGGGTGCATGAACGTTCTTCTCGTGCACCCCAGTGCCCTGAGGTACGCCGAGCCGTATCTCCGCCTCGAGCCCCTCGGTTTGGAGTGTGTCGCCCAGTCCCTGGCCCGAGACGGTCACATCGTTCACATACTCGACCTCCAGGTCGGGACGCATTGGGAGTTACGAAAAGAGCTGAATGGCTTTCGGCCGGAGGCAGTCGGGCTGTCGCTCAATCATCTCGCCAGCGTCCCTGAGGTGATCGAGCTCGCGAAGCTCGTCAAGCGCCGGCTTCCGGACGCGTTTGTCTTTATCGAAGGACAGGCCGCCTCTCTCATTGCGGACGATATCCAGGCCCATGGGGACAGCGCGGTCGATTCGGTGGTGATCGGCGAGGCCGAAGCCGCCGTGCCGGCCCTGCTCGCCGCCGCGTCCAACCCGTGCAGCGTCGTCCGTGCGGCCCCAGTCGCCGACATCTCCCGTATCCGTCCGGCCCGCGACCTGACCCGGCGCCGGAAGCGGTATTTCATTGGCGACCTGACGCCGTGCGCGAGCATCGAGATCTCACGCGGTCGTCGATTGGCATCGGCCGAGGTCGTCGCGAACGAGCTGCTGGACATTCAGGAGCCGAATGTCTTCATCGTCGATGATGTGTCGTTCGCGTTTACCGATCACGTGATGGCGGTCGCCGAGGAGATCGAGCTGCGACGGCTTCGTCAGCGCTACGCGATCGCGACGCGCGCGGACATTGTCCTGACCAACGAGGAGGTCTTCGACCGCTGGGTCGACATTGGCCTCACCTCGCTCTTCTTCCGCCTCGCGTCACTCGACGATGAGCCGCGGGCGCTGACCAACCGCGCCCTCGAGATCGCGAAGCGATTCGATCTGAGCTCGACGATCGATCTTGCGGTCGATCCATCGTGGGATCGCGCTGACTTCGCGCGCGCGCGCGAGTGGGCCGCGACCGTTCCCGCGACGGTTCATCTCACGGTGACGACACCCGCTCCCGGCGATCCCCGTATCACGGCGACGGACTATCGGTTACACGATGGCCGCCACGCGGTGATGGCGACGCGACTGTCGTTGGCCGATTTCTATGATGAGCTCGTGAAGACGCAGACCATCATCCGACGACAGCAGATGGGATGGCGAGCGGTCTTCGCATCGCGATCGCACAGTGCGCCGCGCCGTCTCGCCGATCATCGGCGTCCGGTCACGTACCAACTGCGCCGGTCGTCAGCGGACCACAAGCGCAGTGAACGGCGCGACATAAGCTTCGAGCGTCACCAACAGACCTACCAGCCCGGCCAGCGCCAGACTGTGTAGGAACACGAACCGCAGGATCGCCCACTCGTGGCCGTACCACCGCGTCGTGGTGCTGGCCACGACGATGCTCTGCATGTCGATCATCTTGCCCATGACGCCGCCGGAGCTGTTCGCGGCCGACATGAGCGTGGGGCTCAATCCGAGCTGATGAGACGTAATCGTCTGGAGGCTGCCGAACAGCACGTTCGATGCGGTGTCCGACCCGGTCAGCGCAACGCCGAGCCATCCGAGGAGGGTCCCGAAGAAGGGGTACCACACGCCGGTACTGGCGAACGCGAGTCCGAGGATGGCATCCATCCCGGAATACCGGGCCAGGTACCCGATGCCGAGCATGGCGGCGATCGTGACCAGGGAGAGGCGCACGGTCACCAGGGACCGCCAATACGCCTTGACGATCTCCGCGGGCCGGTACCCCATGACTGCAGCCGCAATCAACGCCGCGACCAAGATCCCGGTACCACTCGCCGATAACCAGTTGAACAGGAACACAGCCGTTTCCGGCTTGGCCTTGGCGACAACCGGGGGCACTCGCTGAACGACGCCATCCAGACCAGCGATCGGGAATTTCGGGGCCGATATCCCGTCCAAGAATGCCTTGGTCTGCGGCAGTCCCCACAGGAAGACCACGACGCTGAGGATGACCCAAGGGGTCCAAGCCCGAATGACCTCGGCTCGATCGTGCTCCCCATGGTGCGCCTCGCGCTGCACGTCCCGCGGGTGCCAGACGCGCAGCAGCACTGTCAGACATGCGAGCGAGACGAGGGCGGAGACGACATCGACCAGCCATGGCCCGTGGTAGTTCGAAACCAGCCATTGCGGAATTGCAAATCCGACCCCGGCGACGACCAACGCCGGCCATACCGCGACCGCTTTCTTCCAGCCGGCGTACGCGATCACGAGCCAGAAGGGGATCAGCACCGAGAAAAATGGCAGTTGCCGCCCGACCATGGCCGACAAAGCCCTGAGGTCGATATCGGTGACCCCGTGGAGCGCCACGAGTGGGGTGCCGAGCGCCCCGAATGCCACTGGCGCCGTATTGGCGAGCAACGAGAGGCCTGAGGCCTCGAGCGGCGGGAATCCCAGGCCCAGTAGTAGGGCGCCGGTCACGGCGACCGGTGTGCCGAATCCGGCAGCGCCCTCGAAGAACGCTCCGAAGCTGAAGGCGATCAGCACCAGCTGCAGCCGGCGGTCAGACGTGACGCGTCCGAGGCTCTGCTGGAGCACGTTGAACAGGCCCTTTTGCTCGGTCAGGTGGTACAGGAAGATCACGTTCAGGATGATCCACCCGATCGGCAGGAGCCCGTACGCGACGCCGAGGAGCGAGGCCCGGAGGGCTAGCCCTGCTGGCATGCCGAGCGCCCAGACAGCGACGACGAGGGCCGCGGCCAGCCCCAGGAGAGCAGCGCGGTGCGCGCGGATCCGCCCCACGGCGATCACTCCCAGAAGGGTCACGATGGGAATCGCCGCCACGAGCGTCGACAGGACGCGGTTGTGGAAGGGATCGTACGTTTGCGACCAAGGCGCGATCATGACCGCGAATGTGCCCGGTGACGCTAAACGGTGCAAGCTGTCATACATGAGATGAGAACGCGCAACGTTACAATCGCCGCGAAGCTCTACCTCTTGCTTGGCGCAAGCTTATGCGCGGGCGTCATCGTGAGCACGGTGCTCTGGATGGAGCTGCGCCACGTGACGCGAGCGTACGCGGCGGTGTTCACGACCGAGGTGAAGGCGCGTTCCGAAGCCCGGAAGATCGAAGTCGCCGAGAAGATGCAGGTGCAGGAGTGGAGCAATTTGTTGCTCCGCGGGACCGACTCGACTGACCGGTTGAACTACACGCGGACGTTCCGCGATCGGGGCCTGGAAGTCCGAGACCATCTGTCGACGGTTCGCGGGCTCCTGACGACGGTGTTGCACGATTCGATCTCGCTCGATGAAGCGAATCGCTTCGGCGCGGCCTACGACAGTATGGCCACGCGATACGATGCCGCGCTCGGGGTGTACCAAGCGCGCCGCAACGCCGCGCAGGTCGATCGCATGGTCCGCGATCAGGACAAGATGCCGACCGAGCTGCTGTCGCACCTGCTGCTGCGCCTCGATTCGCTCGCGCAGATTCGCCTCTCGGCGACCGATCGCCAGGCGACGCGCGCCGTCGAGCTGAGCGCGTCGGGCGGGGGTGTCGTCTTCGTGGGTCTGACGATCGTGCTCGTGCTCTTGGTCCGCTGGCTGCTCCAGAGCCTTGGACGCCTGCGCGACGCCGCCCAGCGGATCGCCAGCGGCGATCTGACGCACGTGCTGGGCTATCGCGCGAATGACGAAATCGGCGCGTTGGCCGGGGCATTCGGTCACATGACCGACACGCTCCGTTTGTTGCTCGGTGAGACTGCCAGCGTTGCCGCGGAAGTCGAAGCGACCGCCACGACCCTGCGGGCCGAGGCCGATCAAATGGTGCAATCGGCCGAGCAAGTCGCGTCAGCCGCGCAGCAGATCGCCGCATCGACGGCCGAGCAGACGAACGGTGTCACGACGGCCGGTGCATCGGCCGGCCGCGTCGCCGCCAGCGCCGCGGGGCTCACGACGCACGCCGAGACCGCGGCAGCGCTCGCGTCGACCGTCAGCCAGTCCGCTGGTGCGAGCGCCAAGGCCGCGCGCGCGGCGCGCGACGCGATGTCGGCGATCAGCAACGTGACCCGGGAGGCGGTGCCGATCGTGACGGAGCTCGCGAGCAAGGCGGCCGAGATCGATCAGGTCACGCAGACGATCGAAGGCATCGCGCGCCAGACGAATCTCCTCGCGCTCAACGCGGCGATCGAGGCAGCCCGTGCCGGCGACAGTGGCCGCGGGTTCGCCGTCGTCGCCGAGCACGTCAAGCAACTGGCCGCGCAGAGCGCCGGTGCCTTGGAAACCGTCCGTCGTCTCGCGGGCGAGCTGAGCACCGCCGCCACCCGCACGGCCGGCTCCATCGGCACGGTCGAGGAGCGCGTGCGCGAAGGGCAGGTCGTGATCGACGCCTCGCAGGAAGGACTCACGGCGATCGTTCGCGACATCGAGGCGAACCGCGGCGCGGTGGCCAGCATTACCACAGCCGCGGCGGTGCAGCGCGCGGACGCCGACGCATTGGCGCGCGAGGTGACATCGGTCGCCGTCTCCGCCGAGGAGAACGCCGCGACAGCACAGGAAGTCAGCGCGCTGGCCGAGGAGCAGACGGCATCCATGGGTCACGTCGCGCAATCCAGCGATCGCCTCGCCGCGATCGCCGGACGCCTCACGGAGTCCATGCGGCGATTCACGCTCGCCTCGTCATAGGCCAACCACTCGGTCTGCTGCGGCCACCAGTCCGAGGGTGAGCGCGGCGATGACGATCTCGCCGATCGCTCCGACGGCGAAGGATCGTAGGCCAAGCGACTTGAGCGCTCTGACATTCGTTCGCAGTCCCACGCCCGCGAACGTGAGAAGAAAGGCCCAACGCGACAAATTCCCGATCGTCGTGATCTGAGCCCTATCGAAGAACCCCGCGGTCGCGAGCACGGAGACGAGCAGAAACCCGAGTACGAACTTGGGAAACTTGTCCCACACAAATCGCCCGCGATCGGTAATAGCGGCGGCTTGACCCCGAGAGGCCCAATACGTGGCGTATCCGAGCACGACAAACCCGATCATGGCATTGCGCGTGGTCTTCGCCAGTACGGCGAGCTTACCCGCCGTCTCCGAATAGAGCGCACCCGCGGCGGTCGCCTCCGCCGTGTTGTCGACCGCGAGTCCGGCCCAGATCCCATACGCGTGATCGCTGAGACCCAGCAAGTGCCCGATCAGCGGAAACGCCACGAGCGCGAGCGCGCCGAGGACGAGAATCGCGGCGATCGCGACGGACGCGTCCTCATCCTCGGCGTCGATGGCACCCTGCGTCGCGATGATCGCACTGACGCCGCAGACAGCCGAGCCCACGGCCAGGAGCGACGTGACCTTGGGCTTGAGACGGAACGCGCGGCCCAGCGCTGTCATGAACGCGATCGCGACGGCGAGCTCCACGACCACGAGCGCCAGGCTGACGGCACCCAGCTTGAGTACGTCGCCCAGCACGAACCGCGCACCCAATAAGACGATACCGGTTTTGAGCCAAAACTCGTACGTCTCGACGCCCGCGCGAAAGATCGCCGGCACGCCGACCGTGTTGGCGATGAGGAGGCCGATCACGATCGCCCACAAGACGTACTCCGTGTGTGGGACAACGTGTTCGATCAGCTTGCCGGCGTACCCAATGGCAAACAGGAGCACGATGCCCGGCAGTTTTCTCACCATGGCACATGGGTGATGACGCCCAGCCGTACCAATAGCGCGGCGGCCAGTGCCGCGATAACGGCTGTCACGTCTTTCGACAGAGGCTTCATACGATCTCCAAAGGGCAAAAAAAACGCCCGCGAGCTCTACTCGCGGGCGTGCGTGCGGGTGGGCTCGGAAGCTATCGTCGAATCATCGGACAACAGGTCGCGAGCGCCATAGACCTATGTATAGGCAGCGTTCGGGTGAGGGGCAAGGGTAAATTTGAGCCCATGCTGCCACAAAAATATTTACTCGGGGTACGGTCCGTCCCCTTCGAGATGTTCCCGGGCATGTTCGCCGTCACGCATCACCGGGATGCGAGCTCGAGCCGGTTCATCAGCTCGTACGCCAATGGAAAAACGCAGAAGGCCGGACTATTCGCTTTTCTCGCGCGCACGGGCCAGATCGAATCACGCCGCCAATGGGATCTGCATCACATTGTCGAGGGCCAACATTTCGCCGACATCGATTTCGGCGGCCGCCTCCAGGCGATGTACCAGAACGAGCTGCCAGTCGTGCTGATCCAGAAGGACGAGCACGTCGCCTACAACATGCTCCTGCACATCTCGGCCACGGATGAGATGTTCCGCGACACGTTGCCGGCGGATCTCCTCGCGCGCTCACGCGCCGCCATGGCGGCGGCCGCGCAGCCGGCGCAGCGCCCGGCACTCCGGGCGCGCGTCGACAAGCTCATCGAGTTGTACGATGGGGCCTACATGAGCGATCCGGTGCTGACACAGATCGCTCGGAACGTCCTTACTGACGCGAGGTCGCTGTTGCGGTAGGGTAGTCTTTGTACAGCGCCGGCCAGTCGGACTTCAGATGCTCGACCTTCGGACGGTCGTTGATCACGATGTACGGATAGGTCGGGTTGTGCACATAGAAATCCTGATGGTACGCCTCGGCGGTATAGAACGCCGGTAGCTGAACCACCTGCGTCACGATGGGCCGCTTGAAGACCTTCGCCTGGCCGAGCTGCGCAATGTACGCGTTCGCGATGCGCTGCTGATCCGGTGTCGAGAAGAAGATCACTCCCCGGTAACTCGGGCCGTTATCAGGACCCTGCCGGTTGAGCTCCGTCGGATCGGTCGCATCGGAGAAATACACTTTCAAGAGCTGTCCGTACGAGATCTGCGATGGGTCGTACGTGATCTCGACCGACTCCGCGTGACCCGTCGTCTCGGTGCCAACTTGCTCGTACGTGGCCGTGCTGGCCTCGCCGCCCGCGTAGCCAGAGACGACCTTCGTCACGCCTTTGACGTGCTCGAATACGGCCTGAAGTCCCCAGAAGCATCCACCCGCGAGAACGGCCTTCTCCTCTCCGGGGTGCGTGGCCAAGGGCTCGTCCACCGCCGGCTCGGGGACCTTCACCGCAGCCGTGCTATGCGGGACGCCGCGCAAAGCAGTCAGTGCCGCCAGCGTTATGGCGGTTGCAAAGACGTATCTGATCATGTTTGAAAGATAACCTATTTCACTTCGTGAGGTTGCAGAGTTCGATCTCACCGACCTCGCCAATGCAACGCGCATGCCTGGCAACTTCCGCTCGCATGGCAGAGTCGCGGCCCGCGACGATCACATAGTCATTCTCGGCGACAACTCGCTGCCAATTGAGCGGGCGGAGCGGGCCACCGCCGCCGAACCAACCCACCGGAGGCGCATACCGGTGGGCCGTGTCGTCGAAGTACGGCATGAACCAGTTCGACTCCATGCCGTCGCCGCTGTAGGCGAAGAGGGATGGAACGTTCCCATGGGACCGGATCGTGTACCAGAAGGCGAAATGGCGATACGGAACGACCCGTTTGCCGAATCGTGCGCCGTCTCCTATGACCGGAAATACGCTCTTCCCGGGAGGCGCCTGGTTCAGCAGCTCGCTGTAATCAGTCAAGTATCGGTCAATGCGCCAGATGGTCGGCGTGAGTATCACGCTCGACACGATGCTCCCCGCCAGAAGCCATTGCACGCCGAGTCTCGCGGGCCCTCGTGATGGCGCCGCGGCACAGAAGACGAGCAGGTACGCGGGTATGAGCCACCGCATGTCGACATACCCGCCACCGGTGCCGATCTGCGGGAAGATCGCGTACAGCACAAAGAACGCGGCGGCCGAAAGCCCGAGCGTCGTGCGCCATGTCCGCACGGGGTTCGAGCGCACATAGAGCACGATCGCAACGCCGTACGTCGCGATCATCGGCAGTGCCTGTGCCGCGGAGTACACGTAAAACGGCGCCAGGATATTCTTGGCCTTCCACCAGAATGTGCCGAGGGTCAGTGTCGTGGGCCGCGCCGGCGGCAAAGGTGGCGCGCCGATGGTCGTCCATAAGTACATGGCGCCCACGGTTGCCGTCAGCAGCAGGACGAGCCACGTGCGCCGGTCTCTCGCGACGATGGCATCGACCCAGATGACAACCAAGACCATGAGCGCCGAGGCCAGGTGCATCAGGTAACAGAGGGCAATGCCGACGATGAGCCCGACGATGCGCAGAGGGGTAGGCGTTCGTCGGTGGGGCCACCATGCCGCGAGAAACGCGAACGCTGCGCCGACGCCCACGACATAACTCAGAAATCCGGCGTGGGTGAAGAACCCGAATCCAAACGGCACTCCGACGATCGCCCACCGTCGTGCCTCGCCGCCGACGGCGTTCAGCAACAGGGCGAAGCCGAGCGGAATCGCGGCGACGGCGATGGCGGCGATGACGCGCGCGCCGATTGCCGGCCCAACCAAGTGAACGATCAGCGCGCCAATGGCATCGAGCGCGAAGTACGGCCCCGGTTGCGCCCGGACGACGATGGTGGACGGCAGGCCTATCCCATGGCCGAACCAGGCGCGCTCCAACAGGACATAGCGCGCCAAGTGGTTCGTCGTGTCCTCGAACGGGAAGTATCGCGCGGTCACCGCGATCGCGACGTTCACCGCGAGCGCGATCCAAAACGCGTCCCGCTCTAGCCGGCTCGTGACTCGATCGGGATGACGATGGCTTCGGTATCGCCCCCAGCGCGCTGCGCTTGGCGTATCTCGGCGAGGCCGAACTGGATATAGCTGAGGACGGCTATCCAGGTGATGAACCCGATGGCGATGAATTTGAGCTCAAGTGGCGGATCAAACGGCGAATTCCAGAGCATATGTAAGGCCACGCAGAGGGCGAACACGCGAAGAAAAGCGGGCTCGCGTAGCATGTCCCACTTGAACTCGCGCTGACCGCGCACACGCCATAGCGCGCCACCGACGAGCGCCGTCCACAGCGCGTGTCCACCGAGAACGCTCAACGCGCCGCGCTCATAGATGGTCTGAAATAGCGAGGCCATGCCGCTGTTGAGCCCACTGGTCAGGGCGTACCCCGACGTCTCGAACACCGCGAATCCGGTTCCAACCGTGGCGCCAAAAAGCATTCCGTTGAGCGTCCATGGGTAGCGGCGTTTGCGCACAACGAGCAAAAGGGTCAACGCCTTTCCCGACTCCTCGACGATCCCCGCGCTCATGGCGCCGAGCCAACTGTCGAGGGAAGTCCACTCGAAGAAAAGCAGCGAAACACACAACGAAACGATCCCACCCAAGAGCAGCAGCTTCAAGATCTGGTACAGCGACACGTTCCGTGGAACGTTCATCTCGAAAAAGAACACGAGAATGGAACAGGGAATAGCAAATGACCCGACGAGAATCAACCCAGGGATGAGATAGGGATTGCTGAACCGGTTCCAAGCCCAAGCAAAGAGCGCGAACACGGCGGAAGAGAGGATCAGAAATCGAACAAATGCCCAAGGCTTGGGCCACCCACCCGCCTGGATCGCCTCGAGCGGCGGCGTCGTGGTTCGTGTTCCGACGTTGAAGTACTCTTCCTGCTCCTCGTCCGTCCGCTTCTTGAAGACGTCCGAGAACATCTCCCCGGCGCTCCACCCTTGGAGCTTGTCGACGCCGGCGACCGCCGCGACTTGAGCACGGACCTTCCCGAAGATCCCGGTCTGCGGGACGTGCGCGGCATCGACGATCGCCACTTCCCACAGCGATCGTCCCACGCGCACCTGCTGGCCGACCGCCAGCGTTGCGGTCCGCACGAGTTGTCCGTCCACGTAGATGGCGGCGCCGGCGACTGCCTCCACCGTCACGCGTTGCCCGTCTCGCGTCAGCACGAGATGCCGGTCGGCGACATCGGGGTCGTCCGAGAGAACGTTACATTCGGCCGCTCGGCCGACGCGGACATACCCGTCGTTGAGTGCGAGGCGCTTGCCCGAGTCCGGGCCGGCCACGCAGCGAAACAGCAGTGGCGATGTCATTAGCGGTCTAACCTAGGGATCGACCTCACCCAAGACTACACGATGTATGGATCACCCCTTCCGTGTTGGGAGTCCCGAGGCCGATGAGGCGACGCTGCAAGCCTTGCAGCGCGCGGGTACAGACCTGACGAAGGAAACGGAAGTCATTTTCTATCTGTATTTTCCGACCCGCGAGCTGGCCGCGCGCGCCGCCGAGTCGATTCGGAACCCGACATTCGTCCCTGAGGTCAAAGACAAGCTGTGTCAGGTCAACGCTCGCATCGTGCCGAGCCTGAATACGATCCGTGATGCATCCGTCCGTTTCCATGCGGTAGCCGCCACGTTACATGGCACGTACGATGGCTGGGTGGCCCAAGGGCAACCCCTCAAGCCGATCGCGCCGCCCCAGCTCAATGCGCTCATCAAATGGTGGGTCGAGCTGGCCACGTACGTCACTGTCCCCGCGAGGATCCACAAAACGCATGTGCTGTCGACCTCCGAGCGCCGCACAGTGATCACCCATGGCGACCTGAGCGCAATGCCGGATGCGATTCGCGCGTACATCTTCCAGACCGCGCAAGGGCTCGACGATCTCGGCTTCACGATAGTCGCCCACACTGTTGCCCATCGCGCGATGGCCGGCGGCTTCACGTCATACGCGACGTTGCTCGAGCATCCCGATCGCCACACCATGGCGACGGTGATCGCGACGCAAGCCCAGAGAGGCCGGGCGACGGCCTTTCTCGTGTTCAAGAACACACTACTGGACGGCCGCTCTGTCCAGACATCGAACTCGAAGCTTCCGCGCCTGGTACCAGCGCATCCTCGTCAGGAGGTGATCAGCTTCCCGGGTGTCACGGAGCCCGCGATGCTGGATCGCATCCACCGGTTTCGGGTGGGCAGCGCACCGGTTGCGCCGATCACCGCGGCTGGGGATGCCGTCGCGTACTACGCGGCCGAGGAGGCCGACGGGCACCAATTGCGGGTGCGTTCCGGATACTATCGGCGAATGGCCGCTGGTGATCTACGGCTGACGTGGCGCGGAGCGATCGGAATGGTGTGGCGCGGCAGATTTCCCTGGCTGCAGCTCACGCGGTGGCGCGACGAGCGCCAACGCGCGGCCGTTTACTCCAGGCTCGGCTCGTAGTCCTGCACGACCGGTGGGTGCAGTCGCTCATTCCGGTCGAGAATGCGCGCGCAGGTATTCCAGCGCAAGATCGCCCCGTCATCCCCCGCCGGCCGGTTTTTCTCGGCGCGTTCGTAGTGCTCCATCGCTTCACGCAGCCACTCCGATGAGATCTCGTGGCATCGCGGCCCACCACGCCTGAGTTGCGCCTTGGCCCGGCGTTCGCAGATGATGCCGGAGTAGTACTGGCGTCTGTACTCGTCGGTAATCTTCGGCAACACCTCGCGGGCGCGCATCACGCCCTCGGCGAGACCGTCATCCATCTGATCCGTGATCGCGAGCAGCAAGGTCGACACCGCCTGCTGATTCGACGGATCGACCGCCAACACGTCGAGACAAATACTCTCGGCGCCCGACGGGTCCCCAATCAAGCGATACCGCTCGGCTTTGACGAGCGCCGCCGGGACCGCATCAATGGTGATCGGCTTGAGCTTATGCACGACGCGAGAAAATCTTCACGAGCCGCCCCAGGGGATCGTAGAACGCATCGACGACGCGCTCCTTCAACGGAATAATAGCATTGTCGGTGATCGTTATACCCTCGGGGCAGACCGCGGTGCAACACTTCGTGATGTTACAGTAACCGATGCCGAATTCGCGCTTGAGATCGGGTACGCGATCCGCGACATCCAACGGATGCATCTCCAGTGCCGCGGTGTGCACAAAGAATCGCGGCCCGATGAACTCCTTCTCCTCATGGTGCTCGCGAATTACGTGGCAGACATCCTGGCAGAGGTAACATTCGATACACTTCCGGAACTCTTGCACGCGTTCGACATCCGACTGCTGCATGCGCCAGGTCCCGTCCGGGGCATCGGGCGGACGGGGCGTAAACTCCTTGATCCGCTTCTTGACCTCGAAATTCCACGAGACATCAGTCACGAGGTCCTTGATGCGCGGAAACGCGCGCATCGGCTCGACCGTGACCGGCGTGGTCAGATCGAGATCGCTCAATCGCGTCATGCACAAGAGCCGCGGCTTGCCGTTCACCTCGGCCGAGCACGAGCCGCATTTGCCGGCTTTGCAGTTCCAGCGTACCGCCAGATCATTCGCCTGGTCCGCCTGGATCTGGTGGATCGCGTCGAGCACCACCATGCCCGGCGAGGTCTCGGTCGTGTACGACTGAAACGCTCCGCCCTGGGCGTCGCCACGCCATACTTTGAACGTCGCTTCGCTCATCCCATCTCCTTGATAACCGCGGCCAGCTCCGGTGGCATCGGCGGGATTGGCACCCGACTCAACACCATGCTCCCATCCGGCCCGGCCTGTATAACGAGATTGACCTTACCAAATTCGGGATCTTTGTTCGGGTAATCGTCGCGAAAATGCCCGCCACGACTCTCTTTTCTCTCGATAGCCGTAATGGTGATGGCTCTCGAAATGGTCAACAGGTTCCCGAGATCGAGCGCCGTGTGCCACCCGGGATTGTATTCGCGATTCCCGGTGACCGTGACGTTCGCCGCTCTCGCTGATAGTGCATCAATCTCGGCCAGCGCCCGGAGCATCTCGGCCTCGCGCCGCACGATGCCGACGTTCTCTTGCATGACGTTCTGCAACGCCTGCTGAATTTGATATGGCCCTTCGCCGGCCTTGCGCTCGAATGGCTCCAGGGCCCGTCGCTCCGCCCGGGTCGCTTGCGCTACGTCCACGCGGGTATCGCTGTTCGCGCGGGCGAAGCGAGCGGCATATTCACCAGCGCGTTTGCCGAACACCAGAAGATCAGAGAGGGAATTGCCACCGAGCCGGTTGGCGCCGTGAAGCCCGGCCGCACACTCCCCGGCCGCGAACAACCCGGCCACGTTCGTCATCTGCGTGTCCCCGTCGACGCGGATGCCACCCATGACATAGTGCGTCGTCGGCCCAACTTCCATCGGCTCCTTGGTGATATCGATGTCAGCCAGCGTCTTGAACTGGTGATACATGCTGGGGAGCTTCTTCTTGATGTGCTCGGCCGCATGGGGAATGCGATCCTTGATCCAAGCAATATCGAGGAACACGCCACCATGCGGACTCCCGCGGCCCTCGCGAACCTCGCGCACAATTGCCCGCGCGACGTGGTCGCGTGTCAGCAACTCGGGTGGACGGCGCGCTGATTTGTCGCCTTGCGTATAGCGCCATCCCTCGTCGGGATCGGTCGCCGTTTGCGCGCGATAGTTCTCGGGGACGTCGTCGAACATGAACCGGCGCCCCTCGGCGTTCTTCAAGACGCCGCCCTCACCGCGCACGCCTTCCGTCACGAGAATCCCGCGCACGCTCGGCGGCCACACCATCCCGGTCGGATGGAACTGCACGAACTCCATGTCCTGCAGCGCCGCACCGGCGTCATACGCCAGCGCCTGTCCGTCGCCCGTGTACTCCCAACTATTGGATGTGATCTTGAATGCGCGCCCGATGCCGCCGGTCGCCAGCACCACCGCGCGACTGTGAAAGAGCTTGAACCGTCCGCGCTCGCGATCGTAGGCCAGCGCTCCCGCGACACGGTCACCGTCCTTGAGCAACGTCAGGACGGTGTACTCCATGTGCACGTCGATGCCTTGATGGATGCCGTGGTCCTGCAACGTGCGGATCATCTCGAGGCCGGTGCGGTCACCGACGTGCGCGAGGCGCGGGTATTTGTGGCCGCCGAAGTTGCGCTGCAGAATCCGGCCGTCCGGCGTGCGGTCGAAGAGCGCTCCCCACGCCTCCAGCTCGCGCACGCGATCCGGCGCCTCTTTCGCGTGCAGCTCGGCCATGCGCCAGTTGTTGAGATATTGCCCACCGCGCATGGTGTCGGAGAAGTGCACGCGCCAGTTGTCGCGGTCATCGACGTTGGCGAGTGCGGCCGCGACGCCGCCCTCGGCCATCACCGTGTGTGCTTTGCCGAGCAGGGACTTGCACACGAGCGCAACGGACACGCCCTCGGCCGCGGCCGCGATGGCCGCGCGCAATCCGGCGCCACCGGCGCCGATCACCAGCACGTCGTGGGTCAACGTTTCGTAGTCGGGCATGCCTAGACGATCCGCCAATCGTGCCAAACGCCCATCGAGCACAGTCGCACGTAGATATCGGCGAAGGCGACGAAGAAGAGGCTCATCCACGCCCACTTCATGTGCCAGCGATTGAAGCAGCTCACGCACGCGTACGCGGTTTGTTGGACCGGATGCCCGGCCAGTCTATCCCGATACCCTCCGACGATGTGCCGCAGCGAATGGCAGCCGAGCGCATAGCACGACAGGAGGGTCGTATTGACGGCCAGTACGATCGTTCCGACGCCGATCCCGAACACGACGCGCCCCGTGGCCGGATCCGTAAACCAGAGCGCGTCCCAGACATCGTGCGCGAGAATGATCAGGAAGACCAGCGCGATGTACATGAAGTACCGGTGAATGTTCTGCATGATCAGCGGGAACTTCTGCTCGCCGAGGTAGGTCTTCCGCGGCTCGTGCACCGTGCACGCCGGCGGGTCCGCCCACAGCGCCTTATAGTAGGCGCCCCGATAGTAGTAGCAGGTCACCCGGAACAGCCCGGGGAACGGCAGGATCAGCAGGGCGGGCGAAAACGGGAGCCACGCTGGCCAGATGCCAGGTTTCCCGAATTCCGGCGAATACAGTGGTGACAAATACGGCCCAAACCGATAGTGGGCGTTCTGGAACGCGGCCCAGGTCGTGTAGGCGATAAACGCCACGAAGACGATCGCCGTGACCGCGGGCTGCAACCACCATGCGTCGCGTCGCATGGTGAGGACGGGGAGCTCTGCATGCGCCATGGCGAGGAAGCTCCCATTTGATACGCGATTTATCAATATCCGGAAAGCACAGTGACGCCTCTTTGCTCAAGAGTTTTGACCCAGCCGGGCATGTGGCTGATTTTATTCCACCGCACATCGAGGCGCTGGAGACTCGGGAGCTCGGCGAGCACCGTCGGCAGGGTCACGAAGCGGTTCGCCCTCAGATCGAGATGCCGCAACTGATGCAGTGCCCCGAGCGATGCCGGCAGGTCTGTGAGCGCGTTCCCCCGGAGGAGCACGTCGCGCAGCCCGGTCATCCGGCTCACCGCGTCCGGCAGAGCGGAGAAGTGGTTGCCACCGATGTTCAGGTATGTGAGCCGACGCAGTTCGGCGAGGGATGCCGGGACCTCCGAGAGCCGATTGTGCTGCAAGTAGAGGTAGTCGGTGAGGCCAGCGAGACGCCCGAGCGCATCCGGGAGCGCTTCGAACGCGTTGTGACCCAAATCTAGCATCCGGAGCTCGGCGAGCCGACCGACCCCCGAGGATAGCCGGGACAGATGGTTGTCAGACAGATTGAGGCTCTCGAGCTGGACCAGCTCCCAGATCGATTCCGGAACCGTTTCCAACCCGTTGAGCCCAAAATTGACGTGCCGAAGGCTGGTCAGTTGCCCGATCCACTCCGGCACCTGTACGATCCGATTCGCTCTCAGGGACAGCCGCTCCAACCGCGGGAGAGCGCGGAGCGACTCAGGGACCGTGGTGAGGTCCTGTCCCTCGAGATCGATCTCTGTCGCGAATTCATTCATTTTTGCGTTTGCATTTCAGAATGCCATAATATGGGTTCCCTTGAAAATTCCATTCGCGGAGGCATCATGCAGACCGACCGTCGCGAGTTTCTCGAACGGCTTACCGTGGGCGCCGCAGCGTTCGCGCTCCCATTCTCATTCGGGGAGACCGTACACGGCCCCTGGAATGAGGCGTGGCTCGACAAGATCACCGGGAAGCACAAACAGTTCTTCGACGCAGTAGAGCCAAACCAAGGATTCGCGCTCGTATTCGCCTGGGGTTGGTTGAACATGAACAAGGATACGTACGGGCTGACCGACAAGGACCTCACCGCCGTGGTCGGCCTTCGGCACTTCGCGATGCCGTTCGCGCTGTCGGACGCGATGTGGGCGAAATACAAGATCGGCGAATCCTTCAAGATCGATGACCCGGCGACGAAAGCGCCGGCGGTGCGCAATCCGGTCCTCCACGCGGATGGCGTCCCGTTCCCCGGCGCGGAGCTGCCGAGCCTCGTGAGCCGCGGCGTGATCTTCACGGCGTGCAACGTGGCGACGGCCAAGATCAGCGAGAAGCTCGCGGGCAATGCCGGCGTGACCCCCGACGCGGCGTACAAGGAATGGGTCGCGGCGCTCCAACCCGGCGTCACACTCGTGCCGATCGGCGTGCTCGCCGTCAATCGCGCGCAAGAGAAAGGCTGTACATACTGTTATGGTGGCTAATTGACCGTCGCTGGTCTCTTTCTCGCGTTAGCGGTTGGTCTGTCTCTCGGTCTTCTCGGCGGCGGCGGCTCGGTCCTGACGGTTCCGATCTTCAAGTACGTCCTGGGGTTCGACGCGAAGCAAGCCATCGCGATGAGCCTCGTCGTCGTCGGCGCATTGAGTCTCATCGGCGCGGTCCGCCACTGGAGGGCGGGCCGCGTCGATGTGCGTGTCGCCGCGATTATGGGCGGGATTGCGATCCCGGCGTCCTACGCGGCCGCTCGCCTCGCCGCCTTGATCTCCGGCGCCCTCCAGCTCTCGATGTTCGCGGTCATCGTCTGCGTTGCCGCGATCTCGATGCTCCGTCCGCGGAACGACGATGATGAGACTGCGGCCCCGGCGCACATCGCGCGCCTGTTTCCAGCCGCGCTCGGGGTCGGCGCGCTCACTGGGCTGATCGGCGTCGGCGGTGGATTTTTGATCGTTCCAACGCTCGTGCTCTTCGGAGGTGTGCCAATGAAGGTCGCGATCGGCACCTCATTGCTCGTGATTGCCGCGAACTGCGCCGCGGGATTCGCGGGATACGTCGGACAGCACATTCCGATTGCATGGGTCCCCGTCGCCGAGTTCACGGCGATCGCCGCGGTGGGCATCTTCGCTGGTGCCCATCTCTGCGAGTACGTGTCGCCCGCGCGACTCCGACGCGGGTTCGCGATCCTCCTGCTCGGCGTCGGCATCGCGGTGCTGGCTCAGGGTGGCCGAAAGCTCAAAGCCGCCACCCCGAACCCGAGTCCGGCCGCAATGGCCGACACCATCGACCCCAAGGCCATCCCGCTCGACTCGGCGATCCCGCACGATTCGCTCGGCGCGTCGATCCGGCGTGGAATGGCGATCGTCGCGCACACCCCCGATAGCTTGCCGCACAACACGCCGACGACGTTGCGCTGCGTGAGCTGCCATCTCGATGGCGGTCGTCGCGCCGAAGTCGTCTCTATGCTCGGCTCGTACGCCCGGTATCCGCGGTTCGTGGTCCGTGAGAATCGGCTGGCTACTATAGAAGACCGCGTGAATTTCTGCCTCACCCGGAGTCTCGCCGGCCGTCCGCTTCCCGCCGACAGTCGCGACATGCGCGACATGGTCCGATACCTGGCCTACCTCTCGACCGGCGTCAAACACGGCGATTGGGTCCGCGGGGAGGGTCTCCCATCGCCGATTCCGAGTCTGGCCGGAGATACGGCGCGCGGCGCGCGCGTGTTCACGTCGACCTGTGCCCGATGTCACGGAGCAAACGGTGAGGGCACCGAGGCGATCCCGGCGCTCTGGGGCCCACGGTCATTCGACATCGGCGCCTCGATGGCTCGCCTGACGGTCGCGGCGACATTTATCCGCCGCGCGATGCCGTACGACCAACCTGGGACGCTGACCGACCAGGACGCCTACGATGTCGCGGCGTTCGTGGTTCGCCACTCGCGCCCGGACTATCCCGGCAAGGCAAACGACTGGCCGAAGGGCGACGCGCCCGCCGATGTGCCTTATGTCACAAAAAACCATACGCCAAGCTCGCCAACGCCTACTTTATTGCCGCATATCGGCGAGTAGCACGGGTCTTGCCTTTGAGGGTGGACATGAGACTATCAACAGTGGGAATCGCGCTTTCGATGATAGTTGGGTTGGCGGCGTGTGCGGGCGGTGGAGTTCGCTACTACGACGCGGACCATCGGGACTACCACCGTTGGAACGATACCGAAGTCACGTTCTACGCCCAGTGGGAGAACGAGGGCCATCGGCCACACGTCGAGTACGCCAAGCGTTCGGGTGACGAGCAGAGAGAGTACTGGAACTGGCGCCACAACCACGACCACTAGATCTCGAAGTAGATCCGTTCCATGTGGCGCGCGAAGCCCGGTGTATCACACACCGGGCTTCGTGCGAGTCCGAGGCGCATGGTCGACCGCAGCTGGGCGAGTTTCGCCGGCTGTTGGCTCAAAAGAATAGCATAGGCGACGTAGTCGTCCACGTCGCGGCGCACGAGCTCACCGAGTCCACCAGCTCTCAAGATCGAGGCGCTCGTCCGGGCGACCCATCGATCGCCCCAGAACGTCACGACTGGCACGCCTTGCCAGATCGCCTCGGTCGTCGTCGTCCCGCCATTGTACGGGAATGTGTCGAGCGCGATGTCGATCTCGTCGTATGTCTTCAAGAAGTCATAGTGGTCCGACGGCCCGTCGAGTCTCACGCGACCTTCGGGGAACCATTCGCGCACCAATCGGCGCTCGTCCTCACCCGCTAATGCGGTCGCCTTCAGTACCAGCGTACTCTCCGGTACCTCCGCCAGGATTCTACGCCAAGTCGCAATGACCTCGGGCGTGATCTTATAGAGCGGCGCGAGGCACCCGAACGTGATCGGTCCGTCAGGCCGCTGTGCGACATCGGGAACCGGATAGCCCACTTCGAATGTGAGATAGCTGCTGGGAGCCGGAACGCGTACGATGCGCTCCCTATAGAACCGCTCCTCGTCTGTCGGCACGACCTCGATATCCCCGATCAGGCAATCGTACGCCGCCATGCCAGTCGTCGCGAACATATTGAACCACCCAATAAGAACCGGCGCCGGTTTCAACGCCGGCAAGGGCAGTCGTCGCATCGCGCTGTAGCCATTGAGATCCACCAGGACATCGATGGCGGCGCGCTCGATCACATCCGCGGCGGCGTCATTCGATCTGGCGCTGATGTCGTAATACGTATCGCCGGGATGTCGCCGGTACCCGTGCTGAACCGCCGACTCCGGTGCATCGGAGAAGATGTGCACGTCGATCTGGGTGCGATCGTGCTGATTGATGAGCCCCCACACGGGCTTCATCCAATTCTGTCGATGAAAGAACGATGAGAGATAGCCGACGCGAAGGCGCGGATGCCGAGCGCGAGCGACGGAGCGAGCCGTAGGCAAATCGCGCTCGGCGAAGTTTGTCCGCGCGTCGAGGATGGCTTGATTGTCGCTCGTCGGACTCCCGGGAATGACGACCGCGATCATCGACCGCGGCAGCTCGGGATGTTGCCCTTCCGCCGCGCTCCGAAACAATGCGAGCGCCTCATCGACCTGCCCGAGGTTGAACAACATGTGCGCGAGATTGTGCTGCGCCTCATGCCACGCGGGGACGAGCGCCAGCACCCGCCGAAAGCATTCGATGGCTGCGACGTATCGCTGCCGCGCGCGCTCGGCGCATCCCGCCGTGTACCAGATGCCGGCGTTCGAGGAATCGATGGCCAGCGCCGCGCGATAGGGAACCAGGGCCTCCTCGAACCGACCGAGCTCCTGCAGCGCATTGCCGAGGTTCGAATACCCGTCGACGAACTCGGGTTGGATCTCGAGGGCCCGTCGATAGGCGGTGATGGCTTCTGCGAGTCGCCCCTCTTGGTGCGCGATGACGCCGAGCATGTACCGCGCATTCTCGTACTCGGGATGGGACGGCGGCACGCGCCGATAACACTCAGCGGCTTCGGCGAGCCGCCCCTCGCGGTGGTGCGCCATGCCCTGTTGCAGCATAGCGAAAGCTAGCAGGAGATGATTCCGTCAGGTCGAACAACATGAGCGTCGTCGGCCCGACCGCCAGCAGCGCCGCATCCCCAGGAATGGGAAGGAGCTGGACAGGCGTCTCGGGCGTATTGACAATCTCCAGCGGTGTCATGGTCGGCGTCGCGTCTCCGGACAAAGCAAACCGGAAGTAGAACCCCGGCGCGGTCTGCGGGCAGGCGACCCCGCCGCACAGCGCGGGAACCACGACATAGAAATCATTGCCGCTCGGCGAGACCGCGGCTCCATCGGTCACGCCGAGGACCAATGGCGCGTCGGGGATCTCCGCCCAGCCGAGCGAGGCGAGGCCACCATTCAGGAGCTCGACCCCGATATTGAGCCGCGCGCCGGTCTGGCTCGCCGCGATCTGTCCCGGGAATTGCTCCCCGCACGTCTCGATGTAGAACATGAACGTCTTGTTCGTGGCATCATACTCGGCCAACCCACAGCCGCCGACATCGCGCATGACCACGATCGATCCATCGCCGCTCCGCACGGGCACACTGCCGTCCGCGCTCGAGTCATAGAGCTGCGCGATGCTGGTTGGGAGATCGTAGTCACCGACGCCACCTCCATGCGAGGCAAGCTCCAGCAGGACTCTCCCGTCCATGGCGACCCGCGGGAACACGACGGTGTATGGGGCAAGGTTCCCCAGATGCACCGTGCTGGTCGCATGAGCGGCGCTTGTCAGATCGATGATGGCGAGATCATCAGTACCCGCGAGAGCCACGACGAGACTGTCGCTGCTCGGCACGAGGTCGAGCCCGGCCGCTTGGCCTGGGAGGGGAAGGGGTGTCGCGTAGACCATGCCAGCGAGCGACAGGACGACGACGCCAGCTTGTGCTTGCTCGACCAAATAGACGACATTGCGCTTCGCATCATAGACCATGTCCTGCACGCTGGACGCGAGCGCGACCGATCGCACGGGGCGGTCGAGATATTCGGCCACGCCGCCGATGGTGTAGCTGGTATCGGTCAGTGTCCCATCCTGCGACCGCGCGAACACATCGAGCGCTCTCGGACTCGCCCCGCCGGGAACCGCGAGGGGGAACGTGGTCACGACCGAGGTGCCAGTCACCGGCACGGAGTCGCGGAGATTGGCCGGCGGTCCCAGTGCCCATCCCATCCACGCCACGCCCGCGTCGTCCTTCGCCGTCAGTACCAGTGTATCCACCGACCCAGCGATGAAGTCCAGCACACGATTGAACGGACTGGTGGTGAACACCGCCGGCGTGGCCGGCGATCTCACGACGATCGAGAGCGAGCGAGTCGGCGAATGGGGCGTGATGCGGATGTCCGCGCTCGTCGAATCCTGGCGCTTCGGCATGAACACGGTGACGCTCAGCGTGCCAGCGGGCAAGTTCGCCGGCACGACGAACGTGCCCGTCAGTGGCTTTTGCGACGGTGGGACGGCGAGCGTATCCCACAACGTCGGTTTCGCGTCGAATCCGATGTGGAGGTAGACGGGATCGCCAGGCGCGTCGATGAACGAGAACGTGATCGAGTATCCGACCGAATCGCCGGAGGCGGCTTCTTGCTTGTCGAGCGTGAGGTCGAGCCCAGGGTCCCGGAGCTGCGGGGATACCGGTCCGTGGCTACACGCGGCGACTAGCGAGGCCGTGGCGAGCATCGCCACGCGGTGAGGCATGCCGTTCCCCGACTGACGTGCGTTTCGATTGCTTGAGCAGGACTTGTGGCGCGGGAGCGAAGTACGCGTAAATCGGCAGTGTCGCCACGCCGAGGGCGGCCGAGTCGACGCCGGCGGTCGCGAGCAGATGACGCGGAGCGGTCACCTTGCCGCCGATGCGACGGCTCGGCAACGCGCGCTCGACGCGTTCCATCAGACCCTTGAGCACCGCGTCGGTCAAGTGACCGCCGTAGAAGATCGCCTCGGGGTCGATCAAGTATTCGACGGACAGCACGAGGCCCGTCAGGTAGTCGGCTGCGTCGTCCATCCACTTGAGGAGTGTCGGATTGCATGACGCCAAGAGCGGATCGAGATCAGCGGGGCGCCGCACCGTCACACCGGCCTCTCGGAGGAGCCCATACAATCGGGGGAGATTAAAGTGCATACCGGTATGCGCCGAATCCCCGGCCATCGACTCGGGAAAGTATCCGATCTCGCCAGCGTTCCCCGTGAAGCCCTCGTACGGCCGCCCATTCATGACGAGCCCGCCGCCGAGACCGGTGCCGAAGAAGAGATAGAAGAACGTGGTCAGCTGTTGTCCCGCTCCATACCAGTGCTCGCCAACCGCGGCCGCCGTCGCGTTGTTCTCCAAGAAGACCGGCAACCCGAGACGCTCGCGAGCCCAGCTGGCGAGCGGGATGTTGTGCCATCCAGGGAATGCGGTCGGGTTGATGACATACTCGTCGCCATTGTCCCCATGGTGCATGGGTCCGGGAATGCCAATGCCGACGCCCCAAATGGAGGCTGCCGGCAACCGCTGTTTCTTGATGAGGGTCTCGACCATTTCGGCCATCAGATCCAAGGCCCGCTCGGGGGTCGGGAGCTCCAGTTCCACATGAGCTCGCTGTCTCACATTGCCGGCGAGGTCGACGAGGACGCCTGTCAAATGGTCGCGGTTGAAGTCGAGGCCAACCGAGAAAGCGGCCTCAGGATTGATCGCCAACGAGGTCGATGGCGCGCCCCGTCCCTGCCTGCGCTGTTCGGCTTCGACGATGAGGTCGAGCTCGAGTAACTCTTTGACCAGATTGGAGATAGTCTGGCCGGTCAGCGCGGTGTGCCGGGCGATGTCCGCCCGTGATATCGGGCCGAACTGCCGGATTACCTCGTGGACGATGCGCAGGTTGTACTGCTTCGTGTACACCAGGTTTGTGCCGGTCAGCATGGCGGGAAAATGGCTTGGGCGGATTATCAAATCAACTTGACTAAAAAAATATCGACTAATAGACTAGTCGCGCCATGCGAACCTGGGTGCGGCGTACTGCGCTCCTCCTGGTACTCGTTCCGGCTGCCGCTTTCTCAGGACAGCCGGTCCCACACGATTTTGTCCGCGTCCGCGATGGCCAGTTTTTCATCGGCCACACGCCATATCACTTCCTCGGCGTCAATCTCTGGTTCGGGATGAACCTCGGTGCCGCCGACCGGCCGCGTCTCCTGCGCGAGCTCGATCGGCTGCAGCAGCTCGGCGTCACGAACATTCGCCTGATGGCGTCGAGCGAAGGCCCGGAGACGGAACCGTTCCGGATCGTTCCCGCCGTTCAAGACACGCCGGGTCAGTTCAACGAGACGCTGTTGCAGGGTCTCGATGTCATGCTGGCCGAGATGGCGAAGCGCAACATGCGCGGCGTCTTGGTACTGAACAATTTCTTCCAGTGGTCCGGCGGGATGGCCCAGTATGTGAATTGGGCGACGGGCGATCCGATTCCGTATCCCGAGCAGAACGGCCATACCTGGGATGAGTTCCAAAATTACTCGGCCCGATTCTACGCCACCGAGAAGGCCGAAGCGCAGTTCGAGCAATATGTCGCCACACTGATCGCCCGCCGCAATACCATCACGGGCATCGCCTATCGCGACGACCCGACAATCATGGCGTGGCAGCTCTCGAATGAGCCGCGCGGGTTTGCCTATAGCGAGGCCTACGTCAATTGGGTCAATCGCATCGGCGCCTTCGTCCGAAATCGAGCGCCCAATCAACTGATCTCGCTCGGTGGTGAAGGGAAGCTCGATCGCCACACTCCGGGGACCGGCACGCAGTTCGAACGCGTGAGCCGGTCCCCTTTTCTTGATTACCTCACGATCCATCTGTGGATCGAGAACTGGGGTTGGTACGACCCATCAAAGCCCGACGCGACATGGGAGCTCTCGCTCGGTCGCTCGATGAGCTATATCGCGGATCACCTGGCGATTGCCCAGGCACTCGAGAAACCACTGGTCCTCGAAGAATTCGGCGTCTCGCGCGACGGCCGCCAATACGATCCCGCGGCACCCGTCACGCATCGTGATGCATTCATGAGGACCGTGCTCGAGGCGCTCTACTATCTCGCCTCCGAGCCGACGGTGGTCGCCGGTGGCAACGTCTGGTCGTGGTCCGGCGAGGCCCGGCCGGTCTCTCCGGGGGGCCTCTGGCACCGCGGTGATCCGTTCACCGGCGATCCGCCGCACGAGCGGCAAGGCTGGTACTCCATCTACGCCACCGACACGAGCACGCTCTCGATCATCCGTACCTACGCGCAGCGCATGGATGGTATCGCGAGGCTCCAGCTCACTCGATTGATGACCGATGGCATGGTCATGCAGCGCGACGCCCGCGTGCCCGTGTGGGGTCGGGCGATGCCCGGCGACGATGTCGTCGTCACGTTCGACGGCCAGTCGTATACGGCCCACACGGAGTCCTCGGGCGACTGGTCCGTCGCATTGCCACCGATGACGGCGGGTGGCCCGCACGAGATGACCGTGACCGATGGCGCCGACCACATCACGATCCACGACATTCTGGTCGGCGACGTCTGGGTGTGCTCCGGCCAATCCAACATGGAGTGGTCCGTTGTCGATGCGATCCATGGGGCCCAAGAAGTCGCCGCCGCGCACGACCCCGAGATTCGCCATTTCAAAGTCCCGAAGTCGTGGGCCGCGCATCCGGACTCGGACGTAGACGGTGGCCCGTGGGAGCCCGCGGATCCTGAGCACGTGGGCCACTTCACAGCGGTCGGCTACTTCTTCGCCCGCGAGCTGCGCAAAACCGTCCGTGTGCCGATCGGTTTGCTCAACACCTCGTGGGGCGGCAGTCGCATCGAACCGTGGATGAGCGCCGCGGCCTTGCACCTCGACGCCACCGGGATCGCCGAGGTGCTGCGACAGGATAGCCTGCACCAGGCGCAGGTACTGGACAGCCTCCGCTCTCGCGTTGGCGATCTGCCGAGCTCCGATGTCGGCCTGGTGGATGGCAAAGCGGTGTGGGCCGATCCGGCGCTCGACGACTCGCGTTGGGCGATGATCGACGTGCCGAAGCTCTGGCCGCAAGCGGGATATGACGGTTTCGACGGAGTCGCGTGGTATCGGACGGCGTTTTCGCTTACCGCCGACGAGGTCGCGAGTGGGATTCGCCTGTCACTCGGCGCCATCGACAACTCGGACATCACGTGGGTCAATGGGGTCGAAGTCGGGCGCAAAGAGAACGCGTGGAATCTTCCTCGCGTGTACGCGGTCCCGGCAGCGGCACTGCGCGCTGGCCGCAACGTGATCACGATCCGCGTGCAGAACTACAGTGGTGGCGGCGGCATCTATGGCGACCCGTCCCTCCTCTACGTCGACGTCAATGGTGCGCACCGGCCGCTGCCCGGCGAGTGGCGCTTCAAGATCGGCCAGTACATCGCGCGCGATGACACGCACAAGAACCAAGTGCCGACGCTGCTCTACAACAAGATGGTGTACCCGATCCTGCCGTTCCCGATCAAGGGCGTCCTCTGGTATCAAGGCGAAGCGAATACGCATACCCTCGATGACGCGCGCGCCTATCGCGCCCTCTTCGCCGACATGATCACGAGCTGGCGGCGGGAGTGGCGGCAGCCGTCGTTCCCATTCGTGTGGGTCCAGCTCGCGAATTTCATGGCGGCCGACTCGGCGCCTTCCCAGAGCACCTGGGCGTTGCTGCGCGAGTCGCAGCACGCGGCGCTGTCGCTCCCGAATACTGGCGAAGCCGTGATCATCGACCTGGGCGACGCCAATGACATCCATCCCAGAGATAAGCAGGATGTGGGCGCGAGGTTGGCGTTGGCGGCGCGGCACGTGGCGTACGGGGAGAACGGCATCGTGTACTCCGGCCCGACGTTGCGCCGCTCACACGTGCAACACGGTCGCATGGTCCTCGAGTTCGATCACGTCGGCGGCGGGCTCGTCACGAAAGGCCCACTGAACGGCGTGAAAGGGTTCGCGATCGCCGGCGCGGACCAGCGCTTCGTGTGGGCCGACGCGGCCATCAAGGGTGACCACGTGATCGTGTGGAGCGATTCCGTGCGTGACCCGATGGCGGTGCGATACGCCTGGGGCAACAACCCCGCGGCGGCAAACCTGTACAACCGGGACGGCCTGCCGGCGGTCCCGTTCCGGACGGACCAGTGGTGAGACTCACGGGCATTCACTCTCTACCCCTCGGAGGCGTCACGCTATGAGGCATTGTCGTCATGTGTTGGTCGTAACCATGGGGGTCGGCATGCTGCTCGGGGCGCTTCGCGTGCATGCCCAAGTCGCGGGCGACACCGTCAAAGGGCAGGTGCTGGATACCTCCCAAGCGGCCATCGCGAACGTCCGCGTCACGCTCGTCGGCACGACGAAGGGCGCGCTGACGCGGACGGATGGCCGCTACGTCATCACCGGCGTCGCGCCGGGTCAATACACGGTCTCGGCGGCCCATCTCGGATTTCAACCGCAGCAGCACACGGTCACGGTCAGCGCCGGCCAGACGGCGGTCGTGGACTTCGCGTTGCACCTCGCGGCGTTCCGACTCCAGGAGCAGGTCGTCGTCGCCTATGGGACGGAGACGAAAGCCGATGTCACCGGGTCGGTCGCGACGATCACGGGTGACGAAGTGAACCAGTCGGCAACAACGTCCGTGGAGCAGGGTCTCGAGGGCCGCATGGCCGGCGTTCAGGTCATTCAGAACGACGCGGCGCCGGGCGGAGGGATCAGCGTGCAGATCCGCGGCATGAGCACACTGACCGGCGTCACCAGTCCGCTCTACGTGGTCGATGGCGTGATCTACGAGACGTCGGTGACGGACAAAAACCAGATCCTCTCGCAGACCGGCAAGAGCACGAGCCTCGGGCTCACCGACCTGACCTCGACCAATCCGCTGGCCGAGATCAACCCCGCCGACATCGAGTCGATCGATATCCTCAAGGACGCATCGGCCACGGCGCTGTATGGCAGCCGCGCGACGAACGGCGTCGTCATCATCTCGACGAAGCGCGGCAGGAATATGCGCGCGGGGCACTGGACCCTGAATCTTCAGCAAGGGTACGCGTCGAACATCAACCAGGTCCAGGTGCTGAACGCATTCCAGTACGCCACCTATGTGAACACGGCCTACACGAACGCGAACAATGGCAGCACCGCGAACGATCCGTACGGCGGCGCCAACCACCCCGGGAGCTTCACGCCGTCCCAGATCCAGGCGGCGGTCGGCCCCGGCATCAACTGGCAGAACCAGATCTTTCACACGGCGCCGGTCACGAACCTGCAGGGCGGATTCCTCGGCGGCGATGACCACACGAATTATTCGATCGCGGGCAACTACCTGAAACAAAGCGGCTCGATCGTCGGCTCGGAGTACGACCGCTACGGGATCCGGGCGAACATCGATCGCGATATCAACTCGCACATCAAGCTGTACTTCAGCTCCGAGTTCAATCGCACGAGCAACAACATCGTGTTCACGGCGACGCAGACGAGCGGGAACGCGGCCGGCGTCGTGCGGAGTGCGCTGCAGTATCCGCCGTTCCTGCCGATCGGCGATACGCTAACGCTGCGCTCGAATCCGCAATTCACGGATCCCGCCTTGTTCTCGTACTACGGCGCGAATCCGCTCGATTACACGGACGACGTGCCCGAGAATCAGCAGTACCTCCGGGGCATCGGGAACGCGCGCATGACGGCCGACCTGACGCACCATTTCTCGCTCGACGCGAGCGTCGGCGGCAATTTCGAGCAGCAGAACTACAGCATCTATACGCCGAGTTACGTCCAGGAAGGTGGGAGCACGAGCGGTCTGGCGGTTCAGGCGTCATCGCAGTTCAGCGATATCCAGACCGAGGACCTCCTCCGGTACGGCAACACCTTCGGCCAGCACCGGGTGGACGTCGTCGGTGGATACACGTACGAGGCCGACCGCAACACGTACGTCGCCACGACGGCGGCCGATTTCCCGAACGACTACCTCGGCGCGAACGCGCTCGCGAACGCGCTCCTCGTGTACCCCGTGAACAATGCGCTCCAGACGTGGGCGCTCCGGTCATGGCTCGGGCGCGTGAACTACTCCTACGCCGATCGCTACCTCGCGACGGCGTCCCTGCGGCAGGATTGCTCCTCGCTCTTCGCCGATAACAACAAGTGCGCCACCTTCCCAGCGTTCGCGTTGGCCTGGCGGCCGATCGAAGAGTCGTTCATGAAGAACCAGCAGATCTTCTCGGATCTCAAAATCCGCGCGAGCTGGGGTCAGTCCGGCAATACGTCGATCGGACCCTATCAGTCGCTGGGGCAGATCACCACGCCGGGCAGCTATCAGACGCCCATCGGCAACACGATCGTATCAGACCTGTCGGTCTCGGCGCTCGGGAACCCGAACCTCAAATGGGAGACGACGTCGCAACTGGATATCGGGTTGGATTTTGGATTGTTCGATCAGCGGGTGACGTTCAGCGGCGACTACTATAACAAGCGCACCGTCAATCTCCTCCAAGCGCTGGCGCTCCCCGATAACACGGGCTTCGGATCGATCTTCTTCAACTCCGGCATCGTCACGAACAAGGGCATCGAGCTCTCCGCCGCGCTCGATGTGTTCCGGAATGAGCGAGTGTTGAGTCAGTCGTTCAGCTGGAATATCTCGGCCAACGCGTTCCACAACGCGAACAACGTCGTGAGCCTGGGTCCGATCGCCCAGGAGTTCCTGACCCGACTGGGCCCTGGCGCCGGCGCGACGTTCCAGCCGTTCATCGAGCAGCCGGGCCTCCCGCTCGGCACGATCTGGGGCTACGTCGCGGACGGCATCTTCAAGACGCAGGCCGAGGTGAACGCGTACGCGAACATCCAGCCCGGCGCGACGATTGGGAGCTATCGCTGGAAGCACTTCGGCTCGGCCACGTCGCCGCTCAGCCCGAGCGATGAGCGGCCGCTCGGCGACGTCAACCCGGATTGGGTCTACGGGTTCACGAACCGCTTCAAGTTTGGCCGCGCGGATCTGAGTGTGCTGGTGAACATCTCGCGCGGCAACAGCATCATCAATATCCAGCGCTACACGTACCTGCAGCTCCAGGGCACGTACAACGAGCCCCTCACGTATGTGCAGAATTCGTTCAATCCGGTCACGAATCCGAACGGCAAGTACGCGGAGATCAACGCGAATAACGGCGCGTTCCCATTCATGAACAGTCTGATGGTCGAGGACGGGTCGTATCTGCGGCTCAAGAACGTGCAGTTGGGCTACACGATCGATCTGCCCGGCGCCCGGTCCGCCCGGATCTACGTCTCGGGGATCAACTTGCTGACGTCGACCAACTACTCCGGGTACGATCCGGAAGTCGGCGCGGTCGGCAACGGCATTGGCGCCGATATCAATCACATGCCGGGTGTCGATCAAGGCAGCTATCCGGCGCAGCGTATCTTCTCGTTCGGCGTCAACACGTCATTCTGAGGACCATCCCATGAATCGCTTCGCACTCTGTGCCGTCGCTGCCCTGTTGGTGGGATGCGGGAATATGAAAGAGTCCCCCAACGGGTTTCTGACGCCCAATCAGTTCTTCCAGAACGACCAGGAAATTCACGCCGGATTGGCTGGCGCCTGGGAACCACTGATCGACTACAATCTGTACAAGCAGCCGTCCTGGATCGGCGAGTCGTTCGAGGATCCGTATCTCAATCCGGAGAACTGGCTCGGCGGATCAGGGACGTACAACGGTGTCACCGAAGGCAACTGGTACACCGAGCGCCCATGGACGGGCGACTATCAGCTCATCTCGGGCGCCGACCAGATCTTGGCCTCGATCCCGAAGTGCACCGGGTGCACGAAAGCCAACAGCAAACTGTACGCGGGGCAGGCGTACTTCCTGCGCGCGTGGGCGTATTTTGATCTCGCGATGCGCTTCGGACCCGCGGTGATCCGGAATACGCCGTACACGTTCACGCCCAACGGCGGCGCGGTCGCGCGCTCACCGCTGCCGGTCGTGTATCAGCAGATCTCGTCCGACCTGCACCAAGCGATCGACTCGCTGCCGGCCTCGAACTACTCGGAATCGATCGGCGGCAGCCGGCCGAGCGCGATCAGCGCCTGGGGCCTGCTCGCGAAGGTGTACCTGTTCGAGGCGGGACACCAGTTCGACGACGAGAACACGTTGGACACCAATAGTTATCACCCGAACGTGACGTACATGGACTCAGCCGCCTTTGCCGCTCAACAGGTGATCTCCAGTGGTGTTCCGTCGCTCGAGCCGAACTACCAGACGTTGTTCGACCCGGTCGCGCAGAAGAATAGCTCGGAGATTCTCTGGACTGTCGACTTGAGCAATGCCGCAAGCGGCAGCGGATCAGAGATCAGCGACTTTTTCACGCCGCAAGATTGGCAGCTGGGTGGCGGATTCGGCCAGGGATTCATTGGGGTGCGGCGGGATTTCTATAACACGTTCGAGCCCGGCGATCTGCGCGTGGCACCGAACAAGGGCATCTTCATTCACTGGATCCAGAATGACACGAAGGGTGCCACGTCGCCGCAGGGCATTCTCCTCGACTCACTCGCGGCGTACGAGGCGGCACGCGGCGCCGTCAAAGACTCGATCTATAATTACGGCGCGTATCACCAGAACTGTCGCGACTTCGGCGCGAACGGGCATCGGATGACGTTCGCCGACGGCTCGACGGACTCGGTCTACGCGTCACCCGAGATCTTCAGCACGAAATACGTAGACGTGAACGCCACATCGAAGTTGAACAACGGCAACGATATCCATCTCGTGCGGTACGCCGAAGTCCTCTTGATCTACGCCGAGGCGGAGAACGAGGTCGCGGGGCCAACGGGCGCTGCCTTCACCGCGTTGAACCAGGTGCGCGCGCGGGCGGGCTTGCCGCCATCAACCGCGTCTGGCCAAGCGGCATTTCGGCAGGCGGTGTGGAATGAACGAGCGCATGAGCTGTTCGCGGAAGGCATGACGAAGTTTGATCTCATCCGGCAGAATCGCTGGATCCAGACGATCAATGCGCCGTCCACGCTGTATCCGGCGGACGGGGCCTGCGCCAGCGAACTGCTGATCAACCAACTCACACCCCTGCCGCAGTCTGAGCTGAGCGGGAATCCGCTCGCGAAGCAGAACCCGGGTTGGTGACCGAAGTAGGCTATGACACTCCGGCTCCTCGATGTCCTGATCATCGCGGCCTATGTGGTCACGACGGTCATCATCGGCTTCTGGATCTCGAAGAAGGCATCGAGGAGCCTCCGGAGTTACTTCCTGGGTGGCAACCGCATTCCGTGGTATGTGCTCGGCGTGTCCGATGCGTCGGGCATGTTCGACATCAGCGGGACCATGTGGTTGGTGTCGCTGCTGTTCGTCTACGGACTCAAGAGCATTTGGATCCCGTGGCTCTGGCCGGTCTTCAATCAGATCGTATTGATGGTCTTTCTGTCGACGTGGTTGCGCCGGTCCGGCGTCATGACCGGCGCGGAGTGGATCCGGTTTCGGTTCGGCGATGGACGCGGGGCGCAACTGGCCCATATGATCGTGGTCGTCTTCGCGCTCGTGAATGTCGTGGGCTTTCTCGCCTACGCGTACATCGGCATCGGGAAGTTCGCCTCGACGTTCCTGCCGTGGCAGCTCTCCGCCGACCCTGGGACGAACGTCAAGCTCTGGGGCTGTCTGATAATCGCCATCACAACACTCTATGTCGTTAAGGGCGGGATGTTCAGCGTCGTATCGACCGAGTTATTGCAGTTTGCGCTGTTGACGGTCGCCAGCATCGCCGTCGGCATTCTGGTCATGCATCAGGTCTCGCCGGCCATGCTCGACCCGGTGATCCCGCAAGGCTGGCGCAATCCGTTCTTCGGTTGGCACCTGCATCTCGATTGGTCGCATCTCATGCCGGCGGTGAATCAACGCATCGCGGCCGACGGCTGGTCGCTCTTCGGTGCGTTCTTCGCGATGATGCTGTTCAAAGGCCTGCTGCAAGCGGGCGCCGGCCCGGCGCCGAACTACGATATGCAACGCATCTTGTCGACCCGGAGCCCAAGCGAGGCGGCGAAGATGAATGCGTTCGTCAACGTCGTCCTCATCGTCCCTCGCTATATGCTGGTGACCGGCCTCACCGTCCTCGCCCTGGTGTATTTCAGCAGCAAACCCGTCGACTTCGATCTGGTGCTCCCGTTGGCCATGCGGAGCTTTATCCCGACGGGCCTCTTGGGCCTATTGATCGCGGCGTTGCTCGCCGCCTTCATGTCGAACTACGCCGCGACGGTGAACGCCGCGCCCGCGTACCTCGTGAACGATATCTACAAGCGCTATGTCAACCCGCGCGCCGACCAGCGCACGCTGGTGCGCATGAGCTATGCGACGTCGATTCTCGTCGTGATCATCGGTACGGCGACCGGCCTCTTCGTTGCGTCACTCAATGGCATTGTCCAGTGGATCGTCTCGGCGCTCTACGGCGGCTATACCGCGTCGAATCTCTTGAAATGGTACTGGTGGCGCTTCAATAGCTACGGCTACTTCTGGGGCATGCTCGCCGGCATCGTCGCGGCTATGCTCGGCGCGTTGGTGCCGAACCTCGCCCCGATCTACATCTTCCCGGCGATCCTCGCGTTGTCTCTCGCCGGCGCGATCGCCGGGACGCTCCTGACGCCCCCGGACGAGCCTCACGTGCTCGACCGCTTCTATTTGAGGGTCCGTCCCTGGGGGTTCTGGGGCCCCGTGCACGACCGCGTAGCGCTCACCCACCCTGGCCTGGTGAGAAATAAGAATTTTCGCCGCGACATGTTCAACGTCGCCGTCGGCATTGTCTGGCAGACCGCTCTGACGGCGACTGGCATCTTGCTCGTGCTCCGCGACTGGCGCGCGCTCACCATCAGCGTGTCGCTGGTCGTCGTGAGCGCCGTCATCCTCAAGTTCACGTGGTACAATCGGATCGAAGATTACCCGGCTGATCCGTCGCCGATCGTCGTCGGCGAGCCGGAGATCGCTTTGGTGAGCCCGTGATGTCGATGTCCGCTTTTGATGCTCGTGTCCGTGCGCTGGTCGGCGCTTACGAAGCCCTCGTCACCCGGCCGAATCAACGCGTGGCCGGCGGGAGCGGCATTATCGACCGCTACCGTCACCCCGCGCTCACGGCGGCGCATACGCCGGTCTTTTGGCGCTACGATCTCACCGAGTCGACGAACCCGCATGTGCTCGAGCGCTTGGGAGTCAATGCGGTGTTGAACCCCGGTGCGATCAAGCACGAGGGCCGGTATCTCATGGTGCCGCGGGTGGAGGGCGTCGACCGCAAATCGTTCTTCGCCGTCGCCGAGAGTCCAAATGGCATCGACCAGTGGCGTTTCTGGGATTATCCCGTTCGCCTCCCCGAGACGGACGAGCCGGACGTCAACGTGTACGACATGCGGCTCACGCGCCATGAAGACGGGTGGATCTACGGCGTCTTCTGCACCGAGCGCAAGGACCCGTGTGCCCCCACCGACCCGTCGGCCGCCATCGCGCAAGCTGGTATCGCGCGGACGCGTGACCTGCTCACCTGGGAGCGGCTGGATGACCTCCGCACGCGGTCGCGCCAACAACGCAACGTGGTCCTTCATCCGGAGCTCGTCGACGGCAAGTACGCGTTCTACACACGACCGCAAGATGGATTCATCGACACGGGCTCCGGCGGGGGCATAGCCTGGGGCCTAGCCGAGTCAATAGCGCATGCGGTGATCGAGCACGAACAGATCATCGACCCGCGGCTCTATCACACCGTCAAAGAAGTCAAGAACGGGCAGGGGCCGCCGCCGATCAAGACGAAAGAGGGTTGGCTCCATCTCGCCCACGGCGTGCGGAATACCGCCGCCGGACTGCGCTACGTGCTCTATCTGTTCATGACCGACCTCGCCGAGCCGTGGCGCGTGATCCATGCGCCGGGCGGATACTTGATCGCGCCGGAGGGCGACGAGCGCGTCGGCGACGTCTCGAACGTCGTGTTCTCGAGCGGCTGGATCGCCGACGACGATGGGACGGTGTGCATCTATTATGCGTCCTCCGACACGCGCATTCACGTGGCGACGTCCAGCGTAGCCCGTCTGGTCGACCACGCGATGCACGCTCCGCCGGACCCGCTGCGGTCCGCCGCGAGCGTCGAGCAGCGCTACGATCTGATTCGCCGGAACCTCGGCGCATGAGCGCGCGGCCGCATCTCAACGCGCTCCGCGCGGAGCTCGAGCACGAGCTGACACACGGCATTCTGCCGTACTGGATGAGTCGCGCCGTGGATCAGGCGCATGGCGGGTTCGTCGGGGCCATCACTGGGGACGACCGTCCGGAGCCGGACGCGGCGAAGGGCGCCATATTGAACGCCCGGATTCTCTGGACATTCGCCGCGGCGTATCGTGTGCTCGCCGACCCGGCCTATCGCGCGATGGCCGAGCGCGCGGTGTCGTATCTCCGGACGAACTTGATCGATCCGACCTGCGGCGGCGTCTATTGGACGGTCGACGCCTCGGGCGCACCGCTCGACGACCGGAAGCACGTCTACGCGCAGGCATTCGCCATTTACGCGCTGTCCGAGCACTACCGCGCGACGGCCGACGGCGACAGCCGTCAGCAGGCGATCCGATTGTTCGAGCTCATCGAGCGGTATGCGCACGATGCGCAGTATGGCGGATACGAGGAGGCCTTCACCCGAGACTGGGTGCGGCTCTCCGATGTGAGACTCAGCGCGGAAGATCGGGACGAGCGGAAGAGTATGAATACGCACCTGCATCTGCTCGAGGCCTACACGAATCTCTATCGCGTGTGGCCCGATGCGCTGCTCTGGAAGCGCATCGAGGAAATCGTGCGGTTGTTTCTCGACCACATTGTGAGCGCCAAGACCGGACATCTAGGTCTCTTCTTCGATGGCGACTGGAAGCCGAAGTCGACGGTCGTCTCGTTTGGGCATGATATCGAAGCCAGTTGGCTTCTGCTCGAGGCGGCTGACATCATCGGCGACGACCGGCTGCGCGGGGCTGTTCAGCACGCGGCTACCCGCGTCGCGCGGGCCGTGCTCGACGAAGGCGTCGACGGGAGCGGCGGCATCTTCTACGAGCGGTCGTCTGACGGGACGATCGATACCGACAAAGAGTGGTGGCCACAGGCGGAGGCCATCGTCGGGTTTGTGAATGCGTACCAGGAGACCGGCCGCGGCGCGTTCCTCCGCGCCGCCTGGGAAACCTGGCTCTTCACCAAAACTCACATCGTCGACCATCAGCACGGCGAGTGGCGTCGTCGGGTGACCCGCGACGGGACTCCGCTGCCCGGCATGGAGAAGGCCGGCCTGTGGAAATGCTCGTACCACAATGCACGCGCGTGTCTCGAGATCATGTCGCGCGCCGGAGCGGCCGCCGAGCGAGTTGCGGGATGACGTCTGCCGATCGCGGCACAACGTCTGCCGGGTCGAAGTACACGACGCTCGCTTCGCTCGCGAACGCGTACCTCGCTGCTCTCGTGATCATCTCGTGTCATCGTGTGGCGCCATCACCCTCGGTTACACCGATGTCAGCGCACGCGAGCGAAGCGAGCGGTGCGTACAGTGCGAGTGGCGTGCACAGTGCGAGTGGCGCGCCCATTGATCGCCGTGCGACGCCGGAGACGCGAGCACTATTCGCGAATCTGCACCGATTGGAGGGCACGGCCGTTCTCTTCGGCCATCAAAATCCGATGGCCCCGGAGCTCATGGGCGTGTATCCCGCGGTCTACGGCTGGGAAGTCGCCGCCCTCTGGTGGCACCCGGAGGGCACCGACTCCCTGCGCCAGCGCATCATCGCCAACTATAGAAGTGGCGGGATCATCACGATGTCGTGGCACATGAACAACCTGGCCACGCACAAGAATTTCTACGACACGACGGTCGTGACGCCGCAACTACTCCCAGGCGGCTCGCTCAACGCCGCCTACCGCGGTTGGCTCGACACCGCCGCCGCATTCTTCCAAAGCCTGCGTTCAGGCGACACCCTGATCCCCGTCGTATTCCGCCCGTTCCACGAGATGACGGGTGGCTGGTTCTGGTGGGGCCGCCGCCACACCACGCCCGCCCAACTTGTAGCGCTCTGGCGTTTCACGGTCGAGTATCTCCGTGACGTCAAGGGCGTTCACAATCTGCTCTACGCCTACTCGACAGACGTCTTCGACTCTCCAACCGACTATCTGTTGCAATGGCCCGGCGACGCTTACGTCGACGTCCTTGGCTTCGACGACTACCACAGCGTAAAATCCCCTGACACCCGCGACGTATTCGTGCGCCGCCTGCACGATGTCGTCGCGATGGCGGATGCCCGACACAAGATCCCGGCATTGACGGAGACCGGCGTCGACAGCGTACCGGATCCGAACTGGTGGACCGGCACGCTCCTCAGTGCGATCACAAGCGACTCGATCACTCGTCGCATCGCGTGGCTCTTGGTATGGTCGAATGCTCCGCGGCATTTCTATACTCCGCGATCCGGCGATCCAAGCGCAGCCGATTTTGTTCGCTTTTATCAAAACCCGCTGATCCGCTTTCAAGACAACCTGCCTGACCTCTATCACCTGGGCTCCCACCCTTCTGACCGCGAAGCGACGCCAGAGGCGCGGGCATTGTTCGCCGGACTCAAACGAGTCGAGGGAACCAAGATCCTGCTAGGCCATCACGATGACCTGGCCTATGGCGTGACGTGGAAGAATGAGCCGGGCCGGTCAGACGTGAAGGACGTATCAGGGGCGTACCCCGCCCTCGTCGAGTGGGAATGCGGCAACCTCGAGAAAGGCATGCCGGTCGACCTCGACGGCGTGACGTTCGACCAGATCCGCCAGTTCGCGCTCCAGGGCTACGGGCGCGGCGAAGTCGTGGCGCTCAGCTGGCATATGAGCAACCCGGTGACGGGCGGCAACGCCTGGGATACCACGAGCGCGGCGTCCGCCGTCCTCCCAGGCGGCGACCGACACGAGGCGTACACCCAATGGCTCGACCGATTCGCCGAGTATCTGAACGGGTTTCGCGTCGCTGGGAGATCGATTCCAATAATTTTTCGCCCGTTCCACGAGATGACGGGCGGTTGGTTCTGGTGGGGGCGTCGCCACACGACGCCGGCCGAGTACATCGCCTTGTACCGGTTCACCGTGTCGTACCTGCGCGATACGAAGCACGTCCATAACCTGTTGTACGCCTACACCCCTGACGTGTTCGAGTCCACCAGCGACTATCTGCTGCAATACCCGGGCGATGCCTACGTCGACATCATGGGCTACGACGACTACAAGAGCATCAAGTCGCCCGACACACGACCAACCTTCGTCCAGCAGCTGCACGAGCTGGTCGAGCTCGCCGACGCCCACGGCAAGGTCCCCGCGCTGACCGAGACTGGCGTCCTCGGCATGCCAGACTCGACGTGGTTCACCGGCACGCTATTGGCGGGAATCAAGAGCGACGCCGAAACGCGCCGGATCGCGTATGTGTCGCTCTGGCGGAATGCCCGACCCGATCATTTCTTCGGGCCTTGGCCCGGGAGCGCGAGTGCGCGAGACTTCGTGCGCTTCCGGCACGATCCCCTGATGGCATTCGAGGGTGACGTGCCCGATCTCTATCGCGCCCCGTGAGGCGTTTAACCTTAGCTGCTCTGCTCGCTCCTCTCTCGCTCCCTGCGCAGGTCGACGCCACCCTCGGTCGCATGACGCTCGAGGAGAAGATCGGCCAGATGACGCAGCTCACGATCGGTGCGCTGCCGGACGCCGCGCATCTCCGCCAAGCGATCGTCGATCGCCATGTCGGTTCGATTCTGAACGTCGTCGACACCGCACCATCGCTCGATGGCTGGCACGCGCTGATCCGCCAGATCCAGGACATCGCCACGAAAGAGACGCGCCTCGGCGTGCCGATCCTGTACGGCATCGATTTCGTGCACGGCGCGAACTACACGCGCGGTGGCACGATCTTCCCGCACAACATCGGCATGGCGGCGACCTTCGACCCGGATCTCGTCCGCCAGGCCGGCGAGGTCACCGCGCGCGAGGCGCTCGCGTCCGGCCTCCCTTGGAACTTCGCGCCGGTCCTCGATGTTGGACGCCAGCCGCTCTGGCCGCGATTCTACGAAACATTCGGCGAGGATCCATACCTCGCCGCCACACTCGGCGCCGCGGCCGTCACCGGCATGCAATCGTCCGGGCGTGTGGCGGCGACGATGAAGCACTATCTCGGCTACAGCGGCCCTCGCACCGGCCACGATCGCACGCCGGCTGCGCTCACCGAGCGCGATGTGCGCGAACACTACCTCCCCCCATTCCGGGCCGCAGTCGCCGCAGGCGCGGACGCGGTCATGCTCAACTCGGGCGACATCGATGGCATGCCCGTGCATGCGAGCCGTCATTGGGTAACGGATGTCCTGCGAGGGGAGCTTGGATTCCAAGGCGTCGTCGTCACCGATTACGCGGACGTCGCGTTCCTGCACACTCGCCATCACGTTGCCCCCACCATGCGGGATGCCGTCCGTCTGGCGATCAACGCCGGGATCGACATGTGCATGACGCCGGACAACTACGACTTCGCCGATGAGCTGTTGTCCCTTGTACGCGACGGCATCATCCCCGAGCGCCGCATCGACGAATCCGTCCGCCGGATTCTCACCCTGAAATCAAAACTCGGCCTACTCGCTCACCCGTACCCCGCCGAGTCGGATCGCGCTGATTTCGCCACGGCCGTTTCCCAAGCAGTCGCGCAGCGCGCAGCGCACGCGTCCATCACGCTACTCAAGAACGACGCCAGCGTGCTGCCCTTAAAGAAGGGCGCCAAGGTCCTGGTCACCGGCCCAGGCGCGACGTCGCTGACGATGCTGAACGGCGGCTGGACGTACACCTGGCAGGGCACGAACGCCTCGCTCTTCCCGCCAGGCGTTCCGCGCCTCCTCGATGAGCTGCGCAAACGCGCCGACGTGCAGTACGCCGAGAGCGCGGCCGAAGCAGCGTCAGCCGCCCGGCAGTCAGATGTGGCAATCGTGGTCCTCGGCGAAGACGCATACGCCGAGTGGATCGGCGATATCGACGACCTGACCCTGAGCGAGGCCCAGCTCCGACTCGCCGCCGCGGTCGAAGCGACCGGAACGCCCACGATCCTCGTGCTCCTCGAGGGCCGGCCGCGTATCATCCGGGATGTGGCCGACAGCGCACGAGGCATCGTGATGGCCTACTGGCCCGGCATGGAAGGCGCAGGCGCGATCGCCGATATGCTGTTCGGCGATGTGAACCCAAGCGGCCGCTTGCCGTTCACCTATCCGCGCTACCCGAACGCGCTCGTCCTCGATGACCATCGGTTCACCGAAACGCTCGACCGAGGGTTCGACCGGACGCCGACGGCGTTCAACCCCCAGTTCGCGTTCGGCACGGGCCTCTCGTACACGACGTTCCGTTACAGCGACCTGCAGGTCGATCATCTAAAGGTCCGAGTCACGGTCACCAACACGGGAACGCGCGCTGGTCGCGATGTCGTGTTGCTGTTCACGCACCAACACTATGCCACGCTCGCCCCGGCGAAGCGCCGGCTGGCGCGATTCCAGGGCGTATATCTCGCGCCCGGCGCGCACCAAGTGGTGACGTTCGCGTTAACCAAAGATGATCTCGCCTACGTTGGTCAGGATGGCCGACCCGTATTCGAGCCTGGCCAGTTCGATGCAATAGTCGGCGATCTCACTCGCACCTTCACGGTCGACCCATGAGAAAGCTCGTTTTCTTGCTGTGGGCCACCACGCTCCAGGCGCAAAAGACCGAGCGCTTGGCGCTGACGCCCCCGATGGGGTGGAATAGTTGGAACAAGTTCCACTGCGACATCAACGAGTCGCTGATCCGCGAGACCGCCGACGCCATGGCGTCGAACGGGATGAAGGCCGCGGGCTACCAGTACGTGAATATCGACGACTGCTGGCACGGCGCGCGCGACAGCCTCGGATTCATTCGTCCCGACCCGGATCGGTTTCCGTCCGGCATGAAGGCGTTGGCCGACTACGTCCACTCGAAAGGCCTCAAGCTCGGGATCTACTCGGATGCGGGCTCGAAGACGTGCGCCAAGCGCCCGGGCAGTCGCGGCTACGAGAACCAGGATGCCGAAACGTACGCGCGGTGGGGCATCGACTATCTCAAGTACGATTGGTGCAATACCGATTCGCTGAATGCCGTCGGGGCGTACATGACCATGCACGACGCCCTGCTGCGCACGGGGCGGCCCATCGTGTTCAGCATCTGCGAGTGGGGGAGCAACAAGCCTTGGCTTTGGGCGCCCGCCGTCGGGAACCTGTGGCGAACGACGGAAGACATCCACGCGTGCTTCGACTGCCTGCTGGAACACGACACCGACCGCGGCGTCTGGGTGCAGTGGGGCGTGATGCCGATCATGGAGCGGCAGGCGCTGCTGCGCGGTTACGCCGGGCCCGGACACTGGAACGATCCGGATATGCTCGAAGTCGGCAACGGCATGACGGTCAGCGAAGACCGGGCGCACTTCACCATGTGGGCGATGTTGGCGGCGCCGCTGATTTCCGGCAACGATCTCCGCCACATGTCACCGGAGACCGCCGCCATTTTGACCAACCGCGGTGCGATCGCGGTCGACCAGGATTCGTTGGGCGTCGAAGGTCTGCACTATCGGACGACCGACAGTGTCGAGGTCTGGTTCAAGCCGTTGTCCCACGACGGGTGGGCGATGGTGTTGCTGAATCGCGCCCGCTCGCCGCGCACGCCAACATTCGATTGGCGCCACGAGGCGGTCTCCGACAGCGTCTCGGGTCGCTCGGCGCGCTTCGCCGACGTCACCTATCACATCCGCGATGTCTGGGGGGACGCCGATCGCGGCACGACGGCGCAGGCGTTCAGCGCGACCGTGCAGCCGCACGGCGTGGTGTTGCTCCTGCTCACGCGATGATCTACCGCCGTTCCGGCCGCGGCGGACTCGATCTCCCAGCGCTCTCGCTCGGCCTGTGGCACAATTTCGGGAGCGTCGATCCATACGACGTGGCCCGCGCGATGGTCCTGCACGCGTTCGAGCTCGGGATCACGCACTTCGACCTCGCCAACAACTACGGCCCCGTCCCTGGTTCGGCGGAGTCGACATTCGGCCGGATTCTGCGCGATGACCTCCTCTCCCATCGCGACGAGATGATCATCTCGACGAAGGCCGGATATCGGATGTGGGCAGGCCCGTACGGCGATGGCGGCTCCCGCAAGTATCTGCTCGCGAGCCTCGACCAGAGCCTCCGCCGCATGGGGCTCGAGTATGTCGACCTCTTCTACTCCCATCGTCCCGACCCGACGACCCCGGTCGAAGAGACGATGCTGGCGCTCGACCAGGCGGTCCGCCAGGGCAAGGCGCTCTACGTCGGTATCTCGAACTATGACCCGGCGCAAACGCAATCAGCCGCGGCTGTCCTCCGCTCGTTGCGCACGCCGTTCGTGATCCATCAGCCGCGCTACAGCATGTTCGACCGACGCATCGAGAATGGCCTTCTCGATGTCCTGGCCGACCTGGGCCTGGGCTGCATCGTGTTTTCGCCGCTCGCGCAGGGACTCCTGACTGATCGGTATGTGCGAGACATTCCGTCCGATTCGAGAGCAGGGAAGCCCCACGGTTTTCTCAAACCCGAGTCGATCACCGACGCCCGCCGCGCCCAGATCGTGAAGCTCAACGCGATCGCCACCGCCCGCGGCCAAAGCCTGGCGCAACTGGCGATCGCCTGGGTGCTCCGCCACCCGACGGTGACCTCAGCCCTGATCGGCGCGAGCCGCGTATCGCAGATCGACAACTCAATCGCCGCACTCGACCGGCTAGCAATCTCGGACGAGGAGTTGCGCGCGGTCGATCAGGTCTTGGCCTGAGGCGCCATCGCGCTGAAGTCCGTGTTGCCAAGACCCGACAATTCGGTAAACGTACGCCACGCACCCGGCTCCACGACAGCCGCCGCGAGTTGCTCGATGGCCAGGAATGGAGCAATCGCGACACCGTCCTTGCGTAAGCCAATCGGCTGACCGAGCATCGCCTCGAGCGTCCAGCCGTTCGCGTGGAGCGCGATGACAATCGGAGCCCCCAGCGCCGCGGCGAGCTGACGCGCGCGCTCCCCTTTGTTCGGGGTCCGAATGCCCATGTTCACCGCGAGTCCCTCGAAGTCGAACGCAGGGTTGCCGAGCGCGGCGAGCGTCAGTCCGCGTAACCGTGGCATTTTCGCCCGCGCCACGCGTCGCCAGCGCGGAATCCAGACGTGCTCGCCGACGTTGCTCCACGCAATCGCCTGCAGCTTGTTGGCCCGATCCTTCGGCGCGAGCGTCTTGGTGAGCGCGGCCTCGAGGCTCTCGAGGTCGTCGAGCAGCGACAGCGCGGGTGCGCGATCCGAAGCGGCGCCGGTGGGTGGCGGAGCAGGGAGCTCGCCGAGCGCCGAGAGGGCCGCGAGACGCTCGCGAAGGGCCGGATGCGTGTCGTAGGTACCGGCGCTCCCGCTCTCGAGCTCCTGTGAGAGCAGCTGCGACGTCCGCCGGGCGATCACGGGCTGCGCCAGGAATGCGCGGAATCCCGCGACGACCGGTGGCCGAAATCCTTCCGCGAGCGCCGGGTCATATTCCGTTTGCCAGAAGCTGAGGAAGGCCGGCGCGGTTCGGTTGATGGTCGTGAGCCCGCTGCCGACGGTGTCCACTCCGACAATGCGGGCGGCCAGCGCGTCCGCGGCATATTCCTGCCGGCGCGAGATCGCGAGCGTCACCTTCAGGAAGGTCTTGCCGTACAGCGTGAACGGCGTCTGTATCAGCTTATGGTAGCCCGACAGTTGGTCGAGGGTCCGCCCGATCGCGCCGCGCGTCTGATAGATCCACGGACCGAGCGCGGTGTCGCCGCCGTGGTAGTGCCCGAACTCGTGCGCGAGCACGCCGCGCATCTCGCCGACGTCGAGCGTCTCGAGGAGCGGCAGCCCGATGGCCATCACGCGCCGGCCGCCGATGCCCATGATCCCGCCGCGTTGCGCGACCCAGGCATTGAGGTCGCCGATGAGATACACGGACTTGGGTCTCGCCTGACCCGTGGCGGTGGCGAGGGCATCGAGCACCGTGAACAGGCGCGGTTGCTTGGCGGGGAGCAGTTCGACACCGGGTGGCTGGAACTTGTCGATGCGCGGCGCGATGCCGACGAGGATGCCGATGGCGGCGCCAATGGATGCGAGCCCGATCCGGAGATCCACTCGATCGATATAGTGATACTCGAAGTACGGGACGGAGAGCAGTCCCACGATCAGCACGGCGGCCAGCACGTAAAAGCCGATCATGAGTGCGACCGCGAGCGCGGCGCGTGCGGCGAGCGAAGGGGCGTGCATGGCTAGAACACGAGATTCCGGATGATGCGCCACGCACCGTCCGACTCTTTGCGCCAAACGGTGAGGTACGGCCCGCGCGAGCTGTGGATGGCGCCGGCCGTGTCGGTAAACGTCATGCCTCCGTGACCCCACTCATAGACAAGCGTGTCGTTCACCGCCTGCACGCCGTCGCGCACGATGGCCCCGTTGTGGATGCGTGCAATCGCGCCGAGTCGGCGCCGGTACAAGGCCGCGATGCTGTCGCGGCTTCGAATGACCACCCCGGCCGCCGTCACGAACATCCCCTCGCGATCGTACGGCGCGACGATGCGCTCGACGTCGCGCGACTGCATGGCGCCGAGCCAGTCGGAATCCGCGCGATCGATCGTCGACAGCGCGGCAGCGCTCTGCGCGCGCACTGCCACCGGCGCCAGCGCGGCGAAGGCGAGAGCGAGTAAGTTAGGGGACCTCATTTCGACTCGAATATAAGCTCACATGGCGGACGAAAACGACAGGCGGCGGAAGCCGTGGGTCGCCGCGTTGCTCAGCCTCGTACTGCCGGGCGTGGGAGAGATGTACGCCGGCTCCATCGAGCGCGGGTTCATCGTCCTGTGCGCGTGGTGGGTCGTCTGCGTCGCTGCGTTCGCGGCGGTCCCGATACTACCGGCCTGGATCGGTGCCTTTCTGCCCCCCATTGTGATCGTCGCTGGGATCGCGGCGGTCATGATCGATGCCGCGCGCACCGCGCGCCGCGCTCCTCGGCCTTACGTCCTGCAGTCATACAATCGCTGGTACGTCTACCTCGTGCTCCCGTTGGTAGCAGGACCGCCGATCGTCCAACCGATTCGCGCGATCGTGCGCAACAACTTCTACGAAGCATTCAAGATCCCGACCGTCAGCATGGCGCCCACCATCCTCAGGGGCGATTACATCTACGCGACCAAGCTGCACGGCGCGGTGCGACATGGCGATATCGTGGTCTACCATCACGATCGCCTGAAGTTCGTCAAGCGCGTGGTGGGACTGCCGGGCGACACGCTCGCGATGCGCAACGACAGCCTGTTCGTGAACGGACAGCGGACCCCGGAGCCCTACGCAACGCCGAGTGAGGACAGGCCACAGTACGCGAGTTGGGGGCCGCTCACCGTGCCACCCCACAGTTACTTCGTCCTCGGCGATAACCGCGGCGAGAGCCTCGACAGTCGCTTCTACGGCCCGATCGATGCCGACTCGGTCACGCAGCGGCCGCTCGGCATCTACTTCTCATACGACACGACATCCCGATCGATCCGGTGGAGCCGAATCGGCCGTAGCGTGAGCCGCTAAGCCAGGGCCTCGAGCAACCGTTCGACGTCCGCCATATCGTTGTAGACCGACGGCGCGATGCGCATCCAATAGTCGGCGACCCGAACACTCACACGCGCGGCCTGCAGCTTCTTGGTGATTCCCGCTCCGTCCTTATGCGCAAACGTCACGATCGGCGACGTGCTGTCGATGGGCGTTTGCGGCGTGTACCCGAGCCGCGGCATCTCGGCCTGCAGACGCTGGAGCAACGGCTGTCGATGCGCCCGGATCGCGTCCACGCCGAGTGATTGGATATAGGGGAGTGAAATCGCCAGCGCCGCGCGTGCGCCATAGGCCAGAGTGCCCAGGTGCGTGTAGCTGTTGGTGTCCGTGCCAAGGGTGTACGTCAACGGCGTCGCCGACTGCGGATCGAGCGGCGAGAGGTGGATCTCGGCGTCCGGTGCCGACTCGTAACTCGAGTGCAGCCGGGGGAAGACGGTGCCCAGGAGATCCTCGCGCACGTACATGAAGGCGAGGCCGAAGTCGCCCATGAGCCACTTGTAGGTGGCCGCGGCCGCGAAGTCGACGCCGGTCGCGTGAATGTCGAGTGGGATCGCGCCGACACCCTGGATGAGATCCGCGTAGACATACGCGCCGTGGGCGTGCGCGAGGTCGGCCACGGCCTTCAAGTCGTGCTGGAAGCCGTTGTACATCGAGACGAAGGAGACTTCGATGAGTCGCGTGTTCTTGTCGACGACCCGTTCCATGTCACGCATGTCGATCCGCCCCTCGCGGGGCGTGACGATGCGCAGATCGAGCCCGCGCTTCTGCAGTTCGAGCAGATGAACGAGCGCGCCATCGAAATGCAGCCCGTCGGTCACGACGTTGCCCGAATTCCGTGCGACGCCGAGCGCATCGACCACGAGGTTCTCGCCAGTGCTCGTATTCGGGATGTAGCCGATCTCGGACGGCTTCGCGTTGATCAGTGCCGCAAAGGCGGCGACAGGGTCTACGCGACGCGCGGGCGCGTCGGCGAAGCCCACCATGGAGCGATGGTCGAGGAACGCCCGATAGGCGTCGGCCGCGGCGACGGGCATCGGATGCGTGTACGCGCCGTTGATATACGTCCATCCGTCCGCGAACCGAAAATCCGCCTTGCGCGGAAACCCCGGCGCGGGAAAATCGAAGCGACCCTGCGCCGCGCCGGCGACGATGCCGCCCAGGCTCATGAGCATATCGCGGCGGTTGAGCGTCATGCGTCGGCCAGCACGTCGCGGAAGACCGGCCGATCCACGTTCCCACCGCTCAGGAACACGGCCACACGCCGGGCAGCCACCCTCTGCCGCTCCGCGAGCACAGCGGCGAGCCCCACGGCACCAGCGCCCTCGGCCACATTGTGCGTGTCCGTGAAGTAGTGGCGCATGGCCGCGCGAATCGCATCCTCGGACACCGTCACAATGCGAGCGACCCCGCGGCGGATGATCTCCACGGCTTCCGGCACCGGAGATCGAACCGCCACGCCGTCCGCGATCGTTTCGCCCGGTGGCGTCGGAACCGCATGACCCGCCTCGAACGAGCGTGCGTAGGCGGGCAAACGATCACTGACGACCCCGACGATCTCGGTCCGAAGACCCAGCGCGTCGCGGGCCGCGACCGCACCACAGATACACGAGCCCTGGCCGATCGCAACGTAGAGCAGATCGAGGTCGGGCACCGCGCGAAACAGCTCGAGGCTCGCGGAAGCCACGCCACGTACGAGCAACGGATGAAAGCTCCGCGTCATGTGCAACCCACGCTCGGCCGCCACCTGCACGGCGTGCGCGACGGCTTCCTCGAAATGATCACCGCACTCGATGAGCTCCGCTCCGAGCGCGCGCGTCGCCGCGTTCTTTTCGCGGCTGTTGCCATGCGGGACGACGATCGATATCGGAATGCCGACTTTCCGCGCGGCAAACGCCATGCTCTGGCCGAAATTGCCCCGTGTTGCCGCAATCAACCCAGCAGGCCTCGGCGACAGCCCGCCGACGTACACGAGTGCGCCGCGGAGCTTGAATGACCCTACGGGAGTGTGATTCTCATGCTTGACCCACAAATCGCAGCCCGCGCGCGCTGAGAGCAGCGGCCAGGAGATTTGCGGCGTTGGCGGCAGCGTCGCGTGGACGACCGCGGCGGCTTGCTCGAGGTCGGCGAGCATAGAGAAAAAGTATACAGCTTTCCCGCCTATTGTTGGAGTTGCCGGCGCCGACTCTTGAGGTTGTCGACGACTCCAGTCAGCGACTCGGGCACAGGCGCGGCATCGCGCGTCAACGCGCGGAGACCGCGACGCCCGGCCTCCGCGATGTACGTGTACTCGTTGAGCCGATGTTTACCGGCGATCTCGCCCATGATCCGGTAGTGCTCGACCGCCCGTGCGCCGAGCCCCAAGAGGCCGTAGCCGTCGGCCAGGCGCCAATGGAGCTCCGCCTGCAAGCGCGCGGGCAGCTGCGCCGGATCACCTACCGCCCGCCGGTGATGCTCGAATCCCAGCTCGTCCCCATCCTCGGCCGCCAACCGCAGCAGGTCGATCGCGGCCTGCGCCCGCGCGTCGCTCTCGACCGCTGTCGCCTCGGCGATGAGGAACGCATCGCGCGCCGCATCGCGGGCGCCGAGGCGCGACAGCGCGCACGCCAGATCCTGAAGGATACGCTCCCGCTGTGCCGACTCGACGCAGGCCTCGAGCGCGGTCGAGAAGTAATTGGCCGCCTCCTCGTCCGCATTCTGCATCAGCGCGACGTGGCCGCGATCGTGGGACGCGCGCGCGAAGGCATCGCGATGCCCACCCTCGCGCGCAGCGCGCATCACGGCGTCGAAGATCGCGATGGCCTGCGGCACCTGCCCCCGGTGCAAGGCCACATGCCCTTGCCCATTGCGGAGCCGGAGCTCGGCGGCCGTGTCGCCCGCGGCCCGTGCCGCCTCGCAACCCTCTTCGTAGGCGCGAGCCGCATCGTCCATCTGGCCCAACTGGCGATGGCAGAAGGCGAGCCGGCCGTAGACGAGCGGCAAGCCCCGCCGATCCTCCGCCTCGAACGCGTATCGGCAGGCCATCTGGTACACATCGACCGCCAACGACCATTCGGCGTGCGTCTCCAGCAGCAGCCCGTATCCGAACAGCAGCGTCGGGAGCGAACCGACCTCATCGTCCGAAAACTCGCGAGGCACTTCCGTCAACTTCCGCAGGACGTCGCGCATTCGGTCGTCCGCCACGCCATCGATCGTCCGTCGCACCAGCACGAGTTCCCGGAACGTCGGACCGTGCCCAGTCTCCGCGCGGCTGACCCACCGGTCGATGAGGCGCAGGGTCAACAAGCCGGCCCGAAATGCTCGCTGGAGAGGTGAGTCGTCGGCGAGCGCTCCCAGTCGCCTGAAAAACGCCAGATGGGCGACCCCCTCGGCCTGTGGTCCGCCTAAGCCCTCGCGCGGGTGCGCCGGCTCATGGGCGGGCGGGGTATCTGGCGGCGCATCGATCGGCTTCCAATAGAACTCGATGGTCGCGCCGCGCGCGTCGCGCGCAATACGCCGTTCACGCCGATAGCCATTGCAGCACTTAGCGGCATCCTCAGCCAGAACCCAGGTGTGACGCTCCGGACCGGAGCAGCGGAAAACGTCCATGCACGCGCGATGGCGGGTGTGAGGGCTCGCGGCGAGCTCTCGCGACCGTGATCACCGGCGAACATATCCTGGCGCCGCGCGGCAACCAGATGCGAGAACGCCCCGGCCCTACTCGTCCACAGGTTCTTGCCCGTGCGTTCCCTGCCTCAGCGCGCGCTTTTGCGCTTCGCTGCTGGTCGCCGGACGGCCTGACGCTCGTACGCGAACAGCGCCGAGGGCTCGACCTGCAGCACGTCGCACAGCGCCTGCAACACGCCGAGGCTCACGAACTTGACGGCTCCCCGTTCGCGGGCGATGCGGTACAAGGTCGCTTCGGTCAATCTCCCGCCCGAATCGCGCGCCACCTCGTACGGGGTCTGATTCCGCTCCTTGAATAACTCCGGAATGCGCAACCGCATTGGGCCGAAGCTATTTGGGAACAAGCGGCGCGGTAGTGTCAGAGTCAATTGCACTCAAGGTCGTTAGTATTGGGGTGAGGCAAATTCACCGTCATTTCCACGGGAGCGCCCAATGCCTGACCACGCGCCCAAGCGCCGTTCGTTACTCACCCGCGAACTGGCTGGACGCGCTGTCCACACGCTGCGACAGCGGCGTTTGCTCAGCCAGGAGAAACTCGGTCGGTTGAGTGGCGTCGACCGTCCCGCCATTGGGAGCATGGAGCGTGGCGAGCGATGGGGGCTGCTGTTGACGTACGACAAGCTGCTCATGGGCCTTGGCGCCACATGGACCGAGTTGGGCGCGGAGCTCGATCGGCTCATCGCAGCCAATCGCAACCGGTCCTAACTTATGTGACATGAACGGAGTGAAGCTCGTTCGAGCCCTCGCCAGGATCGTTGGAGTCGTGGCCGTCCTGTACGCGATCGGTCTCGTGACGTGGTTCTTCGCGGGGCAAGAACGGCGCACGGCGAGCGATCCCGCCGCGTGCGCCAGAGGTGCAGGGGACCAGTGGGTACGAGGCGGCCAGGAGTGTTTCCACATACGCGTCTACCGCGGCCTGGCCTCGTCAGGGAACCCGGATCTCGTCGTAGTCCTCCACGGCGACCTCCCTGGACCTGGATACCACTATGCGGCCGCACGCCAGTTGGCCCAGGCCGGCGATAACATCGTGGCGGTCGGCATGCTCCGGCCGGGTTACACGGACGACAGTGGGAATCGATCGAGCGGCGTTCAGGGCCGATACGTAGGAGACAATTATACCGCGCAGCAGGTCGACGCCGTCGCGGCCGGGATCGACACCCTGCGGCGCGCCTTGAGGCCCGAGCATGTCATTCTCGTGGGCCATTCCGGCGGTGCCGCTATCACCGCGGACATCATTGCGCGCCACCCGCGACTCGTCGACGCGGCGGTGCTCGTCTCGTGTCCGTGTGATCTCGGGCCGTGGCGGCGGCATATGTTCGACCTACAGCATCAGCTGGTCTGGTGGTTGCCCGTGCGCAGCCTCTCCCCCATGGACCTGGCTTCGGAAGTCGACACCACGACACTCGTCAAGGTCATCGTCGGCGGTTCGGACAATCTGGCTCCGCCGGAGCTGAGCCGTGCCTACGCCGCCAAGCTCCGCGACCACCACGTCCCGGTGGCGCTCGTCGAGATCCCTGGCGCGCCGCACAACATCCTCCTCGATCCGCGCGTGCTGAGCGAGATCGCCGCGACGCGGTATCTTATACGCCGTGTTGCGCTTGATCACGCTCGGCGGCTTGGCCCTGACACGTGACGGTGCCCCATATGCCGGCGCGGCAGCCCAACGCCGGCGCCTGGCCCTGTTGGCCGTCGTGGCTGCCTCGGGCACGACAGGCGTCAGCCGCGACAGACTGCTCTCTTTTTTCTGGCCGGATTCGGGGGAAGACCAGGCCCGGCACGCTCTGAACCAGGCTCTGTTTCAGATCCGGCAAGCGCTTGGCTCCGAGGCGATCACCTCCGCCAGCACCTCCCTGGCGCTCAACCCCTCGGTCGTATCGAGCGATATCGCCGAATTCGACCTCGCCACCGGCGATCGGGCGCACGAGAGGGCGGCGGCACTCTACCAAGGGCCGTTTCTCGACGGCTTTTTTCTGTCCGACGCGCCCGACTTTGAGCGCTGGGTGACCTCCACGCGCTCGCGCCTGGCGCGCACCTGGGGTTCGGTCGTCGACTCTTTGGCTAGCGCGGCCGCCGCCCGCCGGGATCGAGCGGCCGTCGTCCGCTGGCGTCAGCAACTCGCGAACGCCGATCCGCTGAACGCGAACAACATCATCGCCCTCGTGGAAGCCCACGTGGCCGCGGGCGACCGGGCGGCGGCGTTGCGGGCCGTCGCCGCGCACGACTCTCTCGTCCGCACGGAGCTCGACAGCGAGCCGGATCAGGAGATCCAGCAGTGGATCGCCCGCCTCAAAACCGCGCCGTCACCCGAGCCGCAAACTGGGGAGTCGCGGCTGAGGGCCCGCGTAGAGCGCGTGACGAATGGCCGCTACGTGTATGATCGGGTTCTCGCGAAGGGTGCGGTCCTCACGACGCTGGCCGTGACGGACACGCGGGAGGGGATCGCGGTCGCCCTGCACATCGTCAGCACCCAGGCGATGGGCCATGCAGATCCCGCGCGCTTCGTCCAGACATTGCGGCGCGTTGGCGCGGTGGGCGACCCGCGCGTGCTCCCGGTGCTCGACGCGGCGGCCACCGAGGAGATCGCATACTACGTCACGCCGCCGTCGACCGGACCGACGCTGCGCGAACGCTTGGCGCGCGATCGGGAGCTGTCGATTCCCGACGCGATCCGCCTGGCGCGGGACCTCGCCGCAACCCTCGCGGTCGCTCACGGGCACGACGTCCTGCACGGTGACTTGCGACCGAAGCATGTGGAACTCTTGACCGATGGCGTCGTCGTTGGCGGCTGGGCGCTGATCGACGCGTTGGCTTCGGTCGGCGAGCTCGGTGGCTCGTCCACTGTGCCTGAGACCGCCGTCACGATCGCCGCGCCCGCGTACGCCAGCCCCGAGCAGCTCGAGGGTGGTCGCTTGCCAGATGCGCGAAGCGACGTGTACAGCCTCGGATGCGTGTTGTTCGAGGCGCTGGCCGGCACGCCACCGTTTGCGCCGACGGGGGGCCACGCTATTCTTGTGCGGAAGCTGACCGAGCCCGCGCCGTCCGTGCGCGACGCGCGAGCGAGCGTTCCCGAGGATCTCGACGCCGTGCTGCGCACCTGCCTCGCCCGTTCGCCAGCCGATCGGTACGCATCGGGCGCGGCACTCGCGGACGCCCTAGCCACGCTCACGTGACCGGACTTCAGGAAGAGCTGCAAGCCTCGCTGGGATCGCAGTACACGCTCGAGCGCGAGCTCGGCGGCGGTGGAATGTCTCGCGTATTCCTCGCCGTCGAGAACACCCTCGGCCGCTGGGTCGTGGTGAAGGTCCTCGCGCCCGACATGATGATCGGCGTGAGCGTCGAACGGTTTCGGCGCGAGATCATGATGGTCGCGCGACTCCAGCACCCGAATATCGTGCCGGTGATCGCGGCGGGCGAAGCGGCGGGGCTGCCGTACTTCACGATGCCGTTGGTCGAAGGCGAGTCGCTGCGCGCGCGACTCATCCGCTCGGGTGAGCTGCCGGTCTCCGAGGTCGTGCGCATCTTGCGCGGTGTCGCCTCGGCCCTCGCCTACGCACACGAGAACGGCGTCGTCCACCGCGACATCAAGCCGGACAATATTCTCCTCGGCAAGCACCACGCGCTGGTCGCTGATTTCGGTGTCGCCAAGGCACTGTCGGCGTCAGCCACGCAAGCGCAGGGACCGCTGACGTCCATCGGGGTCGCGCTCGGCACCCCGACCTACATGGCTCCGGAGCAGGCTCTGGCCGACCCGAATGTCGACGGCCGGGCCGATCTCTATGCGCTCGGCGTCGTGGCGTACGAGATGCTGACCGGGTACCCGCCGTTCACCGGAGCGTCACCGCAAGCGATTCTCGGCGCGCACCGAACGGAAGAGGCCTCGCCGGTCACCACGCGTCGGCCGGCAACGCCTCCCGCGCTCGCGGCGCTCGTCATGCGATTGCTGCAGAAGCGGCCCGCCGACCGGCCGCAGTCGGCTGAAGAGGTCATCACGGCGCTCGAGTCGCTGGCCACGCCGTCGGGAGTCACTGTCCCGGCGGCCGTCACGGTGCCGACGACCATCGACAAACCCGGCCCGACCCCGCGGCAGTGGCGGCTCATCGGCGGCGCGGCGGCGGCTGTCGCTGTGATCTCTCTGGGGGCAGCCGCCATCATTCTCTCCGGGCGCACAGCGCCCAAGCCCGCGGCCCCACCGCCGGCCCCGGCCCCGCGCCCGGTGCAGTCCGTGGCGGTGCTGCCGTTCACCAATGTCGGGCACGACACGGCGGCGGAGTATTTCGCCGAGGGGATGGCCGACGAGTTGACGACGGCGCTCGCGCACGTCCCTGGTCTCCGGGTGGCGGCTCGCAGTACCGCGTTCACGTACAAGGGCACGACCCTCGGGGCGCAGGACATCGGGCAGCGGTTGCGCGTGAGCGATGTCCTGGAGGGCAGTGTGCTCCGCGTGGGCGGCCGCTTCCGCCTGACCGCCCAACTGGTCAGCACGTCCGACGGACTCGCCGTCTGGAGCGACTCGTACGAGCGTCACGCCGCGGATGTGTTTCAAGTGCAGGATGAGTTGGCGCGCAACATCGCGGGTGCGCTGAACGCGACGCTCACGGCCGCTGACACGGGAGCCAACGCCACCAGCCTGGCGCCGCGCGGCACGACGAACCTGGCGGCCTATGATCTCTTCCTCCAAGGACGCTACTTCTTTTCGAGCGGCACCCCGGCATCGCTCCGTCGTGCCGCGACGTTGTTTCAGCAGGCGATCGCCAAGGACCCATCGTTCGCGCGCGCGCACGCCGAGCTGGCGATGAGTTACGTGCTGTTATCGCGCTACGGTGGCGCGCGCGCCGATTCCGACATTGCGTTCGGCGAAAGGAGTGCCGTGCGGGCGCTGTCGTTCGATCCCGAAAACGCCGAAGCGCACTTGGCGTTGGGCGATGTCCGTATTCACCAGTGGCGGTGGGCCGAGGCGGAACGCGAGTTGGATCACAGCCTGGAGCTGGATCCCCAGAACCCGCTCGTGCATCTCTGGCACGCCGATCTCTTTCTCGGCCTCGGGCAGGTCGACCAAGCCGTCGATCACGCGAAGATGGCCTATGACCTCGACCCGTTGACGCCGCTCGGGAATCAGACGCTCGGCACGGCGTTGGTCGACGCCCACCGCTTCGATGAGGCGGCAACGGCGGCGCGTCACGGGCTCGGGTTGGACTCGACGCTCGCCGGGCTGCATACCGCGCTCATGGAGGCGGAGTTGTTCGGCGGCCACCGGGACAGTGCCGTTGCCGCGGCAAACCGCGCGCTCCGTCTGGCGCGCGGAGGTCCCGGCGTTCGCAGCGCGGCCACCTGGGTGTATATGTCAGCCGGTCGCCAGAACGATGCGGACGGTCTCGTGGCCGAGATGCGCCGAGGTTTGGCGCGCGGCACGGTGCCCGCGCTCGACTACGCCGACGCCCAGCTCGCGCTCGGCAATACCGACTCCGCGCTCGTCTGGGTCGAGCGCAGTGTGCGGCGCCACGACGCCGAGCCGGTGTGGAATGGCTTGGCGTGCGATCCGACCTACGATGGGCTCAAGCGCGACCCCCGCTTCGTCGCGATCATGCAACCCACGGGCATGCACGTCTGCCAGCCGACGAAGTAGTTGATTTTCTGGTGATCGGGCAGTGAGCAGGTCCGGTATCCTCTCGTCCGTACCCCTAACGAGAGGAATTCAACGTGTCGAAGATCTATTTGATGGGATTCGCGCTTCTCGCCTGCGCCTGCAGCGACAGCTCGACCATGACCGCACCAAAGCCCCAAGTGATCGACGTCTCCTTGTGGGTCGCCAACGGCAGCAACGTCCTGGAGTTCGCTCCGGGTATTCTCAAGACCATGGGCATGTCGGGCAGCGCCCCGACCAAGGCCATCAATAGCGCCGCGTTTGTCGCGCCGCAGGGCGTGGTGTTCGACGCCGCGGGCGATCTGTGGGTGATCGATGGGGGCGCGTCCGGCGGCGGCGCTCCAGGTCTGTACGAGTTCAAACCCGCCACACTCAAGGCAGCCAGCGCCACGGCGATGCTGACGCCTGACAATGCGATTCACTACAGCGGGTTCACGTTCATTCAGCAGGCCGTGTTCGACAAGCAGGGCAATTTGTGGGTGAGCGACAACGGCGCGGGCGTGGTCGATGTCTTCACGAGCGCGCAGGTACAGGCGGGTGGCGCGAACGTCACGCCGGCCACGATGGTCTCGTCGAGCCCGGCGTTCTCCGGCCCGCTCGGGATCGTGTTCGACGCATCGGGCAACCTGTACGTCGCGAACAACGCCTCGACCACGATCTTCGAGTTCACGTCGGGCATGCTGCCGGCGGTCGGCGCTGGCGCCGTCACGCTCGCTCCGGCGTACACGCTGTCCGACAACGGCCACGGCTCGATCCAGGGCCCGTGGGGTTTGATCGTCGACGCCGAGGGTGACCTGTGGTCTTCGAACGCGAACGCGCCGAACACGGTCGTCGAGTTCGCAGCGTCGAGCCTCGGTCAGACCGGCAGCCCGACGCCGATGACGACGCTGAGCCCCGTGACGGTCGGTGGTGATCCCAGCCTCGATAGCCCGAACGGTATCGCGTTCGACAACCTCGGCGATCTGGCGGCGATCAACTCGCTCAACGCGTTCGGGATTCCGCTCTACGCGAAGACGCTGTTGTCGGCGGGTGGCGCGAAGGTCCCCACGCTCTTCACCGCGGGTACAACCACCACGCTCAATGCGCCGGCTGGCTGCAACTTTGGCCCGGTGTACTAACGACACCTGCTCTTCACGAACGGCGCCGCCCGAGGACCACGATAATGGCGAGGATACCCAAGATCGCTGGTGCTGTGGCCTCGGGCGCGCGACCGAGCGTGATCATGGCGGACACGGCGCCGCTCATGATGATCACGAGACCGGCCGCGGCGAGCGGAGTAAGCGCTGGGCGGACCTTCAGCAGTCCTGGCAGGATGAGGCCGAGCGCACCGGTGACTTCACACACGCCGATAAATCGAACCAGCGCAACCGGCACCGAGCCCACGAGTTGAGCCAGCGTTGCCGTGGGGGTCAGGAGCTTCATACCGCCAGCGAACAAGAAGGCGAGCGCTAACAAGCCTTGGATGGTCCAGAGGATCACATTGGTACGCCGCATGGTCGTCTCCGCGTCAGTGGGTCTACACACGCGACGAACGACGCTCCTCGGAATCGACGTGCCCTTTTTGATACCAATGATCGGCGGAAGTGCGTCCTCGCGTGTCAGACCATCGCGAGAAAGGGTCTCGACGGTGAACCCGCGCGCGCATACCGTAGGAAATGCAGACAACGACCGCTCCCAATCGTCCATTGCCCGCGATCCTCGTCGGCGGTCTCATCGCCGGCGTTTTGGACATGAGCTACGCGATGCTGGTCTACAGCCCCAAGGCGCCGCTCCTCGTTCCGCAGGCCATTGCGGCTGGAGCCCTCGGCGTCGGCAAGCAACTTGGTGGCACGACCGGTACCACGATCCTCGGCTTCATCCTGCATTTCACCATTGCCCTGGGCGCCGCAACGGTTTTCTATCTGGCGAGTCGCCAGTGGGCGTTTCTCACGCAACGACCACTGATCTCCGGCATGATCTTCGGCGCATGCGTCTATCTCTTCATGCACTTCGTGGTGATCCCGCTCTCGGCCCTCCCGCCGCGCCCCTTCAACTGGTCACGTCAGATTCCGGAATTCATCTGGCACTGGTTCGGCATCGGCTTACCCATCTCGTTCTCGGTGCGCCGCTACACGAGTTAGCTCCAGCGCACGGTAATCGAACCATTGAGACCCGGCAGCGGGAGTGACATCGCTTCTGCCTCCGCTGCCTCTCGCTCAGAGGAGGAGACGCGCCGCCACCGCTCCATCGACACATCGCCCCGGTCGCGGCGCCATACTCCGACGATTTCCCCATTCACGAGGAGCGCCCCTGGCCACACGCGCGACGTCCAGAGCGCAGCCCGTCGTTTTGCGTCCGGCACAAGCAGTTCCCGGTCGGCCCCCCACAGGAGGTAGTACGTATCGCCGCTCGGCAGAAGCCGCGCTGGCGCCGCAGGTCCCGGCGGTGCACGCAACTCGGCCTCGTCGTCGGCGAGGATCCACGCATCGCCGATAGGTGTGCGCACGGGCACTATTGCGTGGCCGAGCGCCTCGAACGCCGAGCGCGCGGCGGCTGACCGAATTCCGGCCCAGCGTGCCTCGGATCCACGTCGATCGCCGGCCCAGTCCAGACGACGGGCTGCCGCGCGCCCTCCCAGCGCAGCAGAACCCTACCCGTCGGTGCCGCGTACCGGAGGCTGTTATGCTGCACGCCCATCCCATGCCCCGCCTGCCCGAACGGCATCCGACGTCCGTCGAGGAATGCGTGAAGTCGCTCAGCCGTCTCGTGCGCCCTCGCGCGTCCACGGGCGTCCTCCGGCAGCCGCCCGAGCGAGAACACCGCGAGGTCCTTCGCGGCGACGACATACGCGCTGAACCGCGGCCCCCACAGCTGCACCAGCGACCGGTGCTCCCACGCGTTCGGCCCCGCGCCCTCGACGCGCGCATGGATGGACAACAGCGCGGCGCGCGGCATCGAATCCTGTAGCCCGCACCACGCCGCCCGGCGCAGCGATGTGGCTCCCATCGGCAAGCGCTCGTCGAGCGACCCGACTCGCCGCCTGAACCCCAGGATTTGCGCCCGCGAGAGCGCGAGCCGCGCACGCACGAGTGAAGATTACTTTGCAGAGCGCTGAAGCCAAGCCCTATGACCAAGAGGAGAGCGTCATGAAACCTGCCAAGAAGGCCGCGCAGAAAAAGTCCAAGGCATTCACGGACGAGGAACGGGCCGCTATGAAGGAGTACGTTCGCGAGCGGAATGCGGACGCGCGCCGCGGCCGACCGGCGGATAAGGCGGACGAGGAAGCTGCCGTACTCGCTGCGATCGCCGCCTTGCCGCCGTCGGATCGCGCCATGGGCGAGCGGCTCCATGCGCTCATCACAGCCACCGCACCAGAGCTCTCACCGAAGACCTGGTACGGGATGCCCGCTTATGCCAAGGATGGCAATGTCGTCTGCTTCTTCCAAAGCGCGCAGAAATTCAAGACGCGGTACGCGACGCTCGGGTTCAGCGACAAGGCGCATCTCGACGAGGGCCACATGTGGCCGACCACGTTCGCGCTCGAGATGCTGACTCCTGCCGAAGAGGCAAGAATCGCCGCGCTCGTGAAGAAAGCAGTGAGCTGAGGCTTTACGAGGTACTGTCGAACGTGACAACCTGCTGCACGGAGTCGAGACCCGGCCGCTGCGTCGCGCCCGGAATGGGTGCGACAGCGGTGCCGACAGCAAAGAACTCGATGGCATTCGCGCCCCAACCCCAATTGGACTCTTCCACTCGCGCGCCCACGACGCCCACCCCGCCGCGTTGCGCCGCTTCGGCCTGCATCCGTTCCAATGCCAGCTCGCGTGCGGCGTACGTCGCTTCGGTGTAGATCGTCATCTCCTTGTTGCGCCCGATCTGCCTCAGCGCCTGCATGAAGCTCAGGTGCGCGATATGATAGACGCACGCACCCATCGAAAGACTGACCGGACGATACCCGGCACGAATGAGCTTCCAGAGGTCCTGGCCGCTCAAGTCGGACGTGAAGGGACGATTGTCTTTCGTGCGCAGACTCCCCTGGCGTTCGCGATGCCGGATGGCAGTGCCAATAGCCTGAAACTCGAGCACGCCCTCTTCCATCGCGTACTCCTTGAACACCAGGCGCACCCCGACCACGCCGTCGGCGCCGAGTAAGTCCGCCTCTTCCTCCATGCGCGTCATCGCGAGCTCACGCGCCTCGTACATGGCCCCAGTGAGGATCGGCAGCTCCTGGCTCACGCTCCATTTCTGCCATTGGAAGCCGACGTGATAAATGGACGACCCGAGGACCAGACCGAGCGCCTCGAACCCGGCCTGCTCGACGAGCAGAAACTCATCGACCGAGAGGTCGCTCGTAAAGAACGCGGGTCGATCCCCCGTGCCGCGCATTGCACGAAGTCGCTCGGCCGCCCCTTTGGGGAGATTGGCGGTGGAACCTGCCACATAATCGGGCATGTGTCGTCCTCGCTATGAGTTCCTTCCATCCAGCCACCTGCGGAGGGCGTCGCGACCCTGCTCTGTACGCTCGAGCTCGGCGTCGAGTGCCAGCCCAAGCTCCGCGAGAAAGGCCTCGATCTCCATCGGATCATTTCGAATCGCTACGCCGCGTACCTGCTGGCGCCGGTTGGCCTCGAACGCTTCACCCGCTCCACGCCTCAGGACGTAGACGTAACCACCGACCGGTAAGTGGATGGCGGTGACGCGCCGCCCCAACAAGGTACGCTCGACTCGTGTGCCGGGCACGACCTCGGCGAGCATCATGACGAGATCATCCAGGAGCGCGGCGCGATCCTCACGACCACGCTGCATGAGGATCGCGGCGACGCTGGCAGATTCGAATGAGGGCGTGTCATCGGCCATCGTTCCAATAATACGTAGCCATGGGGAGCACGGTAAGACAGCAAGCTTGGCCGGGCGAGGTCGGCCAATTCGTGACATATTCGCGTCACGCGACTGCAATCCCGAATAGTTACGACGCGCGCATTTCGGAGGCGTTCGCTATCGTCGCCACGCGGCACGTATGGCCGTACGAAACTCGCGATCTCGAGAAGGCGTTTCGCGTCGTGTTCGACTGGGCGGTTACCAGGGACCTCGTGTCCCACATGCGCGGGGGTGTGCCGCTCGACGACGAGCTCTACGACGCAGGATTCGACGCCGCGTACGACACGCTGTACGGGGGTGTGGCTGCCACAGTCTCGGCGCGAGCCAGGCGCCGGGCCGGACACTACGCCCGAACCCGATCTCGCAACCGACGTATTCCTTCCCGTGATGTGATATTCCAAAGTGCCGGTTCACCTCTCAAGTCGTCTCGCCCGCCGCGCGCTCGGGGCAGCCCTGGTGCTGCCCGCGTGGCCCCTCGGGGCACAGATCCTCCCGATTATCCCGCCGCTCGCGACGCTGCCAACCGCGCGAGTGTCGGTCGATGCGCAACGCGGAGTCTTGCTGATCGAGCTGCCTCCGACTGATCTCCCCGCGTCGACTCCGCGCGACGAGTCGATGGTCAGTCTGCCCGCATATCAGGTGCGGATCCCACTCGACCTGGCCCTGGCCAGCGTGAGGGTCGACGTCCTCGATAGCGCGGGGTATGAGTTGCCGAGGACGTTCTTGCATCACCTCACGCTGACGGATCCCGGTCGGCGCGAGTTGTTCCTGTCTACGCAGCTGCATATTCTGGCCGTCAGCAAGGAGACGCCGACCATTGCGATGCCGGCGCTCTTGCTCGGTATGCCTCTCCCGCGCGGGGAGCGACTGCTGACGATCGGCATGTTGACAAATCCCACGCGCACGGCGCATCACGGCGTGCGCATTCGCGCGACGCTCGGGTACCGGCGCCTCGGATTCTTTCCGCTCTTCCAAGCTTTTCCATGGGGCATGGACGCGATGTTCCCGCTCGGCCATCCGCCCGATGGGACCAAGGGCTTCGATCTCGCGCCGGGGCGCACGGTCCGTTACTGGGACTCGAGCCCAGCGGTGCCCGGTTATCTCATCGGCATCGGCGGGCACATGCACGACTATGGAGTCAGCCTCGAGTTGGCTGACATGACGACGGGGCAGGTGCTGTGGCACGGTACCCCGGTGCGTGATTCCGCCGGACACGTGCTGTCGATGCCGACTACGTGGTTTCATAGCTGGCACAGTGTCGGTATTCACATAGAGCCCACCCACCGCTATCGAATTTCCGCCACGTATGAGAATCCCACCGGCCATCTGTTACCGGACGGAGGGATGGGTGCGATCGGCGGCCTCTTTGTCCCGGACCGCGGCACCCACTGGCCGGCAGTCGACAGCACGAACGCCGTCTATCGGCAGGACCTCTACGACGTCGTCGTGTCGGTTGGGTCGGGCCAGGCGATGGCAATGCCATAGGTTGCGCGCGCCGGCACCGCGCGGCGGATCGTTGCACCGATCCATCCGCGCGATAAAACTTGCTTCCACTATGGCCGGCAACAGTGGGATCGCCCGACGGTGACCAGCAAACAACTTCTCCCGTGGCTGATCGCGGTCGCGTTCTTCATGGAGTCGCTGGACACCACGATCCTCAATACGGGTGTGCCGACGATCGCTGCGGCACTCCACGTCGCTCCACTCAGCATGAAGTCGGTGTTGGCGAGTTACACGCTGAGCCTCGCGGTATTCATCCCCATCAGCGGCTGGATGGCGGATCGATTCGGCACGCGGAGAGTGTTCGCGTCGGCGATCGCCACGTTCACGCTCGGCTCATTGCTCTGCGGGCTGTCCACCAACATTCATGCCCTCGTCGCGTGCCGAGTCCTTCAGGGTTGCGGCGGCGCCATGATGGTTCCGGTCGGTCGGCTCACGATCGTCCGGACGTTCGCGAAGTCAGAGCTCGTCAGGGCCATGAGCTTCGTCGCGATCCCGGGTCTCGTGGGGCCCATGCTCGGACCCGTCATCGGTGGCCTCGTCGTCACGTACTTCCACTGGCGACTCCTGTTCTTCGTGAACATCCCGATCGGCATCGTCGGGCTCTACATGGCATATCGGCATCTCCCCGATTACCGCGAGCACACCGATCCGCTCGATGTCACGGGACTGCTGCTGTTTGGATCGGGAGTCTCGCTCCTGTCGTATGTCCTCGAAGTCTTTGGTGAGCACCGGCTGAGCCCCACGACCATTCTCGTCGAGCTGGTCCTTTCCATCGTATTGCTCGGCGCCTACGGCGTGCACGCGATGCGTTCGCCGCATCCCGTACTGCGCCTGGTGCTGTTTCGCATTCGCACATTCCGCGCGTCGGTCCTCGGCAGCTTCTTCACGCGGCTCGGCATCGGCGGCATCCCATTCTTGTTTCCGCTGCTGTACCAGGTCGGCCTCGGATTTACGCCGGTGCAGTCCGGGCTCCTGGTGATGCCGCAAGCCCTGGCGGCACTCAGTTTCAAGGTGGCCATGCCGCGCATCTTGAGGACCTTTGGATATCGAGGCGTGCTCATCTCCAATACCTTGCTCATTGGCCTGCAGATCATGCTGTTCGCGACGATCGGCCGCGGCACGCCGGTCTGGCTCATCGTGGCCGAGGTCTTCTGTTATGGGTTCTTCACGTCGCTCCAGTACACGAGCATGGGCACGCTGGCCTTCGCCGACGTCGACGAGCACGACGCGTCGAGCGCGAGCTCGATCGCGAGCACGGTACAGCAGATGGCGGTCAGCTTCGGCGTGGCGTGCGCGTCGCTCGTCACGGCGTTCTTCATTCCCGATCCGCACGGCTCGAACCCCGTGCAGTTCATTCAAGGCGTGCACCGCGGGTTTCTCGTCCTCGGTGCGATGACGCTCGTGTCGACGCTCGTCTTCGTTCAGCTCAAACGCGGCGATGGCGACGCGGTAAGCGGATCGGTGCACGTTGGCTGAGGCAGAGAAGGTAGCCTCCAGTTACGTCGAGTGGCACGATTGGCGGTATGCGGGCAAAATCGGCCCGAAGCCGCGTAGCGATGCGCTGTCCGTATGGGAAGAGTGGATCGCGACCGATCCCGAGCTGGCCTGGTCTGTCGTCCTCGAGCTGGTACGGCTTCGACCGGCCGACGATGAGATCCTCGAGCAAGCGTGGTACAGGATGCAGCAGCTCCTGCGCCGCCACGGTAGGCCGTATCACGAGCGCGTGCTGGCGTTGGTTCACGCGAACCCTCGGCTCCAACGCATTGCCCGTCCACACGAGCTCCTGCTGTCTTACTATTACCCGCCGCCGCTCGACCTCCACAAATTGGCGGACGCGGGGCTGCGGAGCTCGATGCACCGCGACGATGCGCAGGAGCTGCGTGATACAATTCGAGATGATCCCGATGCCGCATGGCCACTCGTGGTCGAAGTTGTGCACCGCGGTCCGTCGCATGGGTTGAGCGCGTTCGACACGATGTCTCCATTGCGCGACCTGCTGCGCAAGCATGGCGCCGCGGTCATCGATCGCCTGGAGCGGGCGGCGCCGGATTCCGTGTTGATTCGTCGGTGTCTGTGGCGAATGCGGAGAAGCCAAGGGCACCCACCGACTAAAGCCGACATCCCGGCCGATATCTGGCAGCGCGTCGTGCGCGCCACGCAGGGGACCACCGACTACAACACCGACGACCCGCCCGCGTGCGAGCGGGCGCTTCCACCCGACGCCGAGCGAGTCGTCGAAGGGTGGTTCGTCTACGAAGCGACGTGCTGGGCGGGGGACCGTCTCGATGACTTTCGCAGAAAGGACCCGGAAGTCGCGTGGCGGGCGATCGTCTTGCTGATCGAGCGCGCTCCGTCAGACGAGCGGCTCGGTCCCGTTGGCGTCGGGCCTCTCGAAGACCTCCTCAACGATCACGGCGCGGCGTTCATCGACCGCATCGAGGCCGCGGCACGTGCTGACTCTCGTTTCCGCACGTGCCTGGCATGGGTATGGCGCGGCGATATGTCGCAGGCCCTCTGGGACCGCGTCGTTGCTGCAACGCGAGGTGCCAGTTGGGAATAACTCGACTATTGGTCGCTGCATTGCTCGCGGTGCAACTCTACGCGTGCGAGATGCCGGATGCTCGATACGTCGCCTTGCTTACGCGGGCAGACAGCGCCATGAGCGTGAAACAGGATCGCCTGGAACGCGACTTTCACATCGGCGAGTATCGGCGATTCGACTACGACGAGGGGATTGGTCTCCTGGTATTCTCGGATACCGGAGTCGCTCGCGTTCTGGCCGACGTCCAATTTGTAGGTGCTGTAGGGAGACGCGACAGCACGTGGTGCTGGGCCTGGGATCTCCCGTACATCCCGGACTCACTAGCGCGAGCGGCATCGCGAGCGCGCCGCTACGGCTGGCTGCACGGCGTGCGGCGACTGCGACAGGTGAGCTGGCACGGAGATCAGGTCGACGGCTGGGAGATGACGTCGCTGACGGCGTGGCTGGCGGGTGCTGATGGCGCATACCGAGCTCCGTCATCCGACTCGACGACCTACACGTTCATGCTTTTGCGGCATGTCCGCTGGGCACCCCCAGGCCGTCGGGCGGACTCTTATCTGATGAGCCCACGCGCCGGGAGTCAGTGACAGATTCTACCGATTGGTCTTGGCAATCCAAGCTTTCAGGGGGTCGATCCACTCGGGCCGGGGTTCAAAAAAGGCACCATGCGCCTTGCCGGTCGATATCGCCACTTCTTTGAATGACCCCAGGTGACTTCGCTCGGCGAGCTTTGAACAGGATCCGAGTGCGTCCGAGGTTTCATAAATAGACAGAAAATTGCCGCCGAGGACGATGGCCGGACCCGAGTCCACCGCGAAGTCACCATCGGAGCAAATCGCGAGTATCGCGGTGTTGATCCCTTCAGTCGCAAGGTGCCCGGAAGCGAGCGCCGTAATTTGCCCGCCGCGAGAAAATCCCACGAGCGTCACTCGGCTCGGCTTTACACCGGCTGCCAGCAGTCGATGCACCCACGATTCCAGTTGATTGACATGATTCTCGAGCTCCACACCTTTCTTGCGCTGAACGGCAATGAGGTTGAACCCACCGTTCTTGAATAGGGAATCTTTGATCCGCGGAAAATCATACACGCCATATTGGGGCGATACGGGTTTTGGATCGTCTCCCTCCGCGATGAGACCATGAGAGAAGATGACGTATCGCTCGCTGGCATGGATGTCAGACGGGAATTGCTCGTAGATCTGCACCGCCTGGCTCTTCGCGACACCACTGAACGCCAGGAAGGCGCATGTCGCGAGCGCTCCGAACGCCTGCGTGCTGAATCGCATAGTGGCTGATATTTGCTCTATTTGCCTGACCGCGGCCGTTGTGAAATCGAGTGTCCGCTGGTCAGGTTCGTGACGGTCAGCGCGCCATACTCGAATGTGACTTGTTCCTGCGGAGACCCGTTCGCCCAGGCCGGCGCGATGCTCACGATGCGGACGTTCCGCAGGAGGACGGTGTCGCCGGCTGCCGCCGGAGACTGAACCGCTGGTAACAGTCGGGATTGGACTGCCGGCAGGAGCTCGTGCTGAACCGCAGGCACGAGCTGGGCTTGGACCGCGGGCAACAGTTGGTTGCCGTGCATGGCGGCTCGGAGTTGCGGGCTGATACTGTCGACCGGACGGACGACCACGATCGTGCCTGCGCCTGTGCCACGATGTTGCCATTTGCCGGTCGCGCCGGATTCGTGTAGTGCAACCTTGCCGACATTGATAGCCATGATCGATTTCCTCGGTCGCATCGCTGAGAGCGCCATGACACTTTATGCACTGGCCTACAATACATCTCGGTGCTCAACCGCGTTGAAACAAGGTCTGCACCTGCGTCTCCGCGTCAATCCCGCCGCCGTTCGGGCATCGTCGTCGAGGATTGGACGCAAACTGTTCGCCCGATCTGCCGGCAATGCAGTGAAGGCACCCCCCACCCAGCGCATGAACCTGAGGCGGCGTCGTGGCAGCCGCGCCGGCACGTCGGGCTATCAGCCGAATCAATCCAGCAAGCGTCTAGCGTACTGGTGCAGTGGGCAAGCGCTCTAGAGTCGCGTCAGGTCTTAGAGTGTCGGATGGTCGCTCGCCCGGCGTAATACGCTGAGCGGCTGCGATCCTCGCCTGGCCCTTCCCACTTTTCGGTGCTTCGACGCAGCGGTGCTCAGTATCCGCCCCTGGACGCCATGAATTCGTAGGGCTCGGTGAGCCTGGTGTCTTCGACGTCTTCGATCATATCTGGCGCGCGATGTGCCTTATGCAGGGTGGAGAGAACGAGGCCGCATACGCGGACCGCGAGGCCGCTGTCACGATGCGGGTGTTCGCCCCCCTCGATAGGGTCATTCAAACTCGATGTTCGCATTCGCACAGGTTCTCATCGCCGCCGTCAGCGTCCCGGCCGCTGCCGCGCTCGCCGCGGTCGGCTTCCGCAGCAAAGATATTCGCCATCGCCGGGCGGGGATCGCGTTCAAGTTTGATCATCGCGAGCGAGTGACGCAGTGGGATCTCGTGAAGGGCCTCTTCCGTCACGGCGCGGTGTGCGAAGCGAGCACGGGCAGCCCGGAGCTGTATCGGGTGAGATGGGACGGCGAGGAGCGGGATCCCGATTGGCATAGCGGGCTGACGTTGTACAGGGAAGCGACGTTCAACCCCGAAGACTAGCGTAAATCGCTGGGGTTCTTGGCCGAGCCGCCTTCACTCGATAACACCGAACGCAACCGGCTCGCGATCGAGCGGGCCGGCGATCCAGACACGGGCGCCGATATGCGCGCGCAGTGCCGCGGGCGGATGCGTGAGCGCGTGCCATCGGCCGTCCGCCGTCACGAGGTACAACGCCCCCGCGTCCTCCGCCAGCATTCCATCGATCGCCGTTTGCCCTTTCACGGCGATGACGGCGAAGGTCAGCACTTTGACCATACCCGGCCAGCGCCGGTCGCTGGCTTGTGTCCCAACGATCCTCACCTCCAGCCCATTGACGCTGCGCAGAGGCGGCGACGCGGCGAGCTTGATCGGCTGCCCGTACGTCTCACCATTCGCCGACGCGGGCAGGAGATTGATCGACGCCGAGGAATCAGTCCCAGTCAGCTGCACCACGCCCACGATCGTGTCCGTCGCGGCCGGCGCCAGCGATACAGTGTCACGGCTGGCTCGGGCGCAGCTCAGCACCAGTGTCAAGCAGACGAAGTTTCGCGCGCGTTCTTTCATTGCGGCGAACCTCCTAAGCGCCGACCAAGATGTGAAGCGGGCTGCGACGAGCAAATGCCTCCCCGACATGTTCGCAGAACTCCTCTTCTCTGAACCGGGAAAGAAATTTGCGACGTCGGCGAATCCGAACGCCAGAGAGAATGCCGACGACTCGTGCGAGGCATCGGCGTCCCACTTCGATACACCCGAAGCCCAAGCAACTCACGGGGGCCCCAAGCGGGCCAGCGCGTACGACAACACTTCGGAATTCACAGGCACGCGGACGTTCGGTTCTGGGGGACGACATCGCTAAACCTAGTTTGGCGGCACGGCCCCGTCCGGTCAGCGTATTTTCTAGCTCTTACCGGCACGCATGGCATCGGCTCCGACGACTATGGCAAAGGGCGAATTGTGCGCTCATCGGACACGTCAGATGCTTAACGAACAGTAATTCACACTTCACTCCCTCTCACGTTATGTACGCGATCGACGAACGCGACCGGGTCATGCTCTACGACGAGTTCCCGGCGCAGTCAGCCGGCGCGCCGAACCCGCGCATGCTCGCCGATGATCACGGGCTCCTGGTTGGGTACATGCTGGCACCGGCGAACGAGGAGTGGGCCATCGTGGAGTTTGCCCGGCCTATTGCTCACTACTTCGGACCGCCGAACGACGAGACGCTCGCGAGCCATCCCCTGTACTCGCGCGGCCTCTCGTGCTACGGCACATTCGAGATCCTCGAGTCGTCGTGGATCCGCGGACTCGAGAAAGCGAATCGAGTTCACCCTCGGTACGACGCACAGCGATTCGAGGTCCTTCGGCACTTCGTCATGACGTTTCACGACGGCACGTTCGAGTGCATTGCGATAAGTGGTCGCGTTGTCATGCGCTCCCGCGCTGACGCTGCAGCTAACATCGCAATCGAGATGGCGAAGCGCCTACCGCGGTAGCGATCGACGGCCAGGGTATTCTATCGAGCCTATTCCATAGCACTGTCGCCTGAGACAAGTTCTTGCCATGGAGCACCTCAAGCCTACGGAAAAGGAATTGCGCGGCCAACGAGTCGTCATCGACGGGGTGGCCGTTTCCGATCCGATTACCCGGCGAATCTATGATCTCATCTCCCATCAGCTCGTCGAGCTGGGGATAGGAGACGAAGGGTGGTCGAAGCTGTATCGTGACCCGGGCGATGGCCGCTATTGGGAGCTGACTTATCCGGAAAGTGAATACCACGGCGGTGGTCCGCCGATGCTGACGCAAGTGAGCGATGCTCTGGCGGCGCAAAAGTACGGCATTTCCTAGCAAAAAGAAAACCTCGCGTAGCGTCGCAACGCCAAGCGAGGTTTCAGAGATTGAGTGTATGGGCCGAGGAGGAGTTGAACCTCCGACCTCTCGCTTATCAGGCGAGCGCTCTAACCACCTGAGCTACCGGCCCCACTGACGCGCGGAGCAAAGTAAGGTAGCGGGAGCCCCCGTTACACGCCACCGGCGAGGATGCGTTGGATCTGCGCGAAGTGGTTGGCGTCGTGTCCAACCATATGCGCCGCGAGCGAGCGAACGGTGAGGCGGCCGCGCTCGGCGTGCGTGCCGGAACGTTCCCACTCGGCGGGCGAGAGACGCGAGAGCAGAGTGACGTTCGCTTGGCGCAAGAGACGGAACATGTCGAGCGCATCGCGCACAGTCCACGATGCGTAGTCGCCGAGCCGCTCCCACAACTCCTGGTCGAAGCCGAGCAGTGCCGCGCCGTCGTGCTCGATCATCTGACGATAGCGCCAACTGCTCGAGAGCTCGTCCTCGGCCAAATGGGCGATGATCTCGACGACCGACCATTTGCCGGGCGCTGGACGGCGATGCAAGGTGTCGTCGGACACGCCCGCGATGAGTTGCGCCAGCGTCGCAGGCGCGCTGCGTTGGGCCGCGAGTGTGTCGGCGGTCATGACTTGCTGCCGAGCGAAGAGATGTCGATCCCGTCCTGGGCAAGCACGGACGTGATGTAGCGCCACATCGCCTCGATGTCCGCGAGCACCGTCGCGGTCGTGCGATCGCGCGGCGCCGCGCGATGGAGGGCGGTGGACGCGGCACTGAGCAGCAACTGGTCGGCTTCCTTGCGCTGGGCCGCGGAGACGCCGATCGCGATCAAACGCCCCTGGTAGCCGTGAATGAGCTCGTACGCCTCAGGCGGAATGCGACGCTCGAGCGCGGCGCTCGCGCTCGCGTCGAAGGGCGGAAATTCCGCGGGCGGGCGAATCGCGACGTCCTCGCCGGAGCCGACGAGGTATTCCATCGTCACGTGCAAGACGTCGGCGAGCCGCGCGATGACCGCAGGATCCTTGGGTCGAACACCACTGTTCTCCCAACGGCTGACCGTGTTCCGCTCTACTCCGACTGCCTTGGCGAGGTCGCCCTGCGTCATCCGGGCCCCAGATGGGGTCCGGATGCGCTGTCGAGCCTCCCGGAGCCGGTCGGCAAAGAGCGTCATGTTCGTAGCGAAGTCAGTATCAGGTGACCCTTGACATGATACCTGAGAATATCATCTTATGCCATGACAAGACACACATACGTTCATTTTTCCACCGTGTGGGGCCATTATGCCTATGTCGCCCCTTGAACGCAAGGCGGCCTTTCGCGCGGCGGCCACCCTGAAAGAGGTCACCATGGCCAATGCCGCCCGCCGGCTGGGCGTCTCGTACAATCACTTGATGCTGGTTTTGAACGGTGACCGCAAAGCCAGTTCCGGGCTGAAATCCCGTATCGCCGACTTCCTCGGCTGTGCAACACCAGAGGTATTCGAACAGGAGCGCTGACGCTTAAGTTTGTGACCGATGCCGACGACGCAGCCGAATGCCGCGCGCCGATATGCGCGCATCACGGCGGATACGCGTCGCCTGGCCGCGGTCCGCGCTACTGGACTGCCTGAAGGACGAGGGCCCCGAGATCGGTTCGAGCGACTCGCCGCTGTCGCCGCGCGGCTGCTCGATGCCCCCGTCGCCATCGTCTCCCTCGTCGACGCCCAACGCGACGTCTGGGTCGGACTCACCGGCGTCCCACCCGCCGTCGCCGCCGCCGGCGGTACCACGATGCGCCCCTCCTTCTGCCAAGCCATCATCGCCTCCACCGGCGATGCGCTCGCCATCCCCGATGCGCGCGTCGACCCCGTCTTCTCGACGTTCCCGTCCGTGACCGCCCTCGGCGTCGTCGCCTGCCTCGGCGTCCCGCTCATCACCCGAGCCGGACTCCCCCTCGGCAGCTGCTGCGTCTATGACATGAGACCCCGCGACTGGACCCGCGAGGACATCGAGACCCTGAGCGCCCTCGGCGCCGGCGCCGTTGCCGAGATGGAACGCCTGGCCGCCGTCACCGCCGGCGACGAGACCAGCGACGCCGTCGTGCGCTACCTCGGCGCCGCCATCGATACCATTGATACGCTCGCCCGCGTGATGCCATCCCAATGCGACACGAGTCGCATCACACGCGTCTCCAAAACCGCCGCAACGGTCGCACGCCAGTTCGGGACCCTTGCCCGAGCGCTCCCCGCAACGGGCACCATCGACCTCGCCGTCACCGCCCACGACATCTGGCGACTCCTCCAGATCGTCGCCGGCGAAGAAGCCTCCGTCACCCTCGACTTCGCGGACGGACTTCCCGCCGTCGCCATCGATCACACCCGCATGGTCCGCCTGCTCGTCACGCTCGTCGCCAGCGCGCGCGATGCGCTCAATGGCCGCGGATGGATACAGGTCGCCGCCGAGCCCGGCGAGACGAATACGGTTCGCATGACCGTTCGCGCCGTGAACGCCAGCGCGCCCCTCGGAATTCCGCTCTCGGCCGGCGCGATCATCGCCGCCGACCAACTCCTCCGCGTGTGTGGCGGTACGGTCACCACACACGAGGAGAGCGTCGCCGTCGCGCTACTCCGCGCGGCGGATCGCGGTGGCGATCGTCTCGAATAGCCGGTCGATCTGCTCCGGCTCGACAATGAGCGGTGGCGACACCGCGATCGTGTCGCCCGTCGTCCTGATCATCACACCCTGCTCGAAGCACTCGAGGAAGACGTCGAACGCACGCGTCGTCGTGCCCGGCACACCGCGCGGCTCGAGCTCGATCGCCGCCACGAGACCGAGGTTGCGGATGTCGATCACGTGCGGCAGCCCGCGCAGCGCATGCGCCGCATCCGCAAACCGATCGGCGAGCGATGCCGCACGGTCGAACAGCCCCTCGCTCTCGTAGACATCGAGCGCCGCCAATCCCGCCGCGGCCGCCAGCGGATGCCCCGAGTAGGTATAACCATGAAACAACTCGATGCCACCCTCGGTGGCATTGATCAGCGTGTCGTAAATGCCCTCGCGAACAAAGGTGCCCCCCATGGGAACCGCCCCATTCGTCATACCCTTCGCGACCGTCATGATGTCGGGCACAACATTGAAATACTCGGCGGCGAACGGCGCACCCAAGCGGCCAAACCCCGTGATCACCTCGTCAAAGATCAACAGAATCCCGTGCTCGGCCGTGATCGCGCGCAGACGGTCGAGATAACCAACCGGAGGAATGAGCACACCCGTAGAGCCCGCGACGGGTTCGACGATGACGGCCGCGATCGTCGACGCACCGCGCTCCCGAATGACCCGCTCGAGGTCGTCGGCCAGATGCGCGCCGTGCTTCGGTTGACCGCGCGAGAACGCGTTCGTCGGATGCAGATGGGTATCGATGATGTGATCGACCCCAGGCAAGCCCGAACCAAATTGCTTGCGATTGTTCTCGATGCCGCCGACCGCTAGGCCGCCAAATCCCACGCCATGGTAGGCGCGGTTCCTCCCGACGAAACGCGTCCGCGCCGTCTCGCCACGCGCGTGATGGTACGCGAGCGCGATCTTGAGCGCCGTGTCGACCGCCTCGGATCCCGAGTTCGAGAAGAACACGTGGTCGAGATCGCCGGGGGAGATCGCCGTCAGGCGAGCAGCCAGCTCGAACGCGAGCGGGTGACCTACTTGAAAGCCCGGCGCGTAGTCGAGCTCGGCCGCCTCTTCCTGTATGGCGGCTACAATCGGCTCGCGGCAGTGCCCCGCGTTCACACACCACAACCCGGCCGCACCATCGAGAATGCGGCGCCCGTCGACCGCCGTGTAGTACATCCCCTTGGCCGAGACCAGCAGACGCGGCGCTCGCTTGAACGCCTTGTTCGCCGTGAACGGCATCCACAGCGCATCGAGTGTTACGGTTCCCGTCATAATACCCGTATAATCGATGTTGCTCATATAACGGGGCAACTGTCTTATCCTTGTGCCGCCCACTGCTCAGGAAACACGTGCCTTGCCGCTGCTGGTCGTCGATGACGATGCGGCGGTCCGCCGTTCCCTGGGATCGGTTCTCGCCTCACTCGGCTACGCGGTAGAGACGGCCGAATCGGGCCAGGCGGCGCTGGCGTTGCTCGTCCGCGGCAAGTTCGCGGCGATGCTCTGCGACGTGCGCATGCCCCAACTGAGCGGGCTCGAGGTCATCCCCAGCGCCCGCGACATCGACCCCGAGCTGGCGATCATCATGGTCAGCGCGGTCAACGAGGCCGAAACCGCCACCGAGGCGCTCAGGGCCGGGGCCGTCGACTACGTGACGAAGCCGATCGAGATCGATTCCATTAAGGGGTCGATCGAGCGCGCGCTCAACGAACGCGCCGCCGCCCGGCGCCGGTCGCAGCGCGCGCTGCGCGAGGCCGTCGCGGCCCGAACCTCAGCACTCGAACGCGAAAAAGCGGCCTTGCGGGGGCTGACGATCAGTACGGCCGAGGCCCTCCTCAAAGCGATGGAAGCCAAGGACCCGTATCTCAAAGGCCACTCCACCCGCGTATCCGAGCTCGCCGGTCAGGTCGCCCAGACGCTCGGCCTCGACGCCGAGATGATCGAGAATGTCCACCTCGCCGGACGGTTGGCCGACATCGGCAAGATCGGCACACGGGAAGATGTCCTGCACAAGAATGGCCCGCTGACGCCCGAAGAGTTCGACCACGTGCAAGATCACGTGCGGATCGGGCTCGAGATCCTCGCGCCGCTCAACCACCTCGGCGTCGTGCTCGACTACGTGCACGATCACCACGAGCATTACGACGGGACCGGGTATCCCCGGGCCCTCGAGGGCTCCGCGATCTCGATCGGCGGTCGGATCCTCGCCGCGGCCGACGCGTTTGTCGCGCTCACGTCACGGCGCGCCTATCGCGAGCCGATGTCCGAGACCGAAGCGATCGAGCATTTGAGAGAGAGCGCCGGCTCGCTGCTCGACTGGACTGTCTATGCGGCGCTCCGCACCGTCATCGCCGAGAGGTTGGGAATAGCACTGGATTAGTGGCGCGGCGCTTGCTTCTTTATGTCATAGTGGAACTACGAGAGCGCCTGCAAGCGGCGATCGGAACAGAATACGAAGTCGGCTCCGAGCTCGGTGGCGGCGTGCAGTCTCGCGTCTATGCCGCTCGGGACACCGAGCTGGACCGTCCAGTCGTCATCAAAGTTCTTCCACCCGAGCTCGCCGCAGGCGAGGGCTTGGAGCGCTTCCGTCGCGAGATTCGACTCGTCGCGGGGCTGCAGCATCCACACATCGTGCCTTTGCTCGTCGCCGGCGAAGCCGATGGGCTGCTGTACTACACGATGCCGCTCGTCACCGGCGAGTCGCTTCGCGCCGTGCTCGACCGCGACGGTCCTCGAGATATCGAGTTCGTCGCGACCGTCATGGCCGAGGTGGCGAGCGCACTCGTCTATGCGCACGGACGGAACATTGTCCACCGCGACGTCAAACCCGGCAACATCTTCGTTGAGGCCGAGTCCGGACGCATCTTGCTCGCCGACTTCGGCGTCGCTCGGCGCATCGGTTTCGAGGGAACCGTCACCGCGAGCGGCATCGCGATTGGCACACCGGCCTATATGTCGCCAGAGTCGCTCGACGGCGGACCCGTCGATGGCCGTAGCGACATTTTCAGCCTGGGACTCGTCGCCTGGGAGCTGCTCGTCGGCGAGCGGCCGTGGCAGAGCGAGACCCTGTACTCGTTGATCTACAGCCAGAAATGCGAGCCGACGCCGTCGCTCGTCGATCGTCGGCCCGATGTCCCGAAGCGCCTCAGGATCGCGATCGAGCGCTGCTTGAAGAAAGATGCCGACGAACGGTGGGAGAGCGCCGATGTGCTCCTCGCCTATCTCTGCGATACCGAGGCCGACGAGCCTCGCCTCGTCCGCCGTCGGACGTCAGCCGCGGGTCCGGCCACCCAACGGCCGGAGCCATCGTTCCGTCCACGCGCACCACGGACGCTCTCGGCAGGGCGCCTCGAGGTTCGGTGGAATGGCGATCTGCCGGTCGTGATCCCGCCGCGGCTCAAAGGCCCGGGCCGACGCCTGTGGCCGCCGGTGGTTCTGCTGGCCGCCGCTCTGGTGCTGGCCGTAGGACTGCGTTTTACCCGCGCCAGCACTCCGCCAGCCGTCGTCGCCGAAGCCAATGGAGAACTGCCGTCGCTTCCGGCCGTCGACGTAACACCGAGCGCACCGGTCGTGCCCGTGGTGGAGAGACGCACGCTCTCGCAGTTGGACCGCGTCTTCGCGAGCGTCGTCGTCGCGATGAGAGCGAGGGGCGGCGAGTCCGCCGTGCGCGAGCTCCGGCATGCCGAAACCATGTGGGAGACCGGCCGCCGTCGCGACTGCGCACGCCAGGCGAGCGACGATGCCCGAGCGCGCTGCACGTCGCGGCTGGCGACGCTGCGCGCCCAAGAATTGTCGGAGCTGCTGGAGCGCACCCGGTCCCGTTAGCTTGGAGGTCATGGCGGAAGACACGCCGGACCTCAGAAGCTTGCCGAAGCGCGAGGCGTACCAGCAGCTCGCCACGCACATCGATTCCGTCCTCGACGGTATCTCCGACCCGATCGCCGCCATGGCGACCATCTCCGCCCTTGTGCACCACGGGTTCGGTCACCTGTGGACCGGATTCTATCGCGTCGTCAACGACGGCAAGCAGCTCCGCGTAGGACCGTATCAAGGCACACTCGGCTGCCTCGAGATCCACGTCGGCAAGGGCGTATGCGGAACGGCGGCAGCGAGCAAAGCGACAGTGATCGTCGAGGACGTCCACGCGTTTCCCGGACACATCACCTGCGATGCCCGGTCGCGCTCCGAGATCGTGGTGCCCGTATTCGATACGACGGGCGCGCTGATCGCGGTGTTCGACATAGACAGCGACCGCCCGGCAGCGTTCGATCGCGACGACCAGATCGGACTCGAGGGCGCCCTCGGCTGGTTCGCGACCTCGTGCGACTGATGCTCGCGCTCGCCGCGCTCGCCCCACTCGGCGTCGCGGCCCAAGACAACTACGAGATACAGGTCTACGGCTCGCAGACGGTCGGGCGCGACACAACTATGTTCGAGCTCCACTCGAACTTTACGGCCGATGGCAGACGGACCGTACAAGATGGGCTGTGGCCGACCGAGGACGCCGAGCACGAGACCCTCGAGATCACGCACGGCTGGACGCCGTGGTTCGAGACCGGGTTTTATCTCTTCACGTATGTGAGCGGTCACGAAGGATGGCAGTGGGTCGGTGATCACATCCGACCGCGCATTCGCGTGCCCGACTCGTGGGGATGGCCGATCGGCCTGAGCCTCTCGACCGAGATCGGGTATCAGCGGCCGACGGTCTCGCAGGATACCTGGACGTGGGAGATCCGTCCGATCATCGACCAGACGATCGGTCGGTGGTACTGGTCGGTCAATCCAGCGCTCGAACGATCATGGAAAGGCGCGACGGTGAACCAAGGTCTCGTGTTCGCGCCGAACGTGACGGTCGGATACGACGTCACGCACTTTGTGAATCTCGCGGCCGAGTACTATGGGTCGTACGGATCCATCACCAAATTCTCTCCGTACGACCAGCAACAGCATCAGTTGTTCGGCTGCATCAATCTCGACTTCGGCCCGATGTGGGAATTCAACTTCGGCGTCGGCAACGGTTGGACGCCCGCAACGGATCACGTCATCGTCAAGATGATCCTTGGCCGCAGAATGGGATTCTAGCGGGAATACCGCCGGCTGAGATTAAAGCCAGTCGTGGCGCCGACGCTCGGGAGGAGAATGACTCCGGCGAAGCTCACGGCGCACACGAAATGACACGGGCGCGACGTGTCCGTGCGATTGAGCCGAATGAGCGCAAAACTGCCCAGCCCCCCAACAGCGGTGCCCGCGAGCGCGGCCAGATAGGAGCCGGTCGCGTGTCGTCCGGCTTGTCCGATCAGTGTCGGCGGGACGGCCGTGGCGAACGCCGCGATGGTATATGCGCCGACCAACCCGGCCGTGCTGGCGGCATCATCGTTCGCGCCGAAGCGACGCGCGACCCAACGCGTCGCGATGCCGCCGCCAATGAACCCGATCGGCAACGCCGCGGCGCCGGCCGCAACTTCGGCCGCGAACCGTCCGCCGGTGACTGCTGGTTGGCCGCGGCGTTGCGCGGCCGCGGGTGTGCTGAGACACACCAGGAGCAGCGCTAGGCTTGTCCCGGCGTCCAGCCGCACTTCCGACACGGCCCGAATCCACCATGGACGATGTCGGCGTGAATCAACGTGCCGCACTTGGGGCAGTGGTGCTCGACCTCGTGACCAGCCGCTACGGACGGTGTCTCGCTGATCATCGCGATGACCCGCGCTTGCTGTTCGGGCGTCATCGACGCACTGAGCGCTGCGACGGATCCCAGCGCCGTCGGTTTGGGACGCGGTTGCGTCAGCGCTGCGCCCCACGAGGCCCATGAGCCCGGATCGCCGTTCTCCTGCACCTCGCGCGAGGCTCTCATCAGCCACGGGATGATGCGCGCCGCGATCCCGATGAAAAAGAGCGCCTCGCCACCATAGCGATAGCCCGGATCCATACTCCATGGACGATCAGCCGAACAGCTTCGCCACGAGGAGCGCGGCTCCTACGGCACCGATCGCCAATGAGGTGCCCAGAACGCCCCTGGACCTCGTGAGCGCCGACACGGCGCCGAGCGCAATCGCGACCTGCAGCAGCGTCACCGAGAACGCAAAACCTTTGTGTTGCGTCATGAGACGCTCGGCTTCGTCGATCTTCTCGTCGCGTTGGTGCTCGAGCGCCTTCGCGCTGTCGCTGATGGCCTTCTGCTCGTTCGCGTATCGCTGCACGGTGGCATCGATATCTGGCGGAGGCGTCTTGCCGACCGCGCGCCATGTTGCCTCAGTCGCAGCGGCAACGGCCCCTTTGATCCCTTTGGCCTGGTAATACGCCCACTCGTCCGAGGCTTGAGCCTGAATGTTGGTCGCCTCGGTCTTCAAAAGAATCGCGTCGTTGACCGTCGCTCCGGCCTTGAGCGAGGCGATCGCGGCCAGCGCCGCGAGTACCGCCGTCGAGAGCGCGGTGAAGCGAAGCATCCGGCCCTCGCCGCCCTTCTTGGCCTCGATCTCCTCGTCGATCTTCTCGCGCAGCTTGTCGGTGTCGACTTCGATTTCTTCAGGCATGCGGGGAAGCTAGCATGGACAGGAACTCGAGCCCATTGGTCGTGCCGTAGTTTCCATAGCAGTTGTTAAAAACGACGTGAACGCCCTGGAAGTGCGGCTCCTTCACTTGCGCCGCCACCTCCTGTACTCGGGGCACCCATTCCTCCAGCTGGCTCCGGTCATAGAGATATCGATATCGCTCGGCGACCGAGACACCGCGTTTCTCCCAGGTATCCGTCCGGCGGCCATGCATGCGAACGAGCGCCACAAAAGGCGATGTGACCGCCACGTCTGGCGGCATACTGGATCGCATGCCCGGCGGCGCGTCGACCATCACGTACGCGAGCCAGTTTTTTTGGAGCAGTGCCAGGGTGCGCTCGCGGAGCCGATCCGACATCCAAGCCCGATTTCTGAACTCGATCGCGAGCGGCAGATCGCCGAGTCCCTCCTTGGTCGCCGCAACCAGCTCGGCATTCTCCCGGGTCGGGCCGAACCAGGGCGGAAATTGGAACACGATCGCGCCCAGACGACCCGCCGTCGCGAGAGGAGCCAGACCGTTCGCGAACCGCCGCCTGACTTCGGCCATCACCTCGCTCGGCAGATCGTGCGCATAAACTCGCGGCTTGTCGGCGAGTGCGGAGGGTAGCGCGTGATACAGATCGGCCGGAAGACGGCGCGGCTCGGATGGGTGCCCAGTGAGCAGCGCGTGGGCCTTCATACAGAACCGGAACGACTCGGGCGTCCGGTCGACCCAGTGCTGGACGACCACCGGCGGCTGCAGCGCATAAAACGTCGAGTCGACTTCGACCATCGCGAACCGACTCGCGTAGTACTTGAGCCGAGCCTCAGCGGACGTCGCGCCGGGCGGATAGAATACACCGGGCGCAGTGAGCGTACGATCGGTCCATCCCGCCGTGCCGACGTAGACCTTGCCGCCGGACGCCAGGGAAACGGGCCCAGTCGTTACAGCGCCGAGTCGTTCCGCGCGCGCACGCGCCGCGTCACGGCCCGGGTCGTGCTCAGTGCTCATGCGTTGGAACTCTATTTCGGGGTCTGTTCGGACGCCAGGGAGGAACGATGGAAAGGGAAGACGAGCAGGAGCAAGAGGAGCAGCAAGCGCTGGAGCGCGACGACCGCGAAGGGCTGATCGGCGACACCGAGGAGAATCGGAATCTGAGCGGGTCGACGACTTGGGAAACCCTGCCCGATCAGGGCCCGGCGGACGACGACGAGGAAGACGCCGCAAGCTGAAGACCGATGGGAATCGAACTCACCGGCCAGTCGTGTATAGTAGGGAGATGACCGACTGGCCGGTGTTGTTCACATGATGCATTGGTATTACAACCTTCGGTTGCGCACGAAGTTGATCACCGCCTTTGCGTTGGTGATCGGTGTGATGGCGGTCGACACCGTGCTCGTCAGCGGGGCCATAGCCGCGAGAGACTGGACACTCGCGAGAAACATGCTGTGGATCGGCGGGGTCGTGACCGTGTTGATCGCGGTCGGCAACTACTGGCTCATTGGCCAGAGCGTCGCGTGGCCGGTCCAAGAGATCAAGAGCAAGATGGCGCTGGTGGCCCGCGGCGAAGTCGGCGTCGAAGTCTGGATCACGTCACACGACGAGTTCGGTGATCTGGCGCGCGGTCTCGAGCAGATCATTGCATCGCAAAAGGCCATTGCCGGTGCGGCGAGCGCGCTCGCCGCGGGCGACGTCGCCTCACCCCTCCAGCCGCGCAGCGACAAGGACGTCACGGGAAACGCCGTCGCGCATTTACAAGACACGGTCCGCTCACTGCTCGATGTGATGGCGCGCCTGATCGCCTCGGCCAAGGCCGGCCGTCTCACCGAGCGTGGCTCGGCCGCCGAGTACGAGGGCGCCTGGCACGATCTCGTGCACGGCATGAACGACACACTCGACGCCATCGTGCGCCCACTAACCGAAGCCTCCACGGTGCTCCGCCGCGCGGCGTCGCGCGATGTCACGGCGCGCATGATCGAGACGTATGCCGGCGATATGGCGGAGTTCAAAACGACCCTCAACACCGCCGTCGTCAACCTCGACGAAGCACTGGCCCAGGTCTCCGGCGCGGCCGACCAGGTCGCTGCGGCGTCGGATCAAATTCGCATCGGGAGCGAGTCACTGGCCGAAGGGGCGGGGGAGCAAGCGACGGCGATCGCGACCATCTTCGAGGAGTTGCAGGAGCTGGCCATCGTCACGCGAACGAACGCCGAGCACGCGAATGCCGCGCGTGGACTCAACGAGGCCGTCGGCATGCGCGAGTTGAGCGAGGCGATGCAGCGCATCGAGGCATCGTCGAGCGCTATCGCCTCGATCGTGCACGCGATGGACGATGTGGCGACCCAGACGAACGTGCTCGCGCTCAACGCCGCCATCGAGGCGGCGCGCGCGGGCGAGTACGGGAAGGGTTTCGCGGTCGTCGCCCAGGAAGTGCGCAGCCTGTCGACGCGGAGCGCCGAGGCGGCGCAGAGCACCGCGCGACTCATTGAGGAAGCCCGCCGGCACGCCGAGGCCGGCGCCGCCATCGCATCGCAGGTCACGGGTGTCATGGACGAGATGGCGAAAGCCAGTGATCGGCAGCTCGAAGGCGTCGAGCACATTCGTGTGGCCATGGAGCAGGTGAACCACGCGACGCAGAACGTCGCCGCCAGCTCCGAGGAGTCCGCCGCCGCGGCGGAAGAGTTACAAAGTCAGGCCGAGGAAATGCGGGGGCTCGTCAACTCGTTCCATCTGAGCGGCCGCGACTCCCGCGGCAGCCTCGCAAAAGCAAGCTGAACACTCCTCGCCGCTTCGCGGCTTCGTCGCCGTGAACGGGCGCCATGCCATATGCGGCCGACGAGTCGACGCTGGCGGTCTAGACATCTGACCCCCCACGTGCAGCCGGCGAGTCGACGAAGTCGACGAGTTCGGCTGCTGTGTCTATAATTCAGGTGTGACCGAAGCCTGGTTGCGCGGACCGGTAAGCGGCGTCGACCCACTGGTCATGCCGGCGGTTCACGCATTGATGCAAGCGAGCGATGAGATCACGCGGTCAGCTCCGGGACTGACACCGTCGCAGCTGTGGGCGACGCCGGGCGGAGCAGGGTCGGTCGGATTCCACCTCCGCCATATCACGGGCAGCATCGACCGCTTGTTGGCGTACGCCCACGGCCACGCACTCACTCCCCAACAATTCGCGACACTCCGGGAAGAAGCGATACCCGGCGATCCTCCGGCCGAAGCCGCGCCGCTGGTGGACGAGACGAGACGTGCGATCAAGCGGGCGATCGCCGAGATCAAGGCGACGCCGGTCGCGACACTGCCTGAGCCACGCACGGTCGGGCGCGCCGCGCTGCCAACGACGCTCTTCGGCCTCCTGTTTCATATCGGCGAGCACACCGAGCGTCATGCCGGTCAGATCATCACGCTCTCCAAGGTCGTGCGGGGATGACCGAGCAAGACCTCGGCTTCGTTCACCGCTGGGTGCCCGGCCACGGGTCGCCGTTGACCGTGCTCGTGCTCCACGGCACGGGCGGCGACGAAAGCGACCTCCTCCCACTGGGCGCCGCGGTCGCGCCTGGCGCGGCGCTCTTGAGTCCACGCGGCAAGGTGCGCGAGAACGGCGCGCCCCGCTTCTTCAAGCGCGTCGCGCTCGGAGTCTTCGACCAAGCGGACCTCGCCGCTCGAACCGACGAGCTCGTGACGTTCGTTCACCGTGCGGCAGCAGCCTATGGGTTCGATCCCACGAAGATCGTCGCGGTCGGCTACTCGAACGGCGCGAACATCGCCTCCAGCGCGTTGCTCCGGCACCCGGGCGTGTTCGCCCGCGCCGTGTTGTTCCGGCCGATGGTGCCGTTCGTGCCGGATCCGTCGCCGGCGCTCAACGGAATGCCCGTGTACATCTCGGCCGGTCGCGTCGATCCGATCGTTCGGCGTGACAATACGGAGGAGCTCGTGCGTGTGCTCAACGCGGCCGGGGCCTCGGTGACCGTGCGCTGGGAAGAAGCCGGACATGCCCTGACCTCCGGCGAGGTTCAAGGCGCGGCCGACTGGCTGTCCGATCTGGACCGCCCGCCCAAGCGGCCGCGGCGTTACACTACGCCGTGATGCGCTGGGTTCTTCTCGCTTGTTTCGTGGCGCTTCGCGCCGACGCGCAAAGCGCGGACTCGGTTCGCGCCGGCGCCCGCGTTCGGGTATGGGAGACGCAGCCCGATGCGCCATCGATCGCTCTGGTCGCGCGCGTCCAGTCCACCGACGCGAAAGCGATCACGCTCGATGCCCCTGATGGGCCCATGGTCGTCGACTGGCAGCGGGTGAGCCACATCGACGTGAGTGGCGGACCACGCAGCGGCCCGCGCTGGCGCAGTGGCCTCATCGGCGGCCTGGCGGGCGCGGTTGGTGGCGGATTGCTCGGCGTGATCATCGGCAACGCCACCAATCACAACGCCCCGAAATTCGGCGCCGCGGGCATCGGTGCCGGCGGCGCCCTCGGCGCCGTGATCGGCACCACTCAGCCCGGCGAGCGCTGGACCCCCGCGACGGTCACGCGCTGAGCTGCGACTCGTCCTTCGGCTCCGCATACGACAACCGGAAGAGCACGGGCAACAAGAGGAGCGTCAACAGCGTCGACGTCGTGAGACCGCCGACGATGACCGATGCGAACGGTCGCGTGGTCTCCGCGCCGACGCCGTGCGAGAACGCGGCGGGCAAGAGGCCGAGGGCGGCCATCGACGCGGTCATGACGACGGGGCGCAGACGATTCGTCGTGCCTTGCCGCACGACGCGATCGATGGGCAATCCCTCCTTTTTGAGCCGAATGAACTCGGAGATCAAAATAATTCCGTTCTGCACCGCAATGCCGAACAGGGCAACAAATCCAACGGCGGCCGAGACGCTGAGGTTGAGGTGCCGGAAGAAGAGCATCAAAATGCCGCCGATGAGCGCGAACGGCAGATTGATCATAATGAGCCCGGCGTACTTCACGGAGCCGAACGCGCCGAACAAGAGGATGAAGATCAGGACGAGGCTCGTCGGCACGATGACCTCCAGGCGCTTCGTCGCGCGGCGCTGGTTCTCGAACTGCCCGCCCCACGTCATGCGATATCCCGGCGGCAAGTGAATCTGCTCCGCCACCTTTCGCTGCGCCTCGGCCACCCAGCTGCCCTGATCTCGCCCGCGCACCGAGCACTTGATGGCGATGCGACGCTCGTTCAACTCGCGCGAGATGCGTGACGCGCCCTCGCCGGAGATCTGCTGCGCGAGCTCCCCCAGCGGGACGACGCGCCCATCGGGTGTGTTGACCGCCAGTCCGGCCAGCCGGTCGGCGCTCGACCGCGCGTCGGACACGTAGCGAATGCTCACGTCGAACAGCCGCTCGCCTTCCTGGAACTGCGTGACGGCGTTGCCGCCGATCGCCGTGGTGATCGCGTCTTCGACGTCGCTCACGTTGAGCCCGTAGCGCGAGAGCGCGTTGCGGTCGATGACGAAACGCATCTGCGGCTGGCCGAACTGATTCTCGACGCCGAGATCGGCGACGCCCCGGACCGTGGCCATCACGCGCGAGGTCGCGTCGGCCTGCTCCTGCAAGACGTTGAGGTCGGAGCCGAAGATCTTCACCACGAGCTCACCCTTCACGCCGGACAGCGCTTCTTCGACGTTGTCCTTGATGTACTGTGAGAAATTGAGCTCGATGCCCGGGAGCGCATCGCTCAGTTTCTTCGACATGTTGTCGATCAGCAGGTCTTTATTCTCACTGAACGCGCCCCACGTCCCATGGGGTTTGAGATTGGCGAGGATCTCGACGTTGTTGGGGCCCTTCGGATCCGTTCCATCGTCCGGCCGGCCGACCTGTGTGACGATCTCCGTGACTTCCGGGTACGTGTGCAGAATCTGACGGACCTGGCGTTCGTAAACTTTGCTTTGCTCGATATTGATACCAACGGGCTCGGTGACCGTGAGCCAGATATTCCCTTCGTCGAGCTCGGGAATGAACTCGGTGCCGAGGGTCGCGCCGATACCCAATGCGATGACGAGCGCGGTGACGGCGATCCCCACAACCCACTTCCCGTGGTCGAGCGCCCACTCGAGGGCCGGCGCAAAGATCTTGTGCAGCCAGCGCGAGGCGCGCGTTTCCTGCGCTCCAGGCTTCGGATTGATCAGGAAGCTGGCGAGCACGGGGATCAGCGTCATCGACAGCACCAGCGACCCGAGCAGGGTGAACGTCAGGGTATACGCCATTGGCGAGAAGATCCGCCGCTCGACGCGCTGGAAGGTGAAGATGGGCAAGAACGCGGTGACGACGCAGCACACCGAGAACAGCATGGGGTGCCCCATGGTCTCCGTGATCTCGGCGATCAGCGAACGCTTCTCGACGGACGCCCGATGCTCCCAATCGTGCGTGTGCGTCTGGTGTGCGTCGATGCCCTCGCGGAACTCGAGCGGCGCCGTGTCGTGTCGTCGCTCCAGTTCCTCGGCGGTTGGCGGCGGGGTCAGCGCCATGCGCACGAGGTACGCCTCCACCATCACGACCGCCGCATCGACGATGAGCCCGAAATCGACGGCGCCGAGCGAGATCAGGTTCGCATCGACGTGTCGCCACGACATCAGCGTGAACGCGATGAGCAGCGAGAACGGGATGACGGTCGCGACGACCAGCGCGCTCTTGATATCGCCGACGAAGATGAGGAGAATGACGATGACCAGGAACGCACCGGTGGCCAGGTTCTCGCGGACGGTGCCGACCGTATGGTTGATGAGGTCCGACCGGCGATAAAACGGAATCAGCTTCACGCCCTTGGGCAGCCGGAAGCTCTGAATCTCGGCCGTCTTGGCCTCGATGCGCTTGACGACATTGAGCGCATTCTCGCCCTTCCTGAGGAGCACGATGCCTTCGACGACGTCGTCAGCCGTGTCCTTGGCCACGATGCCCTCCCGCGGCGCGCCACCGATATGGGCCGTGCCGATGTCCGAGACGCGCACCGGGATACCTTTCCGGGTCGTGACCGTCACCGCCGAGATGTCGCCGACCGAGGAGAACACCCCGACGCCGCGCACGATCTGCCGCTCGTAGCCGTGCATGAGGAAGCCGCCGCCCGCGTTCGCGTTGGCGTTGGCGACCGCCTGCTCGACCATCGGGAGCGTGACCCCATAGGCCTGCATGCGCGCGGGGTCGACGTCGACCTGGTACTGCTTCTCCTGTCCGCCGAACGAGACGATATCGGCGACGCCCGGCACGGACCGATACGCGGGATCGACGACCCACTCGTCTATCGCTTTCATCTCAGTCCGGGGTAGGCTCCCCTGGAGGGTATAGCGATAGACCTCACTCAATGAGTTCGTGAGCGGCTGCATGCCGGGGCTCACGCCGGCGGGCATATTGATGCCCTGCAGCTTCTCCAGCGTTTGCTGCCGCACGAAATACTCGTCCGTGCCGTCGGCGAACGTCATGATGAGATCCGACAAGCCGAACATCGAGATCGACCGCGTGTCGCTGAGACTCGGCATGCCGTTCAGCGCCCGCTCGAGCGGCAAGCTGACCAGCCGTTCCATCTCCTCGGCCGCGTGGCCGGGCCAGAGTGTAATGATCTCGACGTGCACGTCCTCGACGTCGGGGAACGCTTCGACGTCGAGCCCCAAGAATGCGTTGACGCCGAGAACCGCGATCAGCGCCGCGCCGCCGAGAATGAGCAGCCGCTGGCGGAGCGCGAAGCGAATGATGCGACGCAGCACGGGTCAGGACCCCGTGGTCAGACGGCCTTGCAACAGGATACTCCCGCGCGAGACCACGAGCTCGCCCGCCTTGAGACCGTCGGTGATCGACGCCATCTCGCCATCGTCGTCGCCGACGCTGACCGGCGTACGGAGGAACCGCGTCGGGCCGGTCTGCACGAAGACGACCGTCTGCTGGCCTGATGTGACGAGGGCCGTTACGGGCACCGCGACGACGTGAGAGGTGTCCGGCGCGTACAGCCGGACATCGCCGAAGGTCGCGGCCTTGAGGACGCGACCCGGGTTCGCCAGCGTGGCGCGGACGATCGCGGTGCGCGTCGTCGAGTCGAGCGCGCCGCCGACATAGGTCACGACGGCGTCGTAGCGATGATCCGGCATCGCCGCGGTCGTGAACACGAGGTGCTGTCCGCGGTGCACGTGCGTCAAGTTCTGCTCATACGCCTGGGCAGTGACCCACAGCGTCTCGAGCGCCGAGATCGTGAACAGCGGATTGCCGGCGTCGGCGCTGACTTCCTCGCCCGGGTTCGCCTGGCGATCCACAACCTCGCCCGCGATCGGCGAGCGCAACACGAAATCGCCCGGCGCGGTGTTTTGGTCACCCTGACCGCCCGCCAACTGCCGCACGCGTTGCCCAGCGCGTTCCGCCTCGGCGCGATCCTGCGCGGCTTGGGAGCGCGCGTCTTCGAGATCCTTGAGCGCGATGACTTTGTGGACGTAGAGACTCTCGGATCGCACCAGCTGCGTGGTGCTTTGCAGCGACGCGGCGTCGGCCTTCAGCTTGTCGCTTTGCGCCTGCGCGAGATCGCTCGACACAATATGGAGCAGCGGTTGTCCCGCGGAGATATCGTCACCCGGTCTCGCGTCGAGCGTGCGGACGCGACCGGTGACGGGCGACAGGACGCGCACCGTCTTGTCTTCGTCCAGCAACAGCTGTGCGGGAAGTGTCGCGACCACACGCTGTTTCCGCTCGCGGACGGTGTCGATCGAGAGAGCGGCCATCTCGGGCGGCTCCAGCTGCACGGTCCCCGGCGGTAAGGGCGTTGTCGTGGACGAGGGCGGCGTGTCGGCGGACGCGCCCTTATTGCACGCGACCGGGACAGCCAGCACGAGGCCCAACCATATACGACGAGCGGTCATTGGGGTGACGCCTCATCTGGAATCAGATCGCGGCCGAGGGCCCGGTCAAGCGAGTAGGCCGCGACCCAGTAGTCGTGCACAGCGGTGAGGTACTCCGTGCGAATGTCTTGGTTCGTCCGAATCGCATCCAGCACGTCGAGCAGCGAGCTCGCGCCGCGCTCGTAGGCGTATCTGGCGTTCGCCACGGCTTGGGCTGTCTTGTCGAGCAACCCGCCCTGGTACTTCCGAGCGAGAATAGTCGCTGAGCGAAGCGAGTCAGCGGCTTGGATGACGTCGGAAATCGCTTGCCGGCGCGCTTCATTATCGGCCAGCTGCGCGACCGCGACGCCGGCCTTCGCCTTTTCGCGCTCGCCACCGTACCAATCCCAGAGTGGAATGGGCATCGAGATGCCGAGGCTGAAGCGCGAGGTCCTGCCGAACGGAAACGAGATGTCGTAAGGCTGAGTCGGCTGCCAGCCGAGCAACAGGGTCGGGTACGGCAGGAGCAACCAGTCTTGCTGGCCTTGAATGGCGTGGCTCTGGTCGAGCTGCGTATCAGCCGCTTTGAGGTCGGGTCGATCCGCGAGCGCGACCGCGAGGAGACTGTCCGGGCGGTCGATCGGCACACCGACGGTCTCGAACCGCAGCACGCCGACAACCTTGAAGGTGGTGTCGGGCTGTTTGACGCCGATCAGGAGTTGCAGCGCGAGGCGGGCGGATCGAACGGTTGCCTGCGCGTGCGCGAGCGCCGCGTCAGCCCGGGCGAGATTGAGCTCGCTGGTGACGACATCGGCCTCCGCGGCCGCGCCGTTCTTGAGTCGCGCCGAGTCGGCGGCAAGCAACTGTACAAGGATGTCGCGCTCATCACTGGCAAGCGATGCCAGCGCGTCATCGAGTATCAGGTCGTAGAACGCTGAGCGGACGTTGAAAATGACCGTCCGCTGCGTGTCGTAGAGCGAGAACCGCGTGGCGCCGAGTCCCAAGCGCGCGGCCTTGATGCGGTAGTAGCGATTCGGGCCGATGTCGAGATCGGACGAAAGCGCGTACTGGAATGGGAGGCCGGGTTGCACGGCCGCGGTGGGGTTCGTGAACGCGCGCGCGATGCCGAGCTCCCCGTGCGCGGAGTCGACGTGCAATCGCGCCGTGACGATGTCGGGATTCTTCGCGAGCGCATACTGGACCACCGCGTGCAACGTCGGCGGTCCGGCCGAGTCCGGCCGCTGCGCCGTGGCGACGATCGGAAGGGCGACCAGCCAGAAGAGACGCGTGCGCACGTGCGAAGGATGGGAATCGGATCGGAGGGCGACGACGGCTGTCGTGGGGTTGTTACACTCGACCGTGGCCAATATGGGATACCACGGTGAGGTATGACCAGACTCGGCCCATAAAATCTCTCTTTATGCGCTGCCGTTCGGTCCGCGAGGCGATGCAATTTCGCAGATCCTGCTCACGAGGAGCACATCGATGGCTCGCGGTCTTCTGGTCCGCGCGCTAGTACCGTTGCTGTTTGCGTCGCGTGTGGCCGCACAGACGGCGCCCCCCTTCCTGTCGCGGCTCGCCCGAGCCTACGCCGATGATTTCGCGGGCAAGACAGTCGACTCCGGACCGGCGGCGAAGAGTCGCCTCCGGCGACGCGACGACGCCGCTGATGCGGGCGATCGACGGTGGCAAGAACGGCGATTGGTGGCGCCGGACCGGTGTCGACATCTACGGTTGGCTGAACGCCGGCTTCAACATCAGCACGTCGCATTCGTCGAATACCCCCGCCGCGTACTACATCCGGCCGAATGGCGGTGAGTTGGACCAGGTCACGCTCTACATCGAGCGCCTGCCGAACACGGTCCAGGCCGACCACGTCGACTGGGGGTTCCGGATCACGAATCTCTACGGGCTCGATTATCGGTACACGACGGCGAAAGGGATGACCCCGTTATGGTCTATGCCGACGTCTACGTTCCCTTCGTGGTGCAAGGGCTGAACCTTCGCATGGGGCGCTACATCTCGCTGCCGGACATCGAGGCCCAGCTCGCACCGGACAACTATACGTACAGTCACTCGCTGCTCTACACCTACGACGCCTACACGCAGACCGGGGTGAATGCGACGTTGCTCGTGTCGCCGCATTGGACGCTCCAGCTCGGCGTGAGTGCCACACCTGGTACCACAAGTTCTCCTCGTCCGCGCACATGGGTACGGAGTGGTGGTACATGTGGGAGCGCGACGTGCCGAACCTGGCCGGGAACGTCCAGAATCCGCCGCCCACGGAGGTCGGCGCGAACGGCGCGTTCTGCGATCCGGGGCAGAAGACCTGTCTCGCGCCTGAGTGGGCGATCCTGAACTACGTCGAGAAAGAGTTCGGGCCCAAAGACTACCTCTCCGTTCGAGACGAGTACTTCGACGACGAGCGCGGCCAGCGGACTGGCTATAAGACCCGCTACACGGAGCTCTTGGTCGGGTGGGGACATTGGATCGGGAACACGATCACGATCCGGCCCGAGCGTCGGTTCGAGCGGTCCTACGACGTGCCGGCCTATGACAACGGTCGCTGCCGATATGATCCTGAAATACTGACCGAAAGGCATATTCGTTGATACACATCGTCTATTTCGAGGCCATATTGAGCACAATGATCCAGATTATGTGCTAATTTTGCACTTTTGGATTGACACCGCCGCAGGCGTGTGTCATTATGCCGATAATGCCCGCCAGTCGCGACCCAGCCCCGTCGCTCGGCCTCACCGGAGCGACCGTCAATGCCATGGCGCTCATCGCCCCGGGCGCTTTCCTGTGGATCACGTATCAGCTCCAGGCCGCCGCCACGGCGCCCGATGGCTCGTCGGTGGCCGCCGACATGTGGCCTGGTATCCTGCTCGCGCTCGTGATCGCGCTGCTCAGTGCCGTGTCCTACGCGGAGTTGGCGCGAAAATACCCTGAGGCTGGATTCGGCAGTTGCTACTACTTCGCCGGCCAGGCCCTTCTCGGCGCCAAACGATGGGCCAGGCTCGCGAAGCTCGCGACCGGTTGGGCGGCACACCTCTACTACTGGGTCTACCCGGGTACGATGGTCGCCTTCATGGCGACCCTGGTCGGCTACATCTACACCCAGGTGACCGGCGGGACGATGTCCACGCTGGCGCTCGTCCTGTTTTCCATCGCGTTCGCGCTCCTCGCCGGGTTCGTCGCCGTCCGCGGAGTCACCGGGTCGACCCTCACGTCGCTGGTCATCAACGTCGTGCAACTCGTGACGCTGGTCGGATTCTCGGTGCTGGCTTTTCTGTACCGCGCTACCCACACCGGAACCTGGGTGTTCCAGAATGCCGTGGATGTCGTCCGGCCGCACAGCATCCAGGGCGTGCTCATGCAGTCCACGCTGGCGATCCTCATTCTCGTCGGATTCGAGAGCTGCACGGCGTTCGCGGCCGAGACGAGGGATGCGCACCGCAACATCCCGCGCGCGGTCATTCTGTCGCTCGTGATTCAAGGCGCGTTCGCGTATCTCCTCGAGTACTTCGCCGCGAACTATGCCCAGACGAATATGACAGCGGCCGCGGCATCCTCGGCCCCATTGGGCGACCTCGCCATTCTCATCGGGAGTCGAGCCCTCATGCTCTCGATGGCCGTCACCGTGGTCCTCGCGCTCCTCGGCACGACCCTGTCCTGCATCAACACCGCCGCGCGGGTGAGTTATGCGATGGCCAAGGATCGCGAAATGCCCGAGCTCCTGGGCGCGCTCCACGGCCGATTCGCGTCGCCGGCCCGAGCCGTGTGGACGCTCGTCGCGTTCTCCTGCGTGATCGCGACCATCGGCGTCCAATCCGTGATCGGCCTCACGGGCATAACGCTGGCGTCGAATTTCGGGACGTTCGCCCTCTACGGGATGACGTGTCTATGGACCTACATGGCGTTTGCGCGCGATGAACAGCGACGGTTTGTCCGGCATATGCTGGTGCCGGTGCTGGGACTCGCCGCCAACGCCGCCATGCTGCTCGCGATTCTCTACTTCGCGGGAAAGGAGAAGTACATCTGCTTCGGGATCGCTGGCGGGTGGGCACTCGTGAGCATCGCGTACGTGAGCCTCACGAGCCTGCGCGGCCGGCGTACGCTGCTCCCGGAGGCCGGCTGACCGTCTCGTTCGCGGAATTGACGGATGTCGGGCACCGGCGGCAGGTCAACGATGATGCGATCGTGTCGGCGCCCGCTGCCGGCGGCCTACTGTTCGCCGTCGCCGATGGGGTAAGCGGTCTGCCCGGCGCGCGCCGTGCGAGTCAGACCGCCTTGGGGAGCTTCATCGGCGCGCTGGCTGGGGCGGCTGGGGTGGCTGACCGAAAACCGATCCACAAGCGCTTGCGCGCCGCGGCCGAGCGGGCGAACCTCGACGTGCACGATCAGGCGCGAAGAGACCCGGCGCTCCGCTCCATGCGCACGACCCTGACCGCGACCGCCATCGTCGGCGATGCGCTCGCCGCGGTCCACGTCGGCGATTGTCGGCTGTACCTGCTCCGCCGCGCCCGACTCGAGTGTTTGACGCGCGACCATCGGTCGCTGTGGCAGCATCACGTGCTCACGCGCTGCCTCGGCGCGGACCCCATCGTGCGCGTCGACGTCGTGCGCAAGCGGCTGGAGTACGGCGACGTGCTCCTGCAGTGCAGCGATGGTCTCTACAATGCCGTCTCGGCGCCGCGCATCGCCATGGTGCTGGCCTCCGAACCCCCGGCGGCCGCGTGCCGCACGCTCGCCCGCCTCGCCCGCGCCGGTGTGGGTGGCGATGATGTCAGTGTCCAGGTCGCGCTGCTACATGCGTAAGAACCCATCCAATGAGGGCGGCGGCACCGAGCACGCCGAGTGCAATCATCGCCACCCGAAGCCACTCCGGTACATCCCAAAGCGCGCGCTGCCGCGGAGCGGCGTGCGCACGATGAATTGATTCGGGATTGGCGAGCAACTCGCGCAACTCGGCCGCCGTCTGGATGCGATTCCGAGGATCGCGCTCCAGCGCCCGCATGACGATGGTTTCGACGTCCACCGGGATGTCGCCCCGAATGCGGCGCAGAGGCTTGAGGTGATCGTGCAACTTGGCCTGGATGGCCGCGTACACATTCTCGCGAGGGAAGGGCACAACGCCGGTGAGCATCTCGTACAGAATGGCGCCCAGGCTGTAGATGTCAGTGCGGGCATCCCCGCGCCGGCCTTTGATCTGCTCCGGCGCCATGTAGTCGGGCGTGCCTCCAGCGCCTGGCGAGAGAGCCGCCCATGTCATGCGCCGCTGTGTCGTATCGAGCGCAATGCCGAAGTCCATGACCTTGATGTGCCCATCGGGCCGCACCATGATGTTCTCCGGCTTGAGATCCCGATGCACCACGCCATTCGCGTGCAAATACGCGAGGGCGTCGGCGATCTCCACGCCGAACGCCAGTGCCGTCTCGACCGGCAGGCGCGGGGCGACCCGGATCTCGCCCTCGCGCTCCAGCACGTCGCGCAACCGGACGCCCTCGACGTACTCCATCGCGAGATACACGCGACTCTTCTGCCGCGGGAACAAGACCTTGATGACCGCCGGATGGCTCAAGCGCTGCCCGATCTCCTCCTCACGCCGGAACCGCTCGTGAAAGACGACATCGCTCTCGAACTGGAGGTGCGGTACCTTGAGCACGACGGTTCGGCCGGTGCTCACGTCGCGCGCGCGGAAGATCGTCGCCATCCCGCTCCGGGCGATCACGTCGACGATCTGGTACTGGTCGAGCGTCTGACCAGGCAGCAGTGTTTCCAACACGGCGTACGATATGATGCAGCCTGAGAGAACGCTATGACCGAGCGTGGGCCTGATGCGGCGGCGACCCTGCGCGAGCTCGAAGCGCAGGGCGTTCGCTTTCTGCTCTTGCAATTCACCGACCTGCTCGGCGTGAACAAAGCCGTCGAGCTGCCGCTCGCGCAGGCGCCGAAGGCGCTCGCCGAGGGCGTCCTCTTCGATGGATCCGCGCTGGAGGGGTTCGCGCGAACCGAGGAGGCGGACGCGCTCCTCGTGCCGGATCTCGCCACGTTTCGCGTGTTCCCCTGGACCGAGCCGCCCGATGTCATGGCCCGGCTCATCTGCGACATCCGGTATCCCGATGGCCGGTCATTCGAGGGCTGCCCACGCACCGCGCTCAAGCGGCAGATCGAGAGCGCTGGACGGCTCGGCTATGTCCCCCTCGTCAGCGCCGAAGTGGAGTTCTTTCTGTTCGAGCAAGGCACGGAGACGCGGGACGCCGGGAGCTACTTCGACCTCGGTGGCATCGACGAGGGCGAACGGACCCGGCGCACGATCTCCGGTATCATCGAGGACATGAAGCTCGGGCCGGCCGCGTCGCACCACGAGGTCGGACGTGGTCAACATGAAATCGACCTGGGCCTCACTGATCCGCTGTCACTGGCCGATAACATCGTCACGCTGCGATTCGTCCTGCGCAGCATTGCGCGTCGGTCGGGGCTCATCGCGACCGTGATGCCAAAGCCTACATACGGGCGGAGTGGCTCGGGCATGCACACCCATCAGACGCTGATCTCGAAGGGCAAGAATGCGTTCTTCGACCCGAAGGGCCCGGAGAAATTGTCAGATGTGAGTCGCCGGTATATCGCGGGACTGCTCCGGCATGCGAGAGGATATAGCGCGGTCACGAACCCGCTCGTGAACTCGTACAAGCGTCTCGTCGGCGGCTTCGAGGCCCCGGTGGATGTGTCGTGGTCGACGCAGAACGTGTCCCCGTTGATCAGAGTTCCCGCCGAACGCGGCGACGCCACGCGTTGCGAAAATCGCCTGCCCGATCCCGCGGCGAACCCCTACCTCGCGCTCCTCGTGCAGCTTGCCGCGGGGCTCGATGGGATAACCGAGAAGCTCGATCCCGGCGACCCGATCAACAAGAACATCGCGCGCATGTCCTATCGCGAGCGCCGCCGCTATCGGATCGACCAACTGCCGCGCGATCTGCACGAAGCGCTCGACTATCTGGAGAAGGACCGCGTCATTCGCGACGCGCTCGGCGAACACATCTACGAGCGCTACCTCGAAGCGAAGCACGAGGAGTGGTCGGAGTACATCGAGCACGTCAGCGCGTGGGAGATCGACCGCTATCTCGGTCGCTACTAGGGCGAGGTCACGTGCACCTTGGCCGTGCCCTTCTTGCTCTCGGCGGTCGCCGTAATCGTGACAAAGCCGGTGTCACTCCCGGCGGGCTGGACGAGACCCGCGGCTGACACCGTAGCGATTGTGGTGTTGCTCGACGACCAGGTGACCGTGCGGCCGAGCAGCGTATCACCCTGCGCATCCTTCAACGTGTCCGTGAGCTGAACATGTTGACTCTTCTTCGTCGTAATCTGTGAGCTGTCGGGGTCGACAATGACCGTCGCCACAGGCACGAGCTTCACGGTGACCGCGGCACCGCCCGTGACACCCTGACTCGAAGCGAACGCGGAGTCGTTGCCCGGCGCCACACCGGTCACGATGCCGGTTTGAGCGACGCTCGCGATCGTGCCACCGGACTTGGTTGTCCAGGTGAACGTGACGCCGGGGATCGGGTGATTATTGATGTCGAACGCCTGCGCCATAACCTGTTGGGTCGCATGCGTGTTCACCGTGAACTGGTTTGGCGAGAGCACGATGTGATTGATGGCGCTCGACACCGTGACCTTCGCGCTGCCGTGCACATTGTTCGACGACGTCGCGGTCATCGTCACGGGACCACCGGCCGCGATACCGGTCACCGTCGCGGTGTCGAGCTGCGAGCTCGGGTCAACGCCACCGGTGCTGACCGTCGCGGTCCCAGCGGCGCTCGACGACCACGTGACCGCGCGTCCATAGAGGACATTCCCGCTGCCATCTTTCGACGTGGCCGTCACGACGGTCGTGCCTCCGACCGCGATGGTCGACGATCCGATCGACACGGTCACGGATGCGACTGGCGCTTGGATCACAACGGTCGTATTCGTGTCCGCCTTTGTGCCGCTCTGGGCGATGATCTGCGCCGTGCCCGCGGTGACCCCTTGAACTAGCCCGGTGCTCGTCACCGTCGCGATGCTATTGTTCGTCGACGTCCAGGCGACGGTCGGATTGTTGATGGGATGCCCCAGCGAATCGATCACCGTCACGCTCAGCTGCTTCTGCGCGCTCACCGTAATCGTGTCTCGCTTCGGCGATATCGTGACCGAGCCGACGGGCACTTGGAGCACGGTGACGGTCGCGAGCCCCGTCTGACCACCGCTCGTGGCGCTGATCACGGTGCTGCCGACGCCGACCGATTTCACGAGGCCAGTGGCCGATACCGTCGCGATGCTCGTGCTGAGCGACGTCCACGTGACGGTACGTCCAGAGAGCACGTTGCCGGCGGTGTCCTTCACCGTCGCCGCGAGCTGCACCGTGCCGCCGAGGGTCACGCTCGCGCTCGGCGGCGTGATGGTCACGGAGCCCACCGGGACCTGCGCGACGTTGATGGTGGCCGATCCAGTCTTGCCACCGCTCGTGCCCGTGATGGTCGCCTGTCCGGCGCTGACCGCGGTCACGGTCGCCGTGAGCGGTCCCGTTGCCGTAACCGTCGCGACACCGGTCGCATTGCTCGAGAACGTCACCGTCGCGCCGGGGATCGGACTGCCCGTGTTATCGGTCACCTCGGCCGTCAACGACACCGTCTGGCCAACGAGCAGGTTGGATGACTGTGGTGAGATGGCCACAGCGTTGATGGGTACTGCCTGCACGATGAGCGTCGTCATGGCCGACACGCCTTCTGACGTGGCGGTGATCGTGACCGACCCGGCTTTCACGCCGGTTGCGATGCCGCTCTGATTGATCTTCGCCGTCGTCGTATCGGATGAGGCCCAGGTGACGACGCGGCCGGTCAACGGATCTCCGATCGAGTCTTCGGGCGTCGCGAGGAGTTGTGTCGTTTGGCCGACAATCACCGTTGGATTCTTCGGGGCGATCACGATTTTCGCGACAGGCACGGCCGTGACCGTCACCGCGGCATTCGCGCTGACCGAACCTGACGCGACGGTAATCGTCATCGAGCCTTGCTTCTTCGCGATGACGAGGCCGGCCTGATCGACGGTCGCCACCGTCGTGTCACTACTGGACCACACGACCGTGCGGCCCGTCAGTATGTGGCCAGCCGCATCCTTCGTCGTATCCGTAAACTGAAACGTCGCGCCGATACGGAGCGTGACCGTCGTCGGCGCAATGACGATCGATGCCACCGGCACGCCGACGACGGTGACATGCGCGGGTTGCTTCGGCGACACGCCCGCGTAACTGGCATCGATGGTCGCCGTGCCGGCCGCGACGGCTTTGACCGTGCCCTGCTGATCGACCGTGGCAATGGACGGGTCGCTCGTGGACCAAAAGAGCGTGACGCCGCTGATGGACGCGCCGCTGGCGGTCACGGGTTGCGCCTGAATCGTCGCCGAGTCGCCGACGGCGACCGTCAACGTGTCCGGCGTCATGACGATATCGGCTACGCCGTGCGCATTCGGGCCGGTCGTGCTCGAGGAGCACGCCGCCAGCGTGAGGACGTAGGCACAGCGACGAAGTACCGCCATGCCCTGCTGACGTGCAGAAGTGATGCCGTGTTAGCGAATCGCGAGCCTGAGTCCGATGCCCACTTGCCCATGGTTGGCAACGACGATCGGCGCGAGGCCACTGGAGCGGTTATGGGCGACGACGGCGGCCTCAATCGCCCCTAACAGCGTCACCCCGGCCGCCGCCCCGATCCCCGCCGCAAGATTCTTCTGCTCGCTCGCTTGAAACGTCTGCGTGTACGGGTGCCCGTTTCGGTCCGTGAAGGTCGCCGTCTTGGTGACCGTCTGGGACTGCACCCCCCAGACGACCGCGCCCGCCGCGGCGCCGGTCACCACTACGCCAAGTACGGGTTGGTGCGTGTAGTACTGTCCGCCCCCGGGGATCAAGCCCAACCAGAACGCCGCCGTGGCGCTCGGCAACTCCCGGCGGAGGGCGACTTGGCGCTCGTGCACGGCGTCGCTATCACCGGCGGGCGTCAAGCGGAGATATTGGTCGAAATCGCGAATGGCCGCCGGTTGGTGGTGCTGGTGCGCGAGGGCAAGTGCGCGATCGTAGAATGCCGGCGCAAAGCCGGGGGCCGCGGCAACGACATCGGTGAACGCCTGCACCGCGTCACCCCAGTTCGATGCGTCGTACGCCGCCACCCCTGCACGAAAGCGCTCGACCATCGTCGTGCCCCGACTCAAGTCGGGACCCGACAAGATCGCCGTCAGCTTGTCCCGGATCTGCCCGGCATCGCTGGCGCCCGGCGACAAGAACAAGTAGCGACAGTACTCGCGAATAGCGGCCGGCTTGTCGTCCATCTCCGCGTCCTCGCGACCGAGGCGATTGGCGAGACTGGCATCGACCTGATTGAGCTGGGCTGCTTGCTGAAACAAATCCCGCGCCGACTTGTGATCGCCCTCGAGGGCGGCTTCGGCGCCGAGGGTGGCGAGGCGGTTGGCTTCGTCGACCTGGGCGCGGACGGGGGATATCGGCGCGGGGAACGCCGGACACGCCACGACGGTCGCCGCCGGCAATGCGCGCTTGAGCGGCAACTCCTGCGCTGAGAGCGGCATGAGCGGCACTCCGATCACGAGGCCGCGCCAGAGAACCGTCGCCCGTCTCATGGCAGCACCGTGATGACAGTCGTGCCCACCGTGCCATCACTCGATGTCGCGGTGATCGTCACCGTCAGGCTATTGTTGGCTATCGCCGTCAAGGTGATTGGTGTCGTGGCAAGAACGGGTCCGGCGGTACTGATCGTGACGCTCGTCGGATCCGACGTCGCCCAGGTAACCATTCGCTGGCTCGAGACATCGGTGCCGAACGAATCGATCAACTGCGCGGTCACGGTCGTGGTAATCGGCTGAATGGTTCCACTCACGCTCAAGATCGTCGTGCCCGGATTGACGTTCACCGTCTGGATGTGACCGAGGACGACTACGGTCGCGGTCCCGGTCGCGGTTCCCCCCGGCGGGCTCGTCGCGGTGATCGTCGCCGTACCTGCCGCGGTACCGGTCGGCGTGACCACTCCAGTCCCGCTCACGGTTACGACCGCCGTGTTGCTGTTGGACCACGCGACCGGAACGCCGGCTGGCGTCGTCGTCGCCGTGAGATTGACCGGTCCGTTGTTTGGCGACGTCGCGTAGATCGTATCCGGCGACGGCGTCACCGAGACGTTGGTCACCGTCGGATACACGACATGCACGGTCGCCGTACCATTCGCGCTGGCGCTCGTCGCCGTGATGGTGACCATGCCGGTATCCGGGCTTGCGGTCCCGGGTTGCACGAGACCGGTGGCCGACACCGTCGCGATCGTATTGTCGCTCGACTTCCACGTGACCGTGCGATTGAGGAGCGTATCGCCGGCGGCATCCTTGACCGTGTCTCCCAACTGCAGGGTCGAGTTGTTCGGCATGGTCGAGCTGGCGGGTACGATGATGACCGTCGCCGCCGGAACCTGATTGACGGTGACCCCTGCGCCGCCCGTGATGCCCTGAGCCGACGCATACACCGAATCGCTCCCCGGTCCGACGCCGGTCACGAGGCCCGTCTGGTCAACGGCCGCGATGGTGCCGCCCGACTTCGTGGTCCAGGTGAACACGACACCGCTGATCGCGTGGTTGTTCACATCGAACGCCGTCGCTGTGACCGCGCGGGTGGCGTGCGTGTTCATGGTGAACTGGTTCGGCGACAGGTTGATATGATTGATCGCCGTGGCCACGGTCACCTGCGCGCTTCCCTGGACGTTGTTCGACGACGTCGCGGTGATCGACAAGGGGCCGCCGATCGCGACGCCGGTCACCGTTGCCGTGTCGAGCTGCGTGGTGGGATCGACGCCTCCGGCGCTCACGCTCGCGGTGCCTGTCCCGCCCGACGACCACGTGACGCTCCGTCCGGGCAAGACATTGCCAGTGCCGTCCTTCGATGTCGCTGTCACGACGGTCGTGCCTCCGACCGCGATCGTCGACGATCCGATCGACACGTTCACGGTCGCGACCGACGCCTGGACGACGAGCGTCGTGTTCGTATCTGCCTTGCCACCGCTCGCGGCGATGATCTGCGCGGTGCCGGTCGCCACGCCTTGCACGAGCCCCGTGCTGGACACGATGGCGATGCCGGGGGTCGGCGAGCTCCACGTGACTGCCGGGTTCGTGATCGTATGCCCGTTCGCGTCGACGACCGTGACGGCGAGTTGCTTCTGTGCGCCGACGCTGACTGTGTCATTCTGCGGCGTGATCGTCACCGAGCCGACCGGCACCTGATTGACGGTGACCTCGGCAAACCCGCTCTTGCCGCCGCTCGTCGCGGTAATACCCGCCGTGCCGACGCCGACGGACGTCACCAGTCCCGTGGCCGAGACCGTGGCGATGCCGGAATTCAGCGATGCCCAGGTCACCGCGCGACCCGTGAGCGTATTGCCGGCTGAATCCTTGAGTGTCGCCGTGAGTTGAACGGTGCCGCCGAGCGTGACTGTGTCAGGCGTCGGCGTAACGGTCACCGATGCGACGGGGACAATCGCGACGTTGATCGTCGCGGTTCCGGATTTCGTGCCGCTCGTGCCGGTAATCGTCGCCTGTCCCGATCCGATGGCCGTAACGGTCGCGGTCAACGGGCCGGTCGCGGTCACGGTCGCCACCCCAGGCGTGCCGCTGGCGAACGTGACGGTCGATCCGGCGATCGGATTCCCCGAGTTGTCCGTGACCTCAGCGGTCAGGGTCTGCTGTTGTCCGACGAGCAGGTTCGATGACTGCGGCGAGATGACGACCGCGTTGATCGGCACGGCCTGCACCGTGAACGCAACCGACGCGCTGGCGGCACCACTGGTCGCCGTGATCGTATCGACGCCGACCTTCACGCCGGTCACCACGCCGTTCGCGTCGACCGTCGAGATGGCGGAATTCGACGACGACCAAGTGATCACCCGGCCTGTGAGCACGTTGCCCACCGAGTCCTCGGTGGTCGCCGACAGCTGCGTCGAGTCGTGGACGATGACCGAGGGGTTCGACGGCGCGATCAGGATCTTCTTGACCGGGACGAGACTGACCGTCACGCTGCCGGTGCCGCTGGCCTTGCCGGAGCTCGCGGTGATGGTCACTGTGCCGAGGGCTTTGGCGAGCACGAGGCCCGCCTGGTCGACGGGGGCGATCGTCGTGTCACTGCTCGACCACACCACCGTGCGGCCGGTGAGGACATTGCCGGACGCGTCCTTCGTCGTATCGGTAAACTGGAACGCGTCGCCGACGCGGAGCGTGACCGAGGGTGGGGCGACGATGACCTTGGAGACCGGTACGGAGACGACGAAGACCCGCGCCGGGTGCGTTGGAGATACGCCCGCCGTGCTGGCATCGATATTGACGGCGCCGACGGCTACACCCGTGACTTTGCCGCCCTGGGTGACCGTCGCGATCGTGGGGTCACTGGTCGACCAGAACAGCGTCTGGCCACTGACGTGCGACCCGCTGGCGGTCACGGGTTGTGCCAGGACGGTCGCCGTGTCGCCGATCGCGAGGTTCAAGGTATCGGGGGTCATCACAATGTCCGTGATGCCCTGGGAATTCGGGCCGGTCGCCTCATGGGAACAGGCGACGGCAATCCCGATGGCGGCGATCGCGAGTGCTGACCACAGCACGAATCTCACTCGGAGCGCTCTGTGCAGGAGTGATACCACTTCGTTCGGAGCCAGGGGGGTCAGCGAAAATTGAGGTTATGGGCGACAATCGCGGCTTCAATCGCCGCCAGGAGGGTTACGCCGGCGGCCACCCCGATGCCAGCCCCCAGATTCTTCTGCTCAGTCGTCTGGTAATTCTGCGTGTACGGGTGCCCGTTCCGGTCCGTAAAAGTCGCCGCCTTGGTGACCGTCTGCGACTGCACCCCCCAGGCGACCGCACCCGCCGCGGCGCCGGTCACGAGGACGCCGAGGACGGGCTGCCGCGTATAGTACTGGCCTCCCCCCGGGATCAGGCCCAGCCAGAACGCCGCCGTGGCGCTCGGCAACTCGCGGCGGAGGGCGAGTTGGCGCTGGCTCACGGCTTCGCTATCGCCGGCGGCTGGCGTCAAGCCGAGATATTGGTCGAAGTCGCGAATGGCCGCCAGTTGGTGATGTTGGTGCCCGAGGGCAAGTGCGCGATCGTAGAACGCGGGCCCAAAGCCCGGGGCCGCGGCGACCACGTCCGAGAATGCCTGCGCGGCATCGCCCCAATCAGATCGGTCGTAGGCTTGCACGCCGTCTCTGAACCGATCGACTATCGTCATGCCGCGGGCCAATTTCGGACCAGGCAAGATCGCCGCCACCTTGTCGCGGATCTGCGCGGCGTCGCCAGCGGTCGGGGACAGAAATAGGTAGCGACAGTACTCGAGAACAGCGTCCGGCTTGTCGCCCATCTCCTCGTCCTCTCGACCGAGGCGATAGGCGAGACTCGCATCGCCTTGGTTGAGTTGGGCGGCTTGCAGAAACAAATCGCGCGCCGACTTGTGGTCGCCCTCGAGGGCGGCTTCGGCGCCCAGGGTGGCCATGCGGTTGGCTTCGTCGGTCTGGGCGCGGACCGGGCCAATGGGCGCGGTGAAGGCCGGGCAGGCGATCACGATGGCTGCCGGCGCGGTGCGCTTGAGCGGCAGCTCTTGTGCGACGAGCGGTACGATCGGGACCACGGACAAAACGAGAACGCGACCGTTCATGGACCGACCGTGATCGTCACGGAGCCCTGCGCTCCATCATCGGTCGTGGCCGTGATCGTCACCGACCCGCTGTTCGTCGACACCGCCTGCAGGGTGATCACCGTCGTCGCGGGGTTGGCGACGATCGGCCCCGAGCTCCCGTTGATCGTCACCGTCGACCCATCGGACGATGTCCACGTGACCTCGCGTTGCGATGAGACATCGGTGCCGAATGTATCGAGCAACTGCGCCGACGCGGTAGTGCTGTTCGTGCCGGACAGACTGAGGGTCGTCGTGCCGGCGTTCACGTTGACCGTCTGCACGTGGCCGATCACGGTGATGGCCGACGAGCCGGATGCCGGGCTGTTCGTGCTCGTCGCCGTGATCGTCACCGGACCGGCCGCCGTACCCGCGGCGGTCACGAGCCCGTTTCCATCGACATTGGCGATGGCCGAGCCGCCGTTCGACCATGTGACGGCGATGCCGGCCGGCGTCGTCGTCGCACCCAACTGAATCTGGTTACTCGGCGACGTCGCGAAGATCGTCGCGCTCGACGGATTGACGCCAACCGACGTCACGGATGGGTTCGTGATGTCGACCGTCGCCGTGCCGTTCGCGCTGCCGCTCGCCGCGGTGAAGGTCACCGTGCCGGTGTCGTTCACCGCGCCGACGGGTTGAACGAGGCCCGTGTTCGATATCGTCGCGACTCCGGTATTGCTCGACGTCCACGTCACCGTTCTCCCCGTGAGCACCGTGCCGCCTGCGTCCTTCAGCGTCGCCGTCAGTTGCTGGGTCTGTGCCGTGGTGATCGTGGAGGTGGGGGGTGCGACGGTGACGCTCGCGACCGGATCCGGCGCGATGGTCACCGTCGCCGTCCCATTGGCTCCGCCACTGGTGGCCGTAATCGTCACGGTGCCAGTGTCATTGGGCCCAGTCGGCGAGACGAGCCCGGTGTTCGACACCGTTGCGATCCCGGTATTGCTCGATGTCCAGGTCACCGTTCTCCCCGTAAGCACCGTGCCGCCTGCGTCCTTCAACGTCGCATTCAGTTGCTGAGTCTGGGTCGCGTTGATGGTCGATGTCGGCGGCGCGACCGTGACACTCGCGACGGGGTCCGGGGTAATCGCGACCGTCGCTGTCCCATTCACACCGCCACTCGTCGCGGTGATCGTCACGGTCCCGGTGTCATTTGGTCCCGTGGGCGACACGAGCCCGGTATTTGACACCGTCGCGATCGTCGGGTCGCTGGTTGTCCACGTCACCGCTCGCCCGGTCAGCACCGTTCCGCCGGCGTCCTTGAGCGTTGCGTTGAGCTGCTGGGTCTGCGTCGCGCTGATCGTGGATGTCGGCGGTGCGATAGTCACACTCGCCACTGGATCCGGTGTGATCGCGACGGTCGCGGTCCCGTTCACGCCCCCACTCGTCGCGGTGATCGTGACGGTGCCGCTGTCATTCGCGCTCGTGGGAGACACGAGGCCGGTGTTCGACACGGTTGCAATCGCTGTATTGCTCGACGACCACGTGATCGCTCGACCAGTGAGCACCGTTCCGCCCGCATCTTTCAAAGTCGGGGTGAGCTGCTGCGTCTGCGTGGCGGAGATGTTGGAAGACGGGGGTGCCAGGGTGACGCTCGCGACTGGATCTTGTGTGATCGCGACCGTCGCCGTCCCATTCGCGCCGCCACTCGTCGCGGTGATCGTGACGGTGCCACTGTCATTCGCGCCCGTGGGAGACACGAGGCCCGTGTTCGACACGGTTGCGATCGCGGTATTGCTCGACGACCACGTGATCGCTCGACCGGTGAGCACTGTTCCGCCCGCGTCTTTCAACGTCGCGGTGAGCTGCTGCGTCTGCGTGGCGGAGATGCTGGAAGACGGGGGTGCCAGGGTGACGCTCGCGACTGGATCTTGTGTGATCGCGACGGTCGCGGCCCCATTCACACCGCCACTCGTCGCGGTGATCGTGACGGTGCCGCTGTCGTTCGCGCCGGTCGGAGAGACGAGACCGGTGTTCGAGACTGTGGCAATCGCGGTATTGCTCGACGACCACGTGACCGGCCGACCGGTGAGGACGGTCCCGCCCGCGTCTTTCAGTGTCGCGGTGAGCTGCTGCGTCTGAGTGGAAGACATCGTAGAAGACAGGGGGGCGACCGCTACGCTCGCCACCGGGTCTTGTGTGATCGAGACTGCCGCGGTCCCGTTCACGCCACCACTTGTCGCGGTGATCGTAACGGTGCCGCTGTCGTTCGCGCCGGTCGGAGATACCAGGCCCGTGTTCGACACCGTCGCGACCGCGGTATTGCTCGACGACCACGTGATCGCTCGACCCGTGAGCACCGTTCCGCCGGCGTCTTTCAACGTCGCGGTGAGCTGCTGGGTCTGCGTGGCCGAGATGTTGGAAGACGGGGGCGTTACGGTGACGCTCGCGATGGGGTCCTGCGTAATGGCGACGGTCGCCGTACCACTCTTCCCGCCGCTCGACGCGGTGATGGTTACCGTCCCGCTATCGTTGACCCCTGTTGGAGACACGAGACCCGTGTTCGACACCGTCGCGACCGCGGTATTGCTCGACGACCAGGTCACGGGGCGACCGGTGATCACGGTCCCGCCCGCGTCCTTCAACGTCGCGGCGAGCTGCTGTGTCTGGGTCGCCGAGATCGAAGACGACGGGGGCGCGACAGCAACGGTTGCGACTGGATCCTGCGCGATGCTGACTGTCGCTGTCCCACTCGCACTGCCGCTCGTCGCGGTGATCGTCACGGTGCCGCTGTCGTTCGCACCGGTCGGAGAGACGAGACCGGTGTTCGAGACCGTCGCGATCCCTGTATTGCTCGACGACCACGTCACCGTTCGTCCGGTGAGCGTCGCGCCGCTCGCGTCCGTGAGCGTCGCGGTCAGTTGCTGCGTCTGAGTGGCCGAGATGTTGGAAGACGGCGGCGTAACGGTGACGTTCGCGACGGGATCCTGCGCGATGGTGACCGTTGCGGTGCCGCTTTTTCCGCCGGTCGTCGCGGTGATCGTCACGGTACCGCTATCGTTCGCGCCGGTCGGAGAGACGAGGCCCGTACCCGAGACGGTCGCGACGGATGGGTTGCTCGACGTCCAGGTGACGGCTCGCCCGGAGAGCACCGCTCCGCCGCCGTCTTTGACCGTGGCGGTCAGCTGCTGCGTCTGCGTCGCGTTGATCGTCGACGACGTTGGTGCGACGGAGACGCTCCCGACCGGGTCCTGCCCGATCGTGACGGTCGCCGTCCCGCCAGCGCTGCCGCTCGTCGCGGTGATGGTCACCGTTCCAGTGTCGTTGAGCCCTGTCGGCGACACGAGGCCGGTATTCGAGACTGTCGCGACCGACGGATTGCTCGAGGACCACGCGATCGGCCGGCCGGTGAGATTCGTGCCGCCCGCATCGGTGAGTGTCGCGGTCAGCTGCTGCGTCTGATTCGCGTTGATCGTGGACGACGGCGGGCTGACGGCGATCGTGGCGACGGGATCTTGGACAATGGTGATCGTGGCGGATGCGCTCTTGCCGCCGCTGCTCACGGTGATGGTGACCGTCCCGCTGTCATTGAGCCCACCGGCCGGCCGCACGAGCCCCGTGTTGGAAACGGTCGCCACGCCGGGCTTGCTCGACGTCCACGTCACGGGGCGGCCCTGGAGCGTATCGCCCTGCGAATCGTCGACCGTATCGGACATCTGCAGTGTCTGCGCCGCGGTAATCGTCGCGGTGGTGGGCACGATCACCACGTTCGACACGGGCGCCAGGGTCACGGTGATGCCGCCCCCGCCCGTCTTGCCGCCGGTCGCTGCGTAGACCGAGTCCGAGCCGGCGGCCACGCCGGTCACGAGTCCCGTCTGATCGACACTGGCGATGCTGCCGCCGGACTTCGTGCTCCACGTGAACTGGCGGCCCGTGAGGAGATTGTTGTTGGCGTCGTATGCCTTCGCGACCACCGTGCTGGTGAAGCGGACGTTGACCGTGAACAGATTGGGCGTCAACACGACGAATGCGACGGGAACGTTGCTCACCGTCACCTGGGTCGTGCCATTCACATTGTTGCCCGAGCTCGCGGTGACCGTGATCGGGCCGCCGGATGCGACGCCGGTCGCGGTGCACGTGTCGAGCTGGGTGACCGGATCGACACCGCCGGCACTCACGGTCACGTTGCCGGTTGCCGCCGATTGCCAGGTCACGCCGCGGCCGGACAACACGTTGCCGCTGCCATCCTTCTGCGTTGCCGTGAGGATCGCGGTCTGGCCGACGATGATGGTGACGGGATTGGGGGTGACGGTAACCGACGCCGTCGGCGCGGCGATGACGGTCGTCGTGTTCGTATCCGCTTTCGCGCCGCTCTGCGCGATGACCTGCGCGACGCCGGGTGCCACGCCTTGGACGAGGCCCGTGCTCGACACGAACGCGATCCCGTTGTTCGTCGAGCTCCAGGCCACCGCAGGGTTCGTGATCACGTTCCCCAACGAGTCCGTCACCGTGACGGTCAGTTGGGTCTGTGTCCCCGCGGTGACCGTCAGGGTCTTCGGTGAGATCGCGACAGAGCCGACCGGAATGGGTTTCACGGTCACCGTTGCGGCGGCCACCTTGCCGCCGCTCGTCGCGACAATGGCGACGGTGCCGGCACCTACACCCGCGACCAATCCCGAGGTCGAGACGGTCGCGACGGCGCTGTTGCTCGAGGACCACGCCACCGTCCGTCCGCTCAGCGTATTCCCCGCCGAATCTTTCACGGTCGCCGTGAGCTGCGCCGTGCCGCCGATCGTGATCGAGTCGAGCGTGGGCGCGATGGTGAGCGATCCGACCGGCACCAAGGCGACGTTCACGGTCGCCGTGCCGGATTTCGTGCCGCTCGTACCAGTGATCTGCGCCTGTCCCGATCCCACGGCGGTCAACGTCGCGGTCAAGGGACCGGTGGCCGTGACGGTCGCGACGCCGGGCGTGCTCGAGACGAATGCCACGGTCGCGCCCGCGATCGGGTTGCCCTGATTGTCGGTCACCTCCGCGGTGAGCGCTTGGCTTTGTCCAACGAGCAGATTGGAGAGCGCGGGCGACATGACCACGGTGTTGATCGGGACCGCCTGCACGGTGAGCGTGGCAGTCGACGTGACGCCGCCGCTCGTCGCGCCGACGGTCACCGAGGCCACGCGCTTGCCGGTTACCGTGCCGGTCTGGTCGATGGTCGCGATCGTCGTATCGCGCGAGAACCACGTGAGGCTTCGGCTGGTGAGCACGTTGCCCGCCGAGTCCTTCGTGGTCGCCGACAACTGCGTCGTTTGTCCGACGATCACGCTCGGGCTCGAGGGCGAGAGCACGATCGTGGCCACGGGAACGAGGGTCACCGTCACCGTGGCGGCGCCAACGATCGAGCCTGATGCGGCGTGCACGGTCGCGGTGCCCGGCTTCCGCGCGATCACGAAGCCGGATTGGTCGACCCCCGCGATGGTCGTGTCACTGATCGACCAGATCACGGGTCGTCCCGTGAGCACGTGGCCCGTCGCGTCCTTGGTGGTGTCGGTGAGCTGCATCGAGGTGCCGACGCGCAGCAGGACAGCGCTGGGGGCGACGACGACCGACGCGACGGGAACGGGGAGGACCGTGATCTGCGCCGGGTGACTGGGCGAGACGCCGCCGGTGCTCGCATCGATGACGGCGGTGCCGACGGCGAGGGCGGTGACGACACCGCCCTGGGTAATCGTCGCGACAGTCGTGTTGCTCGACGACCAGAAGATCGGCAGGTTGTTGACCGGCCCTCCTCCCGACGTCACGGGTTGCGCTGAAAATGTCTTCGTGGCGCCCAGAACGATGGACGCCGTGTCGGGGGTGATGATGATGTCGGCGACGTGATGCGAATTCGGTCCGGTGACGTCGCTCGCGCACGCGGCCAGCAGAATGGCCGCGGCGATCCTACCGTGGAATCGGAATAGGAACCGGCTCGGACCGGTGCGTCGTCGTGCCGTCGCCCAGCTGGCCGTCACTGTTGTAGCCCCAGCAGAGCGTCGCGCTGGTCGATGTCATCGCGCACGTGTGCGAACCGCTGGCGTGGATGGCCGCCAACGACTGCGTAGACGTGACGCGCACCGGCGACGCACGATCGAGCGTCGTGCCATCGCCCAGCTGCCCGTAGGTGTTCCGTCCCCAGCAATACGCGTCGCCACCGGTGGTAAGAGCGCAGGAGTGTACCAGCCCGGCGGCCAGCGACATGAAGGTCGCGGTCGTCTTCACCGGGGTCGGCGTATCGTGTTCCTGCAGGTCGCCGACACCGAGCTGTCCATAGCTATTCCGACCCCAGCAATATGGTTGACCCGCGGTCGTCAACGCGCAAGAGTGATAACCACCGGCGGCGATCGCTCGAAACGCGACGCCTCCGAGGAGCGGTCCTGGAACGGCCCGGACGATGTGCGTACCGTCGCCCAACTGGCCATATGAATTCTGGCCCCAGCAGTACGCTTGCCCGACTTGATCGAGCGCGCACGCGTGGTGGGCGCCCGCGGTCAGTACCACGAAGTGCACCAGGCTGGCGACTTTGGCCGGCGTGCTACTGTTGCTGGTGCTTCCGTTCCCGAGCTCGCCGTACAGGTTTCGGCCCCAGCACCATGCCTCTCCGGCGGCGGTCAACGCGCACGAGTACCCGGCGCCCGCCACGATAGTGTGAAACACATGGTCGCCGGCAACCTTCGTGGGCGTCGAGTGATCGGCGGCATCGCCCGTACCCAGCTGACCGAAGGTGTTGCCCCCCCAGCAGTACACGGTGCCCGTGCGGCTGACGGCGCACGTGTGATCCTCGCCTGAGGCGATTTGCGAGAATGCGACATCGGCGTTGGCTCGCATCACGGCCTGCTCGCGCGCCGTTGATCCCACGCCAAGCTGGCCCCGATCGTTGTTGCCCCAACACAGCGCCGTCCCCTGGCCATCGAGCTCGCAAGTGTGCAGGCCGCCGCCGGATATCGGTGAGGTGGCCGGCGGATGGATGATCGCTCCCGTCACGAGTGCCGATGGTTTGGCGCTCGACTCGGAGACGGTGGACGTCGGCGTCGGCGCCGGAGGGGCAGGTTTTTGCACGGTCGCTGGCGGAGGCGGCGGTGGTGTGCTCTTCGATGCCGTGAGACGCCGGGTCTCGGAATCCTGTCGCGCGACGAGTTGGAGTGCCGCGGTCGAATCGGCTGCCGACGTCGCCGCCGCCGCGCTATCGGCCGCACGCCGGATCGCCTCTTGGCCAGCCTTGGCAAGAGAGTCGCGGTACCGCTGGATGAGCGCCAGCTGCGCGGTATCCGCCGGATGCGCAACCGTCGCCGATGATCCCGAAAACGCCCGCGCACTTGGCGTGTGCTTCCAGAGCAGATCCGGATTGATGAGAAACGTCAGCAGCGCACCGACAACCAGCGCGCCGCCGGCGAGGATGAGCCCGATCGGTCCATTGCGCCGGCGTGTCGGTACCGGGATGAGCGACAGATCCGGGAGGCCGCCGTCGAACGACGGATGCGGGGCGTTCGGCACGTCGTCCTGGCCTCGACGGTATTGCATCGTGTGCAGCGCCGTCGACCCGGCGTTCATGGTGCTGCCGGCGAGCGGTGGCAGGTGCTGGGCCAGGCGATTGGTTGTCGTCGCCGCGGAAGCCTGGGCGGTCCGATCACGCACCCACTCGTCGTCCGACAGCGCGCTCAGGAACGCTTGCGCGCTCTCCCACCGCGCGTCGCGATTTTTCTCCAGCGCTCGCTCGGTGACCGCCACGAGCCGCGGCGGGACATCACCTCGCGCGCCGGCGATGGCGGGCAGGGGATCGAACTTCTGGCGGTACATGACGTCCGCCACGTTCATGTCGACCCACGGCCGCACGCCGAGTAACATCTCGTAGCCGACGAGGCCGAGCGAGAAGAGATCGCTCCGTCCATCGAGCGCCTGCCCGTCGATCTGCTCGGGCGACATGTAGGCCGGCGTTCCGACGAGCAAGTCAGCCGACGGCGTCTGCCGTCTCATCTCCGCCGAGAGCGCGATGCCGAAATCCGAGAGCAGCGCGCGGCCGGTCTCGTCGTTCAAGAAGATGTTCTCGGGCTTGACGTCCCGGTGCACGACCCCGCGCGCATGCGCATACGCCAACGCCGCCGCGATATCAATGAGCACCGCCTCGGCGCGCTCGGGCGCGAATGGCCCATCTTCATGGATCGCGCGTTCCAGGCTCCGCCCGGGGATGTACTGCATCACCAACGCCAGCCCGCGCGTCGACAGTCGCTTGACGGCGTGGATCGCGACGACGTTCGGATGCTGCAGTTGCGCGACGGTGCGCGCTTCGTTCAGCTGCCGGGCGATCGTCTCGTCGTCGATGCCACTGGCCGTGTGGATGACTTTGATCGCGACATCGCGACCGAGCTCCCGATCGCGCGCCAAGTACACAATCGACATCCCCCCGCGTCCGAGCTCACCCAGAATCTCGTAATCGGCCTCGAGCTCTCGAATCTCGACGAGGGTCGCTTCTTCGGCCAATCGGCTACCGCTCTCGGAACCGGAAGAGGACGTCGCCCATTTCGATCTGATCGCCATCGTGCAGCACGCGCTGGCCGTGCGCCGTGTCCAACGCCTGCCCGTTGATCACGACGGGGTTCGTCTGAGAGAGGTTCGTAATCTTCCAGCGGCCTTCCACGTACTGCATGCGCGCGTGTTGGCGACTGATCGTCTGCGAGCGCAATTGGACGTGCCGATAGGGCGGTCCCGCGACGCGACCGAATGTCACCTCGGGAATCTCTCCCCAGGTCCGAACGAATCGGATGTCCCGTCCCGGCACATCGCCGTCGAGCACTTCCAATCGACCCGGCAAAAACTGCAAGGTGCCTTCGGCCGGTGCGACGCTCTGCACGATTTTCCCGTTCCCGTTGGTGCCATTGACGCCATTGAGCGGCCGTCCCACGCCGTTCGTCGAGTGCGGATCACTCGACGGAGGGGTCGGTGGTTCGACCGTTTGCACGTGAGCGCGCACGTCCGGCTGCGCCGAGAAGGCCGTCGGCTGCGGCATGGCGGTCGCTGGAGTCGTCGGCCCTTCGATGGCCGCGCCACGCAACGATTCGCGCAACGGCTGCAATGGGAGCTCGGCCATCCCACGGCGGTGAACCGGGATGACGAGCGGCACCGGATCCGGAACGTCGAGCTCACGCTCGATCCGGCGCGACTTGACGATCGCTAACACCGCCCAGATCACAAGGGTAGCGCCAGCAATGATCGCCGCGGCAATCAACCACATCGGATCGATAGTTGTATTTGTCAGACTAGGCATGGCACACACCGGCCCGGCGGTGTGGCCGCCAGGCTACAGGAAGATCCACAGAACCACTGTAAGAAACGTTCCGCCGGCTTCCCCGGCAATGCAGTGGCGCTTGTGTAACCAGGCTCAGCCTTCTAGAAGCTGGGTGCGGCGATCTCGGGCTTCTTCTTCGTCTTAGTCGTCGAATCGATCACCTTCGTCGCCTGGTCGAGATTGATATTAACCGCAGGCGCCGACGGCAGCGCGACTTCCGGCTGAGCTGGTGCTGCCCCAGTGCCACGAGATAGTCGGATCGGTGGAGCATGTGGTGTCGCCTTCACCGCGTTCGAATCAGCCTCTTCCGTGGGCGGCGGAGTCGCTGGGCCCATGTGCGCAGAGAAGCCTTCGTGGTTTTGCGTGGGAGCCGGAGCGGGTGTCTCCGGCGCCTGCGCTACCGGTGTGGGCGTCTCCTGGGCGGGTGCTGGAGCGGGCGCGGCCGCGGTAGGAGTCTGAGCCTGAGTCGGTGCTGGAGTCTGAGCAGCAGCCGCGGTCGCCGTCGCCTGCTTAGGCCGCGTCGCGGGAGCCGAATGACCCATCTTCGGCACCACGACAATGGCGCCGACTATAAGAACCGCCGCGATCGCGCCCACCGCGATCCCGATCATCTTGCCATTCGAGGCTTCCTTGCCGAAGCCGATGCGCGGTTGTTTGCGCTCAGGTTCCTCCTCCTCGACAAGCGAAACCGGCGGAGGCGTCGGCGTCCTCGGGACCACCGCCGCCATTGGGGGCGGCGTGGGCTTCGGGCGCTGGAACACCTGCGTGACGCCGAGCTGCACGTCATTCGTGCTCGGCTCGACGACCTTGGGCTCGGGCTTCCGTTCCGGGGCGATACTCGCTTCGAGTTTGAGCTCCCCAGTCGGGGGCTCCACCGGCAGAATTATCGCCTGCGAGACGCGCTTGATCGGCTCGGAAACTCGATTGGCCTTCGGCGGCGGAAGCTCCGGGTCGTCCGCCCAAGCTTCGGTGATCCCCAGGTCGTTCTTCGCGGGCGGCTCCGGCTCTTTCGCGACTGCAGCGGCAGGCGGAGGAGCGGCCGGCTTCGGTGCCGTCGGAGTCGGGATGCGCAGAGACGAAGCAGCAGGCGTGAGCCCGGTCCGCGGTGCCTGAATGGGCATCGCCATCGTTGGCGTGAGTCCACTCGCTGCCGGCTTGATCTCCGCGGAACGGCGCGGGCGAATTGGGACGGTCGTTGTTGCCACCGCCGCGGCGGCCGCGGCGCGAGACTCATCGACCCGGGCCCGCTGCTGCGTCACCGTGGGATGGTCCGCCCCCATCGTGTCTTCGCGCGCTTTGAGCCCTCGTTCACGCAAGTCGAGCGCTGCGGCGTGTTTGCCGAGCGCCGCGAGCGAATCCGATAGGCCATCCATGGCTTGGAGAACCGCCGGGTCACTCGCCGGCAACTGTCGCTCGCGTACGATGAGCACGCGGCGCCAAAGCCGCTCGGCCTGGTCCGGCTTGCCGAGTGCGTGGCGTACTTTCGCCAGGCTGACGAGAACTGTCGCGACTTCAGGGTGCTCGGGCCCGTACGGCCGCTTGAGCGTGAGCAGTTGCGTGAGAAGCGGTTCGGCCTGCCGATAATCGCCGCGTTTGAAGTACAGCCGCGCGAGGTTATTCAGGTTGACGCCAAGGTCGGTCTGCGCGGATTCGACTCGTTTCGCGCTGGCTCCCATGGCCCGCTTGAGGAGCGGTTCGGCCTCATCCAGGGCGCCACGCGAGACATACAGGGCGGCCAGGTTGTTGATGCTGGTGAGAACGCTCGGATGCTCTGATCCGAGGCTCTGCTCCCGAAGCTCCAGAGAGCGCCGGAAGAGCTCTTCGGCGCGTAAGTGGTCTTTTTGCTGATACTTGAGCTGCGCTAAGTTGCCAAGACTCGACGCCAGCTGCAGCGGGTCCCCACCCCCGCGCTCGGCCTCGGCGATGGCCGCGACAAAGGCGTCCTCGGCGCCCGCCAGGTCGCCTTCCGCGAACAAACGGCGCCCCGTTTCGTTATACTGCTCCCACGTGATCGAAGACGCCGCAGTGGCAGACATGATGGTTCGCTCCTTATCCCGAGGGACGCCCGGTTGGCTGGCCGCGTAACCGTTCAGCTCGTCTTGATTAGCGCCCTCGTTGCCTGTCACAATGACCACCCAACTACACCGGCCTTGCCGGCCGCCAGTGCGGTCATTTTCACCCTGCCGACCACGCACCTGGTAGTTGGCGATTCGGTCCCGGCGACCGCAACGGTTCTCGACGCAAACGGGGTGGTGATCGATAGTGCGCCAGTTGTTTGGCGCAGCCTCAACCCATCCGTTGCGACGGTCAGCAGTTACGGCGAGGTGTACGGCAAAGGAACTGGGATTGGCCGGATCGTCGCCACGTCGGGTGCCGTGGCTGATACAGTGGTCGTTACCGTCGACGTAGCAGCCACGATTACGATCGATTCGATCGCGCCGCACCAGCTAATTGCCGGACAACAAGCGACACTATACGGCCATCAATTCAGCAGTATACCGACTGCCACCGTCATTCTGATCGGAGTCGATTCGCTCGCCCCTACGACGGCCGATTCTACGCATCTGGTCTTTGTCCTGCCCGATACCAGTTGCTCGCCGGCTGGTACTCGGACCATTACCGTCAAGTCTCGCGGTTCGGCCGCCCAGCTCCTCGAGCGCTTCGCTCCGGGCGCTCCTGCCATCTCGCTCGCCGTCGGTGGCGTCCAGGCCATCAATGCCAGCACCACCGGATGCCTCCAGTTCGCCGCAAATGCGTCAGCCGCGACTTACATCGTGATTGTGGGCGACGTCACGAGCTCGCTCGACGCTGGATTTGGGTTTCAGCTCACCCAGGTCGTGGGCGACAGTGCGCCACTCGGATTTCACGGCTACTCGCGTGTACGCGCCGCGCTTCGCGCGAACGCTTCCCGCGCCATCAGCCCCCGCGCCGCACTCACTCACACTCCCCGTGTCGCGGTCGGTCGCACTCCCGGTAACCTGTCGCGCAGTCGAGTTCCCGACTCCGAGCATCGGACGGTCGCGAGCGAAGCGAGCGCTGTGCACAAAGCCGCGGTTGGCGATGCGGTTACGTACAACGTGCCCTTGCACGGCTGTGATAGCGCAGTCGTGACGCATGGCCACGTAATGGCCGTCGGCACGCACGCGATCCTAGTCCAAGACGACTCGGCATCGAACAGTGGCATCGACTTCGCCGCGATCTCAGCCGATGTCGACGCGTCGATCTACCCGACGGACTCGTCGCATTTCGGCACCCCATCCGACATCGACGGCAACGGCCACGTCATCCTGTACTACACGCCGCAGGTGGCGGCCCTCACGAGTGGTGATGCGTCAATCGTCGGCGGCTTCTTCTTCCGCGGCGACCTTTTCCCAACCAGCGCCTGCGCAGCAAGCAACCAGGCCGAGATCCTGTACCTGTCGCCGCCGAGCTCATCGCGCGGAACAATCGCCCACACGCTGGAGCATTTGATCAACGCCAGCAATCACATTCGCACGAACGCGACAGCGTTCGAGGAGCCATGGCTGGACGAGGCCCTCGCGCACGCCGCCGAGGACTTTGTGGGACGCGCCGTCGACGGCTACTCGGACACGCAGCTCCTGTCGTTCGCCGACATCAGCAGCGGCCCGAACGCGAACGCCTACACATCCTACTTTCAAGGCAACGCCGAGCGCTACGCGTCGTGGCTCGCCGTGCCGCAGCAATTCGGCGGCGCCGACACGACCGCCGACACGTCGTCCGCCGCGCGCGGCGCCGCGTGGACGTTGCTCCGCTACACGCTCGATCAGTACGCGAACGGGTCGCCCGCGACGCTCTCGCGTGCGCTCGCCGCTGGCCCCAACACGGGCATCTATAATCTGGTGAGCGCCACCGGTACGTCGCTGGATTCGCTGGTCGAGGGCTGGCTCGTCGCGACCTACGCGACCGGATTTGCCGTCGCCGGCGTCGCGCCACGCTACACGTTCACGAGCTACAACTGGCAGGACATCGAGACGCAACTAACCCAAGCGTTCGGCCTCTCGACGACGCCGTTCGCGGCCGGCGCGACCGGGATCGCGGACAGCGTACAGGCGAACAGTGGATTCTACTTGACGATGGCGAATCTGCCGCCGACCGTGGCGTTCTCGACTCGGCTACTGAGCTCGGCCGGGACAGTCGTGACGCTGCCCGGGGCTCGCCTGTATATCCTGCGAATTCAATAAGAGAAAAAAGCCGGCGCTCGGGATTGAACCGAGGACCTTTCGATTACGAATCGAGTGCTCTACCACTGAGCTACGCCGGCATGCCCTGGCGCGGACTCGAACCGCGACGCCTTGCGGCACCACCCCCTCAAGATGGCGTGTCTACCAATTTCACCACCAGGGCAAAAACGGGACTGACGGGGCTCGAACCCGCGACCTCCGGTGTGACAGACCGGCACTCTAACCAGCTGAGCTACAGTCCCAAAAACCACTTCGCGCTTTTTGTGACTACCTAGTTTTGTTCAACGTTTCAATTATAGCCCCAACGGGAGTCGAACCCGTCTCTCCACCTTGAAAGGGTGACGTCCTAACCGATAGACCATGGGGCCGGGCTGATAGCGGTAACGGGATTCGAACCCGTGTTTGAGCCTTGAGAGGGCTCCGTCCTAGTCCCCTAGACGATACCGCCGTTTCTTTGTTGCCCCACAGGCGCGGAGGGACTTGAACCCCCAGCCGCTGGTTTTGGAGACCAGTGCTCTACCAATTGAGCTACGCGCCTAAAGGGTGGCTGATGGGAATTGAACCCACAACCCCCGGAGCCACAGTCCGGTGCTCTAACCAATTGAGCTACAGCCACCATGGAGCGCTAGGCCCTATCTACGTATTCCCCCGTCTGCGGATTCACGCGCACCTTCTCGCCCGTCTTGACGAATTCCGGCACGTTCACCGTCACGCCATTCTCGAGCGTCGCCGGTTTCGTCGATGCCGTCTTCGTCGCGCTCTTCATGACTGGCGCCGTCTCCGTCACCTCGAGCGTCAACGAGTTGGGCAACTGAATGCCGATCGGCCGCCCATTGTAATACTCGGCCTGAATCCGCATGCCCGCCTGCATCCACTGCGCGGAATCGCCAAGCGCCTCCTCGTCCATCTCGAGCTGGTCGTAGTTCTCGGTGTTCATGAAATGGTACGTGTCGCCACCCTTGTACATGAACTCGAGATCGTGCGTCTCCATCGACGCCCGCTCGACGGAGTCCGCCGCGCGGAATCGATGCTCGAACGTCGATCCCGTCCTCAGGTTCTTGAGTTTTGCCTGCACCATAGCGCGCAAATTCCCCGGGGTGTGGTGTCGAAATTCGATCACCCGCACTGGGTCGCCCTCGAACACGAGGACCATGCCGCGCCGGATCTGAGTTGCTGAGAAAGCCATAGCCCCAAAAACTATCGCGATTCGGCGAGAAGTGGTAGCATCGCCCTCCACTCGGTGGCAGCAGCCACGCGCGACCCGGCGACGTTCGGATGCATGCCGTCGGCCTGATTCAATGCGGGGTGCCCGGCCACGCTATCGAGTAGAAATGGCAGCAGCGTCGCGTCCTCGGCCTTGGCCGCCTGTCCGTACACCGCATGAAAACGTGACGCGTAGTCGACGCCGAGGTTCGGCGGCGCCTCCATCTGAACCACCGCCAACCGGGCCGCCGGCCGCTCCGTGTGCACCTTGGCCAGGATGGCCTCGAGGTTCGCCCGCAATGAATCCGTGTCCAGCCCACGCAGTCCGTCATTCGCGCCGGTTTCCAACACGAACACGTCGACCGGACCTCGCAGCAACCAATCGATGCGCCGCAGCGCGCCGGCGGACGTCTCGCCGGATAACCCCGCATTGACGACATGATACGGCAGCCCGGCCGAGTCGATCTTCGCTTGGATGAGCGCGGGCCACGCTTCGTCGGGATCGAGTCCCAGCCCCGCCGTCAAACTCGTCCCGACGATGAGCACCGTCCGGCGCGCCGTCGTGTCAGCGTGCACCGATGTAGTTTGGACCGACGGTGATCGCTCACGCGAACAGGCCGTCAGAACCATCACACACGCGACCGTCAGTCTCATGCTCGTCGCCCGCGAATTGACAAAAGAATACCAGAGCGGCTCTCGGACTCTTACTGTCCTGGACGCCGTTTCGTTCGATATCCCGCAAGGGACCTTCGTTTCCATCGTCGGCCCCTCCGGTAGCGGGAAGACGACGCTCCTGGGCCTCCTGGCAGGGCTCGATACCCCAACCAGCGGATCGGTGATCCTCGACGGCGCCGATCTGGCGACGCTCGACGAGGACCGCCGCGCGAAGCTCCGTGGCGAGAAAGTCGGGTTCGTCTTCCAGAGTTTCCAGCTCATTCCCACGCTCACCGCGTTGGAAAATGTCAGCGTCCCGCTCGAGTTGCGCGGCGAGCGCGAGTCGCAATCGGCCGAGCGCGCCCGCGACGTGCTCGGCCGCGTCGGACTCGGCGACCGCGTGGGGCATTTTCCAGCCCAACTGTCGGGCGGCGAGCAGCAGCGCGTCGCGATTGCGCGGGCGTTCGCCAACCAGCCACGGATCCTGTTCGCCGACGAGCCGACCGGCAACCTCGACGCCGCCACGGGCCTCCGCATCGTCGAGCTCCTCGAATCACTGAACGGCGAATCGGGTTCGACCATCGTGCTCGTGACGCACGACCTCGGTCTGGCGGGTCGTGCGCAGCGCATGATCAAGCTGGCCGACGGCCGCGTCGTTCCATGAGTCTCGCGAGAATTGCCTGGCGAGAAAGTCGCACCACCCGTCGCCGTCTGTTCCTGTACATGGGATCGATCGCGTTCGGTGTCGCCGCGCTCGTCGCCATCGACTCGTTCGCCGCGAATGTCACGCAATCGGTCCGCGAGCAATCCCGATCTCTCATCGGCGGCGATCTCTCCCTGACCTCCCGCGGCCCTCTCCCGCCGCTCGCCCACACGCTGGTCGACTCACTCCGCACCAAGGGAGCACGAGAGGCTCGCGTGACGAGCTTCGCGTCGATGGCCGTCGATCGCCGCACCGGCCTCACACGCCTCGTCCAAGTTCGCGCCGTCACCGCGAACTTCCCACTCTATGGCGCCGTCCTCACGGATCCGTCGACTGCCTGGGGAGCGCTTCGAACACAGGAAGCGGTGGTCGTAGACCCCGCGCTCCTCGTAGCGATCGACGGTCACGTGGGCGACACCTTGGCACTTGGTTACGGCCGATTCGTCATCACAGGTACCCTGCAAACGGTCCCGGGTGACGCCGCCATCGCGGCCGCCATTGGCCCACGCGTGTTCATCCCCGAGGCCGATCTCGCGCTCACGCAGCTCTTGACGTTCGGCAGCCGCGCCGAGTACAAGACCGTACTCGGCGTCAACGCCACGCCGGCGCTCGAGACACGTCTCCGGAACCGACTCGACACACTGCACGTGCGCGTACAGAGCGCCACGGATACCAACACGGGTCTCACGGATGCCGTCAAGCGCCTGCGCAACTTTCTCGGGGTCGTCGCGCTCGTCTCACTGCTGCTCGGCGGCATCGGCGTCGCCTCCGGCGTCCGCGCATTCGTACGACGCAAGATCGACACAGTCGCCGTCTTGCGCTGCCTCGGCGCGACAACCCGCCAGATCCTCTTGATCTACGTCGGCCAGGCGGCCGCGATGGGCCTCATTGGAGCAGCGGCTGGCGCGCTCCTCGGCGTCGGACTGCAGTTCGGACTGCCGCTCGCCATTCGAGACTTCCTCCCGGTCGACGTTGATCCGCACCTCGTGCCCGGCGCGATCGGCTTCGGGCTGCTGCTCGGACTCTGGGTCGCGTTGTGGTTCGCGCTCCGCCCGCTGCTCGCACTCGGCTCCATCTCTCCGCTCGCCGCTCTGCGTCGCGAATACGGTGACGAGAAGCTGCGCGAAGGCCGCGCCATATTCCCCGCGCTCGTCCTCGGTGCCACGGTTCTCGCACTCTCCGTTGCCCGCGCGCCACGGCCCCGCTTGGGCGTCGGCATCGCGATCGGGATTGGCGTCGTACTGCTCGCGTTGTGGGCGGGCGCGGTCGCGCTCTCTTGGCTGGCCCGCCGGATCACGCGGTCCGGCTGGCCGTATGTGATTCGCCAGGGCGTCGCGAATCTGTATCGTCCGGCGAACCAAACTCGCGCCGTCGTACTGTCACTGGGATTCGGCGCGTTTCTCATCGCGACGTTGTACCTGGTACAAACCAATGTCCTGCGCGAGTTGAACGTCGCCACCGATGCCTCGCGCGGAAACGCGCTGTTCTTCGACGTCCAATCCGACCAAGCTGCGGGACTCGATAGCATGGTCGGCCACGCAATCGTCGAGACCGCGCCACTGGTTACGATGCGGATCGCTTCAATCAACGGTGCGTCGGTAGGCGAGCTGCAACGCGCCAAGAAGGGCGCTGCGTGGGCGCTGCGGCGCGAATACCGCTCGACGTATCGCGACACGCTCGTTGGATCTGAACATGTCGTCGCCGGGCGATGGTTCGGCAAAGATCCGCCGGGTGACACGGCCGAGCTCTCGCTGGAGGCCGATGTGGCGAAAGAGCTCGGAGTTGGGATCGGGTCGCGCATCATCTGGGACGTCCAGGGCGTACCGGTGCCCACACGACTCACGAGTCTCCGCGACGTCGACTGGGCGCGCTTCGAGCCGAACTTCTTCGCCGTGTTCCCGAACGGCGTGTTGGAGCACGCACCCCATCAGGTCGTGGTACTCGCCAACGTGCCGGATCCCGGAGCGCTCTCGCGTCTCCAGCGCGCGGTCGTCGACCGCTACCCGAACGTATCGGCCGTCGATCTCACCCTCGTGCGCGACACGATCGGCCGGATCGTGCGCAAAGTGACGTTCGCGATACGCTTTCTCGCGCTCTTCAGCCTCGCGCTCGCCATCCCCGTCCTTTTTAGCTCGGTGTCCACCAGTAGGCGTGATCGCGTGCGCGAAGGCGTGCTCTTGAAGACACTCGGCGCGAGCCGTGCACAGATTCAGGCGATCATGCTGGCCGAATACGCCGCCCTCGGCCTCGTGGGCGCGCTGACGGGCGTGCTGCTCTCGTTCGCCGGCGCGTGGGCGCTGTTACGATTCGCGTTCGAGAGCTCGTTCACGCCGGCGGTGATTCCCGCCCTCGGCATCGCGCTCATCTGCGCGGCGCTGGCGATTCTGATTGGCGTCCTCGGCGGACGCGATGTGTTCGCCGAGACCCCGATTACCGCCCTTCGGGCAGAGTGAAATCCAGCGCGATCTCGCCGTCAGGCGGCAGCGCTTGCCACCGCGCGATGAGCTCGTGCGCGAGCGCGCGTGATCGCGTGAGCTCGTCGTTGGTGACCGTCCGCCAAGCCTCGCCACAGAAACTCGCCCCTTGCGCGTTCATCTCCTCCGCCGTGCACTCCTGATGGAGGCAGCCCACCAGAAACTCGGCGACTTCCGCCTCGGCTGGCAGTCGGCCACGCGGCCACGGCGTGCCGAAGTCGCTCAGGTCCCAGCCGCGTGCGACGAGGCCATAAAACGCCTCATGCAGGCCCAGGGTGGTCTCCACCGCGTAGTGGGTGAGATCGTGCGGAGGAAAGAAGCGACTATTTTTTTCGGGGTGCCGCTGCCACGTCACCGATCCGTCCACGCGTTCGCAGCGCAAGACCGCGAGGCCGTCGACCCGATTGTGAATTCGAATTCGCATGATGATATCTCGTGAGTCGATCGAAGCCGCGGCATCGCGGATCCGGCCATACATCCGCGAAACCCCGGTCGAACCGTCGGACAACAATGTCTGGCTCAAATGCGAGCAGATGCAACGGTCGGGCTCATTCAAGTTACGCGGAGCCCTGAACAGTATTCTATCGCTGTCGCCGGACGCGATCGCCCGTGGCGTCGTGACCGCGTCCACTGGCAACCATGGTCGTGCCGTGGCGACGGCGCTCGCCGCGGTCGGTGCGCGCGGCACGGTGTATCTCCCGCACAGCGCACCCGCCGTGAAAGTGCGGGCCTTGCGCCGCTTCTCGAACATCGAGTTGGTGTTCGAGGGCGACGAGGGTGGCGCGACGGAGCTCGCTGCCCGGTCGGTCGCCGAGCGCGAGGGTCGCCCGTATATCTCTCCCTATAACGATGCCACGGTCATCGCGGGGCAGGGGACCCTCGGCCTCGAGTTCGCCGCTCAATGCCCATCGCTCGACGCCGTGTTCGTCGCCGTCGGCGGCGGAGGTCTCATCTCGGGCATCGCCTCGGCCATGCGTTGCCAGATCGTCGGGTGCTGGCCCGAGAACTCCGTCGCGATGTACGAGAGCATGCGAGCCGGCGAGATCGTCGCCCCGCCCGAGCGACCGACGTTGTCCGACGCGACCGCCGGCAGCGTCGAGCCGGGTGCCATCACGCTGGATCTCTGCCGCTCGCTGATCGATGAGTGCGTCCTCGTGAGCGAAGCCGAGATCGCCGACGCGATTCGGTTCATGATCGCTGAGCATCAGATGATCGTCGAAGGTGCGGCAGGCGTCGCGGTCGCGGCCTACCGGAAAACGGCCGCGCGCTACGCTGGCCGCTCAGTCGGCATCGTGCTCTGTGGTGGCAACATCGGATACGACACGCTTCGAACCATTATCTGCGAGACACCATGATTCTCCTCGCGCTGTCTCTCCTGGTCACGGTCCAGACCCGTGCGCTGCCACAACCGACGTCCGACGTCGCCGTCGCCGTCGTCGCGCCCGCGACCGCGCCACAGGGCGTCCTCGAACCGCCCATCGTGCCGCCGCGCACGGCAGTGGGCGCAAGCGCCTCGCCACCTGAGCCACCCGACCCGTCCGTCTATCCGGAAACGACGCGCATGACGCGCATTGCCCGACGCATGCTGGCGACGATCGCTGTTGGCGGGGGTGTCGCCCTCCTCGTCCATACATGCGCGGGTTAGCCGGCAAGCGTGTACTCGTCACGGGCGGGACGAGTGGGATCGGCGCGGCGACCGCCGAACGGTTCACCGAGGAGGGCGCGCAGGTGTGGGTTCTCGGCCGCACGGCCGATGCGAACGCCCCACGCTCGCTCGTCGCCGATGTCGCCGACCCCGCGGCGGTAGCGCGGGCATTTGGGCGAATGGACGCCGAGGGAGGCGGGATCGACGTCCTGATCAACAACGCGGGCCTGAGTGTTCGCCACGAGTTCGTGGAGATGCCGCTCGACGAATGGCGGCGCGTGCTGGACGTGAACCTGACGGGTGCCATGCTCGTCGCCCAACAGGCCGCGCGTCGCATGCTCGCGCAGCGCAGCGGCGTGATCCTGCATATGGGCTCGACCAACGGGATGGTCGGGTACCGCGGATATGCGCACTACAATGCGTCCAAGGCCGCGCTGATCGAGCTCACGAAAACGATGGCGCTCGAGTTGGCGCCGACGATTCGCGTGAACGTCGTCTGCCCGGGCTATATCCTCACGCCGATGCAGGAAGCCGAGTACTCCCCGGCCATGATGCGCGAGCTCGAGGCGAAGATTCCATTGCGTCGACAAGGACGTCCGGCCGAGGTGGCGGCGCTGTGTGCGTTTCTCGCCTCGGATGACGCGGAATTCTTGACGGGGCAGACCTACGTGATCGACGGCGGCGAGACCGCCGGCGGCCTAGCGAGTCGCTAGCGGCTGCGTCGCGGCGTGCGTGGCCATGATCTGCGCGGTCGGCCGCACGACGGCGTCGACATCGACGGGTTGCCCGTCGGCGAGAATCACGGTCACTCGGACGTGTTGCCCTTCGCGCAGCTCACGTTGGAGACCGGCGAGCATGATGTGTGGCCCCGGCGGCGCAAACGTGCTGCTCGCCCCACCCGGGATGGCGAGACGCCGGAGGAGCGCGGTGCGGACCGTGTCGCCATCGCGGAAGTGCTGAAAGATCGCGACCGTGCGCGCCGACGAGGACAGCACATCGACGATGTCGACCGGGTGCGCGTCGTGGTTCGTGAGGGTCATCGACAGTACCGCGGTGTCGCCCACCGGTGCGGCGTTGACCCATGCGGTCTGCGCCACTACCTGCTGATGACTCGGACCACACACGGCCAGCGTGGCGACGACGGCAATGAAAAGGGCCGCTGTGAGATAGACCGATCGCGAACGGCGCACGATGTTGAGAACCCCCAAACGGCAATAACGTTCCCGCCACATGTGACGGGTTGACAGTATAAGATACGCATAACCGGTCTCCGCCGTTATCGGTGTCCCAGGCGGTCAACTTCGGGGGGCCTTGATAGATTAGCCGTATGCCTCTCCTCCCCCTCCTTTCGGCGCTCCTGACCTTAGTCCCGCCTTCGCATTCCGCGCGGCGGTTCTCCAACGTGTCGATCTCCCCGGATGGACACCTCGTCGCCTGGGTCGGCCCGGGTCCCTCGGACACCTCCGGCGGCACGCCAGGCGTTGTGATCGTTGACCGCCGGCGTCCAACAGCGGCCCTCCGTACGCTTGGCGCGGGGTATGACCTTGCCTGGTCGCCCGATAGTCGCTCGCTCGCTTTCCTGGGAGCCGGAGGCACGCTGATGCTCGTGACCGTCGCGGATGGGCAGTCCCGCGTGGTAGCGACCATCCCCGGAGAGATGCACGACGCCCGCTTCTCGCCGGACGGAAAAAGCATCGCGGTGCTCTATTCGAGACCTGAGGAGATCGCGTTTGGCCCAACCCAGGCCGCCCCGCGCGACACGGGTGTGATCGGCGATCAAGTCGACCGCCAGCATCTCGGCGTTGTCGATCTCGCGACGGGTCACTTGAGGGTCGTAACTCCAGCCGATCTGTATGTCTACGAGTACGATTGGGCGCCAGACGCTCGACGGCTCGTGATCAGCGCCGCCACCGGTTCCGGCAACAACAACTGGTGGACCGCGCGCCTCTACGCGGTGCCGGCGGACTCGGGCTCCCCGACCGAGATCGCTCGACCCTCGACGCAAATCGCCGTGCCGCGCTGGTCAACGGACGGCTCCGAGATCGCCTATATCGGTGGCATCATGAGCGACCAGGGGTCGACCGGCGGAGATGTCTGGGTCGTCGCGGCGTCGGGCGGAACACCGAAGGATCTGACTTCTTCCGCCACGATCAGCCCGTCAGATTTGGCATGGACCGCTACACCCCACCAGCTCGTCGTATCGGCTTGGGCCAGCGGCGCATCGGATATCGTATCGCTCGACTCCCGGACAGGCGATGCGCGCACGCTCGCTCATATCAAGGCTCACGTGACTGGCGGCGCATTCGTTCCTTCCGTCTCCGTGTCACATGACGGACAGACCGTGGCGGCCGCGGAGGAGTCGCTGGGCGATCCTCCCGAAGTCTGGGCCGGACCTCCCGCTCGCCTGGAACAGGTAACCCACGCGAACGCCGGCGTGACGCCTGCCTACGGTCGTGCCGAGAGCGTCGAGTGGAAGAGTGACGCGTTCACCGTGCAGGGCTGGCTCATCTATCCGGCTGACTTCAAGCCCGGGACTCGCTATCCAATGATCGTGCAGGTCCATGGCGGTCCGGCCGCCGCGGTCCCGGCGCGTTGGATGTCCGAGCAATCGACGTCAGCGGTGCTCTCGCGCGACGGTTACTTCGTGTTCATGCCGAACCCGCGCGGCAGCTACGGGCAAGGCGAGGCCTTCACGAAAGCCAACGTCAAGGATTTCGGCTACGGCGATCTTCGTGATGTCATGGCCGGCGTCGACACGGTGCTGCGTCGATTCCCGGTCGACAGCGCGCGTATGGGTCTCACCGGCTGGAGCTACGGAGGGTACATGACGATGTGGGGTGTCACCCAAACCAACCGCTTCAAGGCCGCGGTCGCCGGCGCCGGCATCTCCGATTGGCTGAGCTACACGGGTGAGAACGGCATCGACGAATGGATGCTCCCATACTTCGGCGCCACCGCGTACGACGATCCGGCGGTGTACGCCAAGAGCTCGCCGATCAATTACATCCGGCGAGCCCACACGCCGACGCTCGTCGTCGTTGGCGAGCGGGACGTCGAGTGTCCCGCGCCGCAGTCGTATGAGTTCTGGCGCGGGCTCGAGCGCAACGGCGTGACCACGCAGCTCGTCGTCTATCCCGACGAAGGGCATGGGATCCGGAATCCCGCCCATACGCGCGATCTCCAGGAGCGCACGATACGCTGGTTTGACCAGTATCTCAAATCTCCCGCTATGTAGCTCGGCTGTATCGAACCCGACCGGCGTCTGTGTGCCGTAGTACGCTCTCAGCGTCTCCGGCACAAGATTGATTGTCGCTAAGCCACCTACTCGAGATCGACGCTGTTCGACAATCGCGGATCGTTCGAATCCAGATTGGCGCCATACACCAGGGCGCGCATCGCGCACAGCAGCATCCCGCACGCAAAAAGCCGCACGATTGTCGCCTCTTGAAAAAGAAGAAGGAGTGAACGCGGTCTAGAGCGTTCAGCGCTTCGGAGGCGGCGGCTCGGGCGAGAAGGTCAGAGCGGCAGGGGCGCTTTTCTCCACCCCGGGAATCGGCGACGTAGCGTTCACGCACGGAGCGACCTGTACGGCCACCGGAAGTGCCACGACGCCGCATTCGCAGCACATCTGAGCGGGCTCATCACATCGATGGTGGTCGTGCGTATTGCTCGTGTGGGCGGGATGTACTCCTAAACAGTTCGAAAGAGGCCCGCTTGCCGAAACACCGTTGCCTGCACACCGTTGGAGTCATCTGTGTAGTGACACGTGGATAAGATACTCCAGTCCATCGCGCCGCTCCTCGATGCCACGAGCGACGCAATCATAGTAGTCGATGACGCGGGGCGCTTCGTTTATTCCAACAGAGCGGCCGCGGAAGCACTCGGACGTACGCCCGAGGCTCTCATCGGCAGACCCATCACCGAATTCTATCCGGCGCCGCTCGGCGCGGTCCTCAAGCGCGTCGCCGAGCAAAACGGACCCGAGGTTGTAGAAGGCCTTCGCACGCCGTCCGGTCGCATCTACGACGTCACTGTGGTGCCCGTGCGAGGCGGGACGGCGCTTCAGTCTCGCGACGTAACCAACCGCGTCCGCGCCGACGAGTCCCGGCGCGAAAGCGAGGCGCGGTTCCGCCTCGTGACAGAGTCGGCGCCTGTTGGTGTTTTTTTGGCAGACCCGCGCGGACAGATCGTCTACGTCAACCCGTTCCTTCGCGAGGTCCTGGGCCGGGGCGACGCGGAGCTGATCGGCCGTGATTGGGTGCAGTGGGTCCACCCGGATGATGCGCGTCGCGTAGGCGCCGAGTGGAACGTCTTTCGAAAGGGCGACGTGCGCTTGCTCGACCACGTCTATCGCTTTTCCCGTTCCACGGGTGAAATCCGATGGGTACGCGGGCAGGTGCACCGTTTGCGACTGGCCAGCTCGGCGCCGACGGGGTTCGTCGGGACGGTCGAGGACGTCACACTCCGTCGAACCGCGGCGGAGCGGCAGCACGTGTTGGCGGCGACGGTCGAGGCCAGCGCCGATTTCGTCGTGCTCGCCGACGAGGCGATGCGCGTCACGCATATCAACCCGGCCGGTCTCTCGCTCATCGGCCTGACGGACGCCGGACCGGCCCTGCATCGTCCACTCTGCGATCTCATTGTCGGCGATGGCATCGCGTCGCTCCTCGCCAACACCGATCGGTGGACCGGCGAGCTGGCGTTGCGCCATTGGACGTCGAGCGAGCCGATCGAAACCGAGGCCCATATCTTCGCTGTCCGCGAGGCGCCCGGCGGCCCGCGCACGGCGGTCGCCATGGTCGCGCGCGACATCCGGGAGCGGCGCCGACACGAGGCGCGTCTCGAAGGGATCATTGCGTCGGCCATGGACGCGATCATCGGCATCGACAGCTCTGGTTGCATCGTGGTCTTCAATCAGGCCGCCGAGGCGATGTTGCGCGTGACCGCGGCCGAGGCCACTGGCACGCCGATCCATCGCTACATCCGGTACCTTCCCGCGAGCTCGGGTCGCCTGACGGTCCATCGGGCCGACGGCAGCGAGTTCAGCGCCGAGGTGTCGGTCTCTCGCGTCGATGTCGGCGGCGAGCAGATCGCCACCGTCATGGTGCGAGACGTCACCGGCCGCCTCCAGATGGAAGAGCAGTTGCGGCAGGCGTCGAAGATGGAAGCGGTCGGCCAGCTCGCCGGGGGCATCGCGCATGACTTCAACAATCTGCTGACGGTCATCACGGCCTACAGCGGCATCTTGATGGAAACATCGGGCGATGCCACCGGTGAGTTGAAGGAGATCTCGGCGGCGGCTCGCCGCGCGGCGACGTTGACTCGACAGCTGCTGTCGTTCAGCCGCAAGCAGCTGCTCCAGCCGAAAGTGCTCGACATCAATGCGGTGATCACCGAAGTCGAGCCGATGCTCAAGCGCCTCATCGGCGAGGACATCGAGATCGCCCTCTCGCTCGACGCATCCATCGCGCCGGTGCGCATCGACCCTGGACAGATCGAGCAGGTGTTGCTGAATCTCGCCGTGAACGCGCGCGATGCGATGCCACGTGGTGGTGTGCTGCGCATCGAAACCCACATGACGCGAGGGGCATTCGTGAGCCTGGTCGTTCGCGACACGGGTGTCGGGATGGATGCGGCCACCCAGTCGCGGGTGTTCGAGCCCTTCTTCACGACGAAGGAGCCGGGCCGTGGTACGGGACTTGGGCTCGCGACCGTCCTTGGCATCATGCAGCAGTGCGGCGGCTCGGTCTCGGTTGAAAGCGCGCCTGGGGCGGGGGCCGCGTTCCACATCGTGTTTCCGGCCGTATCCGGCGGCCACGTCGCGGCGGAAACCCTGGAGGCCGGCGCCGCGCCGCAGCGTGGAAGCGAGACGGTGCTGATCGCTGAAGATGATCCGGCCGTTCGGGAGCTCATGTGCACGCTGCTGGCGGCGAACGGCTACTCGGTGCTCCTGGCGTCGAATGGCGCCGAGGCGCTGGCGGTTGCATCGGCGACCAACGGGACGATCCAGCTCATTGTGACCGACGTGGTCATGCCGTCCCTCGGCGGCCGGGCACTGGTCGACGGGCTTCGGGCGACGCGGCCGAACATTCGGGTGCTCTACGCCACGGGGTACGTTGGCGACGAGGTAGTCCGCCGGGGTGGCCTCGACCCATCGGCCAACCTCCTGCACAAGCCGTTCACGGCCGACCAACTTCTCACGGCAGTCCGCCGGGCCTTGGACGCACAATAGATTAACGACCTATGAGTGGGTCGTTCGTCCCGGTCCTGCTACCGGAGCCCCAGCCTGCGCCGATGCCCGTCGCGACCGACTTGCGAGTGGCATTCCAGGGCGAGGCCGGCTCGTTCAGCGAGCAGGCCGTTGTGCAACTGTGGCGTGGGACGGCACAGCCGGTCTCCATGCGGACGTTCGACGACGTCATGGACGCCGCGGAGAGCGGCGATGTCGACTACGGGATTGTTCCGATCGAGAGTACGCTCGTGGGAGGCGTCGACGTCGCGTACGATCTGCTCGCCATGCACGAGGGCCTCGCGGTGGTTGCCGAGACGATCGTGCCGATTCACCTGAGCCTCTTGGGGCTACCGGGCGCCTCTATCGCTGGACTCAAGTCGCTGCTCAGTCACCCGATCATGCTCGCCCAGTGCGCGTACTTCCTCGACGCCCACCGGCATATCAACCCCGAGCCAGCCTGGGACACGGCGGGCGCCGCGCGCACGGTGGTCGAGCGTGGGGATCCCGCGGTGGCCGCGGCGGCCGCGCCGCTTGCGGCGGAGCGATTCGGGCTCGAGGTGCTCAAAGAGCACATCGAGGATCGGCTGGATACGATGATGCGATTCTTGGCCGTCGCGACCGACCCGGAGTCTCCCGCGGCCGGCGTTCCGTCGCGCACCGCGGTGTTGTTCGCGGTGCCGGATAACGCGGGCGCGCTCCTCTCCGTCGTCGCCCCACTCGCGGCCGCGGGATTCAACGTCAGCCACCTGACATCGCGCCCGACGCGCGAGCCGTGGCGGTATCAGTTCTTCATGGAATTCGACCACGTCGGACGCGATGCACGCGCGGCCGAAGCCATCGGCGAGATCCGTCGCGTCTCGACGGTCTCCCGACTGCTCGGCACGTTCGCGCGATGGCCGGCCCCCATCCGTGACACGTCCCCGCTGGCCTGACACGGCGCTGACCGCGCGGCTCGGTCTTCGCTATCCGGTCATCCTCGCGCCCATGGCTGGCGGGCCCTCGACGCCGGAGCTCGTCGCCGCGGTGTCGAACGAAGGCGGCCTGGGTATGCTGGGTGCGGGGTACTTGGCTCCCGACGCCATTCGCGCCGCCATTCGCTCGATTCGCGCGCTGACCGACCGCCCGTTCGGCGTCAACCTATTCGTTCCGGACCCGCCTCCCGACCCCGATGTCGCTGCCGAGGCAGTCGCCCGCGCCCGGGCGCTCCTGGAACCGTTTGCCGCCGAACTAGGGGTCGGGCTCCCGGCCACCGTGTCGACCGTCGATTTCGATGCTCAAGCGGCAGTCTTGGTCGAAGAGCGGGTGCCAGTCGTCAGTGTCACGTTCGGCGTCTTGAGCGCCCGCTGGGTCGCTGCATTCCAATGGATCGGCACCGTTGTCATGGGTACCGCATCCACCGTGTCAGAAGGCAAGGCGCTCGAGGACGGTGGCGTCGACTTCGTCGTCGCGCAGGGATCCGAGGCCGGCGCCCACCGCGCGACATTCCTCGCACCAGTCGCCCGATCCTTGATCGGCACCATGGCTCTCGTGCCGATGATGGTCGACGCGCTGACCGTGCCGGTCATCGCATCGGGCGGCATCATGGACGGCCGCGGCGTCGCCGCTGCTCATATGCTTGGCGCGGTGGGAACGCAGCTCGGTACGGCATTTCTCGCTACACCCGAGAGTGGCGCGCCGGCGCCCCACAAGACCGCGGTGCTGACGGCGACGGAAGAGAGCACGGGCGTCACGCGTGTCTATTCAGGCCGGGCTGCCCGAGGTGTGCTCAATCGTCTCGCGCGCGAGCTCGAGCCGCACGAGGCCGAGTTACCCCCGTATCCGTTGCAGAACGCCCTTACGCGCGATATCCGCATCGCGGCTGCGCGCGCGGGCAAGCCGGATCTGATGTCGCTATTCGCGGGGCAGGGCACTCGGCTTGCCACCGACTTGCCCGCGGCCGAGGTCTTTCGCCGAATCGTCCGCGAGACCGTCGATCTCTTCGATGCGCTGGAGGTGCCGCCCTCCCTCGAAGGGAGTGGTTAACCACGTCTCGAGGATCTCTCGCAGGGCCGCCTCCGGAATCAACCGCTCGCCGAGCGACAAGACGTTGGAGTCGTTATGTGCGCGCGCGAAGCGCGCCGCATCGACATTCCAGCAGATGGTGCACCGGATGCCGCGGATGCGATTGGCGACGATGGCCTCGCCGTTGCCGGATCCACCGAGCACGATCCCGCGCTCGTAATCCCCGATGGCTACAGCTTCCGCAACCGGCCGGATGAACAGCGGATAGTCGACGGATTCAGTCGAATTCGTGCCGAAATCGTCGACCTCGTGTCCCGCTTCGCGAAGCCAGCCGATGATGAGCCCTTTGTATCGAAAGCCGGCGTGGTCCGAACCGATCGCGATTTTCACGGATGTCGCCTCACACCGCGGGTGCGCCGAACCGCGTCACGTATCGCTCGATCGACCGATTGATCTCGACGAAGGCCGCCTCATGTCCTTGCCAGCCGAGGATCTGCACGCGCTTGCCTTCGAGATCTTTGTAGATCTCGAAAAAGTGCGCGATCTCGCGCAGGGTATGCGGCGGAATGTCGGCGAGGTCGAAGAACTCGTTCTGCGTCGGATCTTCGGCGGGCACGCCGAGGATCTTGTCGTCGGGGTCTCCCCGGTCCAGCATCTTGAGCACGCCGATGGGCCGCACGTCGATGCGGCAGCCGGGGAACGTCGGTTCTTTGATCAGGACAAGGACGTCACACGGATCGCCATCTTCAGCGAGCGTCCGTGGAATGAACCCATAATCGCCGGGATAGTGCACGGCGGAGTACAGGACGCGGTCGAGGCTGAACAAACCGGTGTCCTTGTCCAACTCGTACTTGTTGCGGCTGCGACTGGGTATCTCGATCACGGCCGAGACCTCGCGCGGAACGTCTTTGCCGACGGCGAGATCGTGCCAGGGATGAATCATGGAACGCATGCTATGACGTGTCGCTGTGCGGCGCCAGGTCTGGACAGCCGCGCACGGTGTTACTATATCCGGCGATGCCTAGCGAGCTAGTTATCGTCATCGAACGCTTGGGTTTGGCGACGGTTGCGGGGAGCGCCATCGGTCTCAACCGCAAGCTACACGGCAAGCCGGTCGGCATTCGGACGCACTCGCTCGTGGCATTGGGCTCGGCCACGTTCATCTACGTGAGCTACGGCGCGGGCCTGGTCAATGGCGCCCCGGTGCCGCAGACGGTGCAGGGCATCACGACGGGTATCGGTTTCGTCTGCGCGGGCGTGATCTTGCACCGATCCGGTAGCAAGAGCCGAATCACCGGCTTGACGACGGCCAGCGCCCTCTGGTTCACGGCGGCCCTTGGTGTGGCGTGTGGCGCGGGTCTTTTCGTCCCAGCGATCGTGGCAACCATCATCGCTTTGGTCGTACTTATCATCGGTGGCCCCCTCGAGGGCTACATCGAGGCCTATTGTCGCAAACCGGAATCGATCCCACCGCCACCGGAGCCGCCCGTCGAGTGATATATTGGGTGGCGCGATCGTCTTGAACACGGAGAGCACAGGAGAGGTCATGGACGACAAGAAGCTTCTCGCGCTGGCGAAGAAAAACGCGGCGAAGGCGCAGCCGAAGAAGCCAGCTGTCCCGAAGTACGACTCGACGCTGCCGCCGGAGCCCGAGGGCGCCGAGGACGTCAAGCGCTTTTTCAAGGAAATGAAGAAACGGGATTTTTGATCATGATGCCCGGGCGCATGCTGCGCTGGGCGTCTCTGCTCAGCGCTGTCGCGGTCGCGTCGGCATTGCACCCGCTGACCGTACCGACAGGTACCCAGATCGTGCAGTCGATGCACGACAAGTACGCCGGCAAGTGGTTCAAGACGCTGACGTTCGTCCAAAAGACCACGCGGCAGACGCCGGACGGGAAGGACACAGTCCAAACCTGGTACGAGAGCGCGTCACTACCGGGTCGCCTGCGTATCGATGTCGGCAATCCGTCCGAGGGCAATGGCGTCCTCTACACGCACGACTCGACCTATCAGATGGCCGCGGGCACCCTCAAGAAATCCGTAGCCGGCGGCAACCCACTCATCCCATTGCTGTTCGACGTCTACGTCGTACCGGTCGACCGGACCGTCGCCGACGTCCGGAGTGCGCTCAAGATCGACCTCTCCAAGGTCCGGCAATCCAGGTGGGACGGCCGTCCGGTCTATGTCATTGGCGCCGATTCGGGCAACGAGCAAGCGCCTCAAGTCTGGATCGACACCGAGCGCCTCGTCGTGCTCCGCCAGATCTTCGTGTTCGGCGACTCGAACCCCACGTACATCGACGCCCAGCTCAAGCAATACCGCCCGATCGGCAAGAGCTGGATTGCGCCGCAGTGCGAGTTCTACATCGCCGGCAAGCTTCTGCAGCGCGAAGACTACACGGAGATCAAGGCCGACGTGCCGCTCAGCGAGGCGCTTTTCGATCCGGCCCAGTGGAAGACCGCGCCGCACTGGTTACATTAGGGTAACGTCGCGGGCGTAATTCAGTTGGTAGAATGCCAGCTTCCCAAGCTGGACGTCGCCGGTTCGAGTCCGGTCGCCCGCTTGTGAGAAAGACGCCGGGACCTTCGGGTCCCGGCGTCTTTTGTCATTGACCGTCAGCGGTTCTTGCGCGGTGGTTGCTGACGGGCTTTGAGCGTCTGGGTTTGTCTCGCGTGCTTAGCCGCCAAAGCCTGGGTCTGTTGTTGATGGCGCTGCTCGAGTTGCTGAACTTTCGCGGGGGCAGCGTTCTGTTGGGATAGCCGCTGGTGTTCCTGTTGCTGCCGCTGTTGAAGATCTTGCCGCTCTTGCGCCTGCTTCCCCGCGAGTTGGTCTTGCTCGCTCTTGTATCGCTGATCGAGGTTCGGGTCTCCCGTGTTGGGAGTCGCATGCTCGGTTCGCGGCAGATCATTTGGATGCACGGCCGCTCGTGACGGGGAATTGGCGCGAGCGAGGCGGCCTTGCTCGGTCTGTGCGGCGACCGGGCCAACATGTCTCGCTTGGGCGGCTGCGTCCTCGTCCGCGGTTGCGCGCGCGGTGATGCCGCCGCGACCCCCGTTGTAACTGACACGGGTCACGTTGTTGTTCACGATCGTCGTGCTGTTGTAGACGTTGTGAACCACCGTGACATTCACGTTGGTGACCGAGCGGTTGTAGAAGAAGTGTCCGCCATCCCAGCGGCCGCCGTCATACCCGTGCCCCGAGTAGCCAAATCCGTAGGCGACTCCACCGTAGAACCCGACGTGTTCGCCCCAATATCCCTCGTGGAATACAAACGCACTGCCACCCCACCCCCAATATCCAGGGGTCCACAGGAAGCCGGGTTGGGGCGGTTCCACCCAGGCACCGGGGACCCAGTAGTAGCTGCCATCAGCCCACGCCCAATAGCCGGGAGTCCAGAGGTAGCCGTCTCCGGGGCACGGCGGCTGTGAGTAGGCGGGAAGGTCCGGCGGCGCGACATCGACTGCCGCGCTGGTTGTGACGTATTCGTCCGGTGGAGGGTAGCCGGCCGAGCCACACGCGGCGAGCGTGATGGTCGTCAACATCATAGGAAGCACGCGGATCACGGTATTTCGCATTAGAGTTCACCTCGAGTATCGAGTCAGTAGGCCGACGTCGGGTGCGGATGTGACGTTAAGCCGCCACGATAGCCCGGCGCGTGTGTCGTCAGGTCTGATCGAGCGGATAGCGCGTCATTGCGCCGGCGATCGTCTCGCCCGAGACCGATGCATAGAGGTGGCGGTCGGTGATGGTGAGCGAGAGCGCTGTCCGGCGCTCCAGGTGGGCGGCAATACCATCGATGAGCTCACGGTCAAACCCATAGAGCTCGACGTCGGCGGCTCGATGGATCCTCTCGCCGGCCCACTGACGCACCAGCAGGGGCGCGTTCTTGTGCGTGTAGACGACGACGCGTGGCGCGGCCTTGCTGGCTTTGTGTAGTCGGACGGCATCCGGGGCGCCAATCTCGATCCAGACGCGTAACGCACCGGCCAGATCGCGCACGGCCAACGCCGGCGCGTCCGGCTCGGCGAGGCCGGCCGAGAATGCGATCCCCTCGGTGTACTCCAGACAGTACGCGAGGACCCGGGTGACCAGGTACTCCTCGGTCTCCGACGGATGGCGCGCGATGCGAAACGACAGTGGCGTATAGATCTGGCGATCGACATCGGACAGGTCGATGTCGAAGTTGTAGATGGTCGCTGAGAGAGCCACAGTGCCAGCATACCCCGCCATGGTCCGCGGTGCCAGGCCGCATCGCTAGCGCCAGCTATGAAACGCCTCTTGTTGCTACTCATACTGTTCGGCTGCTCCAAGCGCACGGGCTGCTCGCCTGGTGCCGGCGGCCCCACTGTCTGGGAAATCAACATTCCTTGGGCGTCGGGGCCGCTCACGCTGCGCGACGATCGGTTTCAGCGCGTGCGCCGCGATCCTTGTATCGACTGGGACAGCGTCGCGACAAATCATCTCACCCTGTATGCCGCACATGACACCTACGCTGCGAAGCGTCTCGTGCAATTCAGTGCGCAAGCAAATCGGATTTGGGCCGCGGACCTCCAGTTAGTGAGCGGAGCCGACACTGCCTATCCATATCACGTCCACATCTTCTACTTCGACACACCTGAGGAGTACCGGCGTGTGGTAGGGCTGAGAGGTACCGGTGCGAGCTTCCCCGAGGCGCAACTGCTTGTCGCGCTCGCGCCACCTGGCGATACCGCGAACGACGTAGCACACGAGTTGGAGCACATCATTTCGATGACACTATGGGGACTCAATCAGCCTGAGGACACCTGGCAACGCGAGGGACTGGCGGTCTTGGCGTCGGCCGATGAGTGGCCTTTCTCGATCGACGAGATCGCCGCTCAAGCGCGACGGGATGGCGATCGGAGAACATTCGCCGACCTGGCCGGTCCTGCGTTCCTGGTCGGCGACCGTATGGCGCGATTCCGAGCGTACATGCTCAGCGCTTCGTTCGTGCAGTTTCTGCTGCGCCAGTACGGTGTGGAGCCCTATCGCGCACTGTGGCAGCGTGGGTCTGCTGCAGCACCCAAGATCTACGGCGTTGCTCTGCCCGCGTTAGAAGGACAGTGGACGGCTCGTCTATCGCACGTCACGCTTCCAGTGAACGGGATCGACCTCGACAAAGTGCAGCAGGGTATCGGTACCGGCGCCGCCGCACCAGCCAAGGCGACGAGGTGAATTGGATCACTGGAGCTGACTGGTGTGGACGACGTCCACGATGACGGCGTCCACACCGAGATCGGTGCTATCAACCAACAGTTTGCTCCACCAGTGCGTCGACTTCGCTCAAGAGGCCCGTCTCCATGTCGAAGACAAAGCCCCGCACCGGGACCTCTTTCGATATCCAGGGATGCGATCTGACCTTATGGATCTGCTCGCGAGTATGCTGCACCGGGTCTTTGTAAGCGTAGAAGCGCATCGGAACGGGCGACGAGTCGCCGGTCGTAGCGGCGAGCTTCTTGTTCAGCTCATCGTCGGTGAACGTCGTCCAGCCGCACCCGGTGTGGTTGAGCAGCATGATCTCTTTCGATCCCAGCACGTGATTCGAAACGAGAAGCTCCGAGATCACATCGTCGGTGACCACCGGTCCGCCCGTGCGGATCACGTCGATATCGGCCATCGGCACCCCTAAGATCGCCGAGAGGTCCGACATGCGCGGATCCATGCAGACGACAACGGCGATTTTGGGAGCCGGACGCTGCGCGCGCTTTGGATCGTGCGTCTTCGCCGCGTAACTGCGATTCGCTTCTAGTGCGTTGTCGATCAAACTCATTGTTGGGCTCCCGGTGGGAGAAGACGGCAAGGTCCTGCAACAAGCGCACCGCGTCTCTAGTATTCCGTCCATGAGCACTGTGTTGGTCACCGGCGGGTCGGGGTTCATCGCCAGCCACTGCATCCTCCAGCTCATAGCCGCGGGCTATCAGGTTCGCACGACGGTGCGGAACCAGTCGCGGAAGGTCGACGTTCCGTCCGTCGTCGCCGATTTGGAGAACGATGCAGGCTGGACTGAAGCGGTTGCCGGGTGCGACTACGTGCTGCACGTCGCATCGCCCTTTCCCCACACCATGCCGACGGACGAAAACGACCTGATCGTGCCGGCGCGGGAAGGTGCGCTGCGAGTGCTCCGGGCGGCGCGTAACGGAGGCGTCAAGCGCGTCGTACTGACCTCGTCCTTTGCCGCGATCGGCTACGGACACAGGGAGCAACGAGCGGCGTTCGACGAGACCAACTGGTCAAATGTGAAAGCTCCCGGCGTGACGGCGTACGCCAAGTCGAAGTACTTCGCCGAGCGCGCGGCGTGGGATTTCATCGCGAAAGAGGGCGGCGCCCTGGAGTTGTCCGTCGTCAATCCCGTCGGCGTGTTCGGACCGCTGCTCGGACCGGATCTGGCGACGTCGATCCTCATGGTGAAGCGCATGATGGACGGCGCCATCCCCGGCGTCCCGCACCTCTACTTCGGTGTCGTCGACGTGCGCGACATCGCCGACCTGCACGTTCGGGCGATGACGCATCCCGCCGCCAAAGGCGAGCGCTTTCTCGGCACGGCCGGCGACTTCCTGTCGATGCTGGACATGGCGAGAGCGCTGAAACGCCGCCTGGGAGCAGCGGCCAAGCGAGTGCCCGCGCGCCAGCTCCCCAACTGGCTGGTTCGCCTCGTGGCGCTGCGGGATCCGGCGGCCCGATACATCCTGCCGGAGCTAGGCAAGTACAAGAACGGCACCGGCGCCAAGGCCAGACGCCTGCTGGGATGGACGCCACGCCCGAGCGAGGATGCCTTGGTCGCCACGGCCGAAAGCCTGCTGCAACTCGGCCTCGTCAAAGGACATCGGGTTGCCGCATAGTGTTTCGCTCACCACTGCGGTGTCGTCTACCATCATATGGTGGCAGGCGAGGACGGTCCGTGGCGGGCGCTCGTCGAACACGCCAGCGAAATGCTGTGCGTGACCGGGCCGCATGGCCGGCTCGTATACGTTAACGCAGCATGGCGTCGAACCCTCGGCTATAGCCTCGAGGAAGCTGCATCGCGCCACCCGGCCGAGTTCGTGGCGAGCGAAGATCGCGCGCGCTACCGCTCGATCGCCAAGCGCATGGTCGAAGGACACCCCGTCGAGGATTTCGAGGCATCACTGGTCGCGAAAGACGGACGGTACGTCGTGTGTCGCGGATGGGCCGTCGCGCAGTACACGGACGGGACGCTCACTGGCACGGTAGCGGGATATCACGATTGCACCGCGGAGCGTGCGGTCGAGCGAGCGATCGATGCGCTGGCGGAGAGCGAGGCGCGATTCCGGCGACTGTCGGATGCCTCGACGGATGGCGTCGCCGTGTCGCGCGAAGGCTTGCTGCGTGAAGTCAACGCCGCGTGGTGCCGGATGTTCGGCGTCACGGAAGAGACCGCGCTGGGCACACAGACTGCCATGTTGGTCGCCCAGGACGAGCGACAGGACGTGTTTCAGCGTATGGCGGAGGCGCCGTCGGTCGCCCAGCTGGTCACGCTCGTGAGACCGGACGGCACGACGTTCGATGGTGAGCTCACCGCCGGCTCCATTACGTATCGCGGCACACCGGCGCGCATCCTGGTCGTACGCGACATGTCGGCTTGGATGCGCGTCCACCGCCTCAAGAACGAGTTCGTGTCGACGGTCTCGCACGAGCTGCGGACCCCGCTGACCGCGATCCAAGGCGCGATCAAGTTGCTGGAGAGCGGCGCCATCGCGGCCGGAACGCCCAAGGGCGCCCAGCTCCTCACCGTCGCTCGCGCGAACTCCGAGCGACTCGGACGCCTGGTCAACGATCTCCTCGATCTCGAGAAGATCGAGGCGGGGCGTCTCGTCCTGCGCCGCGAGGAAGTGTCGCCACACGATGTCGTGAGTGCCGCGCGTGACGCCACCGCCGAGTTGGCCGCCCAGGCGCACGTCGGCGTCACCGCCATGGTGCTCACCGAGCGCACGTTCCCCGCCGATCCCGATCGCGCCGTGCAGGTGCTCACGAACCTCGTGTCGAACGCCATCAAGTTCGCGGCGACGGATTCGCGCGTGCGCGTCGAGGTGTGCCTCGACCCCGAGGCGGGCGTGCGATTCGCGGTGACGAACGTCGGGGCGGGCATCTCGGCCGCGGATATGCCCCGGTTGTTCACGAAGTTCGGTCAGCTCGATGGATCGGATGCCCGGCGCCACGGCGGGACGGGCCTTGGGCTCGCGATCGCGAAATCGATCGTGGAACAGCATGGTGGACGGATCGGTGTGCAGTCGGTCGTCGGCGGTGAGACGACGTTCTGGGTGGAGTGGCCCGTCAGCGGGTATCCGGCAGACGGTCGAGCACATCCCTGACCGCGCGCGAGAGTCCCGCGGCGGTGAAGGGCTTCTGCACAAACGGTGTCGTCGCATCGATCAGTCCACGGCGGATCACGTCATCGTCCGTGTACCCCGACATGTAGAGCGGGCGCACGTCGGGTCTGACGGCGGCGACCGCCTGGTACGCCGCGCGACCCGATCCGCCCGGCATGACGAGATCGGTCAGCACCAGCGCGATCGGGCCCACATGCGTCCGCGCCGCCTCGAGCGCTTCCGCGCCGGTCGCGGCAGTGATGACGCCATAACCCTGTGAGACCAGCACGCGCGCCGTCAGCGCGCGAACCGCTGGTTCGTCCTCGACCACCAGAATCGTCTCGGTGTTGGAGCGGGTGCTCGGCGCCGGAACGGGCGGTGTCGCTTGATCGACGTCGGGTTGGGCGAGTGGAAGGTAGATCTTGAACGTCGTGCCCAGCCCGACCTCGCTGTAGACCCAGATGTACCCCCCGGACTGCTTGACGATGCCGTAGACGGTGGCGAGCCCTAGCCCCGTTCCGGCGCCGAGCGCTTTCGTCGTGAAGAACGGCTCGAACAGGTGGTCCTGAACATGCCGATCCATGCCGCAGCCCGTGTCGGTCACCGCGAGGACGGCATATCGACCCGGGACCACGACCGTCCGGCGCTGCGTGTAGCACGCGTCGAGCTCCGCCACTCCGGTCTCGACGGTCAATGTCCCACACCCGGGCATCGCATCGCGCGCGTTGGCCGCGAGATTCATGAGCACTTGCTCGAGCTGACCGGCGTCGGCCACGATCGGCAGCTGCTCGTCGCCCGGTTGGGTCACGATGGTGATGTCCTCGGGGATCAGGCGGCGGAGCATCGCCTCCAGGCCGAACACGATCGTGTTCAGGTCGAGCACACGCGGGCGAAGCAGCTGCTTCCGGCTGAACGTGAGGAGCTGGCTCGTGAGTCGGGCGGCGGCCGCCACCGCGGTCAAGATCGCCTCGACTTCCGGCCGCGACTCGTGTTCTGGCGGAAGCGTTTCTCCCAGCAGCTCTCCGCTCGCGCTGATGACCGTCAGCAGGTTGTTGAAGTCGTGGGCGATCCCGCCGGCGAGGCGACCCACGGCGTCCATCTTCTGCGCTTGGCGCAACTGCTCCTCGAGCCGGCGATGCGCCGTGACGTCGTCGACGACCACGAGGTGCGCGGGCCGGTCGTCGAACGTGGTCGCCGAAAACGTGAGATTGACGATGAGCGTTCGACCGTCGCGCGTCCGATGCGTGACATCCGTGCGGACATTGCGCGCGGCGAATCGATTCAAGAGCTCCGGCGCGTCCGTCCGTTCGAGGTCGGAGAGGGTCAGCGCCAGAAAGGCGTCGCGTGAGTACCCGTAGCACCCGATCGCGGCCTCGTTCACATCGCGGATCGCCAGTGAGGCGACGTCGTAGATGAACATCGGCACGGGCATTTCGAGAAACAGCAAACGGTACGACTCCGGCGCGGTTCGCGATAACGGCGGGGCGATCGAGGCGGCGCTACGCGGCATCGGCGATCACCGTGAGGTACTCGATCGAGCCGACGAACGCGGCGAACACATCCGGGCGCCACCAGTGCGCGAGCTTTCGCATCTTGGCGACCGCCTCGCCCGGCGGAACGGGATCCTGGTAGCTGCGCGCCGAGGTCATCGCATCGAAGACGTCGGCGACGCACACGATCTGGGCATGCAGCGGGATCTCATCGCCCGCGAGCCCGTCGGGATAGCCGGTGCCGTCGAGCTTCTCGTGATGCCACCGGATGATGGGCTTGATGAGCCACGGGAACTCCAGGTCCTCGAGAATCTCGAGTCCCCATTCCGGGTGCTTCTTGATGATGTCGAACTCCTCGGGGGTCAGCTTCCCGGGCTTGTTCAGAATGGTCGGCGGGATGCGCACCTTCCCGATGTCGTGCAGCGACGCCCCCACGCGCACAGTCGTGACGTCGACCGGATCGAGCGCCAACGCCTCGGCGATCGCCACGGCATAGGCCGCGACGCGCTCCGAGTGCCCATAGGTGTACGTATCGGCCGACTCGAGCGACCGGCCGTAGCGAGCGACGACATCGAGAAAGGTGGCTTCCAGATCCTCGACATCGGCGACGACACGCCGATGATCGGCGTTGGCGCCGAGCTGGCTGAACAGCCGGTGGGCGGCCGTGAGCCGGGTCATCGCGTCGTGATTCCGTTCCTGCTTGATGTAGAGCAGCGCCATGTCGCGATTGGCTTCGGCGATCTGCAGCGGCGCGCCGACGGCCGTCGCGTTGGCCAGCGCCGCCCGGAATCGCTGCTCGGCCAAGTCGGGGATGCCCATCTCGCGATAGACGATGCCGAGCGATCGATACGCATCGGCCTTGCCGCTGACATTGCCGAGTCGCGTGAAGATCTCGAGCGCCTGCTCGGCGTCCGTGAACGCGCGATCGTAGTCGGCCAGTCCGACCTGGACTTCGGACCGGTTCAACAGGACGCTGGCCTGGAACGGGATGTCGCCCAACCGCTCGGCGATCTTGAGGCTGGCCGCGAAATACTCATCGGCCTTGCGCCACTCACGCTGGTCGGCCGACAGCATGCCGAGGTTGTGATACGCGACCGCGCACCCCTGCTCGTCGCGGGCTTGGCGGAAACGCATCAGCGAGCGCAGGTACCGCTTTCGCGCGGCGGGAAAGTCGCCTTGAATGTTCGCGATGATGCCGAAGTTCTGCTCGATCCGCGCGATAAGCAGTGCTTCGGATCCCGCGAGCTCGAACGCCCGCGTCAACTGGGCGGTGGCGTTCGCCCACTGCGCCTGGTCGATGTGGACGAGCGCCCGACCGTTGAGCGCTTCCGCGGCAGTCGCATGCTCGCCAGCCGCAATGGCCATCTCGTACGCGGTCTGGCACATCATGATGGCCCGGTCGAACTCTTGCCGGCGGCGATGAATCGAGGCGCATCGCCGCAGGGCCGTTGCCCGCTCGCGAGCGTCGTAGGACGGCACGGCCGTCGCCACCGCGGTATAGGCTTCGAGCGCCCCGGTGGTGTCGCCCGAGCGCTCCAAGTCGAGCGCGGCGGACAGTAGCGGCCCTGCCGCGCTGGTCAACGCCGCTCAGCTCCCGCGTACACGGAGAAGTGGCCGATGAGCGCGCTCACCGTGTGCGAATCGAGGTGGAGGATCGATGGCAACCATTGCAGGATCTGACCGAGCGGCCCATTCAGGTAGACGATGCTCAGTGAGTTCGACGGCTGTGGATTACACTGGGCGTAGCCGAGTGTGAGCGTCGCGGGCAAGAGGAACCGCAAGCCTTCGGGTTGGAGCACGGCGGTCAGATGACCGTCGGCCGGAGCCGTGGCGGTAATGAGCGTCGGCGTGAGCAAGGCGGCTGGCGGAACGACGAGCGAGTGCGGCCCGAAATTGATCACGCCACCCAGTGGACCGATGGTCGCCGTGTCCGTCGCCGCGACCGTGTCCGCCGCACACACGAACAGAGACTCTGACGGTGGCGGCAAGAGCAGGTTGGACCGCACGGTAGGCGACGTCACGTTGGTGCGGTCGTCGCGACACCCGGTCAGCAACCAGGCAGTCGTGGCGGCGCCGACGAGGAGCGCGCCGAAGAGCAGATTGCGTTTGAGAGTGATGGCGGACATCGCGGATACCAGTTGGGAGTTCGGACTGAATGACCACAAAAACTCTTGGTGCTTTCTGGTCCGACTAGTATTCGCGCAATGTGGTAACTGGTGCAGAATCGTGAGATCCGTCGATGTCCGGCAAACGGTGCGACGCGCTATCGCATTGCTGCATAGTGATTAAGCAGATACGTATCGAGTGCGCTGGTCAGAGCCGCCAACTATCGCGACAGTAGGGGATTGCGTGAGATGGAGACGTAAATGCGTCCATCTGTCACGTTATTTAACAGACGACTTTCTAGGCGGCTCGCGAGAATGCCGGAGTGATCGGCGCTCGTCCCCGACGCGTCACTGGACGGGGAGCGAGAGATACAACTTCCCGAGCTCCGTCAGCTGGCCGGTGGCGCCGAGGAGGCTCGTGTAATGCGGGTCGGGGCTCAGTCGGCCTGTATACCACGCGTAGCGAAAGACGTCAGTGCGACTCTCGCAGGTCGCGACCATATCCGTCATCTGCGCTTCCTGCTTCGCCAGCGTGTTGATCTCTGCCCCGTCGTTCTGGCTGTGCCAATTCGCGAATTCGGTTACCCAGAAGGGCTTCCCATATTTCGTCAGGCGATCGAGTTGGGCGGAGAGGCCGTAGTCGTACCAGTGAAACGCGAGATAGTCGATGCGCGGTTGCCGCCCGTTGTTCGCGGCTTCGTATGCCGCGTAGAACGCATCGAGCCACGCGACAGGATCCTCGTAGCCTGTCATGGTGCCCCACGTCATCGCCGGACCCACGATGTCGGCGCCAGTCTGTGAGGCGAGCACTTCGAACTGCGGCCACATCTGTGCGGCTTGCTGCGGTGTGACGTTGGCCTGGGTCACGATGTTCGGTTCGTTCAGCACCAGGATGTAGCCGTGCGTCTGCATCCCGGACACCGTGAAGTTGAACGTCCAGAGCATCGGCTCGAACTGCATGTTGTACTGGCTCGCGTAGTTCGCGGGAACGGCGGCGTTTGGGTACGGGCTCCAGTTGTACCACCAGCTCACGCCCGGTGAGAGAGCAGCGAGGTCGGCGGGCGATGCGAGATCGTAGGCGACGCCCCGCTTCGCGCTCTTGCTGAGTGTGCTGCTCGTGCTTGTGCTCGTAGCGCCCGAGCAGGCCGCTGCAGCGGCGACTATCAGCAGGGCGTAGTGTTTCATTAATGTTCCAAGATGCCGAGTAAGGGCTCGAGTTCTCGCTGGTCATGGACGATCGGCCGGATCGCCGGTATCGATATCCAGGTCCATGCGACGTTCCTGTTACTGCTTGCCTGGATCGCGTACGCGCAATACCAGGCAGTCGGAACGGCCGCGGCAGCGTGGTCAGGCGTCGCATTCACGCTTGCGGTATTCGGCTCGGTCGTCCTTCACGAGCTCGGCCATGCGTTGACCGCAGCGCACTTTGGCGTGAAGACGCGCGCGATCCTGTTGTGGCCGCTTGGCGGCGTCGCGCAGCTCGAGACGATCCCAGACGAGCCGCGAGAAGAGTTCTTGATCGCGGCGGCTGGGCCCGCCGTGACAGTTGTGATCGCGATCATCCTGTACATAATCCTGCGACTCTCCGGCATTCCATTGGATTGGCGGAACGCACTCAATGGAGCCGGACAGTCGTTCCTCGAGCGGCTCCTGTGGATCAACGTGGTGCTCGCGGCGTTCAACCTGCTGCCGGCGTTTCCGATGGACGGCGGACGCATCCTACGCTCGCTCCTCGCGATGCGCATGGATCACGCGCGGGCGACGACGATCGCCGCGGCCATCGGGCAAACGTTCGCGATCGCGTTCGGCCTCATTGGCCTGTTCGTTACGGGGAATGTGTGGCTCGTGTTCATCGCGTTCTTTGTCTGGATCGCCGCGGCGAGCGAAGCGCGGGCCTCCCGCTTCAAGTCGGCGCTCGATGGTATCCCCGTGTCGCGCGTCATGATCACCAACGTGCAAACGCTCTCGCCGCGCGATCCGCTGTCGGCCGCCGTGGATCACGTCGTGGCCGGCTTCCAACACGACTTCCCGGTGATCGACAACGGGAAAGTGGTGGGTGTGCTCACCCGCTCGGATCTCCTGCGAGCCGTGGCCCAGGGGCGATCCGGCGCGACGGTCGGCGATGTCATGCAGACGAGCTTTGCGGCCGCGTCGCCGAACGACATGTTGGATGCCGCGCTCACGCGGCTGCAGCAATGCGCCTGTCAAACGCTGCCCGTCCTACGTGACGGTCAGCTCGCCGGTGTGCTCACCATGGAGTCCATCGGTACGCTCGTTGCGTTCAGTGGTCAAACCCCTTCACCATCGTCAGCATGAAAGTCATTTCTCTCCTCGGCCTGGCGCTCCTCGCTTCCTGCGCGACGGTACAAGTGCGTACGGCGGCTGCACCCGGCGCCCAATTCTCCGCCCTGCACACGTTCATCGTGATGGCGACACCGAATCGCCACAACGGTGGTGAGGGCGATCAGTTCAACAACATCGACCCGATGCTGCAGAACTCCATCACGTATCGGGCGCTGCACAACGACCTCGTGTCGAACTTCCAGGAGCGCGGTTACGTGGTCGATTCCGCGAAGCCGGACTTCGCGGTCGCCGCATATGCGACCGCGCGGCAGCGGCTCAACGTGACCGACTACGACTACGGATACCCGTATTGGCGGCACGGATGGTGGGGTCCGGTCGTTCCGGCGATCACGGAGTACACCGAAGGGACCGTCGTTGTCGACGTGATCAACCCGACAACAAAGGAACTGCTCTGGCGCGGGCAGGGCGTTGCCTCGGTCTCCGATGATCCCCAGACCTATTCAAAGGAGATCGCTCGGACCGTCGCCAAGATCATCGACCGGTTCCCCGAGGCGGCCGGCGCCCAGCGAGGGTGATCGAGTAGATTACCGGCCCATGCGCCTTACGACTGTGGTCGCGCATGGGATCGTCGTCCGGTTTGGTGGTGTTGCCGCGCTGAGTGGTGTCGATCTCACACTCAGCGCGGGGTCGGTTCACGCGCTGTGCGGCGAGAACGGGGCCGGGAAGTCGACCCTCATGAAAGTGTTGGCCGGCTCGGTGACGCCGGACGAAGGCTCGGTCGCGATCGATGGCGAGCCAGTGACCTTCGGTAGCCCGCGCGATGCGCTGGCGGCCGGCATTCGGATGGTGCACCAGGAACTGAGCCTCGTGCCCGCGCTGTCCGTCACCGAGAACGTGCTGCTCGGCGCCGAGTCTCCCCGAAAAACCATGCGACAACGGGCGTTGGCAGCGTTGGCGCGGATCGGCTCAGGAATCGACCCTGACGTTCGGGTCGAGACGCTCTCTCTGGCGGACCAGCAGATGGTCGAGATCGCGAAAGCGCTGGCCTCGGCGGATACCCGCGTGTTGATCCTCGACGAGCCAACGGCAATCCTCTCGCCGCGCGAGTGTGATGCCCTGTTCGCGTGCATCAAGCAACTCACGAGTCCGGGTCAAACGAGCCCGGGTCAAACGAGTCCGGGTCAAACGAGTCCGGGTCAAGCGAGTCCGGGTCAAGCGAGTCCGGGTCTCGCCGTGCTCTACTGCACACATCGCCTGGAAGAAGTCGCCCGCGTCGCCGATACCGTAACGGTCCTGCGCGATGGTCGCGTGATCGCATCCGGTCCGGTGGCCGAGATGCCCCGGGATGTGATCGTCCGTCACATGGTCGGCCGAGACGTTGCGCGCGCAGCGCGCACGCGTAATTCGCCCGGCCCAGTGGCGCTCGCCGTGCGCGACCTGTCGTCGGGATTCGCGCGCGATGTCACGTTCGAGGTCCGGTACGGCGAGATCGTCGGATTCGTAGGCCTCGTCGGCGCCGGCCGCACCGAGCTCGTTCGCGCGATCATCGGCGCGGCCCCAATCGATGGCGGCGCCATGATGTTAGAAGGCCGCCCGTTTCGCGCTCGCCGCCCAGCCGACGCCATTCGCCATGGATTCGGCTTCGTGCCGGAGGACCGAAAGGGCGCAGGATTGATCATGCACGAGCGCGTGCGCGTGAACACGACGCTCGCGCGCCTCGCATCATTCGCGCGGTGGACTATCGTCGATCGCCGCCGTGAACGGCAGGTGACACGCGAGTGGATCGACCGGCTCCACATCAAGGCGCAGTCGACCGAGATGCCGGTCGACCGCCTCTCTGGCGGGAATCAGCAAAAGGTCGTCCTGACGCGATGGCTCCTCGGCGAGCTCAAGGTGTTGATTGTCGACGAGCCCACGCGCGGCGTCGACGTCGGCGCCCGCGCCGAGATCTACCGAATCTTGATCGAGCTCGCGCAGTCCGGCGCCGCCGTGATTGTGGTCACGTCCGATCTGCCGGAAGCCGCCGAGCTGTGCGATCGATTGCTCGTGATGCGAGAAGGACGGCTCGTGGGCGAATCCGACACGGTCGAGCGCGCCGGAACGATGATGGTGGGCGGCGCGTGAGCGCGTTCGCGTCAGCGTTCTTCTCTGTCGCCAATTTGGTCAACGTCGCGCTCTCGATCGCCATCGTCGGCGTGCTTGGCGTGGGTATGACCGCGGTGATCCTGACGGGTGGCATCGACCTCTCGGTCGGATCGGGGGTGGCCCTCGTTGGCATCGCGACCGCGCTCGCCGCACACGCGGGCGGCTCTCTCCCCGCATTGGCCGCCGGCATCCTCCTCGGCGGCCTCGGCGGCGCGTTCGTGGGGCTGCTCGTCGCCCGGTGGCGCGTCCCCTCGTTTCTCGTGACCCTCGCGACGCTGTCGATCTACCGCGGACTCGCGTATTGGATCAGCGGTGGTCGATCGATCGGAGAGTTCCCACCCGGTTTGACCTGGCTCGGTCAGGGCATCCTGCTTGGGCTTCCCGTGCCGGTGTGGGTCATGCTCCTCGTGTTCGCCCTCGGCTGGTTCGTTCTGACCCGCACGACGGGCGGCCGTTGGGTCTACGCGACCGGCGGAAACGAGCAAGCCGCGTGGCTCGCCGGTGTGGATACACAGCGCGTCGTATTCCTGACCTATCTCGCGAACGGTCTCCTCGTCGGTCTGGCCGGGGTGATGCTCGCGGCGCGACTTGGCGCGGGCGTACCGAACGCGGGCGTCGGATACGAGCTCGATGTGATCGCCGCCGTCGTCGTTGGAGGGACTGCGCTCGTCGGCGGACGCGGCGGGGTGATCGGGACCCTGATCGGCGCCGTGTTCATCGGTGTGTTGAACAACGCGCTCAACATCGCGAACGTCGATCCGTACATTCAGCGGATCGTCGTCGGAGTCGTCATTTTGGGCGCTGTCCTGGCCGACCAGGTCTGGCGCCGCATACTTCGCCTGTGAAAAAACTCTACTGGATTGTAGCGCTCCTCCCCGCGGTTCCCGCCGCGGGCCAGTCGCCGGTCGATTCCGGTCTCGCCGCGGCCATCGCGCAGATTCGCGCAATCGATAACCATGCGCATCCGCTGCTTCCGCCCCACGCGGGCATGCCGGCCGACTCCGACTACGATGCGCTGCCGCTGGCCGCCCTTCCGCCGTTTCCGTTGCCGGCGGCGTTTGCCCCTGACAATCCCCAGTACGCGGTCGCGTGGCGCACGTTGTACGGCGACTCCTCGAAACGCGCCCGGGTGATGGCCGACCATGGCGACGGTTGGCCGACCTCGGCCCTCGATCAGATGGGGACCGACATCATGCTCGCCAATCGCGTGGCCGTGGGGCCCGGTCTCATGCCGCCCCGATTTCGCTGGGTCGCGTTTATCGACCCACTGCTGTTTCCCCTGAATACCTCGTTGGAGCGGGCGGCCACCCCCGATGTGCGCTCGCTCTATCCTCACGAGGAGCGTATCCTCGGCCGATACCTCACCGCGTTGCACCTGAAGATGGTCCCCGCGACACTCGACGCGTACCTGTCCACCGTGGTCGGCCCCACCCTCGATCGCGTCAAGCGCGAGGGAGCCGTGGCGATCAAGTACGAAGTGGCGTATCTCCGCGGGCTCGACTTCGGAAACCCATCACGAGCGGCCGCGGCGGCGGTGTATGCGCGCTATTCGAGCGGAGGCACCCCGACGCACGCCGAGTATAAGACGCTCGAAGACTTCCTGTTTCGCGAGATCGGTCGCCAGGCCGGCACACGCGGGCTCGTCGTGCATATCCACTCGGCCGATATCGCCGGGGGGTTTTACAACGTGACGGGCAGCCAGCCGCTGTTGCTCGAGGGCGTATTCAACGACTCGACCCTCCGGGGCACCAAGTTCGTACTCCTCCACGGCGGCTGGCCGCAAACACGCCAGACGCTTTCGATGCTCGGCAAGCCAAACGTGTACGCCGACTTCTCGATGATGGATCAAATGTTGTCGCCGGCAGTCCTGGCCGGCGTCCTGCGCGAGTGGCTCGGCGAGTATCCAGACAAAGTTTTGTTCGGCACCGACGCCTTCGCCGACCACAACGAGGATCCGGTGGGCTGGGTCGAGACCGGCTGGGTCGCCGCGCGGACGGCGCGACGCGCGTTGGGGATCGCGCTGACCGGCATGATGAACGACGGCGAGATCTCGCGCGACCGCGCCGTCCAGATCGCACGGATGGTGATGCGCACGAACGCGGCCACGTTGTACGGGTTGCCGGCGGAATAAATACTCCGTGAAAATATTTCCGAAACGCCGTGTGTAGTGTTGCGCGGCCCGGGCCAGGTGCTATCGTACAAGTGCATGGCTGCTGAGCCGCGTACGTTGTTGATCGTGGACGATGAGCCCGTGATCGCTCGGGGCCTGGCTGCGCTTCTCGGCCGCCGGGGGTTCAACGTGTTGACGGCCATGAGTGGATCCGCCGCCCGGGATATCTTGTCCCACCAACACGTCGACGGACTCTTGATCGACTACCGCGTCGCCGACCTGCGTGGCGACGTCCTCCTCGCCGGCGCGATCGCGATCCAACCGCACCTCCGCAACCATGCGGTGTTCCTGACGGGTGACATCAGCGACACCGCGCGAGACGTGATCGCGGAGACCGGGTGCCCGGTGGTCATGAAGCCGTTCGAGACAGCGGAGCTGGTGCGCGTGTTGAACGACGTCATTGGCGAGGCGCGTGAGCCTCAGCAGGGGAGTGCCTGAGGTGTTCGCGCACTAGCCCTACGACGGTCTCGGGCTCCTCGATGTGTGAGAACGTGCCACTCCGCTCCATCCAGACAAATCGCGCCTGCGGAGCATAGCGCGCGAACTCGATCTGATGCGCGGGATAGAGCGCGCGATCATAGCGTCCCGCGAGAATCAGCGTCGGCATCGACAACTCGGCCAGCCGCGGTCGAAAGTCCGGCAGCTTGGCGACCTCTCCTCCGATAAAGAACTCGACGTCGTCCCCGACGAACACCGGATATAACTCGGCGTTTCTCGCGCCTGGTTCACTGAGCAGCTTCTTCGCGTTGTCGGGATTGTAGAAGCGCACCAGTGGTCCATGCACCGCATACAGCGCCTGCACGCGAGGATCAGTGGACCGCATCCCCTCAGCGCGCAGGGCTAGAATTTTCTCCCACACCTCGGGAAATTGGTTTGCGATCTCGCGATTAATATTTTCGTGATTGCGCTGCCACATCTCGGGGCTGTGTAGGGTGTTGCCTAGGATGAGGCGGCGTACACGATCGGGATGTTCCAATGCATACGCCATGGCGACCATGCCGCCGTACGAGAACCCGTAGATGTTGAGCTGCTCGAGCCCGAGCGCCTCGCGCACCAATTCGATGTCGGCCACGTCGCCGGCGAAAGTGACCCCGGCCTTGCTCTCCGATTTCCCGCGACCTCTATAATCGAGGTAGAGAACCCGATACTCATCGGCCAGCGCCGAGAAGTACGGGTGGAACGTCAGATGGGAGCTCGCCGGACCGCCGGAGAGTAACAATAAGGGCGAGCCGCTCCCTTCACTTTCGACCCACAGTCGGCCGCCGGGGATGTCAAGATATTCCCCCATTACATGATAGTTCGGTGTCATGACTGGCAACGTAGACGGACCGAGTCCCGCGTGCGTGCCGGAGCTTGCGCCCGAATTCGCTTGCGCCTAGGATCTCGCAACCCCCGGAGGAACAACTGTGGCAATACGACGTGCGTTGTGCGTGATAGCGATCGTGGCGACTCGGGTGCAGGCGCAGGAGTCTCTGGCGCCGCTACGCGTGGTCGATCCGACGTACATGGATACCACCGCGAAAGCCTGTACGGATTTCTTCCAGTACTCGGTCGGCGGCTGGCTCAAGCACGACACGATTCCACCCGACTATTCGTACTCGGGGGTCGGTCGCGACATGGAGGACCGAAACGAGCTCGTGGTCCGATCCGTGCTCGAGGACGCCGCCTCGCATCGCGCGACGGCGCCCGAGGGCAGCACCGAGCGCAAGCTCGGCACCTTCTACGCCACGTGCATGGATTCGACAGCGGCCGAGCAAAGTGGCATCACGCCGCTCCAGCCGACGCTGGATAGCATCGCGGCCGCGCGGACATCGGCCGATCTCCTGCGACTGATCGCGGCGAGCCAGGAGCGGGGTGCCCGGGTCCTGTTCAACTATGATCCGGCCCCCGATCTGCACGACGCCGGTCGCTACATGGCGTTTCTCGGCCAGGGCGGCCTCGGGATGCCCGATCGCGATTACTACACGAACGTGGGACACGAGGCCGACTCGTTGCGACAGGCTTACATCAAGCACGTGACGAACACCCTGACGCTCGCCGGCGAGACGCCGGGCGCTGCCGCGGCCGATGCGCAACACATCATGGCGCTCGAGACCGCGCTGGCCAAGGCGTCGATGACGCGCGTGGCCCTGCGTGATCCGAAAGCGACCGATCATCCAACGTCCCTGGCTGCGCTGCACACGACCGCGTCCGCGTTCGATTGGAGCTCGTATTTCCGCACGATCGGCCTCGAGACGCCGCCGGCGAGAGTCAACCTCTCTGAACCGGCGTTCTTCAAGGAAGCCAACAGCCTGCTCGTCTCGACGCCGCTCTCCACCTGGAAATCGTATCTCCGCTATCACCTGATCCAGGCGGGTGAGCGCTGGCTCAGCACGCCATTCGTGAACGAGGATTTTGCCTACACCTCGTTGTTCACGGGCGCAAAGCAGCTCCTGCCGCGTTGGAAGCGCTGTCTCCGGGCGACCGACGGCGAGTTAGGGGAGGCGCTCGGCAAGGCGTACGTCGACAAGACCTTCCCGCCGGAAGCCAAGGCGCGGGCGAAGGAGATCATCGACGATGTGCGCGCCGCGTTCGGTGAACGGCTGCGCAAGCTGACTTGGATGTCCGATACGACGCGGCAAAAGGCACTCTACAAGCTCGCGCAGATGCACGAGAAGGTCGGGTATCCGGACCGCTGGCGCGACTACTCGAAGCTGGAGGTGGCCGAGGGACCGTTCGCGCTCAACGTCTTTCGCGCGAACCAATTCGAGTGGCAGCGCGTCGTCCGCCGGCCGGGGACGCCTGTCGACACGACCGAGTGGGGCATGACGGTCCCGACGGTGAACGCGTACTACGATGGCTCGAAGAACGAGATGGTGTTCCCCGCGGGAGCGCTCGAGCCGCAGACCTTCGATCCCAAGGCCGATGACGGCGCGAACTTCGGGTCGCTCGCCGGGAGCTGGGCCGGTCACGAGTTGACCCACGGGTTCGACGACGAAGGGCGGCATTTTGATGCGAAAGGCAACCTGACGGATTGGTGGACCGCGGCCGATGGGGCGAAGTTCACGACGCAAGCCGACCTGATCGTCAAGCAGTTCAACTCGTACGTCGCGGTGGACACGCTCCACGTGAACGGCAAGCTCACCGAGGGCGAGAACATCGCCGACTATGGTGGCGTCCTGACCGGATACGACGCGCTCGAGCGGGCGCTCCAACAGCACGGACGGCCGGCGCTCATCGACGGGTTCACCCCCGAGCAGCGGTTTTTCCTCGGCTATGCGCAAAGCTGGCGCGGCCAAACGCGGCCGGAGGAGATGCGTACGCGCGTCGCCACGGATCCGCACGCGCCCGAGCAGTGGCGCGTCAACGGGCCGCTCTCGAACGATCCGCTGTTCGCCCAGGCCTTTGGCTGTAAGGCCGGCGACCCCATGGTACGATCGGCGGAGCTCGTGCCGCATATCTGGTGAGCTTGACATGGCGGCCCCCTCTCGGCAACGTGAGGCAACTGAAGCCGAGAGGGCCCCATGGACAGAACACGGTCGCTGAACACCGTCGTCGTCTGGGTGGTCGATGTGCTCGTCGCCGGTCTGTTTCTGGCGGTCGGCGTGCCCAAGGTCCTAGGACTGGAAACGAACTTCTTCCAGTTCGCCGCCATGCGCGGCTTCCCCGATTGGATCCGCATCGTCGTCGGCGTGTGCGAGGTCATCGGCGCCATCTCTCTGCTCATCCCTCGAGTCTCCGCGTACGCGGCGCTCGGGCTGGCCATGCTGATGGTCCCCGCGGCTATCACGCAACAGATGAGCGGTCAGCCGGGTGTCTACGTCCCGATCGTGCTCTTCGTCGTCCTGCTGATCTTGGCGGAGCGCAGAAACCCCGCGGCTGTCCGGGCCATGTACCGGTCGATTGCCGATACGCCGCATCCGTTGCTCAAGAGCGGCACGATCACGGGGATCATCGGCGCCACCTGCGTGGCCGGCTGGTTCTTCATCGTCGACATCGTCAGCAACATCCCGTTTGCCACGCCGCTCGCGCTCGGCCACGCCCTTCTGACGCTGCTGCGGCCTACGCCGAGTTGGGCGAGCTCGCCCGCGCTCGTGATCCTCGTCTACACGCTGTTCCACTACGCGGCGTTCATTGGGGTTGGCATCGTCGCCGCCGTCGTCGTCGGCTGGGCCCGCACCGAACCGTCCGTGCTCCTCGGCTTCGTCATCCTGTTCGCGGCCGTGGAAGTCGGCTTCTATGGCTTCGTCGCCGTACTCGCCCAGGCCAGCGACCTGCATGCGCTCGCCTGGTACCAGGTGATGCTCGGCAACTTGATCGCCGCGACCGGCATGGGCTTATATCTCTGGCGCGCCCACCCGCAGCTCCACGAGCAACTGCAACATGCGCTTGATGTTCCGATAGGGAACGAATCGGGCTAACATCGCGTTCGTTTCGCATGGCAACAGCAGCAGTCCCAACGGTTGAGCAGCAGCAAGTAGACGCCCGGCGGTGGTTCATCTTGATCGGCTTGATCACCGCCGCGATCATGGAAGTCCTCGACACCACGATCGTCAACGTCGCGCTCCCGCAAATGGCGGGGAATTTGAGCGCGACGACGGACGAGATCGGTTGGGTCGCGACTGGATATATCCTCTCCAACGTCGTCGTGCTTCCCATGACGGCGTTTTTCACAACCCTCTTCGGCCGCCGCAATTATCTGGTCGGCTCCATCGTGCTCTTCGCGATCGCGTCGTTCCTGTGCGGCACGTCGCACACGCTGATCGAGCTCGTTATCTGGCGCGTGGTGCAGGGCGCCGGCGGCGCCGCCCTCCTGTCCACTGCCCAGGCCACGCTCAGGCAAGTCTTTCCGCCGAAAGAGCAGGCGATGGTGCAGGCGCTGTTTATTGTCGGCCTGATCGTCGCGCCGACGCTCGGCCCAACCCTCGGCGGATGGATCACCGACAACTACAACTGGAACTGGATCTTCTTCATCAATATCCCGATCGCGGCCGTCACCGTGTTCTTGACGATGACGTTCTTGCAGGATCCGCCAGGCATGCGCCGGAAGCCCGATCGCATCGATTTTCTCGGGATCGGTCTCTTGACGGTGGGACTGGCGTCCCTGCAGTACGTGCTCGAGGAGGGGCGCCGCTACGATTGGTTCCAGGACGACACGATCAAACAGTTGAGCGTCGTCGCCGCCGTCTGTCTGTCGACCATGATATGGTGGGAGCTATCGTCGCGGAACAAGCACCCCATTGTCGACTTCCGCGTGCTCAAGAACCGCCAGCTCGCGGCGTCGATCTTCCTCTTCGTGGCACTCGGATTCGGTCTCTATGGCGGCGTGTTCATCTTCCCGCTGTTCACGCAGACGATTCTCGGGTTCTCGCCGACGGCGACGGGTCTCGCGCTGCTCCCCGGCGGCATTGGGACCGCGATCACGGCGATCATCTGCGGGCGCCTCTTGAGCGGCAACAAGGTCGACGGCCGCATTCTGATCGCGCTCGGTGTCGTGATCTTCTCGGTCGCGATGTGGCGGCTCGGGCATCTCACGACCGAAGCCGGGGAGCCGCAAGCGCGCGCCGCGCTCTTCATTCGCGGACTGGGCCTCGGTCTCCTCTTCACGCCGATCAACAACGTCGCGTTCGGCGGGATCGATCCCAAGGATGCGCAACAGTCCGCGGGCTTGATCAACCTCGCCCGTCAGCTCGGCGGGTCATTCGGGATCGCCATCCTCAGTACGTACGTGGTGGATCAGACGCAGTACCACCGGGAAAACCTCGTCCAGTACGTGACGGCCTACAATCCCCAGGTGGCTGCCCGGACGGCGGCCATCGCGTCGAATCTCGTCGCGCACGGATTCTCGTACGATGCGGCTCGCCGCGCCGCCGTTGGGGCGCTCGACAATATCGTGTCGCGCCAGGCGGCCATGATGGCGTACAACGACGCGTGGCTCCTCATCCTGCTGATATTCGTGATCGTCTCGCCCGCGATCCTACTGCTCAAGCGGCCTCGGGGCGGCGCCGGCGCGGGAGCCGGTGCCGGTCACTAGTAGTGCTGATAGAGGCGAACGGCCGGTAGCCGGATGGAGCCCAGCTTGATCTCGGTCGTGGTCTGAGACGAATCGAATTGAATGTCGAACGCCGTTTCCTGCACGGAGTGCGAGCAGGTCGAGTACGACGCCTCGTAGTAGACCGACGCCAGGTCGATGGCGGAGCACGTGCCGGTCGCCGAGACGACGGTGTCGGTGATGGCACCTTGCTGTGAGACCTGTTCGGTGGCGCCGTTCAGATAGCCCAAGGCAAAGTCCTGTTCGGCCGGCAGATACTGGGCGATGATCACGCGGTTCGCGTCCGGATCGGCCCACGCGGCGAAGTTGTAGACCGAGTCGACGGCCATTCCCTGGATCGTGACGTCGACGAACTCGAAGGCCACCGCCTGGTACGTCGCCGGCTGTCCGTCCACCGTGATCGAGACGTTTCGCGGTGACACACCGAATGCCAGGGGCACCGCGATGTATTCCATCGCGACCTGCCGCAGGTTGTCGTTCGTCTCGACCGCACGCTGCCACAAGCTGTCGAAGTGCACCGCCAGGGACCGCGGCGAAGGTCCGGTCACCGAGTCGCTGCCACAGCCGATCGCGAACGCGGTCGTGATGAAGAGGACTGTGGCGCGCATGGCGACGAAGGTGCTGGCCGGACCGTCGAGCGGCAATGCCGAAGAAATGGGACGGCTGGTGCACACGAGGGACGCACGCTAAGATCGGCCATGACTGCTCAGCCGCCCGACCGGGCGACCTACGGTCTCCGGCCGGACATCCTGTCGCAGTGGGAGACCCTCGCCCAGTCGCTCTCGAGCATCGCCCCTACGGCGGCGCCGGCGATGATCATCCCCCTGGTGATCGCCGCCGCCGGCCGATCGGCGTGGGTGTCGTTCGTCGTCGCGACGATCGCCATGGCCCTCGTCGCCGCTCACGTCAACGTGTTCGCCCGCGACTCGGCTACGCCAGGATCCCTGTACGCGTTCGTGCGTGGCGAATTCGGGTCATGGGTGGCGCTGCCGGCGGGTTGGGCGCTCCTCGTCGCGTATATCGGGACGGCCGCCGCGGTGACCGGTGGGATCATCCAGTACGCGCAGAATCTGGTCGGCATCGCTGGCACCGGCGTCGCGATCTTGCTCATCATCCTATCGATTGGCCTGTCGGCCATGCTCGCCTACCGCAACGTCGAGCTGTCCACGCGATTCATGCTCTGGATCGAGTGCGCGTCGGTGGCGACGATCGTGCTCTTGTTCGTGATCCCGACGCGCGCGCATCCGTTGAGCTGGGATCCCACGCAGTTCACGCGGTCGGTGTTCGCCGTCACGCCGGTCGGCGCCGGCCTCGTGCTCGCGACGTTCGCGTTCGTCGGGTTCGAGAGCGCCACCGCGCTTGGCGCCGAAGCGAAAAATCCGTTGACGACCATCCCTCGCGCGGTCATGGGGACGGCACTGATTTCGGGTGCGTTCTTCGTGTTCTCGACATACGCCGAGGTCGACGCGGTCGGCTCCAAGGTCGATCTCCTGACGGGGACACAAGCGCCGCTGCAAGTGCTCGCGACCCTCAAGGGGCGATCGTGGGTGGGGCCGATCGTGTCGGTGGGCGCGATCATGAGCTTTTTTGCGTGCGCCATGTCGTGCATTACGGCCGCCGCGAGAACGATGTTCCTCATGGGCGCGCAGAAGGTCTTGCCATCGCGGTTGGGACAGGTGCACGCACAGCATCAGACGCCGTCCATGGCGGTGATCGTATCCAGCATCGCCGCCGCCGTTCCCGCGCTGGCCTTGGCCGCGCGACAGGTGAGCGCGTTCGATCTCTACGGTTGGCTCGCGACCATCGCGACGTACGGATTTCTCGCGGCGTATGTGTTCGTGACGATCGCCGCGCCGGTATACGAATTGCGCCGACGCACGCTGACGGTGCCAAAGGCCGGTCTCGCGGTCGTGACCGTGGCATTCCTCGTCTGGGCGTTCGTCGCCAGTCTGCCACCCGCCACGTCCACCGGTCCCGAGCGGTGGCTCGCGCCCATTTTCTGTGCGCTGATCGTGGCCGGCTGCGCCTATTGTATTACACACCACCGCCTGTCGGCGGTGAGCGCGGCCATCGTGCTCCTCGTTATTCCAACTCGGGTCGATGCGCAGTTTGCCAGACAGCGGGGGTGGCTCAAAATGCCCGATGGTGTGCGTCTGGCGGTGACATACTGGCGACCGACGGGAGCGAAAGAGAAGCTCCCCGTGCTGCTCGAGTACCTGCCATATAGAAAAGAAGACTCGTTCTATCAGCGCGACTACCCATTGTACAGCTGGTTCGTGCGGCGCGGCTTCATCATGGCCAAGGTGGATATCCGAGGCACCGGATCGTCCGAGGGTCACTTGCCGGACCGAGAATACTCCGAGCAGGAGATGAAGGACGCCGACGAGATCATAGCCCAGTTGAGCCGATTGCCAGGAGCGAATGGCAACGTGGGCCTGTGGGGAATCTCCTGGGGCGGATTCAACGCCATCCAGATCGCGATGCGCCACCCGCCGGCGCTCAAGGCGATCATTGCGGTGGATGCCACGGACGATCTTTATCACGATGACGTTCACCAGATCGACGGCGTGCTCCACATCGATCAGTACGCGCTCCAGATCGACCACGAGAACGGCCTCCCCGCGCCGCCCGCGTACGCGATCGACTCGGCGTACGTCCATAATCGTTTCGAGGCGCCGCCGTGGATCCTGACCTACCTCCACCACACGGTCGACGGACCCTGGTGGCGCTGGAACTCGCTGCGTTTTCAGTACGACAAGCTGACGATTCCGTGCTTTCTCATCGGCGGTCTGCTGGACGGCTATCGCGATGCCATCCCGCGCATGCTCGACAGCGTCCACGCACCGATCAAAGCGATCATCGGGCCATGGAACCACACCTTTCCCGACGATGCCGTCCCGGGACCCGCCATCGAGTGGCGCGATCTCGCCGTCAAATGGTGGAAGCATTGGCTCGAGGGCGAGACCAACGACATCATGGATGGACCGCGCCTCACCGTCTTTGTCCGCGATTCGGTGCCGCCGGATGTATCGCTCGCCATCAGTCCCGGGCATTGGCGCGGGGAAGACTGGCCGATTGCTCGCACGCAGTGGCGCACGTGGTACCCGAACCCCAGGCATGAGCTTGGCGAAGCGGCCGGAGCACGAGATTTCATCTGGTACGATTGGCTGGCATATACCGCGGGCGTTGGCACGGCGGTTCCAGTCTGGTGGAATGATGCGACGGGCGACCAGGCGGCCGATGACGGACAGAGCTTGACCTATGACAGCCGGGAGCTGAGGGAGCCGGTGGAGATCATCGGCTTTCCGCGCGTGCGCTTGCGGGTATGGCCCGCCGCCCCGATCGTCGACTGGACCGTGCGGCTCGAAGACGTCTTTCCCGACGGGCGTGTCGCGCTCGTGACCGGGGTGCTCCAGAGTGGCGCCCAATGGTCATCGCGCCTCGATCCGGCGCCACTCGCACCGGGCTTGCCGTATGTGATCAAGACGCCACTGCACTTCACGACGTGGACCTTCCGACCAGGACACAAGATCCGCCTGGCTATCGCGAATTCGCAGTTCCCAATGGCGTGGCCGACGCCGTACCCCACGACGACATCGTTGGAGGTCAATGACGGCAGCACCACCCTCGACCTTCCGGTCGTCCCGCCGGCGCCGAACGCACAGGTGCCGGTCTTTGCGGCACCCGAGCCTCATGACCAGGCACCGGATGCGCGAACGTTACAGGAGACGGGCTATCCCGGCGCAATCGTCACCCACAACGTCGTGGCAAAAACGACGGCCGTTGATTTTCTTACACGCTTCTCGTACCAGATCCTCGACCGCCGAATCGAGAACATCGAGAAGGAACACTACGAGACCCACGATGACGCTCCCGCCCAATCCCGTTTCGTCGGTGACGAATCCCATCACATATGCCGCGCGAGCCGCTGCATCGTGCTGCGCACGGGAATAGACGTGCGTTCGGATAGCACGACTTTGCATGTTCGCGTCACCCGGCGACTCGAGGAAAACGGCCGGCTCGTGCGCACGAAGATCTGGACCGACTCGATCCCGCGGGGGATCAACTAGTGGCGTTCTGTCCGCCGCCGTGCGAACCTGCCATCGCGAACACGGCGGTGTCCCGCGAACCCCAAGGCGCTCGCTCCACCGGCTGGATCCTCGCCGCCACGATCCTCGGCTCGAGCCTCGCGTTCATCGACGGCACCGTCGTCGGCGTGGTGCTGCCGGTCATGCAGCGCGAGATGCACACGACGATCGTCAACGCGCAGTGGGTCGTCGAGATCTACCTCCTCTTCCTCTCGTCGCTGATCCTCGTCGGCGGCGCGGTCGGCGACCGCTGGGGCCGCGAGCGCGTGTTCACCGGCGGCATCATCGCGTTCGCCGTGGCATCCATCGGGTGCGCGCTGGCGCCGAACATCACCTGGCTCATCGCGTGGCGAGCGTTGCAAGGCATTGCGGCCGCATTCCTCGTCCCCGGGAGTCTCGCGATCCTCGGCGCCGCGTTTTCGCCTGGCGAACGAGGCCAGGCGGTCGGCACGTGGTCGGCGGCCACCGCCATTGTGACGGCCGCGGGCCCAGTCATCGGCGGTTGGCTCGTCGAGCACACCTCGTGGCGATGGATCTTCGCGCTCAATGTGCCGCTCGCCGCCGCGGTCGTCGCCATCATGGTGTTCGAAGTGCCGTTCTCCGCGCCAGCGAAGGTGACCCGCTCCCTCGATTGGACCGGCGCCGCGCTCATTACCGCGGGGTTGGGCGGCATCGTCTTCGGGCTCATCGAATCACCGCACTACGGTCTCGGCAGCCTCAGAGTGGTCCTGAGCCTTATCGTCGGCGTCGCCCTGGTCGGCGCGTTCATCGTCGTCGAGGACAGGGTCATCCGACCGCTCGTGCCGCTCATGCTCTTTCGCTCGCGCGCATTCAGCGGCGCGAATCTCATCACACTGCTGCTCTACGCCGCGCTGGGCGGCGCGCTCTTCTTTTTGCCCTTTGATTTGATCCAGGTTCATCATTACACGGCTACCGCCGCGGGCGCGTCGCTGGTGCCATTGGTCATTATTGTGGCGCTCCTGTCCCGCACCGCTGGCGAGATGGCTGATCGCTTCGGCATCACGCTCCTCCTCACGCTCGGCCCACTCATCGCGGCCATCGGGCTCGCGACGTTTGCGCTGCCAGGCGCGGGCGGCAGCTACTTCACGACGTTCTTTCCCGGGATGGTGCTCGTCGGCCTGGGGATGGGGATCACCGTCGCGCCCCTTACGACAGCGGTCCTCTCCTCCGTCGATGATGAGTTCGAAGGCGTCGCCTCGGGGGTGAACAACGCCGTCGCGCGTCTGGGCGGCCTCCTCGCCATTGGCGTCATCGGGATCATCATGGTGCAGCGCTTCTCGACGCAATTGGATGTGGGGCTCGCCCATGCGGGCGCTCCCGCGCAGATCCGGCAGGCGTTGAGCGCTCAAGCATTGCAGCTGGCGGCGATCACGCCGCCGCCGGCCTACGCGCAGGTTGTCACGGCAGCGGCCGTCTCGGCGTTTCGGGGCGCAATGATCGTGTCGGCGGTGCTCGCGCTGGCCGCCGCTGGAGTGGGGGCCACCACACTGCCTCCGCGGCGTAGGTCAGTCACCCGTCCTCGTCAGAGGACGCAAGGACGCACTTAACAGCAGAGATTCGCGCTCGTCTCCTGGAACAGTGGTTGCCTTACCTATGGCTTTCAGGAGGTGACATAATGCATCAACGAATGTGGGTCGCCGCACTGGGCGCGATCGCGCTGTCGGTGTCCGTCGCGAGCGAGGCGAGTGCCCAGTATCGTGTGCGATACGGGTACAACTATGACGCGTTCGACAATGAAGCAGTGCACATCGGCATCTCGGGAGGCGCCGCCGTCCCGACTGGTCCGTACGCCGAACGATTCAATCCGGGTTGGAATGTCGATGGGAATCTGGCGATTCCACTCGATCGCCGCTCGCCGATCTGGCTCCAGTTCGATGTCGGGTACTCGCGCTTCGGCGTCAATTCACAGACGCTGAACGACTTCAATGTGAATACCGGATTCAGCAGCATGCTCTCCGGTACCGCCAATCTCGTGATTGGCCTGACCGATGATCCGCGCGCCCGTGTCGTGCCGTATCTCATCGGCGGCGGCGGCGTGTATTCGCGGTATGTCGAGCTCGACAACTACCAGAACTCGGGAGTGGCCTGCGATCCGTTCTTTGGATTCTGTCAGAGCTACAATCAGACGGTGCCCGTCCTGACACGGACAGAGACCGTCGGCGGTTTGGATGGCGGAGCCGGACTGCGTTTCAAGATGCGACGGGTGAATTTCTACCTCGAGGCGCGGTACGAAACAGCATTCACCAACACTACGAATACGGCGTTCGTTCCCATTAGATTCGGTATTGAATTCTGATAGCATCTCGATAGGTTGTACATCATGACGCTGCGCTGTTGTTGTCTCGCCCCCCGCATCCCAGAGACTCAGGCGTAGCGCGCCCCGTGTACACCCGTGCCCGCCGGAGTTTTCTCCGGCGGGTTTTTTTTATGCCTGAAACGACTGAAACGCCAACACAGCGCATCGAGCGCATCAAACGCGAGAAAGCGTCCTGGTCCATCCTGGACGATATTCGTCGCTACTCCACTCTCGGCTACGACGCCATTCCGGACGACGACCTGAACGTCCGATTCCGAGCGTGGGGCTTGTACACGCAGGGTGATGGCCTTGGCGTGCATGGCGATGCCACGCGCTTTTTCATGATGCGCGTGCGGACGCCGAACGGCATCGTGACGTCGGACATGGCGCGCACGATCGCCGATCTCTCCGATCGCTATGCGCGCGGCTCGCTCGACATCACGAATCGCCAGAACTTCCAGCTCCACTGGCTTCGCATCGAGGACATCCCGACCGTGTGGGATGCCCTCGCGGCCGTCGGGTGGACGAGCATGGGCGCGTGCGGCGACAACACGCGCACGGTCACGGGTTGTCCGCTCGCCGGCGTCGACGCCGCGGAGATCGCCGATGCCTCGCCGATTGCCGTGCAGATCGACCGGCGCATGAACGGCAATCCCCTGTATGCCAACTTTCCGCGCAAGTTCAAGATCTCGGTCACGGGCTGCGCGCATTGGTGCACATATCCCGAGATCAACGACATCGGATTGACCGCCGTGCGACGCGCCGACGAGATCGGGTTCAGTCTGCGCGTCGGCGGCGGTCTGTCGACCCGTCCCCGACTCGGCGATCGACTCGACGTCTTCGTGCCGTGGGACGCCGTGCCCGACGTCGTCGACGCCGTCGCCGCCATCTTCCGCGACTCCGACGAGCTGCGCGTGCAGCGCGCGAAAGCGCGCATGAAATTCTTATTTCTCACGCATGGTTGGACGCCCGATCGATTTCTCGCCGAGCTCACCTCTCGGTTAGGCTACGCGCTCGACCCTGCGGTTCCGGAAGTGCCGCCGGACGGCGCGCTCCGGGATCACGTCGGCGTCCATCCGGAGAAGGGCGGCAGGTCGTTCTATGCCGGCTTCACGGTCGCGTCGGGCCGCATCACGCCGGACGCTCTGCGTTCTCTCGCCTCACTCGCGGACGAATTTGGCGCTGGATCGCTGCGCACCACCGCCATGCAGAACGTGATCGTGCTCGGCATCCCGGCCGAACGACTCGGCGCATTTCAAAGGGCGGCTGCGCGCAGTGCGGCGCCTCCACTCGAAGGATCGCCGTTCCGGCGTGGGATACTCGCGTGCACGGGCTCGGAATACTGCAAGCTCGCCGTTGCCGAGACGAAGCGGTTCAGCCTGGATCTCATACCGGAGCTCGAGCGCCGACTCCCGGGATTCCAGTCGCACGTGAAGATCTTTGTCACGGGTTGCCCAAATGCCTGCGGGCAACATTGGATAGCGGATATTGGGCTACAGGGCGCCGCGGACGGCTTTGACATATTCATCGGTGGCGGACTCGGTGCCGCGCCGGGATTCGCCGAGCGAATAGGAGTCCGCGTCGCGGCAGCCGAGACGGCGGATACATTGGAGACGCTGTTCCGCGAGTACCTGGGTGGCCGTGCGGGCGACGAGACGTTCCGGGCATGGACCGCACGCGTCGGCCCGGATCACGTCAAGACCGCGCTCGCGATGGCTCGATCACAACCATAATGAACCGCAGCGGAGCTTTGCCTCCGTTTGCGTATCGGTGTGTTCGGTCGGCGCGAAAAACCAACGAGTCCCCTCGCGCAATGGTGTGCGTATCGGAGCCGAGCGTGAGCGTCAGACTGCCCGTCAACACGTAGAGCATTTCGCGGGACCCGGGCGGGTGCGCGGCGCCATCATACCCGTCTCCCGCCGCGATGCGCCAGTCCCAGACCTCGGACTGATCCGAGCCGATCAGCAGCGTAGCCACGCTGCCCGGCAGTCCGTGCCACAACTCGGCGGCGTCGGCCGCGCGCACGATGCGCACGGGTGGCGACTCGTCGACCTCGACCAGCCGCGGAACGGAGACGCCGAGCGCATCGGCTATGCGGCACAGGGTCGCGATGCTCGGATTGGTCCGCGCCTGCTCGATCTGCACGAGCATGCCTTTGCTGACGCCCGAGCGCGTCGCGAGCGCGTCGAGCGTCCACGACCGCCGCGTGCGCAACGCGTGCACGGTGCGCGCGATCGCCGCCGCGATGGCGTCCGGGTCGGTCATGGTATACTGACCATAAATATCAATATATATTACCGCCATGGCACCACTGCTCGCCATACTCGCCTCGATCTGTTACGGCAGCGCGGACTTCCTCGGCGGGCTCGCCAGCCGCAGGAGCTCGGCGCTCGCGGTCGCAGCCGTCTCCCAGTTCGTGGGTCTCGTGCCCCTCGCGATCGCGCTACTCGTGGCGGGGCCGAGCACGCCGAGCACCGCGGATCTCGCGTGGGGTGCGGCCGCCGGCCTGGCGGGAGCCGCGGCGCTCGCCCTCTTCTTCAAGGCGCTCACGCTCGGTCGCATGAGCGTGATGGCGCCAATCGCTTCGGCGACGGGCGCCGCGGTCGCCGTGATCATTGGCTTCGCGCTCGGTGAGCGACCCGGGCCACTCGTGCTCGCCGGGTTCGCGCTCGCGGTCGTGTCGATCGTGCTCGTCGCTCAAGACCGATCGGGCCCCGACGGCTCGACCGAGCGTGGCGTGCTCACCGCGCTGGCGTGCGGTATCGCGCTCGGCGCGTGGTATACCTGCTTGCACCCAACGTCGGTCGCGGCAGGCCTGTGGCCACTCGTGATGGCCCGGGCGGTATCACTCCCGCTTCTGGGTCTCGCGACCCGATTGAGGGGCCGGTCGCTGCGCCTCCCGCGAGGCGTGATGGCTATTGCGCTGCCGTCCGGGACGCTCGACATCGTCGCGAACGTCTGCTATCTGATCGCCGTGCGACAGGGCATGCTGAGCGTTGTCGCGACGCTCGCCTCGCTCAATCCCATCGTGACCGTCGCCCTCGCGTGGTCGGTGCTCCACGAGCGCCTGCGCCCCGCCCAGTATCTCGGACTCGCCCTCGGTATCGCCGCGATGGCGATGATCTCACTGGGCTAGATAGGGCTCCATGTGGACGAGCACGCCCTGCACGAAAGGCGCGACCGCCAAGATCGCGCCCTTGACCGAGCCGCTGAGCTCGTGCGCGTCATGAAGCGACATGTGCGGGTCCGCCTGCACATGAATCTCGACAAAGTACCCGAGTCCCGACCGTCGCATCTTCAGATTCTCGATCATTCGCACGCCGGCGGTCGACATCGCGGCCTCGCGAACGCGAGCGATCAGCGCGGGACTCGGCGCGGTGTCCATGAGATCGGCGAGCGCCGGCCGCAGCATGTGCGCGCCGTTGTACGCGACGATGCCGGCCGCGACCAGCGCTGCCCAGTCGTCGGCCGACTCCCATCCGCGTCCCCCGATGACGTGGCCGCCGATCAGCGCGACCGCGATCCCGATGAACGCCGCGCCCGAGCTGACGGCGTCGCTCAGGTGATGCCACGCATCCGCGCGAATGACCGTGCTCCCGATCGCCGTCCCGACATCGTTCACGCGCCGGTAGAGATAGATCTTCACGACGAACGCGATCCCCGCCACGGCCAGCGTGAACGGCTCGGGCAGGCGATGAGGGGTCTGGATCAAATGGACGGCGCCGGCGGCGATCGCGATCGCCGCCGCGATCAGCAGCAGCGCGACCGCCATGCTGGCGAGCGGTTCCGCCTTGCCGTGACCAAACGGGTGGTTCTCGTCCGCCGGCTGCGCGGCGACGTGCAGACCGAACCAGACAATGAGCGACGACAGGATGTCGCTCGACGACTCGGCCGCGTCGGCCACGAGTGCGTACGAGTGTCCGAGGACGCCTGCCGCGAGCTTCACCAGGACGAGCCCGATGTTCGCGGCCAGCCCGGTTTGGGTGGATCGGATGCCCCGTTCTACTCTTGCCTGCAGGAGACCCGACTGCGCTCGTGCGGACACCATCCATCAAATCTTGACGCCACGGTCAGGCGCCCGCTAGCCTCCCTTCCATGACTGTCTCAACTGTCTCAGCATTCCTGAAAGAACACTTCCGGCATTTCAACGCCGCCGCCTTGATGGACGCCGCCGAGGGATATTGTCGGCACCTGAACTCCGGCGGCAGCATGCTCGTCACGTTGGCGGGTGCCATGAGCACCGCCGAGCTCGGGCGCTCGTTGGCCGAGATGATCCGCCAGGGGAAAGTCCAAGGCATCGCCTGTACGGGGGCGAACTTGGAAGAAGACGTATTCAACCTGGTTGCCCACAAGCATTACACGCGCGTCCCGAATTACCGCGATCTGACGCCCGCTGACGAGCAGAAACTGCTCGAGCGGCACATGAACCGGGTCACCGACACGTGCATCCCGGAGGCCGAGGCGATGCGGCGGATCGAGCGCGCGGTGCTCGAGGAATGGGTCAAAGCGGATCGCGAGGGCAAGCGCTATTTCCCGCACGAATTCATGTATCGGATTCTCCGCTCGGGCACTCTCGAGAGCGAATATGAGATAGATCCAAAAGATTCGTGGCTATTGGCTGCCGCCGAGCGGGATCTGCCGATGTTCGTTCCCGGTTGGGAAGATTCGACACTGGGCAATATGTACGCGGGCCACTGCATCTCGGGCGACGTGTGCAACGTGCACACGGTGCGGACGGGCATCGAGTACATGATCAAGTTGGCGGACTGGTACCAGACAACGTCCGCTACGTCCTCGATCGGTTTCTTCCAGATCGGCGGCGGCATCGCGGGCGATTTTCCCATCTGCGTCGTGCCTATGCTGCACCAAGATCTGCAGCGGCCCGAGGTTCCACTCTGGGGCTACTTCTGCCAGATCTCGGATTCCACGACGTCGTACGGGTCGTACTCCGGGGCTGTCCCCAACGAGAAGATCACCTGGGGCAAGCTCGGCGTGGACACGCCCAAGTTCATCATCGAGTCCGACGCCTCGATCGTCGCGCCCCTCATGTTCGCGCTCGTACTCGGCTGGTAGCGCGTTACGGGTATCGCCAAGCGTATGTGACGCTGAGCTGAGTTTGCGCGTAGTAGGCCGCTGGCGACGGGATATTGTTCGCGTTCGTGATCCGCGCGAGCTGCACGCTGAGCGTGATCGGCAAGATGCGGGTCAGTAGCTGAGCGGAGAGGTCGCCCAGGTAAGCGGTTTGCACGGGATGCCCGGGCTCGTTCGTCGGAAATGGCGGGTTCCCGACGTTGACCGGCGAGACCGCGGGCCGGGTGTCGATGCGCAGCAGACCGCGACGCCAACGGCCGATATCGGCGCCGATGCGAAGGAGCCCGTTGGGGAAGGCCTCGGCCCCAAGCCGGAGATAGTCGGCGTCGGGCCCGAGCTGAGACCCGATCGGCTCGTTCCAGAACTGCTGGACCTCGAAATAGTACTTCCGCATGTACAAGTAACTGTCCGATCGATCGTACTCGACCTCGGCGTCGATCGGGACCGATGCCAGGATGGGAATCGGAGTATCGGCCACGAGGCGCCAGCCCAGTTGGTCCGGTGTCTTCGCCCTGTCGGCCGCATCGATCTGGATGTCGTCGACGAAGATCTCACCGGCCAGCGTCACGGGACCCAGGCGTGTTCGCAGAGCAAAGAAGTCGATGAGGTTATCTCTCGCGTCGTCGCCGGTGCGTCCCGTGTCGTGCTGGATGATGAGATACGGCAGGAACGGGTCGACATACAGGAGATCGGGTGCTCGCGCACCGCGGGACGAGACCGCGGTCTCGCCAATCGTGAGCTCCAAGGCGCGGTCCGGTCGCCAGGTGATCTCGTGGGCGAAAAGCCAGCGGTAGAAGTGGAGCGGCTGGACGCCGGCGGCAAACCCATCGTGGGCGGAATCGAGCGTGACGTCGTTCAGCAGCCCGGCGTATGCACGCCCTTCGAAGTGGGCCGTTCGGAACCCAAAGGCGAGCCGATCGATCGGCGGGCCGTTGGCCGAGAGGGCATACGAGTCGTTCCCGGAGCCGAGCCAGGCCTCTCGACCACGGCCGAGGGTCGCGTAGAAGGCACCGGCGCCAGCCGCGATGTACGTCTCGTCGAGGTTCGCCGCGACCTTGTTCTTGAGCCACTCGTCCGCCGGAAGCGTGGGATCGTTCCTCCCGCTCGTTTCGACGTAGCCGGATACGACTACTGCGACGTGATGTCCGTCGCCCCAGGTCAAGCGCGGCTCCAGGACGCCGACGAGCGGCGGTGTCCCATCATCGGTCGGTCGTACGTTCTCCCAAAGAGGACGGAAGACCCCGTTTGAGAGTCCTGTCGCGCGGACAGTCGCGGCCGCGCCGCCTCGCAGGGCTGGCATAGTGTCAGCCGGCGCGGGCGCGAATCGTGCACGCAACGCGTTCAAAAGGGGTCCGACACATTGACGTTGCGTTCTGGCAGCTTCGAGCGCGGACCGGATCGCGCCGACCTCGTATGGTCGATTGGGCGAGACACGGGCGGCCGCGCAGCCGAGTCGCTCGAGCGCGGCGAGTTGCGTATAGGCGGGATCGTCGAGCGGAAGAGTGACAAGGCCGGACTGCGCGTGAGCGGAGTCGGGGAAGCTGAGCGCGGGGAGCGCGGCGAGCGCAATGAGCGCGAAGTGGGTCCCGAGGGCCATGAGGTCCGGTTGCGGCGAAATCTACGAGCAGACTCCAGATAGGTCACGACTTGATGATAAGGGCCACGTCGGCTGGCTCGATGCTCAACCCACCCCGGGGCTTCACACGTTAGCAACTGGAACCCAACGTTCCTGTCCGGGTAGCGGCATGCTAGCGTGGGGAGATACCGCTACTTTGCTGGCACCCCACGTGTCACCTACCTCATCCCTCATGCACTCGCGGACCACGCGCCTTACCCTGCTGGTGGCGGCCCTCGCCCTGACGGTTCCGGTGACGGTGCGCGCCCAGTACTTCGGTCAGAACAAGGTGGCATACCGGGATTTCGATTTCCGGGAGATGCACACCCCTCATTTCGATATCTACTACTACACCGCGGAATCCTTGGCCACCGCGGACGTGGCTCGCATGGCGGAGCGATGGTACGAGCGCCACTCGGCAACGCTGCGCGACACGTTCCCCAAGAAGCCGATCGTCCTGTTCTCGGATCCGCCGGCGTTCTCGCAACAGAATATCGCCTACATCCCGCTCGGTGGCCCGGTCGGCGGTGTGACGGAGCCCATCCGGAATCGCGCGATCATTCCGATGAGCCCCGACTATCACCAGACCGACCACGTGCTCGGCCACGAGTTGGTGCACACCTTCCAGTTCGATATCGCCGAGAATATCCGTGGACCGGGCGGGGGCGGGATCGGAGCGTTCGAGCGCATTCCGCTGTGGGCCACTGAAGGCATGGCCGAGTATCTCTCGATCGGCCGCGATGACCCGAACTCGGCCATGTACCTGCGCGACGCCGTGTTGCGGAACGATATCCCGTCCCTCCGCAGGCTGGGACGCGGCAACTACTTCATTTATCGGTGGGGCCAGATCTTCTGGGCGTATGTCGGCGGCAAGTACGGCGACGATGTGATCCCGCGACTCTTCCGCCAGGCGTTGCGCACGGGCTTCGAGCCCGCGGTGCGGAACGTCCTCGGAATGTCGAGTGACTCACTGAGCCGTGAGATGGCCGCCGCGATTCGCCGCGAGGTGCAGCCGCAAGTGAACGGGCTCGTTCGTCCCGAGAACGTGGGCGATCGTCCGTTGCAGCCGATGAGCCGGCGGTTCGGCGACATCGACGTCGGGCCGGCCCTCAGTCCTGACGGCAAGTACGTCTCGTTCTTCACGCAACGCGGTCTGTTCCAGATCGATCTCTACGTGGCCGATGTCGAGACGGGCCGGATCGTGCACAAGTTGACCAGCATCAACTCGAACCCGCACTACGACGCCCTGAATTTCGGCGGCTCGGCCGGGTCGTGGTCACCCGATGGGCAGCGCCTCGCCGTCGGCGTCTACGCCAAGGGCAAGGAAATGATCGGGATCTTCAACGTCCAGCGCGGCGGCTTGGAGCGGAAGATCGATATTCCCGAAGTCACGACGGCCGAAGACATCTCGTGGGGTGTCGACGACAAGTTGGCGTTCTCCGGCAACCACGGCGGCATCACGGACTTGTATGTGTACGATCTCAAGACCGGGAAAACGACGCAGCTGACGGATGACCGGTTTGCGCAGATTCAGCCGGCATGGTCGCCGGATGGCAAGTACATCGCCTATGTGACGGACAGCGGCACCACGGACATGAACAAGCTGGCGTGGGGTCCGCTCCACGTCATGATCCGCGACATGACGACGGGCACGTCGCGCATGCTGCCGACGTTCCCAAACGCCAAGGCGATCAATCCGCAGTGGACGCCCGACGGCAAGGGGATCTACTTCGTTGCCGACCGGAATGGCATTCCCGACATTTATCGCGAGAACGTCGAGACTGGCGAAATCATCCAGATCACGCGGATCGCGACGGGCGTGACCGGCATCCTCCCGATGTCGGCCACGATGACCGTGGCACGGACCAGCGGCCGGCTCATGTTCGACGTGTTCGCCCGCGAGGGGTACGAGCTGCATCGCTTGGATCCGGAAGCCGCGGCCGGCACGCCGCTGGTCGCTGGACAAGGTGACACCACCTCGGTCGGCGTTCTGCCGCCGACGGATGTGCCAGGCGGCGGGGCAGTGACCGCCCGCATTGCCGATGCCAGCACGGCCCTGCCACCCGAGCATGATTTTCCGAGCGGGCCGTACCATCCCTCGTTCGGGCTCGAGTACCTCGGCTCGCCAGGCGTGGGTGTGGCCGTCGGGGGACCGTTCGGCAGCGGACTCGCCGGTGGCGTCTCGGCGTATTTCGGCGATCAGCTCGAGAACAACGTCCTCGCCGCGCAGCTCGCCGGGTCTGGGCAAATCCAGGACTTCGGCGGCGAGGTCTTGTACATCAATCAGGCGCACCGGCTCATCTATGGTGCCAGCGTCGGTCACATTCCGTACTTGACTGGTGGGACGTTCGTGAGCGACACGACGCTTCCGACGTCGGGCGGCGGGTCGGCACCAGGGCAAGTCATCCACGAGGTCTTCGAGCGCGCGTTCTATGAGACCGGGACACTGTTCGCCCAATACCCGTTCTCACAGTACCGGCGTCTCGAGCTGAGTGCGGGATATACCTACCTGCACTATCAGATCACGCAGGACGAGTACATCACCGACAATTTCGGGAACGTCCTGGCCGCGAATTACAACCAGGGGTTCCCCGGCACGCCGCCCGGGCTCAGTCTCTGGCAGACGAGCATTGCGTATGCGACCGACTACACGACGTTCGGGTTCACCTCGCCGATCGCCGGCGCGCGATATCGACTCGAGGTCGATCCGACATTCGGTAACCTCCTGTATACGACCGTGCTCGCCGATTACCGGCGATACATCTTCGCCAATCCGGTGACCTTCGCGTTCCGGTTGACGCACTACGGGCGGTATGGTCGCGACGCCGAAGACTCGTCGACGCTCTTTCCGTTGTACGTCGGCGATCCGTATTTCATCCGTGGGTACGATTACAACACGATCAACATCAACGAGTGCCAGGGACCGACCGTGGCGAACGGCGGCTGCCCGGTGCTCGACCGGTTGTTCGGCAGCAAGATCGCCGCGGCGAACTTCGAGATCCGGTTCCCGCTGACCGGTGTCTCGCAGTACGGGTTGATCAACTTCCCCTATCTGCCGATCGACGTCGCGCCGTTCCTCGACGCTGGTGTCGCGTGGTACAACCACGATACGCCGGTGTTCAAGTTCTCCGAGAACTCGAGCCAGCGCATTCCGGTGTTCTCCTCAGGCATCAGTACCCGTATCAACGTGCTCGGCTACATCGTCGCCGAGGTCTTCTGGGCCTATCCGTTCCAGCGACCTATGCAAAAATCAGGAATCTGGGGCTTCCAGATTCTGCCGGGCTGGTGAGCAATTTTTCCAAAGGCCCGCCTCGCTTCGCGAAGGCGGGCCTTTAGCTTATGCGCATGTCTGGTTCGCCTGTGACTCGCTTGCGTAAGACTCGTTTGCGCGTGACTTCTCCTGCGACTCGCTTGCACAGGACTCTTTTGCGCATGGCTTTGCGTGTGCCTCGTTCGTTGCTCGTACTGGCACTGCCGTCGGCGTCGATCGTTTTCGCGTCCGCGCGAAGCGCGGCGCAGGCGTTGACGGTTCGGCTCGACACGACGGCCCATGAGATGGTCATGGAGATGTCGCCGATCACCATGCATAGGATGGTCGAAGCGCAACCTGGCACCATCACGATCCCATTCGATGGCTGGCTGCAGGGCTACGACTGCCAGCTCGTAGACGCGCACGGCAAGCCGCTGCCGCACGCCTTCATTCATCACGTCAACCTGATCGCTCCGGAAAAGCGCGAGCTCTTCAGCCCGATCATGCTGCGTATCGGCGCCCAAGGCTCGGAGACTCCGGCCGTCGAACTGCCGAAGATCCTGGGACTCCGGGTTCACCGCGGCGACACGCTGCTCGTGACCGCGATGTTCCAAAACGCGGGCGCTCACGACATCGTCGGCGCCCGGCTCCTCATCCGGATGCCATACAGGGCATCCGGCGCGGTCAGCGCGGTCTCCATCTACCCGATGTACCTCGATGTGATGCCACCGGCCGTCGCGAAGTCGTACGACTTGCCCGCGGGCCACTCCGAGAAGAGCTGGGAAGGCCACCCGGCGGTCTCCGGCCGCATTCTCGCGCTCGGCGCGCACATGCACAAATACGGCACCGCGCTACGGTTCGAGGATATCACCGCCAAGAAAGTGCTGTGGGAGACGAAGCCGATCGTCGACAAGACCGGTGAGCCGGTCGACATGCCCGTCAAGACGTTCTGGTGGAGCTTGGGCCTCCCGGTCCGTCCAGACCACGTGTACCGGGTCACCGCCATCTACGACAATCCTACAGGGCGCACCATTCCGATGGGCGGGATGGGCACACTCGGTGGCGTCTTCATGCCGTCCAACGTCGACGCGTGGCCCCACGTCGACCGCTCGGCGCCCGACTACGTGCTCGACCTCAAGGACACCATGTCAACGGAAGACGTGGCGGGCATGGCCGGCATGGATCACTAAGGAGTCGGGGTACACGGCGGCGAACGGTCCGCGGTCGGCATGCACGTGAAGTCGTCGACGCCCATGTTCTTATTGATCGTGTACGCCGCGATCTGATTACGCGCCTGGTCGTCCGTCATTGGCAGCCGCCGCGCCGCGTGCGACTCGACCGCCCAGAAGCGCACGCCACAGATCTGCGTGTCCGCGCAGAGCATGTGCGCGGTCTTGCGGAGCTCGTCGTCCGACTTCGCGACCTTTGGCGACACGACCACGAAGCGAATGTCGCCGGAGGTGCCGAGCAGCTTGACGTCCTCCGATTGCCACGTGGAGAACAAAAGGGAGAGGGCGAGCGCGAAGCGGCCGGGCATCGCGTCAAAGCTACCGACGGCCGGGACGGTGGCATGTGACCCGCGTCACGACCGCGTAGCTTTCTCATCTATGCCTGTTTGGCTTGCGTGCCTGCTGGCCGTAGGGATCGTGAGCGCCATTCCGTTGGCGAGCGCGGTCGTTTTGCTCGTGGATCCGACGGTGCTGCGTCGCGCCGTCCCCGTGCTCGTCCGGTTGGCGACCGGCGCGCTCCTTGGCGCCGTGTTGTTCGACCTGATCCCGGAAGCTCTTGCCGCCGGTCAGCGACCCTCGCGTGTTGCCGCTTCTCTTGTCGTCGGCCTTATCGGCTTTGGACTTATTGACCAGGTGTTCGACCGCCTCACATCGAGTCGGCGGATCGTCTGGCTCAACTTCACGGGTGACGTCCTGCACAACGCGGTCGACGGCGTGATCATCGCCGCGTCGTTTCTCGCCAATCCATCGGTCGGGATCATCGCCACGCTCGCCGTGTCGCTGCACGAGATCCCTCGCGAGCTCGGAAGCCTGGGCATTTTCATCCACGGCGGCCTGGCGCCCGCGCGCGCCTATGGCCTCAATGCGCTGACCGGTCTCGCGGCGCTCGGGGGCGCGGCGCTGACACTCGTCATCGGCCTCCGCGCCCGCGGAATCGCGACGGAGATGATTCCGATTGCCGCGGGCACGTTCCTCTATCTCGCTGGCACCCTGATACGGTCGACCGGTCGCCCGCGCCTCGCGGACGCTGGTTGGATCGCGGCCGGCCTCGCCCTGATAGCCGTTACTGAACAGTTTTTCGCATGAGGGCTTCGATCTCGCTGGCCTCACGCGGCGCGGTCGACATGCGTTTGAGCCCGTTCGCGGTCAGGACGTAATCGTCCTCGATGCGCACGCCGATGTTCTGGTACCGCTGGATCAGCGACCGCACCCGCTCGGCATACGCCCGATTGCGCGGCGTGTCGGGTATGATGGACAAGATGTCGGCCTTGACGTACACCCCGGGCTCGATGGTGAGCGCGTCGCCGACCGCGAATGTCTTCTCGCCGTAGTAGAACTGCGCCGGATCGTGCACATCGAGCCCGAGTCCATGACTCGGCCCGTGCGGCGCGAAGAGACGCCACTGCGGACACGTATCCCCGGTCTGTCCGCAGAAGCCTTTCGGCGCGTCGACGACGGCGGCCGCCGAATCGATGAGGTGCAACCGCACCAGCCCGGCAATGATGACATTGCCGATGCTATCGCGCTCGGCCGCTGCTGTTGCCCCAGGCTTCACCTGCCGCTCCCCAGCCGCCTGCGCGTCGCGAATGATCCGATAGATCGCCCGCTGATCGGCGGTAAACGTGCCGCTCACCGGAACCGTCCGGGTGATGTCGGCCGCATACCCCTGCACGCTCGTGGCACAGTCCATGACGACAACCTCGCCGGTCTTCATCACGCGATCGTCGTGATCGTAGTGGAGCGTGGTGCCGTTTGGACCGGAGCCGACGATCGACGCATAGGCCGGAAACCCATCGCCCCCATTCCGGCGGAACGTGTACTCCATGAGTCCTTGCACGTCCGCCTCGCTCTTGCCAGGCGCGATCTCGGCCAGCACCGCTTTGTGTCCGAGCGACGACACAGCCGCCGCGCGCTCGAGCAACGCCATCTCCGCGGGACTCTTTCGCGCCCGCAACTCATCCAAGATCTGCGTCGCGTCTTTGACCGCGAGCGACGGATGCGCCGCGTGCAGCGTCCGCACCAGCGCGCTGCCGAAGCTCAACGAGTCATCGGCGATGAATTCATCCGACTCGGCGTCGCTGGCGACCCACAGCGGCAGGCCCGAGCCGGCCAGGGAGTCGAGATCTGCCTCGAGCTGCGTATTGCGCGCCGAGGCCATGCCGGTCTCGCGCATGATCGCCTCGGGCGACATGCGTTCGCCGGTGTAGAACTCCCGCCGAGGGTTCGACGGCTGCACGTAGAGTGTGGCCGTCGTATGCCCGCCACGCCGGACGACGACGAGCGACGCGTCGGGCGCCAGAAAGCCGGTCAGGTACCGGAACGGCGCCCGCTGCTTGAACGGCGGGTAATGGTCGACCGGCTCGCGAGCGCCGGCGATGAAGAAGATGCCACTGTCGATCCGCGCGGCGATCGCGTCGCGGCGGGCGGCGTACTCGGCCTGGGTGATCTGGGCGGCGCCGAGCGTGGGCGTCGCGGCGAGCGCGCAGACGAAGAGACACGAGAGTCGGGCGTTTGGCATGCGCAATTTTAGCGCGGCCGGTAACTTCCGGATAGTCATGCGCGCGATCTGGATTCTCGTGCTCGCCGCCGTCCCGAGTGCCATGTGTGTGGCGCAGGGACCGCCTGATGCGGCAACAGTGGCGGCGGCCGATGGCTACGGCGGAGTCGTTGCTGCCCTCGAGCCGTTCATCCAACGCGAGTTGGCCGAGAAGGATATTCCGGGGTTGTCGATCGCGCTGGTCGACGATCAGCGGATCGTGTGGGCGCGCGGCTTCGGCGTGGCGAACGCGAAGGATTCGGCGAAAGCCACGGCCGCGACCATTTATCGAATCGGGTCCGTCTCCAAGCTGTTCACGGACATCGGCGTGATGCATCTCGTCGAGCGCGGGCAACTCGATCTCGACGCGCCGATCAGTCGCTACCTCGCCGAATTCGCTCCCCACGACCCGTTCACGGGTCCGCCACCGGTGACACTGCGCGAGCTGATGACCCACCGCGCGGGCCTCCCGTTGGAGTCGCCCGTCGGCAGCTACGTGGACTCGACGACGCCGACGCTGGCGGCGACCGACGCGAGCCTCAACGAGGCGGCTCTGGTCTATCGGCCTGGATCGCACACGAAATACTCCAACGCGAGCGCGGCGACCGCCGGTTACGCCATCGAGCGGACGCAGGGTGTTCCGTTCGCGCAGTGGATGGACCGCGAGGTCCTGACCCCGTTCGGCTTCCGGCACAGCGGATTCGCGCTGACGCCCGACATGGTGCCCTTGCTCGCCGCGGGCACGATGTGGACGTACGAGGGGCGGCGATTCCCCGCGCCGACGTTTCCCATTGGCGAGTCTCCCGCGATGGGGATGTACTCGAGCGTGACCGATCTCTCGCGGTTCATCAGCGCGTTATTCACGTGGGGTCGCGGACCGCATGGGCCGGTAATCGCGCCGGCGTCGCTGGCCGAGATGTGGCGGCCGCAATATGACACGACGGTCGAGGGGGGCGTGCGCTATGGGCTCGGCTTCGCGATCTCGTCGCTCGACGGACATCGTCGGGTCGGGCATACGGGCTCGGTCTACGGGTTCGCGACCGATATCGCGCTCTTGCCCGAGGACCGCTTGGGGGTGGTCGTCATCTGCACGCTCGATGGGACGGGTCCGGTCGCGACGCGCATCTCGGATGCGGCACTGCGACTGATGCTCGCGCACCGCGGGGGACAGCCACTCGAGACCCCGGCGGATTATGCGGCCGTCCCGCCGCAGACCGCGGCCCGTCTCGAAGGCTGGTATCACTCCGGGACCCGCGGCATCTATCTCGAAGCCCAGGAAGGCGCGTTGTACGCGCGCTCCGCGCGCGGCGGGCAACGCCTGGCGCTTCGCACCATCGCCAACGACACGCTGATTACCGACGATCGGCTCGGGTTCGGCGATCGCGTGTTCCCGCTCGGCTTCGCGCTGATCGTGGACCGCGACACGTTGTGGCGGGCCGAGATTCCGCAGCCGACACCCGTGAGTAGCACCTGGGTGGGACTCATCGGCGAGTATGGGTGGGACTACAACTCGCTCAACATTCTCGAGCGCGGTGGCCGATTGATGGCCCTCGTGGACTGGTTTCAGGAATATCCATTGACCCAGGTCGGTAAGCTCGACACGTACGCGTTCCCGGAGTGGGGCTTGTACGATGGCGAGCAAATCACGTTCGAGCGAGACGCGAACGGAAAGGCCATCTGGGCCGACATCGGCGGCGTCCGCTACGATCGCCGGCTGCTCGGACCCGAGGACGGGTCCCAATTCCACATCACCCCGGTGCGGTCGATCGAGGAGCTCCGCCGCGCCGCGCTGGCGGCGCAGCCGCCGGCGGAGTCTGGCTCGTTCAACCCGACCGATCTCGTCGACGTCACGTCGCTCGACTCCACGATCAAGCTCGACATCCGCTACGCCACGGCCAACAACTTCCTTGGCGTGCCCGTCTACACCGAGGCGAAAGCGTACTTGCAGCGCCCCGCGGCCGAGGCGCTGGTGCGTGTCAACCGCGCGTTGCGCCGGCAGGGGTATGGACTGCTGATTCACGATGCCTACCGGCCGTGGCACGTGACCAAGCTGTTCTGGGATGCGACGCCGCCGGAAGGCAAGATCTTCGTGGCCGATCCACAGCAAGGCTCGAATCACAATCGGGGGAGCGCCGTCGACCTCACGCTGTTCGATACCACGAGCGGGAAGGAAGTGCAGATGACGGGTGGGTACGACGAGATGTCGGACCGGAGCTATGCGTACTATCCGGGCGGCACATCGCTCGAACGGTGGCGCCGCGATTTTCTGCGCCGGCTCATGGAGCAGCAAGGCTACCATGTGTACGAAGCCGAATGGTGGCATTTCGACTTCGGCGAGCCGAAGAAATATCGGATCGGCAATATCGATTTCGAACATCTGGCGATCGCTCGGCGGTGATTACCGTCCGGCATCTTTCTGGCGCCGAAGATCTCGACGCCTGCGTGCGCATGCAGCGCGAGACGTGGGGCGCGGATTGGGTGGTCCCGTACCCGATGCTCCTCGTGTCGCAGAAGCTCGGCGGCATCCTGGCCGGTGCGTTCGATGGCGACGGACCGATGCTCGGCTTCGTGTTCGGCGTGTCGGGGGTCATCGCCGGTGACATCGTGCACTGGTCCGACATGTTGGCCGTGCACGCCGACGCCCGCAATCGTGGGATCGGGCGGGCGCTCAAGCGCTTTCAACGCGATACGGTGCTGGCGATGGGTATCAAGACGATGTACTGGACGTACGACCCGCAGATCGCGCGCAACGCCCACCTGAATTTGAATGTGTTGGGCGCCGAGGTGACCGAATACGTGCCGGACATGTATGGGCCGGGCACGGATCGGTTCATTGTTCGCTGGTGTCTGGATGGCCATGCGCCGCGCCGGCACGGCCCTGAAGAGGGGCGCATCGAGATTCCGGCGACGCGCGCCGAGTTTGAGCGAGCCTTTGCGACAGGTCTCCGCGTGAGCGGATTCGACCGCACGCACTACATCCTCACGCGAGCATGAGAATACAACAAATCACTTTGCGCGAGCTGCCCTTGCCGCTCCGCGAGCCGTTCCGCATCTCCTCGGGCGTCGTGAGCGAACGCCGGATTTTCCTGCTCGAGCTGCGCGACGCCGATGGCACGGTCGAATGGTCGGAATGTGTCGCGGGCGAGCACCCGAACTACACGTCCGAGACCGTCGAGACCGCGTGGATGGCCATCACCTCATGGCTCGCCCCACGCGTCCTCGGCGTTGACTTCGCCTCTCCCGCCGACGTTGCGCCCGCACTCGATCGCGATCTCCGCGGCCATTCGATGGCGAAAGCGGCGATCGAGATGGGCTCGTGGGGCCTCACGGCGCGCCGCTCGGGGGTATCGCTCTCTCACCTCCTCGGCGGCACTCGCGATCGAATCATCACCGGGATCTCCCTCGGCATTCAGGCGAATCCGGATGCGCTCGTCGCCCGCGCTCGCGCCGCGAGAGCCGACGGCTATCAGAAGATCAAGCTCAAGATCATGCCGGGCAAAGATGTCGAGTATGTCGGTGCCGTTCGGGAAGCCCTCGGCCCCGACGCCCATATCATGGCCGATGCCAACTCGGCGTACACGCTGGCCCAGGCGGATCATCTGGCGAAGCTCGACGCCTTCGACCTCATCATGATCGAGCAGCCGCTGGGCCAAGATGATCTGGTACGTCACGCAGCACTGCAACGCCGACTCTCGACCCCAATCTGTCTCGACGAGTCGATCACCAGTCTCGATCGCGCCGAAGACATGCTGACGCTGGGCTCGGGGCGGATCATCAACATCAAACCGGGCCGGGTCGGCGGGTTCTCTGTATCGAAGGCCATTCACGACACGTGCGAGCGCGCCAACGTTCCGGTGTGGTGTGGTGGTATGCTGGAGAGCGGGGTAGGGCGCGCCTATAACGTGGCGCTCGCGTCCCTGCCGAACTTCAAGCTGCCGGGCGACCTGAGCCCCAGCGCGCGGTATTGGGAGCGAGACATCGTGACGCCAGAGTGGACGATGGACTCTGACGGGATGGTCAGGGTGCCGAGGGACAAGCCGGGCATCGGCGTCACGGTCGACGTTGACCGCATCGACAATCTCACCGTTCGGCGCGAAGTGATCCGCGCGTGAGGCGTTGGCTTCTGGTCATCGCACTGGCGAGCCTGCCGGAGCGCGTGTACGCGCAGCGCGCCAGCGATCTGGAAGTCGGTGGCGTGTTCGTACTGAGCGCGGTCGCCCTGGCTCCGCTCGACGGCCGGGTGCACGACTTCATGAAGCAGCCAGCGCTCCAATCGAACGTGCCGCTGCACCGCTCGGCGAGCACGATCAGCTTCCTGATACTGCCCGGGACGGCCGGGCTGCTGCTCGGCACCTATGTCGCGGGACAGGTGGGTCACGATCGTGGCTTGGCCGAGATCGGGTTCCACGGCGGTGAGGCGATCTTCCTCAGCGAGCTCGTCACCGGCGCCTTGAAAATCGCGGTGGGCCGCTCACGTCCGAGCATCAGTCCTGATGATCCTTACAAGTTTCATCCGGGCGCGGGCCTTGGCCACGATGAACAGGGGTCATTACCGTCGGCGCACGCTACGGCCGCGTTTGCGCTCGCGGCGGTCCTGAGCGCGGAGAGCGCCCGGTGGTGGCATCATGCGGGGTGGGTGGGGCCGGTCGCGTACGGTGCCGCTGGCACAGCGGGGTTGGCGCGCGTCTACCTCGGGAGGCACTGGTTGAGCGATGTGCTGACGGGCGCCGGCATCGGCATCGCCGGTGGCCTACTCGTCACGCACTTCAGTGAGTCCCACCCGAACAACGCGCTCGACCGCGCGTTCCTGCCCTGACAATACTTCGCGATAGCTGATATCGAGGCGATCGAGCTCGTGGTCCCACGAGAGCGCCTCGGCGGTGCGCCGTGCACCCTCGCTCAAGCGTTTCGTCCGCTCCGGATCCGTCGCCAGCGACACGATAGCAGCCGCCATCTGTTCGACATCGTTGGGTGGATAGGCGATGCCGTTGATGCCATCGCGGAGATGGTCCGCCACCCCTCCCGCCGGCGCCGCAATCACGGGTAGGCCCGAGGCCATGGCCTCGAGGACCACTAAGCCGAGCGTCTCGGTCAGTGAAGCGAAGAGGAACGCGTTGCTCGACGCATACAGCGCCGGCAGCTCGGTGTGGCGATCCAGGTACCCGAGAAAGATCACACCCTCGGGTGCCGCTGCCCGTACGGCGGCTTCTTTCGGTCCCGCCCCTGCGATCACGAGCCGAGTACTATCGGGTGGCAACGTCGTGATGGCGCGTGCGTATGCCTCGACGATGAGCTCGGCGTTCTTTTCGTTCGCCAACCGCCCCACGTAGAGAAACGTGAAGCGATCTCCGAGCTGGAGGCGTTCGCGCAGCGACGGGCTCCGGTGTTTCGGCGAGTACACATTGATGTCGACGCCCCGCCCCCAGACCTCGACGTCACGGACGCCGTTCTTGAGCAGATCCTCACGCGACGGCCCGGATGGCGTGTAGGTCCGCAAGCTCCGGCGATGAAAGCGGGCGATGTAGCTCATGACCGGCTTCCGCAGCCAGCCAACCCCGTATTCGGCGGTATACCGACTGAAGTCCGTGTGATAGGATGAGACGCGAGGGATGCCGAGCGTGGCGCCAACGATCTGCCCCATGCGCCCGATGACGAACTCGGTCTCGCTGTGAATGAGATGGGGCCGAAATCGACGGGCCAGGCGGAGGACGGAGAGGTACGAGGGAGCCGAGAGGCGAATGTCGCGATACCAAGGGAAGGGCAGGCTCGGAATCGAGAGCACCTGGAGTTGTCCTTTCCGCGCGTGCTCGGTGAAGACGTCGGTCTCCTCGGCCGGATAGCTCGGCGCGACGACGGCGCACTCCCAGCCGCGCGCAAGGAGCCCAGCGGCGGAGAGTGCCGTGACGACGGACACCCCGTTCACTTGCGGCGGGTATGTATCGGTGCAGAACAGTACTCGCATGGGAAACGTCATCGAAGCGTTACGCATCTGTCGCGCGCCATGGTGGTATCCATTACCCCAAATCGCGAAGTTATGTAGCGGATGAGAGTTGCGCGCTGCGCGCGCGGCAATGTATCCCACCCGTGATGGAGCCGCCATGACCGGTCCCACAGACGTCCGACGAGTTGTCCTGGTCGTACTCGACGGCCTGCGCCCGGACGCCATTGAACGCTATGGTCTGTCTCATATCCGAGGCCTGTCCGCCGCGAGCGCGTCGACGATGGCCGGAAACTCGGTCAGTCCCAGCGTCACTGCTGCGGCGATGGCGTCGATCCTGAGCGGCGCGCCGCCCCAGTACCACGGCCTGGAGAGCGATCGCTTCCATATTCCGCGATCGCGAGGACCTGTCCACCTTCTCCCTCGTGTCCTAGCCGATGCCGGATATCCGACATCGGCTTTTGTGCATTCAGTACCCCGCTTGTACGTGGGCTTGTCCAAGCGCATCGCCCGACACCTCGGAGTGGCCGAGGCGCATTTCAAGGGCGTGGGCGCGCTCGATATTCTCGAGGCCGCGAAACCAACCCTCCGGACCCAACGTCGTGGTCTTGTGCTCATGCACTGGCCGGATGCGGATCGCGCGGGGCACGAACACGGGTGGATGTCACGAGAGTATGAGCGAGCTGCACGGGCCCTCGACGCGGGAGTTGGCGCGCTCGTCACCGAGCTCGATCCCGCCCGGGATCCGGCGACGGTGTTGATTGCGTTCGCCGACCACGGCGGAGGTGGTGTGGTTCCGAATGACCACGACAGTGACCATCCATTGGATCGGACGATTCCCGTCATGTTATCTGGAGCGAGCATCGAGCCATGCGAGCTCTCGACTCCGGTGACGTTGCTCGACATCCCGGCCACGCTGTTGTGGGCACTCGGAGTGGCCCGGCCTGCTTCCTATACCGGACGGGTGCTTACTGAGGCCTTTACGGCAGCGGCGGCGGCGGCATAAGGCATTTTGCAAGACTTACAGAGGCTACGTTACTTGTTTGTTGCTGGTGCCAGGTGTTGATGTCACGCAACACTACTAACCTATAGGCTATGGCTACGTCGCTGTTTCAGCGTCTGGACGCGCGCGATCGGGCCCTCTTCGACCGCTGGACGATCGATCGGTCGACGGCAGGACGTCGCGCCTGGATTGTTGTGACGCACATGGGAGGCCTCTGGTGCAGCGTGGCGGCGGCAACCGTTCCGCTGCTCGCCGCGAGCGCCACCCTGCGGGCGGCGGCGTTCCGGGCGTTTCTCGGCCTCGCGATTTCTCATGTGATCGTACAGATCCTGAAGCGCAACGTGTTGCGCGTGCGGCCGACCGAGGAGCTCGGACACGAGTCGCTGGTCCGCGTGCCGGACGAGTTTTCGTTCCCGTCGGGTCATGCGACCGCGGCGATGGCGGTCGCGCTCGCGTACGCGATGACGTTCCCAATGCTCGCGTTGCCGCTCGTCGCGCTGGCGACGCTCGTCGGGTTCTCGCGCGTGTGTTTGGGTGTTCATTACCCGAGCGACGTACTGGCGGGTCAGACGATCGCGATCGTTACGGACCTCGTTGTCTTCGCGGTTGTTCGCTGAGCGCGGCTTAAGCTTGGCGCAGCCAAGCGTGTCCAACCGACATGGCAACTATGACCGTGCGGAGCACAGGTCATAGTTGCGACATCCGGGTTTCGGTCGTGATGTGGGGTGATGGCCTCCCCCCAGCGCATCCCGGAACCGAAGTCTCTGACGCCGTTAGCGGCGCAGCTCAAGCGTGAACGGCTCAGGTTCTCGAACTTCCGATTTGCGCGGACCCCATCGGGGTTATGTACGGCCGAAGTCGAGCTCGAGTGGCTCGACGGGGTTTCCGTGGTTGGCCGGGCAACGGGGCAGTCGAGTCCCATGGGCGACCTCAGGGTCGCGGCCGAAGCGGCCCTCCACGCACTGGAAAACTTTGCTGGCGGGGCGTTGGCGTTCGAGCTGGCCGGTATCAAGGCGTTACGTGCGTTCGACGCCAATATCGTGATCGTGGCTGTCGGCCTTCGGAAGGGCGAAGGGCCGACCCGGCTCCTCGGCAGCTATCTTGCCGAGCAAGACCCCGTCCGTGCCGCGGTTGTCGCTGTGCTGAACGCGACGAACCGCATCCTCGGCAACTTTATATCTACCCGTTGAGCTCGGTAATAAGGACCCGGACCCAGCTACCGGGGGTACGGCAGGCCAAGATGCGCCGTATTGCCCTTCTGGTGGCTTTTTCGGCGGTAGGGGCCTGTGGCGGGCACCACGCCCCGCCAGCGGCTCCACCGGCCCCTGTGGCGTCATCGGGCGCCCCAATGCCGTCCCCGGCCACGGAGCCGGCCCAGGCGCCCTCCCCGCCGCCTGATACGATGGTCCCGACCATCGAGATCGCCAAAGAGTACACATCCGTTTTCGGCGACTCGTCCAAAAGCCCCACCCTCGACACGGCGACGACCCCAGCCGAGTCGGCGGCGGTGCACTGGGACATGGACGTCAAGTCGTACGAGACGCAGCGGCGCGTCGCGCATTTCGTCTCGATCTTCGCCGGCGAAGCGCGCGATCACTTCGAAGAGCGGGTGCAGCGCGGCACGCGATACGAGCCCATGATCCGCGCGAAGCTCCACGCCGCGGGTCTGCCCGAGGATATGACGTACCTGGCGCTGATCGAGAGCGGCTACTCGCCGCACGCCTACTCGTCCGCCGCCGCCGTCGGGATGTGGCAGCTCATGACGTCGACCGCGCGCGGCGCGGGATTGCGCGTCGACTGGTGGATCGATGAGCGTCGCGATCCGGTCCGGTCGACCGATGCGGCGATCAAGTTCCTCAAGTATCTCAAAGACCAATTCGGCTCGCCGTATCTCGCCGCCGCGGCGTACGATGGCGGCCCGGGTCGTATCGCGCGCGGGTTGAGCCGCTACGCGAGCGATTTCGAGGGCCAGAATGGCGACGACATCTTCTTCGCGCTGGCCGACAAGAAGTATCTCCGCAGCGAGACCAAGGACTACGTGCCGCAACTCATCGCGGCGGCGCTCGTCGCGAAGCAGCCCGCGCGCTACGGGCTCCACATCACGCCCGAGGAGCCGTACGCCTACGACTCCGTGCGCGTCGGCCCCGCCACGCCGCTCGCCGCGGTTGCCAAGGCCCTCAACGTGCCGACCAGCACGATCCTCGATCTCAACCCCTTCGTGCTGCGCGGCATGACGCCGCCACGCGACTCATTTCTCGTGCGCGTGCCGACCGGGAACGCCGACGGTTTCGACTCGGCGTTCGCCTCGCTGACAAAGGCGCAACGCACGGGCGTCACGCGCGTCGAGGCGAAGAAGGGCGACTCGTTCGCGACGATCGCGCACCGCGCCGGGCTCACGAGCCGGCAGGTCGCGGCCTACAATCCGAAGACCCCGCACACGAAATCCGGCCGCATCCCCGCGGGCGAGGTCGTGATGGTCCCGAGTGATGCCGTCGTCGCGGCCTCGCTGGATGTCCCGGATCCTTCGATCGAGCGCTACGGCTCATCGGGTCGCGGCAGCATCCACATCGTGAAGAAAGGCGAGTCGCTCGGCCTCATCGCCGTGCACTATCACACGACGGTCGCCCGGTTGATGCAGCTCAACGGCCTGCGGAAGAGCATTATCCTACCCGGGCAAGCGCTGGTCGTCTCAGGCTCCGCTCACCGCGCCAGAAAATAGACACGAAAATAGAAACGGGGTCGGCCCGAATTGTGTCGGCCGACCCCGTTCAAGCTGTAGACGTTCATCGACGTTAGTCGATGACGCCTTTCCCTTTATAGCCTTTCATCACGAGATGCTCGTACCCATTCGACGGGTCGAGCCCCGCTTGGCGCGATTCGTTGACCGCCGTTTCACCGCGATTGTAGATCAGCAACGCGAGCTTCATGTTGCCGTGATTCTCACGCACCAACGCGCGGAGATACCGGAGCCCGCACCGCAAGTTCGTCTCGCGATCATACAACGCGTCGCGCGTCACGCCTGGGACGAAGAAGCGCGCCGTCGCCGGCATGACCTGCGTGAGTCCGACCGCACCCACGGGGCTCAACGCGTGATCATTGAACTCGCTCTCGACTCGCACGAGACGGAACGCGAGCTCCGGCTCGATGCCTTCGGCCAACGCGACATCATAGATCGACGACGCAAGATCGGCCGCGACATGGTATCGGGTCGAGAACGCAAACACGGCCTGCATACGCTCGAGCTGCGCGGTGGCGAGATCGAGCTTGCCCCGCGTCTCGTCGAGCTGATTCCTCAGATCGGACGACCCCATGACGAGCAACGGCATGGCTTCTGCCCGCGCCTCGCTCGGTCGATGGCCCTCGAACGCGACGACGGCCACACCGCACGCGAGGACGGCAATGATCCCGTTCCTCCAGCGAGCCCGACGACGTTCGATCTCTCCCCGACGCGCATACTCACTCTTGTATTGTCGCATTGGATTTTTGTCCTGATTCAGAGAAAACGTGGGTCCAACCAGGCGCAACCGCCGTGCCACTCATGAGCGGGTCCACGAACCGCCCGCGCCGCCGTGCTTTTCCTGGAGCATAACGTCCGAAATCACCAGGGTCTTATCTATGGCTTTCACCATGTCATACACGGTGATCAAGCTCACCGCGACGGCGGTCAACGCTTCCATCTCAACTCCTGTCTTTCCGACAGTCTTGGCGATAGCCTCAGCCCGGAGACCCGGAAGCGTGTCGTCCGCAAAAAGACTGACCTGAAGGTCCGTCAATGGCAAGGGGTGACACAGCGGTATCAATTCTGCAGTACGTTTTCCTGCCATTATACCAGCAACACGTGATACGCTGAGAACGTCGCCTTTCGCGACAGTGTTTTTTTTGATCGCTGACAGCGTATCGGCGTTCATGCGAATGGCACCTGTCGCGCGTGCGACACGAACCGTGTCGTTCTTATGTGTAACATCGACCATGCGTGCGGAGCCATCCGCGTCGATGTGATTCAGATCACGTTCGTTCATGGCCGCAGCCCCATCAGTACTACGGCCGTGATCAGCTGAGGATTCACGTTGTTCTCGAGCATGTCTTTCGCTTGCTCGACACGCGTGACACCCTCGACCGCACGGCGCGCACTCTCGTTGTCACCACGCGCGATCGCATCACGTGCTCGTGCATGCAGCCCAACCGTCAGCGCATCGAGTCGCTCAGCGAATGCACCACGCGCGCCAGCCGCACCTTGGCGCAACGCGACGCGATACAAGTCCTGCCCCTGCGCATCGAGCAACGCGCTCGCATCCGCCGCGCGATGCATGGGAAGCGCGCCGTCCGGCGCCACGCGAATCATCACGACGCGCGAGCGTATCGTTGGCAGCAATGCGTCCGGCCTGCTCGTAGTCAAAATGATCGTCGTGTCAGCCGGCGGTTCTTCGAGCGCCTTGAGAAAGGCATTCGCGGCCGCCTCGGCGCCCTCTTGCGGCACCATGCGCTCCGCATCGCCGATCACAATCACTTTGCGTGAGCCGATCGCTGGTCGCATCGCCATCCGAGCGAGCAGCGCGCGAACCGTCGAGACGTAGATCGCGTCGGACCCGGATGGAGGCCCATAGACCCAACCCGCGTCGCGCCGCTCCGCGATCGCCGATGACAGATCCTCCCACACGGTGTCGGCCGACGCATCACTGTCTTTGAGCCGGGGTCGCGGAAAGACCCAGGTGAGATCGGGATGCCTGAGCGACGCGGCCCAGGCGCAGGCCTGGCACGTGCCGCACGGCTTGCCGGCCGGGGCCGTACACAGGAGGCGTTGTCCGAGCCACAACGCGAGACGTTGCTTGCCGATGCCGCTGGGACCAACGAACGCCATCGCCGACGGCAGTCGTCCCGCGTCCGCGCTGGCCGCGAGGCGCTCCTTCAAAGTATCAACGGCAGGCATAGGCTGAATATATGGCGCACCCTCATTCGCCAGTTAACTTGCTCATGTGCCGCCGCTTCGCACTGTCCAACCACCACCGTCGTCGCCGCCCCCACCGGCGCTGCATCTTCGCGCGCTCGATAACCTGCAGTTCATTCGCGACACGATGGAACGCGCGGGCTCGTTCACGGCCATTTCCGGACTCGGGATGATCGTGATCGGCGTCGTGGCGTTCGTTGTTGCGGACATTGCCGCTCACAGCGCCACCCCTCGTGGCTGGCTCATGTCGTGGATCGTCGCGGCGGCGATCAGCGCCGCGGTGTCGGCGTTCGCGATCGCGCGCAAAGCACGCGGGGCCCACACGCCAGTCTTCAATGGCCCGGGCCGCAAACTCGCGCTCAGCTTCACACCGACGATGTTTGTCGGCGCGCTCCTGACCGTCGTGCTCTACCGCGCCGGCCTCGTGAGCGCACTCCCGGCACTGTGGCTGCTGGTATACGGTTCCGCGGTGATGACTGGTGGCACCTATTCGGTTCGCATCGTCCCGGTGATGGGACTCTGTTTCGTTGCACTTGGTGTTGTTGCACTGATCGCGCCGGCGACCTGGGGCGACTGGTTACTCGCGGGCGGCTTCGGCGGCCTGCACCTGGCGTTCGGGACGGCGATCGCATGGAGGCATGGTGGCTAAAGGCAATGGTTCGGCAGTGCCGAAGGACATCGAGGCTGCATCGCCACGCGGTGAGCGCCGGGTCGGCGCGCGGGCCGCGGCACGGGCCTCCTCGTCGCTCGATCGCATCATCCACGAGCGACTCCGACTCGGCATCGTGAGCGCGCTCGCTGTCAATCAAGTGTTGAGCTTCAACGAGTTGAAGCAGCTCATGCAGGCGACCGACGGCAACTTGAGCGTCCACGCCCGCAAGCTCGAGGAAGCCGGCTACATCAGCTGCGAAAAAACGTTCAGCGGGCGGCTGCCCCACACGGAGTATCGTCTGACGGCGTCCGGTCGTCGGGCACTGGAGCGCTACCTCGACCACATGGAAGCGCTCATTCGCGCGACCCGCGAAAAGTGAGACGAACCTTTTATATCGACTCGGCAATTTTTTTTGGGGTATAGGCTTCATGGCACAAAGTGCTTCGCCCGCGGGAATGCATGTGGCGATCATTATGGACGGCAACGGACGGTGGGCGCGCGCCCGTGGGCGGCCACGGGCCGCCGGCCATGTCGCCGGCGTCGAGACGGTGCGCAAGATCACGGAGCACGCGTCGACGCTCGGCGTCGGCACTTTGACCCTCTATGCCTTCTCGGCCGACAACTGGCGCCGGCCGGCACCGGAAGTCCGCGCGCTGATGCGTCTCTTTCGGCGCGCCCTGCGGTCCGAGATGGAGCGCTGCCTCGCCAATGGCGTCCGCATGTCGATCATTGGCCGGCGCGACCGGTTGAGCCCGCAACTGCTGGAGACGATCGAGCATGCCGAGTCCGCGACCGCCCACGGCCGCACGCTGTGGCTCCGCATCGCGATCGACTACTCCTCGCGCGATGCGATCGTGCGCGCGGCCGCCCGCTATGCGGCGCTTCACCCGGGCGGGGCTCCCTCGATGCCCGGCAACGCGGAGTTCGCGGCCCTTCTCTCGGAAGTTCACCACTCGGCCCCGGTGCCAGACGTCGACTTGCTCATCCGCACCGGTGGTGAGCAACGGCTCTCGGATTTCCTCCTGTGGGAGTGCTCGTACGCCGAGCTCTATTTCACGCCGCGCATGTGGCCCGAATTCGATACAGGTGAGTTCTCGCACGCGGTGAACGAGTTCCGGCGACGTGAGCGGCGGTTCGGCGGCCTCGTGGAGGCAGCCGCCGGTTGATCGGATTCCTGCTCGCCCTTCAGATGCGCGGCGCCAGCGTCGCGCATGATGGCACGGTCTGGGCGAGCAGCCAGCACGGGGTTGTCATCCACTCGACGGACCGCGGTGCGACGTGGCAGACCGATACTATCACCGCGGCCCGCACATTCGACCTGCGCGGCATAGCCGCCGTCGATCGTCTCACCGCGCATGCAATGGTCGCCGGGGCAGACACCGGTCGGATCTTCGTCACCACCGACGGTGGTCGTTCATGGCGGCTCGAGTACGACGACACCCGCAAGGGCGTCTTCTTCGACGCCATCGCGCTCTGGAGCCCGCGGGATCTTATCGTCCTCGGCGACCCGATAGGTGACGCATTTACAGTTCTCGTCAGCCGTGACGCCGGCGCGCATTGGACCGCCGTCCATCCACCGCCCGCGCTCCCTGGCGAAGCGGCCTTTGCGGCGAGCAACACGTGTCTCGCGACCGGCGCGAGCGGGGAGGCGTGGTTCGTGACCGGTGGGAGTCACACATTCGCACGAGCGTTTCATACGCTCGATTATGGCGTGCACTGGTCAGTGACCAACTTGCCACTTGTGGCGGGCAACGCGAGCTCAGGCGCGTTCTCGATCGCCTTCAATAAGAGTCATGGCGTTATCGTAGGGGGCGACTACGCCGTTCCGGACTCGTCGCGCCCGAACATCGCCCTGACCACAGACGGTGGCGAGACGTGGGCGCTCGGTCCTGGACCAGGCGCTGTACCATATCTCTCCGCCGTTGCACCACTTCGAGCCGGCTGGATCGCCACCGGCACGCGCGGAACCTGGATCTCCCGCGATGACGGCAAGAGTTGGACTCGGGCCGACACGACCGCCGAGAACGCGGTCGCGGTTACGCCAACACAGGCTATTCTGCTCGGGGCGAAAGTGCAGCGAATTGGAGATCCAACGCGTTGAGAGAGGGGACTGTACAAACCTCTACCATGCGAAAAGCAGCCAATTCCAATATCACGCTGCGACTGATCGGAGGCGCGCCGGCAACACGCGCGCTACGCCTGCTGCGCTCTCTCGAGAAGCGGCCTGCCGATGCAGCCAGCCGACCCGTCGTGATCGCGCTGGTGCTCCCGACGAACGAGGGAGACGTCGCCGAGTCGATGACGACCGACGTTGGGCGAACCGTCCGTTTCGGCGACGTCACCGTCGACCTCGCCGCCCGCGCGGTCACGCGGAGCGGCGAGTCGGTGACGCTCACCCCGCGCCAGTTCGACCTGCTGGCCGCCCTCGTGCGGTCAGGTGGCCGGGCGATGTCGCGCCGGGAGCTCATCGACGTCGCGTGGCCGGACGCGAACGGCAGCGGCGCCCGAACGATCGACACGCACATCTGGCATCTGCGGCACCGGCTCGAGCTCGATGCCGCGGCGCCGCGGCACATCATGACCGTGAAAAAGATGGGGTACCGCTTTCAGGTCTGATCGCGGCTCCGGCTCATCGCCCGGAGCCGTTCCCGCTGGGGCGGCGTGAGAATGCTGTCGATGGCCGCCCGGGTGCCGAGCATCAGTGCCCGGACGCGCGGTTGATACTCGTTGCGCAGCGAGTCGTACGCGGTCATCTGCCGCGCAATGATCGAGTCGATTTTGACTTGCTGCGCCGACGAGAGATCGAGCTCGCGTGCGAGCCGCCGCGCGGTCCCGCTGCCCGTCCCATCCGTGATCACATCCGCGCCGTAGTAGCGATATAAGACCAAGCGGTCGATGGCCACGCCGACCGCGACGCCGGCGCACCCGACCAGCAGCAGCACGAGGCCAAACGCGACCTCGCGGCTCAGGTGGCGCTTTCGCGCGCGGGTGCGGAGCTCTCCGACGACGCCGGCGCTCGCCATCACTGATCCGTGCTGACAGCCGCCGCGATCACCCACTCTCCGTCGCGCGGCCCTACCGCGGCTACTTCGAATGCCTGCGCCGACGCTTCATCGCCACTGATGGCGCCGAGCAGCGTCGCTGTGGGTCGAGTCGGAATCAGCGCAATCGCCAGAGCGGCCGCCACGCCCGCCGCAACTCCCGCTGTCACCGCCACCCGCGTCCATCGCGCGGCCCGAAACGTCCACTCGGCCTTTTGGCTGATCCGTGTCGCGAGAGCGTCCAAGTCGACGCCCGGTGTGGGAGTCGGGGCAACGCATCGCCACAGGGCGCGGAGCCGATCGTTGCTTCTCATCGGCTCACCAATGGCGCAAGGACCCGCCGCAGTGTCCGCCACGCATCATGCACGTGCCACCGCACGGTCGCGTCGGAGATCGCGAGCGCGTCAGCCACCTCGCCGCGCGTGAATCCATCGAGCTCGATCAATTCGATCACGATGCGCTGGCGTGGTGGCAGCGCGTCGAGCGCCGACCGAAATCGCGCGCGCACCTCGGCGCGCTCGACCGCGAGGTCGGTCCGCTCGGCACCCATGACGTCGTCGGGCAACGCCTCCGTTCTCCGCAGCGCTCTCGCTTTCCGCGCGTTGAGTCCGCGATTGATCAGGACCCGGTACATCCATGGCCCGAACGGCCGGCCGAGCTCGAAGGTGTCGATCTGGCGCAGCAGGATCATGAACGTCTCCTGCACGAGATCCTCGGCGTCTTCCCGGTGGCTGAGCAACCGGAACGCGACGGTGAACGCTCTCCGGATGTAGCGCCGGACGAGGACGTCGAAGGCCGCCGAGTCGCCCCCTTGGACGCGCTCAACGAGGGCGGACTCCTCGGCGACGAGTGCCGCCGAGAGCGCGACCTCAGTACGGACGCGTGCCGGCTCCACTCGCGGCCCCTGGCGGTCCCCCGCGCTCGTTGACCAGCGGTCGCCCCGGCATCCGCGACTCGAACGCGAGCTGATCTTGCAGATTCTTCAGCTTCTTTTGCTGATCAGGATTCAACACCGCGATGGCTTGCTCGCGCGCCGTCCGTCCGGCGTCGTGCACCTCGCCGAGCAACCGGGCCGTTGCGCGCCGCGACGCGAGCAGATTGTCACGTTGCTCAGCGGTCATCGGCACGGGCGGCACGCCGGGCGAGTTCGGCGCCCGGGGCGGTGGGGCCGCCGATCGCAAATCGTCCAGCGAGTCCTTGAGTGGGCGCACGTGCATACTGAGCTGCGCGCCGATGCTCTGGAGCGACGTCACCTGCGAGTCGGCCAGCTTGAGCTCCGACCGGTGCAAGATGATGAACGGAGTCGGGTTCTCCGGATCCATCGGCTGCTTCAGCGCCGTGGTGTCGGGCGCTTGCGCCCTCACGGCACTGGCCAACAGAACGAGTCCGAACGCTACACGCAGCATGACATCTCCAGTTTACACTGCCCGGCCGCCAGCCGTTGGGTCGCCAACACCGAGACGGGCCAGCGCTTCCATCACTCGCCGGATGGCCTCTTCAGTAGTATCGCCGACTGCCGTCAAATGTCCCATCTTCCGCGCCGGTCGCGCCTCTTTTTTTCCGTACAAGTGCAGGCGCGTCCCAGGCACGGCCAGCGCCGCCGCGAAATCGGGAGGGGCCGACCCATGCCAGGCGTCGCCCAGAATGTTCGCGATCGCGGCGGGTGTCACGATGGCGGTGTCGCCGAGCGGCAGGTCACACACGGCGCGCACGAGTTGCTCGAACTGGCTCGTGACGCACGCCTCGATCGTGTGGTGAAAGCTGTTGTGCGGCCGCGGAGCCAACTCGTTCACGAGGAGCCGCCCGTCAGCCGCGATAAACATCTCCACGGCGAGCAATCCGACAACTTTGAGCGCCTCCGCCAACTCTACGGCCAGGTCCGTTGCTCGCTCAGCCATGCCTGGATCTAGGCGTGCGGGGATCGCTGACCACGCGAGCTGCCCGGCCTCGTGGACATTGATGGCGGGCGAGTACACGGCTGTCTCCCGATTGGGTCGTCTCGCAACCAGGACCGAGATCTCGGCGGCCAGGTCCACAGCCTGCTCGACGACACACCGTGTTGCCTTGAGAGCTGCCCATGCCTCGGCGCACTCGTCGGGAGTCCTCACCCGAACCTGCCCACGCCCATCGTACCCGCCGGTGGCGGCTTTCACGTACGACACGCCGAACCGCTCGACAGCCTGCCGGCACTCGGCGACCGACGACACCGTGGTGTAAGCGCCGACCGGTGCCCCGTGGCCGACGAGCCACTCTTTCTGCCGCGCCCGATCGCCGACGATCTCCAGGACTTTTGCCCCAGGCCGCACGGGCGCGAACTCGCTCGCGGCCACGAGGCCGGCCGGCGCTATACGCTCGATCTCGAGAGTGACAACGTCGGCCATTTCGGCCAGCCGCGTAGCGGCCGCCACGTCGTCGAACCGCGCCGTGATGCACTGGCTCGCCAGCGCCCCCGCCGGCGGATGCGGGTCGGGGTCCAACACGACGATGTCGTATCCCATTGCGCGGGCGGCGAGCGCGGTCATGCGCCCGAGCTGCCCGCCGCCGAGCAACCCGATCGTCGCACCTGGGAGAATTGGGGTCACGTCTTCGATCGTGGCGGCAGAGTCTGCGCGAGCACCTCGTCCCGCCGCTCGGCGCGCCAAGCGCGGATTCGCTCTCTGACCTCGGGTCGCGCGATCCCAACAATGAGAGCCGCGAGGATGCCGGCATTCGCGGCCCCGGCGGCGCCGATCGCCAGGGTACCGACGGGCACGCCCTTGGGCATCTGGACGATGGACAGCAGGGCGTCCATACCGTTGAGGGCCGTGGCGGGCACCGGAACGCCGAGGACGGGTACGAGCGTTTTCGCCGCCAGCATGCCGGGCAGGTGAGCGGCCCCGCCGGCCCCAGCGATAATTGCCTCCAGTCCGCGGGCCTCCGCCTGTTCGGCGTACTGGAAGAGCCAGTCAGGCGTGCGGTGTGCCGAGACGACGCGTTCTTCGAATGGGACCCCGAATGTTCTCAGCATCTCGCACGCCGGCGCCAAGTGTGCGTAGTCGCTTTGGCTGCCCATCACGACGCCGACCACGGGATCTAAAACGTCAGGAATGGGATTCATTCGGTGTAAGGAACTAATAGACGGCGGAAGACGTAATAGGTCATAACACTATGCAAATCATGCAGCAATTGGGTCTCTCGGTGGGGCTCAGCGCGGCGGGCGGAATGGCGATCCGGCAAGCGATGGCCATGGCCGGCATTCCGGCTGAGTCCGGTGGTCTCCGGATCACGGCGCAGCCTCATGAGCACGGGTGCAAGTACCTGTTCTCGATCGAACAAGATGCGCGTGAGACGGATTACATCGTTAGGCAGCACGGTATAAAAATGTACGTCGATCCATTCTCGGCTGAGCACGTTGACGGGAGTGAGATCGACTTTGCGGAGACCGAAGAGGGCGCTCGATTCACGTTGACGCCTCCAGATCGGTCGAAGTATCGGAAGGCGCCGCTCGTGGCGTAACCGCTGGCGCGGGTCAGCGGTTGATGCGACGGGCGGACCCGGAAAGGGGTTCGCCCGCTTCGTTTCTTTGGGGGATAAAGGTAAAATGGCGGTTCAGAAAAAGGGCGCTCGCCGGGCACGGCGCGCACCGGTAGCGATAGAGGCAGACCAGGGGCACGAGCTGCTCGATCTGTACATCGCGGAGCTGTCGCGCACACCGGTGTTGCACGCCGAGGCGCAGAAGGAGCTCGCGCGAAAGATGCGGAATACAAAGCTCTCGCAGCCCGAGAAGAACCAGGCGCGCGCGGAGTTGATCAGCGCGAACCTGCGGTTCGCGTTTTCGGTCGCCAAGCAGTATCAGAATCGCGGGCTGTCGCTCGAGGATCTGGTCGGCGAGGCGAACGCGGGATTGTGTCGCGCCGCGGACAAGTACGATCCGGACGTTGGCGTGAACTTCATCTCGTACGCCGTGTGGTGGATCAAGCAGGCCTTGCATGCGTCGATCACGACGAAGGGCCGTTCCGTGCGGTTGCCACTTGGCCGCGCCGGGGACCTCTCGCGTGTCGTCAAGGCGCAGGCAGCGTTGCGCGCGGCGCTTGGCCGCGAGCCGACGCACGATGAGATCGGCCGGGCGTGCAATTTGAGCCCGGAGATCGCCGAGAGCTTGGTGGCACTCGTTCAACCCGAGCGGTCGCTCGATGAGCCGCTCGAGGCGGGCACCAACTCCCGCGCGGGCGGCAGCCGCACACTCGCCAGTGTCATCGGCAACGATGATGATGACGAGGGTCGTTTGCCGGGTCGGCTGGAAGACGAAGATCGTTGGAATGCGTTGCGTTTGGCGTTGGAGCCTTTGCCGGCTCGCGATCGCCAGGTGCTGGTGCTCTACTACGGTCTCGAGGGCAAGGAGCCGATGACGCTCGAGCAGATCGGATCGATGCTCGGTGTCACTCGCGAGCGTGTGCGTCAGTTGCGCGATCGCGCGATTGCGGCGCTGCGTTCGGGCCAGGCAACAGAAGTCCTGCGCGACTGGGCAGCGTAAAAAAGAAGGCCGGCTCTGAACACCGAGCCGGCCTTTTTCTATTCCGTGAGCCCGTGATCCTGAATGCGATCGACGGTGTTCTTGCTGTCGATGTCGGGCTCCGCGTTCGGATCTTCCTCATCCCGCGTCTGCTCTTCCTCGTTCGCCGCGAACGAGGCCCCAGCGAAATCCCGTCCGTGAAGATGAATGACTTTCGGTTCGTCCGGCTCGGCGTCTTCGTCCGGCCGATGCTCGTGCTCGCTCATATATCCTCCCATTGAGTTACGGTGCCGGAGCCATGTCGCGCACGGCATCAAATCGTAGGCCAGACCATCCCTCGCCTGTGCCCGGGCCGCTCCGCCGCGCCAGCCATAGTACGGTCGCGCCGCTCGGCGTCCGCGCCCGTCGAAAGTAGCGATCGGTCTCGAGTCCCGCACGGGGAACGGCCCGATCGTTGACGACGAACGGCTGTCCCGGCTCCAGGATCTTGGCATGCGCGGGGGTCCCCATGGTCCCCCGCCGTAGCAGCAGCGCACCTTGCGCCGTCGTGACCGGCACGAGCGGAACCCAGTTGTCGGGAGGCGCGATCTCCTCGGTGTAATAGACCTGCGGTCCGCCAGCCGTCGCCTGCGGCGGCGGTGGTGTATTCGCCGCCTGACGCTGGAGCGCGCTCGCGCGAGCGTCGAGGCCAACGTCCATGTCGCCCTGGAGGGTGTCCTCGATAGCCCAAGCCATGGCCGCCATGTCGTCGCGCACCCACATCACGGTCTCGAGCGGTTCCGCATCGTCGACGAGCCCGAGCGTTGGCGCCATCAGGAGGAAGTCCGATCGCGCGCCGCCGGTGCCGGCGATCGTGAACATCGACCATGGCGGCGCCGTGGGCCTGATGAGCGTGCGCACGCCGAACGTGTCCGTGACGACGAGCGTGGTGACCCGCGCGACGCTGCCGATCGGCGTCGGAACGGGCACCGAGAACCAGTCGTTGCCGTAGATCAGCGCGAACTCCATCACGAGCAGCTTCGCGAGATCCACGCTTTGCGCATCTACCTCGCCGAAGTTGGTGACGCTGTCCTCGAACATCCACCACCGAAGGTCGTGCACGCCACGGAACGTCACGTGATTCGGGAAGAACGCAAAGTTCACCGGTGTCACGGTCGTGTTGCCATTCGTTGCACCCGGCGCGCCGGTCGCGTTCGTCGCTGTAGCAAGTGAGAACGAGTACCAGTCGAGACGCCCGCCGGGAAACTCCGGCGCCTCGAGCAGCACATTGTCATTCGGCGCGGGAGAGCCGACCGCGAACTCGTACCGCAGCGGCTGATCTTGCCAGGCCGAGTCGGCGCTCGGCACCGTGAAGAGACTCTGACGGTAGGCGATGAATGTCGACAATACACCCGGCATACCGGTATTGCTCGCCGCACTTGGCAATGGCGTCGGCGGCGTCTGGCCGGCAGCGACGGCCGCTGCCGAGACGTAGAGCGCCTCGCCGTCCGTCACGCGCCCCGCCATCAGTGCGCGAAACTGCAGCGCATCGGCGGTCGCCAGTACCGGATCTGGCGCCGTTGCAGCGACCGGGAATGCCGTGCGGAACGCCGTGATCACCGTCTCCGGTGATGCGACCCCGCCAATGCGCACCAGCGACTCGAAGTACATCCCGAGTTGCACCGAGCCGCGCAACGCGAGAACTGGCGACTCCCGCTCGACGTGCGTCTCGAGTGGAACGGTCGAATCATACGGCACCGTCGCGGCCGTGCCCGGTCCCGGCCGGTAGGTCGTCAGTGTTTGCTGATTCCCGGCGAACGTTGCCGCCACGGGCGACCCACCGTCACTGCCGAGGAACTCGCCGACCTGCCATTGCCGCGTCAAGATCCAGAGCGGGTCGCGCACCTGCGCTTGCAGGCTGCGCGAGAGCGTGGCATCGCGCGGCTGCGGCTCGAGCCGCGTCCACGTGGTGATAGACGGGAAGAGCCTCGTCGCTCTAGCGAGCGATTCCAGTGACATTCACGTTCCCGGTGAGCGCACCGAGCTGCACGGACACGGTCGCGCCGTGGAGGTTCAATGCGAAATAGAGGGCAGGCAAGATCTGGCCGACTTGCTGAATGCTGGCCAGGTCGACCGCGCGGATCTGCGCCAGCTCGAGCGTCTCCTGCAGAATCGCCACGACGATCCCATCGTCCCACGTGCTCCGATTGTCGGGGCAGACCGCGAGCAACAGCGATTGCGGCGCTCTCGCATCCGGCTCGTCATAGTGAAACGCGAGCGACGCGCTTTCCTGCGTCGTGGGAATGCGCTCGATCCACTCATCGAGCAAGAGTCCCGCGTACGTCGGAGCTTTCGTCGGATCACCGGACGCGACGCACGCCAGAGCGACGCGACCCGGGGCTGGCGGATGCGCCGGGTCGATCGGCAGTGCCAACCAACGATCGGGTGTTGCGGGCGGCAGCTGGCCGAGCACCAACGGTGGCGGGTACAGCGCACCCCCAACGAGCGCCTGCGCGGCACTCAACGCCAGATCGAGCCGACTGATGCCGGGTCGAATGTGCGTGAGCTGTCTGAGCCACCGCGCGGGTGCCTGCGCATCGCTGGACGTGAGCTGGGCAGACTGCGCGAACGCGCCCTGCACCGTGGGCGCGCTCGGCGGCGTGAAGTGGGGCAGTACGACGAAATCGGCGCCGAAGATCGTGGCGAAGACACTGTCTGGATCCGCCGTATTGATCGCCGACTTTCTATTCAAGAGCGCCGCGATGACGCGTTGTGCCTGAGGCACGAGCGTCGGATCCGCACCCGTCGATGTCGCCGGCACCGCACCATCCACGCCGTAGAAGCTGCACGTGAGCAGCGCCGAGCGCAGTGCGTCCGCGGAACCGCCGAGCGCGGTCGTCAACGCCGCGAGGTCGGTCGTCAGGCTGCCGATCGCGGCGGTCGCGCGCGTGCCCAGGTCACTCGTGTCGACGACGCCACCGCTCGTAGTCGCGTTCTGCTCGGGCGGCGCCAGGTCCTGTGGCTCGAGCGCCCGGGCCGATCCGACCAACCGTCGCAGCTGTTCCGCCAGATAGAGCAGGTTCGTGGCCAGCGGTTGCAACACGACCTGCGCGCCATGGGCTCCGGCTGGCAGGGATGCGGCATAGGTCGCGCGACTCATCAGCTCCGGATTCGAGAGCGCGACGACATCGAGTGGCCCCAGATTGAGATCGCGCAGCGATACGGTTCTCGATTGCGCCGCGCCGCTCTGATCCGTGTACTGTACGACGCATTGCACGGTCGCCGGATCGGGCAGCACCTGCGACAGCCACGCGTTGAGCCACGGCTCCGCTGCCGCGCGCGGATGGACTGGTATGCCACTCCAGGCTGCGGCCACCGTGGGTGGCCCCGCGAGCAAGAGGGCGACGCGATGCGTGAGGTCGGTGCCGCCCCGAGGCGTGTCGACCACGCCGGGCATCGGCGGACGCGAACCGCGCGAGATCGCGTCCATGAGCGCCGCGCCTCCATAGTTGCCCCGCACCATCTGAAACACCGACTCGGCGATCGAGAGGTCGCCCAACGCATCGGCGTAGTCATCGAGCGTCTGCAGAATGGTGATGACGCTGTTCTGATCGGCGCCCGGTCCGGGCAATCCTGTCCCCCACGTACTCCCGGTGGGCAGTTGGCCGTTGTCCCACGCCGTGCGCAGTGCCAATCCGTCGACGACGTTCGATGCCGCGATCGTCTCGCTCGGCCCATTCGGCGGCGTGAGCTTGCCGCCAACGATGGGATACGCGTTCCGGAACGGCTGCACGTACTGATTGAGGCCCGCGTCGTCGAGACCCTCCTCGAACAAGTAGCCGAGCAGCGCATTCAGACTCTGGCCTTGTTGGACGCCGGCAATGAGCCAGAGCGCCCGGCGCACGCGGTCCGAGGAGAGATCGATCGAGAGGAGATTCGCGTCCGGCGTCTGCTGGTGCGTCATGTACCCACTGCGGAGCACCGCCGCCACCGCGGCCTGCGTCGCCGACGGTGCAAAGATCGACCCGCCGTTGTCGCTCGGCGGCTCGAGGGGCACGCTCGCCGTCGTCTCTTTTCGCGCCGCGTCGAGCGCTTGAACGCTCGTCAGCTCCGTGCCCGTGATCGGCACGCGGCCGGTCTCGGGTCGGATCTGCTGGACCCACCCGTACGCGCCGACATACGCCGGCGTGCTCTGCGCGTTCTGGCCGGCCCGCGTCCGCTCGAGGAGCGACGTCGCGATCGCCGTCGCCCAGACATCGAGCCGGTGACTGCACGCGTCCAGTGTCTCCGTCAACAGCCGGTCGAGCTCCGCGGTCGGGCACTGCGCGAGTCGAGTCAGGCTCGCCTTGAGATCGTTCAACTCGGCGATGCTCGTGGCGGTCGGGAGATATTCACCCCACGAGATCGCCGGATTGGCGACCGACGGGCGCGCCAGAATCTGCCACGGTGTCACCGCCGTGGAGGCGGCATCCAACCCAATGAGCTCGCCTTCCTGCCACGGCGATGTGGCCGAAGCGAGGTTCGTGTATTCGATCAACAGCGACTGGCGCAGGATCTTGTACAGGAGCGACGTTGGCTTGGGGCCCGGATAGTTCTCCGCCTGGATGTCGGCGACCGACGCGGTGCGCAGCCAGTCGATGTACGTGCCCATCTGCCCCGCGCCCAAGTTCGCATCGGCCGCCAAGGTCGCGGTCTCTGACAACGGGACGCCCGAGACGGTGGGGAACGTGACCGGGAAGCTGGAGTTCGCAAACCCCAGCGTGATCACCCGTGGATCCCATTGCGTGTAGCCGTAGTTGTCGAGGAGCGCGCGCCCGTAGTGGGAGTACGTCTGCCACCATGTGGCTTGCGACGTCTTGCCCGTGAACCCGAGCAGGTTCCATAGAAAAATGCCGCCGAGCACCGACCGGCCCTGGAACGCCATCGAGCTCGCGTCCATCCCGAGGACGCCCAAGAGATTCTGGTCCGGATCCTGGCCGGGTCCCAAGTGTGGCGCGTTGGCCGAGCTGGCCAGCCAAGTCGGCCACAGCTTCTTGATGAAGCTGACCAACCCCGTCTCGACGGGTCCCGTCGTGTCGGCCGGCATCGCATAGGCTTGGAGCGACGTCACGGGGAGCACACCGTACGGCGTTCGCCCGACGCGGAACGCCGGCAACGGCCCGCGCGGGTACGCGTGCGCCAGCACGTAGTCACGCGCTGCCGCGATCTGCGCGGGCGTGAACACGTTGGCCATCATCTGGGTCAAGAAGTAGCCGAGGGTCGCCGGCCAGAGCGCGCCCAGCATGTCACTGGCGTTCTGCTCGCCGGTGTCATCGGCGCCCGCGATGTGGTCGAACGTCGAGAGCGGGAGCCCCAAGAGTGTCGCGAACGTGGCGCCGTTGGCAGCCGGGTTCGTGGTCAACGGACCTTGCTGCTCGGTTGCGTAGCTCACCGTCTGGTTCGGATCGCTGCGACCGTACCCCGATGGGGCGTCCGGCGTGTTGTTCGTGGGCGAACCCTGGGCGATGAACGCCAGCCCATCCGTGTAGTGATGGGCGTCGAGCAGCTCCGAGAAATCGGTCTGCCGCGCGCGCAGTCCGTATACAATGAGGCGATCGAAGCCTTGCGATTGTTGCGCGGCCGTGATGGGAATCTTGAGGGCCATGCCCGCCGCGACGGCCGTATTGAAGTCGACCATCCATTTGAGGCCGGCATCAACCGTCGATCCCGCGGGAAACCCGGCGCCGTTCGGCGTCAGGCTGACAGCCAATGGTCGCGTGATCGGCGTCCCGCGCGCGACCGTGCTCGTGGTGCCGGCCACGAGGACAACGGTCCACGCATCCGGCAGCATGTCCGCGACCGCGGGTTCTTCCCAAGACGTCGCGCGGGTCGCGACGGTCGGGAAATTCGGTGTTCCACTGGGTCGTTGACTGACGTTCGTCGGCGTCAGCTCCCGCGCGATCCACGCCGCGCGCGGGGCGCCATACAGATTCGCCAAGAGTCGCCACGCCGCCAGCGCGTCCCCAGCCCAGGCGCTCGTCCAGTACGTCTTGCCGTCGGCGACTTCCTGAGTCGTCAGCGCCGTCTCGTGCGCGTTGACGTGAATCTGATCTGGGTAGATGCGAACCCACAGCTCGGACGGCATGAACCGGTACTGGACATGCACCGGCAAGAGCAGGAGTGGGACCCGGGCACTCAGGCCCGGCGGCTCGGCGACGGCCATCATGGTTGCGGCAGCATCAAGTCCGCGTGCATCAGCACGCGGAACGGTGGGCGGAACAAGATGTACGCGGTTTGCGCGCTGTTCACGCCCCACGCGTTGTTCGTGTCGTCGGGATTATTCGCGTCGTTGACGATCGCGATGCCCGTTGGTCCGGCTGCCGGCGACAAGAAGCCCGGGACTGGTGCGCTCGATATCACTTTCCGGAACACTTGCGAGGCTTCGCGCCACGGACTCACGTTCAACGCCAGCACCGGTGGCGTGACGGTGACGCCACCCGCGAAGTTCGTCCACGCCAGTTCCGCCCAGTGGGGAACCGGACTCACATCCGGTGTCGGCTCGAGCCCGAAGCGCGGCTCCGAGGGTTGCTCCTGAAACACGAAGAAGAATCCGTCGGGCGCATTCGCCGTCCCGCCGCGCGCGTCCTCGGCCGTCACGTTGAATCCCAAGAAGGTCATGTCCGGGGTGAGCGAGCCGCGGAACAACGGATAGCGTTCGTCGGTCTGATCGAGCACGCGCACGCCATTTACGGTCTTCGCTTTTCCGGCGTAGACGATCGCGTTCGGATAGCGCTTGAACAGCTCGCCGCGCACGAGCAGGACGAGATTGCCCGGCGCGTTCGGGCGATTCGGATGCGTACCGAGTGCCGTCGGCAGCGCCCACGTGTCGATCGGGGGAATGTCGTAGAGCGTTGTTGGATCGGATGGCGCCGGGATGTATCCGCTCACGTCCCAGAATTGGCGGAAGTACGTGCCGCGCTGATCGGTCGGGAACCCGTTCCACAACAGTTGTCGAGACATCTCGTGGCTCAAGCCGATCATGTACGCTTCAATGAAGGCCTGATTTTGATCGAGGAGCCCAACCGTGTTCGCCTCGACGCCCTCGACGCCTGGCAGCAGGTAGCGCTCGTCGAGATCGCGCAGCGGGGCGTACATCGGCTGCGGGAAACGTGGCGCCACGAGCATTGGCTCGAGTGGATCGGCTGGCTGCCAGCCGAGTCGTGTACCAACGTTGACCAACGAACCAAACCGCGCTGGCACCGTCACTCGCGGATCGATGCGCGCGAGAATCGTCTTGCGCAGCGTCGGAATATCGAGCGCGGGAGCCGGACCAGGATTGACGGGCAGCGCCTGAATGGCCGTGAACAGATCGGTCGTCGCTTTCCGGAATGCCGCAGCCTGTGCCGAGTCGGCCGCGCCCACTCCTGCGGTCGGCGTCGCTGTGCCGAGCGGCTCGATCGCGAATCCAGGCCGCACGGGCACCTGCGCGATCGCCTGCGGAGTCATCCCTCCGAAGGTCACGGGATTCGTCGCCTGACTCGACGACTGCTTATACGCGACTAATGCGGCGATGGCCGCGATGACTGCGGCGATCAAGCCGATCTGCCAGCCGGCCAACACGCCAATAGCCAGCACCACGACGAGCGCAATGATGATCGCGATCAACAGCCAGCTCGGAAGCCCCGTCGATGAGCCCGTAGGCGATACCTGGTCGACTGGAGTCAGGCCGCCCGGAGGCTTGGGCGGTGGCACAATGGTCAGCGCTCCGCTGTTCACGCGCGTGACCAGCGTCGGCGCGCGGCCGCGGCTCAACCGCCGAAATGCACCCGAGAACATCCGCGGCGGCACCCGGCTCGCGCGGATCGTGGCGGCAATAGTCGTCGGGCTAGCGAGCAAGCGTGACTGCAGTGGTGACGTGAGCTTGATCAGTGTCTCGGGCGGCGCGGCCACGAGATGCTGCTGGAACAGTTGCTGGCTTACGGCCCGGGCGAGCTGTCCCTGGGCGAGCAGTTGGTTCGCCGCGCGGATGCCGGCGACTTGTTGCCAAGCTGATGCCAGGAGCTGCGTGCGCTCCTCCTGCACGACCTGAGTCCCCATGCCGGCGGCGGCACGGTTCCGTGGATCGAGATTGAGATCGTTCTCCCACCCGGCGGCCGTGCGATCGACAGACGTGATGCCCGATGCCCATCGCCCGTAGATCGGCGGCACGATGACGGGATCGGGACCGGGATTGGCGGGATCGTATGTCGAGGCCGACGTCTGGTTGACCACCGCCTGTAGCGCGGTCTGAAATTCATCTTTGCCCGCACCACCCCATGGCGGGGGCGGTTGCGGCGCAGGCGGCGGTGGGGGAGGGGGCACGCTTTGCAGCGCGCCGCCCAGTGGCAGGTTTGGGTTGGCGGTATCGAGGTCGAGTGGGCGCTGGCCTACGCTCCACGGAAGGACTCGAGGCGTCAGCGCGCGCACCAGCGACTCGAAGTCGCCTTCGTCGCTGGTATTGAAGTCGAACCGATAGTAGTAGGGAAGCGTCAGCGGAACTTTCGCGTTCTGCCCGGGCGTCCATGCCGGGTCCGACGTGGTCATGGCCGACGTATCCTGCCCGAGCCCTGCCGCGACGCCGGTCTGAAAGGCAGGAACGAGAAACGCGGAATACGATGTCTCGGGATTGAGCCGCCGCGGCGACAGCAACCGCGAGATGGCCATGCCCGGCGCCGTCGCGAGCGCATTGGCGAGCGACGTGTCTCCCGTGATCTGCACGTGCGCCCAATTCCACGACTCGGAGAGGTCGGGCAAGGCCGCCGTGCTCTGAACGACGACGATGGGGAGCGGATTAGGCGCGACCGATGGGGTCGTGAACTCGTCGGCCTCGAGTACCAAGAGCGCGACCCAGGGATGGAGTCGATCGCCGTTCGGCGCCGCTGGCGTGAACAGCCACGGGAAATCCGGAGAGTCGAACTCGATGCCGCAGAGATAATTCGGCTCGAAGTTGACGGTGAATTGCCGGGGTTCCGTCCGGATGATCATGCGTGGATCGACACCGGCGATGTCGCCGGGACCGAGCAGCACGACTGATTGTGCCGGCGGGAGCACGGGGTTCGGCTGAGTCCCACCCGTGACGTCGAGTCCGAGTTGCACCGAGAGACGCGCGTGATCCGGCAGCGTCCCCGAGTCTACATTGGACACACTGGCGCCAATGCCTCGGCGCGCCCACGCTTGGAAGTGATACAGGCCGACCGTCATGCCGCGACCTCCCATACCGGAAGCACCTGCAGCGCATCGATCTCCGTTGGGCTCGTGGCGAGATAGTCGAGGAGCGCCGCCCGCGCGACGAAGTAGCTCGATCCCGCGGCGGGAACGATGTCGGCGCGAACGCTCAAGTCGATCGCGCTCGCGACGACGTACGCCGGCTGCCCAAGCGTAATGGCGGCGGTTGCGGGGGCAGCGGCGTACTTGACGAGACCCGTGTGTTTCATCGAGGACTGCGCGCCAGCACCTTGCGCGCTCAACGCCGCGTGGATCGTCGCGGGCATGTTATAATAGCCGGTCAGCCGGGCGTTCGTCGCGGGGTCATCGATGTAGATCTCCTCGTACATCACGGACCGCGTGACGTCTGGGCCCGAGAGCACGGCGGCCGACCCAATGGTCACACCTGCGTCGTACGGTTCGAAGCTTGGCAAGCTCAGTTTCTGATCGTCCGTCAGCGTCAGGAACTGTCCCGGTGCGAAGTAGTCCTGAATGGGTTGCGTCGTTTCGACTTGGCCACCGATCGTGACGCTCCCGATGGAGAACTCGCTGCCGTCCGCCGGTGCGGCGCTGCCGTAGCGCGTGATCGGCAGATCGAGTGGCACGACGGTCTCTTTCACGGTCAACGAGCCGAGCGGGTGCACCGACAGCGTCGTCGCGCCTGGCGCGGGCGCGACGAGTGAGACCGCGACGCTCGCGCCGGCGGGCAACGCAGCGCTCCAGCTTCGTGCGTCCTGGAGGGCGGCGATCAGGTCCGGGAGGACCGGGATGGCCGGTAGCGAGATCTGGGTACTGTCGCCGAACGAGCGATCGATCGTTGCGCTGACGCTGAAGAACAGCAGCGAGATGGTGACTTCGGCGTGCACATGCCACGGCGTCGGGCCCGAGAAGATGCCGCTGACCGAGAGACCGAGCAGGGTGTCGCCGTCGTACGTGACGTCCAAGCTCGCGGTGAAGTCGAACTCGAACGAGAACGGCGAGGGAACGATCAGGAGGTCGTATCCCAGGTACCCGTGCACACCGAATCCACCCGCGTGGGCCGTCAGCTCGACGTTCGCCCCGAACTGCCGCGTGTTCGACGTCACCGCGAGGTACGAGCTGGCGCTCAGCCGCGGGTTGTCGCCGTCGCCGATGCTGATCGAGAGGCGCGTGAGCTGTGGGACATTCAATCCGGTGGTGTCGAAGTGCGGATTGAAGCCGCCGAGCGAGAACAGGAGGTTGCGGGGGGAGGCCGCGCTGAACCGGAGAGCGAGCGCGCCGTTCAACGCGAACGCGAGGATCCGCGAGTTGTACAGCTGGCCATCGATCGACACCGTTTGGGCGGCGAAGTCGACGACGCCCAGCACTTCGATGTGGAGCTCGACCAGCGCCTCGTCCTGGGTGGGAAGTCCCGCATCGATGAGTCCGAGCAAAGCGAGCGTGATCGGGTCTGGGAGCGACAGGATGAGGCCGATCGTGAACGTCACGAGCGTCGGCGTGCCCCAGCCGATCTCGAGGAGCGGTCCGAAGAGATAGCGTCCCTGCGCAGGCGGGAATATCGCTTCGATGTTCTTGATGATCGCCGGCGCGTTGTCGATCGGGTCGCTCGGGAACATGATGCTGCCGAGCGTGTGCGCGCGAAACCCCGCTTGCAGGGCGTTCAGGTCCATCGTGCGGTTGACGCCGCCCAAGCCGCCAACGCCGTTCAACGTGAAGCCGAGTCCGAGTTGGATCGGCGGCAGGGTGAACGTGATGATGAAGAGGAACGAGTAGCCACTCGAACCATCCGGCATCACAGTGTCGAGGATGGCGATCGCCGTGATCTGTATTTCATTGAGTAAGGCGAGCTGCAGCACGCCTGCGTATTGACCCTTCGTCGGGTCGAACGAGATGTACCCGCCGCCAACGACCGCCGCGGCGTCGATCGCAATCCCGAGTCCGTTCGGCGGCTTGAACGCAACCTGGATGTCAGCGGGCCCGAGGTTTCCGCCCTGGCTCGGGAACGACAGTGTGCCGACGGCGCCGAGACGATCGACGGCGACTTGTACGGGGCCGAGTGAGACGCCGAGGGCGACCGACACTTCGAGGGTGATGCCGTTCGACCCGACGCCGCCGATGAGATACAGCGTCGGCACCGTGACGGGGCCGAGGGTCAGGTGCAGCGGGAGATCGATCTCGAGTTGGGCGCCGCCGGTGATGTGGAGTCCGGTGCCCATGCGCCACGTGGCCGTGATTTGGAATGGCGCTTCGACGTGGACCGGGCCCAAGATGTCGGCGATGAAGCCGTCGGAGTTGGTTGTGTCGATGACGACATTGCCGCCGGTGACGGCGGCCTGCAACGTCGGATCGGCTGACCCGGAGCCGGTACTGCTCGCGGTGAGTGTCAGTCCGGCGCCGACGCTGAACGTTTGCGCTTCCATCCGGCTGCTGCCGGCCGAGCCGAGGATGAGCAGCGGGTGGGTTGCATCCGTTCCACTGCCCACGAGCGCGGTCTGCAGCGACCCGTTGAGCGTGGCAGTCGGGAGCGACAGCGTCACCGTGGCTGGTGGTGTCGCTGTGACTTGGAGGTTCGCCCCGAATGATCCTTGCAGTTGGATCTGCACCGCGAAGCGCTGGCTCACCGGGATCGTGAAGTTGTAGGTGCCGGGGAGGCCGTACGTGAACGTCGCGAGAACGCCGGGCGGGGTCGTCGCCGGATTCGCCTGGAGCGTGAGGAGCGGCGCGGTCAGCGTGTTGCCCGGCGGGTTCGGCACCAGGGCTGGCAGGCCGAGCAGGTCGCAGGAGATACCGAGACGGGGCATCATCTGCGTGCCGTCGAATGTCGGGCTGCCCCACGCGTACAGAGTCTCCATCAGGCTCACGGGGTTCGTGAACAGCTGCTGGAGATTCGACAAAGAGAGCTGTTTCTGCGTGTACGGCGGCTGCGTCGGATCACCGGAGACGCCCGGCTGCCTCACGTAGTTCACGATGCCGAGCAGATTCGCGAAACCCACGTAGCCGGGTTCGACGCTTTCGGCGTACGTGATGATGAGATAGCTCAGCAGGTTCGTGGCGAGTGTGCCGGCAAACGACGTGACCGCCCCGGAGTCGATGCCGGTGATGCTGCTCGCGGCGTCGCTGAGCGCCTGAGCCATCGCTTCGATCGCGGAGATGATCGTCTTGATCTGCCCCACGAGCGTGATGCCGTCTTGCACGATCGCGGCGTCGTCGCCGGCGGTGATGTCGGAGGCGAGCTTCGTGAGTTGAGCCGGCAGCGCGCCAGCCGCGGTCGCCACGGTGTTCACCTGCGTCATGAAGCCGGACTGGGAGGTCAAGGCCGGCGGGAACTGGACTCCGAGCTCGGCAAGGAACGGGATGATGTTCGTCGGCGTCAGCTGCGCCTCGAGGGGCGCGAGCGCGAGGCCGATTTGCGACGCGATGAGCTCGAGTGTCCCCGGATCGGATGGCATGGCTTCAGGCGGGAACGGTGGCGGGGGCGCCGAGGGCGGTCAGGAGCTCGGGGTACGAGAGGTGCGCGAGCTCGATGAGCGCGGGTCCATGCGCTTTGATGTCGGCTGCCAGCGCATCACTCCCATAACGCGCGAGCGCGCTGGCAATCTGCTGCAAGCAGTCAGCGAGCGGGGTGCCGTTGATCATCGAGGGGATGCGCTGACCAGGGATCTCGAGCGTCCGAACCAGGCCATTGGCGATCGCGAGTCCGCCGTTGCGCTGCCACACCGTGGCCATCTTGCGATTCGTGTTGACGAGCGTCTGCGCCTCGTTCAGGTGGCGCATGATCAGCGGGGCATAGAGCTGACCGCCGGGTGTGGCGCCGATCTCGCTCTGCGCCTGGACCAGTCGCACCGATTGCGGGGTGTTGGCGGGGACCGCGCGATGCGCGATGCGCGCGAGTGCTGGCGGAAACGGATTGCCGCTCGGCGCGGCTTGGACCGTTTGCGTCGGTTGCGCCGCGTTCCACGTCACGAGTGTCGCCTGGAGCGGGGCGAACCGGCTGCTGACTGAAGAGAGGATCGCTTGAATCGGAGTCCCCAGGCTCAGATTGCCGGCGATGCCGAATACGATGCCGGCGACGGTCGTCGTCGCGTTCCCATCTGATCCCACCGGCGGGGTGCAGATCGCCGCGCCGGAATCGCCACTTCGCGAAAATGGATTGCCGCGGACCTGAAAGGCGTTCGTGTAGTAGCGCGTCAGGGCCTGCCATGGGGCGGGCTGTTGCCCGCTCTCCGTTGACACTCCGGAGATATATGTGATGACGCCAGCAGTATTGATGGCTATCAGCGTTCCGTCATTGGCCGTTGGTGACGATCGCCCTCGCAATTTCAGCGGTATGCCGACGCTGTCCTGGGTGACGTCATGCACGCCGACGATACGCCCAATGCCTTCGATGTACCCTTGATACTTTATCCCCGGATCGAGCAGGATGAGAGCCGCGTCGACCTCGAGGTCCGCGAACGCGACGCGACCGATGCGGTGATTGCAGCAGTGCGAGCATACGCAATCGAAGCATCGGTTGGTCGCCTGTCCGACGCGGGTGTCGCTGCTGTACTGACAGAGGATCGACTGGGCGCCTTTGACCTGCAGCGTGTTCCATGCCGTGGCCTCGGCGCTCACGCCGGTGATCGAAAAGTCGTTGATCAGGCTCGCGATGTCGAATGCGAGTGTCGGCGCGCCAATGACGAATCCGCCCCGGGTTGGCTCGACGCCGCCGGCATTCACTCTCACATAGGCGCCCCCGAACTCGTCTCCGTCACCCGACAGCGCGATCGTGTGCGCTGGCGGACTCACGCTCGTCTGGACCACCGTGATCGTCGTCGAGGCATTCTTATCGCCGGCCGTCGGCCCGTAGGGACCCAGCCAAAAAACCGTGCCGCCCGCCGCCGTGACCGACAGTGCGGGACCAAACGCGTGGCCCGTGATGCCGTTGCCGAGACTCGTCAGGGTAGCGGCCAACTTGCCCGCGACGTCACTCGCGGTATCTGAATCTCCGGCCATATAGAAGGCCCGGTGTCGCGTGTCGTCGGCGAGCACGACGGACACAATGAGTTGCGTGCCACGCGTGACGGTTGCGTCGGAACCGGTGCTGAACGTGTGCCCCGTATCGGCGCTATCTGAGGGGCCCGGGCCTAGGTTCGTGTGCTGGGCGTACGCGTGATCGCCGACGACATGAAAGTTGGTGACCCCGTAGATCCAGGGGGTAAGGTCGCCGACCTGAATGAAGCATCCGAGCGTGCCATATGTACCGATCCCGGTGTACTCGGCGTCCAGCGCGTCCGCGTCGATGCCGCCCGGCGCGATCTGGATTCCGCCGACGAGGACATCGTAATTCTCGTCATCCGGATCCGGATCCGGACTGCCCTGAAGGTGTGGAATCGGCGATTCGTAGACATCGGTCGTGACGCCATCGATCTCCGCGGGAATCACGTGACTCGCCACGAGCTGCGCGATCGGTTGCTTGTGCTCGACGAAGACCATGATCGCGGGCTCGCTCGTGAACTCACCGCCGATGATCTTTCTCCCCATGCCCACGGCGTGGACGCCGGGAATCGCGAATAGCCGCGCACGCGCGGTTGGCAGGACCGCGTTGACTCGTGAGAAGTCGATCACGCAGCGACTATGTCGCGCCAGGGACATACTGTCAAATCGTGATACGAACCGCGTAACGGACAGGGACCGACCATCCCGCCGCCGGCTACTCAGCGACGGCCAGCGCTCTCAGCAGTTCGGGGTACGTTAGACCCGCGAGTTGGATGAGCACTGCCCCGTGAGTCTTGATATCGCGCGCTAGCGCATCGCTCCCATAGCGCGCCATCGCACTCGCGATCTGCTGCAAGCAGTCTTTGAGTGGCGTCCCGTTGATCACGGGCGGAACGCGCTGGCCGGGGATCTCGAGCATCCGAAGCAACCCGTCAGTGATCGCGGGCCCGCCGTTGCGATGCCACACCGTGGCCATCTTACGATTCGTATTGACGAGGCTCTGCGCTTCGTCCAAGTGCTGCATGATGAGCGAGCCGTAACGCTGCCCGCCAGGAGTCGCGCCGATCTCGCTCTGCACCTGGTTGAGTCGCGCCGACTGCGGACCGCCCTCCGGAATGACACGGTGCGCGACGCGCGCGAGGGGCGCTGGCTGCGGCATCGGGGGCGGACCCACGTCGTCCACGTCCGGCGATCCGGATTCGTCGAGCGCGGGTGCCTGGACGGTTCCGTCCGTGGTCACTAGGGTGACGGTCGTTCCAGGCCACTCCGCGGTTACCGCATCCAGAATGAACTGAATGGGTGTGGCGACGCTGACGGTGGGGGATCCACCAAACGAGATGCCGGCGACCGTCGTGGTCTGGCTCCCATCGGGGCCGGCGACGGGCGCCGTCACGACCGCCGCGCCGGAGTCTCCCTCCTGCGAAAATGGGTTGCCCCGGATCTGAAACGCATTCGTATAGTAGCGAATCAGCATCGGCGTGTGGGGCGTTCCGGCATTCGGATGAATGGCCCATCCGGTTGGGTCACGAATAATGCCATCGGTACTGAATGCCAAAAGTGTTCCGTGATTGGGCGTCGGCGAAGACCGCCCGCGCAGCCAGAGCGGCGTCTCGCCGGTGTCGTCCGTGATGTTGTGCACGCCGACAATGCGTCCAATTTCCTGAATCTGCGCGTTGTACTGCACGCCGACGTCGAGCCCGATCAATGCCACGTCGAGGTCGAGCCGCGCGAATTCGACCCGTCCGATGCGGCGGTCGCAGCAGCGCGAGCACCACGACGGGCAAAATCGATTGATCGGTTGACCCACTCGTCGATCGGACGTGAACTGACATTGGATCGACTCGGCGCCGGTGACCGTCACGACGTTCCCGGGCTCGGGATCGGTGGGTGTCGCGGTCACACCGTCGATCTTCAGCAAATTGATCGCGTTAGCGATGCTGTACGCCGGATTGTCGGGGCTCGCCAACGTGAATGTGCCGTAGGTGGGAGCGATGCCACCGGGATTGATCGTGATATACGCGCCACCGTGCTCATCGAAACCACCGGACACCGTCAGCGTGAACGTCGGCGGTTGCAGGCTCGTCTGAGCCACTTCGACCTTCGTGGATGCTTTGACATCGCCGAGATTGCGGCCGAAGGGCCCGAAGAATTGGACCGGGACGGCGGCGTTGTTCACGGTGATTGTGATCGTGCTGTCGCCGGTCACCGTGGCCCAGAGTCCGTTCCCCATTTTGGTGCCGAGGTCACTCAGATAAATGGCCAGATGGTTCGCGACATCGGCCGCGGTATCCGATGATCCGGTCAGATAAAATCCTCGGACCCGCGTATTGCCGATGTGAACCGAAGCGACGACTTGGGTGCCCGGCGTGACCGTCTGATTGGGCGGATTCGTGGCGAACGTGCGAACGTTGTCGGTCGTGTTGGCGTTTGGCGTCCACGTCAGGTTTGTCGGCTGGGCGAAGAGGTGGCTGCCGACGACATGGAAGTTGGTCACGGCATAAATCGCTTGCGCGTAGCCGTGATCGACTTCGATAAAACATCCGAGCGTGCCGTAGTTGCCGATGCCGGTGGGCTCTTGCGTCGCGTCGCTGGGTTCGACGTAGGCGCCGGCGAGGATCTGAATGCCGCCGACGAGCGGATTGTACGGACTCGTATCCTCGGCATGGTGTCGCGGAATCTCCGACTGGTACACGTCGGTCTTCACGCCATCGATTTCCGCGGGGATCAGATGCTCCGCCGCGAGATTCGCGACGGGTTGCTTCTGCTCGACGAAAACCATGATCGCAGGTTCCTGCGTGAACTGATCGCTGACGATCTTTCGACCCAGCCCCACCGCGTGCACGCCGGGGATCGCGAACAACCGCGCGCGCGCTTTCGGTAGGACTGCCTTGGCACGCGCATAGTCCATAAGGCTGTCCCGGTTACTCAGCGACCTGGAGCGTTTTCAGCAACTCGGGATAGCTCAGGTGCGCGAGCTGGGTGAGCGCCGCTCCATGCGTTTTGATGTCGGCCGCCAGCGCATCGCTCCCATAGCGCGCCAGCGCGCTCGCGATCTGCTGCAAACAGTCCACGAGCGGCGCCCCGTTGATTACGGCCGGGATGCGCTGGCCAGGAATCTCGAGCATCCGAAGCAGCCCATCGGCGATCGCGGGCCCGCCGTTGCGGTGCCACACGGTGGCCATTTTGCGATTCGTATTGACGAGGTTTTGCGCTTCGTCAACGTGCCGCATGATGAGGGAGCCGTATCGCCGTCCACCGGATGTCGCACCGATCTCACTCTGCGCCTGGTTGAGCCGCACCGACTCCGTGCCCATCGGCGTGAGATCGCGATGTGCCACGCGCGCGAGAACCGCCGGTGCCGGCCCCGGCGCCGTCACATCCTGGTCCATTTGTGTCGCGGTCTCCAGCGCGACCGACGCTTGGTTCTGCCATGCGCTGATCGCGTCGATGATCGACCCGATCGGGATGCCATACCCGGTCTGCCCACTCCCCGCGAAGAGAAGCCCGGCGACCGTCGTCGAGCCATCGACCCCGGGCACGGGTGGTGTGACGATCGCCGCGCCGGAATCGCCGGGGCCGGCGAACACGGCTGTGTCGCCTTTGACCGCGAACGCACCGGTATAGTAGTTGTTGAACAACCGCCATTTCGGCGACGATGATCCATCGGACTCGTCCGCCACGCCTGCCATTTTCCCGCTCATATTGGCGCCCAGGAGCGTGCCTTTGGTGACGTGAGTCGTTCGCCCGCGCTTCCAGAACGGCGTCCCATTCGGGTCGAACGAGCCGTCGGTTCGCACAATGTCGTGGCGTCCCGTGATGAAGCCGATGTCCTTGACCTGCGCCCGGTACTTCTGCTGGTTATCGAGTTGGACCAGCGCGCAGTCGAGCTCGGGTCGCAAAAAAGCAAGTAACCCTATGCGATCGTCGCAGCAGCGTGAGCACCACGACGAGCAGAACGAGTTGTCGGGATGGCCCACCCGTACATCACTCATGGGCTGGCAGTCGATCGTCTGCACCGGTCCATGGATCGTGACAGTCGCGCCTGTCGCATCCGCCGTCACGCCCGGTACCTGTAGCTTGGTTATCGCGTCCGCGAGCGCACCGGCCACGGTGCTCGCCGAGTCTCCGGCTTTGGCGGCCACACACGTCCCGTGCGTCGGCTCGTTGCCGCCAAGGTTGAAGGTCGCAATGACGCCACCAAACGTGTTCGCTTTGCCGCTCAGCTGTATCGTCGGCAGCGATACCGTGGCCGTGAGCGACGAGTGCTGGTCGCCAAGGGCTGGATTGAACGCAGTGGCGATGACCGGCGTCGCGATGGTGAAGCTTCCTCCGACGGTCAAACTCCGGCCGGCCGCCGTGCACGTCATGTCGGTGTTGACGCGATTCAAATTGTCGCGAAGCTGCTTGGCCGCCGTAGTGCCATCGTCTCCCTGACCGACGACGTAGAACCCGAACAACGAGTATCCCAAGTCGGTGACGGGCACTTCCACGGCGATCAACGTGCCGGGCGTGATCAACGGATCGGATGAATTGGTCCCGAACGTGACGACGAGATCGTTTACCGTCAGTTTGATGTTCGTATCGCGTGGCTGCGCCGGTGTGCCGAATAGGTGATAGCATGTCACCCCATAGACAGTGGGCGTCGCGGCGGCCACCCTGACAAAAAACCCGAGCGTCCCTTGCAGGCCGAGTCCCGAGCCCGGGATGATGGTGAAGGTCCCATCGGGATTCTGATCGCCTTGCCACGCGGACTCGACAGATCCCGGCGTAATCTGCACGCCACCTTGCAGCGCCTCTCCGTGCGCCTTGGGGATCTCGGTTTCGTATACGTCAGTCTTGACGCCGTCGATGACCGCCGGGATGACCTGCTCGGCCTCGAGCTCCACCAACGGCCGCTTCTTTTCGACGAACACCATGATCGCGGGTTCGTGCGTGAACTCGTCACCGACGATCTTGGTCCCGATGCCCACAGCATGTACGCCGGAAATCCCGAATAGCCGCGCCCGCGCGGCGGGCAGTGCGGCCTTGACCCGGGTGTAGTCGGTCACGACGCGACGATGCCGCGTCGGGCACTCGGTGTCAATGGATAATCACGGTAGCTCCAGACACTCGATCGTCCTCCCATCGGGATCACACGCATAGAGCGCTCTGACACCATCCCAGGCTGATCCGGGCTCGACAATCGTCACGGCTTCGGAGATCTGGCCGGCGCCGAGCCTGGCGAGTCGCTCCCGTGCCGCGTCAGCGCTATCGACGACGAACCCCAAGTGAGTATGGCCGGGCTGGTGTCGCTCCTGCCTGAGCTGCCCTGTGACCGGGTGGACGTACTGGATAAGCTCGAGGAGTCCGCCGCCGGGTACTTCCAGATCGGCCGTCACGATACTGGCACCGGCGACGCCAGTCACCGTCTCGATCTCGTCACCGCTATTCTGCGAGCGCTCGCGCACGCGGCAGCCGAGCAATGCCGAGTAGAACGCGATCGATGCGTCGAGATCCGACACCGTGAGGCCGACGTGATGCAAGCCGGTCATAGCTCGACCTCCGGCGCGTCTGGGGCATCCCGCCCGAGCACCTCATCGAGCGTCTCATGCCGCTTGACGAGCCGGGCCCGGTTGCCGCTGACCAAGACGGTGCCGGGCCGCGCGAGCACATTGAAGTTCGTCGCGGCTGCATCCTGATACGCGCCCGTATCCAGAAACGCGATGGTGTCGCCGGCGGCGACGCGGGGCGCCGGCACATCGCGCGCGAGAACATCGAACCCGCACGAGATGCCGACGATGTGGGCTGTCCCTGCCGGTGGCTCGTCGACGCGCGACGCGAACACGGGACGAAAGTAGGCGTGCTCGATCATCAGGTCGGGTAAGAACATCTCCGTCGTGTCGACCTCGATCCATGTGGCGGGGGTCGGTCGCGTCTGCGTTTTGACGTGACGTACGCGTGTGAGATGCAGGCCGGCGTCGGCGAACAGGCTGCGCCCGGGCTCGATCTGCAGGACGATGCCATCGGGCTCGACTCCGCCTGCCCGTAGCGCCGCGCACAACGATGTGCCGACGCACTCGGCGTACTGCTCGATCGCCGCCGCGGGCCGCCGCTCGGGGTCCGTCGGATCTCGCGGCGCCGGGAACCCTCCGCCGATGTCGAGCTCACGCGGCCGCCACGGCGCCCACGCGCGGCAGAGCGCCGCTACCGTCGCCCCGAATCCCGCCGCCATCTTCGACCAAACCGCTGGATCCGCACTGTGTCGCCCCAGGTGCGTCATGAGCCCGCTCAGCTCCAGGTTCTTCTCGGAGAGCACCCGCAACCCAATCGCTCGTGCCGCACTCGGCTCGATCCCGGGTTTGTAGAGCTGCGCCGCATCCCGAATCGCCATGTCCGGAAAGAAGTCCGATCGCTCCGTGAGCGACTCGTGATCCGGTCGCACGCGCAGTCGAAGATGTGCTCGGAGTTGCATCGCGAGCAGCGCATCGAGCTCGGCCTCGCTGTCGAGAGTAATAGCGGTCCCAGTCTGCGCCGCTTCTCTCAGCAGCTCCGCATTTTTCGCTGATCCATTGACCGAGATCCGCTCGGCCGGCACGCCGGCGCGCAGCGCCGCGCGCAATTCGTGCTCGCCGAACACGTCGCACCCGACGTCTTCCTCATTGAGCACGCGGCGAACCGCCAACACGTAGTTCGCTTTCAGCGACGGCAGCAGCTCGACCCGGGCTCCGGGCCAATGCTGCGCGAACGCGCGCCGTATCGCCCGGCAGTTCGCGCGCAGTTGCGCCTCCGACATGACATAGACGGGCGTCCCGAACCGCTCGGCGATCCGAACGGTATCACACGCTTCGACCCACAGCCGCCCGTCAACGTGGCGCAGCAACCGCCGCTCGCTCGCACGACACGTGCACGACTCCATAGCACAGCGCCGCCAACGTCGCCGCACTGCCCGACAGCACCAGCACCGCCGGATATCCTAGCCCGAGGTCCAACAGCTTCCCGGCCGCCGCCGGCCCGATCGCGAGCGCGATGCCTTGCGCGCCCGGCACGAGCGCTGCCCCGCGTCCGCTCGGATCCACGAACGCGAGCGTGCCGAGTTGAAAGATGTCGATAAAATTCCACGCGACCTGCAGGACGACGAGCGTGAGCACATACATGACGGCGTGCGGCGACACGCTGTGCACGAGCAACGTCAGCGAAAAGATCGCGAGCGCCGCCAACAGGGGCCGCGATTGTCCCATGCTCCGGCTGATCCGAAACGCCGCGACACAACCGAGGCTCGACAGCAGGACGCTGGCCGTCAACAGGTGGTGCACCGTATCGGGCGTGAGCCCGAACGTGATGCCCATGCGTTCCGCGTACGCCCAGTAACTCCCGATCGCGACATACACAAAGGCCACCGCCGCGAGACAAAGCGCCGGCAATACCACGCCGTCATTGATCTGCGTCCGCTCGACGCTCGGCATTTCCGGCCGGCGTGCGCCGAGCGCCGGCACCATGGCCAACGTCGCGGCCAGCACGACCGCGATCGAGACGAAGAGTCCCGCGGGTCCCCACCGCGCATCGATGGCCGGAAACGCGGCCAGCACGATGGCATTCGCAACGACCTGCGCGAAGATCAGTATCGAAAACCCTCGCGCTGTATCCGTCTGATAGCAGAGGAGCGCCAACGATGACGAATAGATGGCCCCTGACGCCAGCCCAGCTCCAAACCGGAGCACACACAGTGGCCCGAGCGCATGAAACCACAGGCACAGCGTATTGAACACAACGCCAAGCACGACCGCGCCAGCCGTATATCGCCGCCAGTTTACGCGAGTCGCCCACGCCGACGTCGTGATGGCGCCAACGCACAGGCCGGCGAGATCTATGGATGTGATATATCCCGCGTACGCGGCACTATACCCCCAATGATCCTGCAGCGCGCCGACGATGATCGGCATGCCGAGGATTTGGATGACGCCACCGAGGCCCAAGGCGATCTGTGCCCAGAACACTCGGCCTGAGTCGGAGGTCATGACAGTCGCAATCTGACGGGCAGCGACTCGTGGGACGAGGGCTTGGCGCCGAGCCGCGGCGTCACGGGCTAGCTCGTATGCGCGTTTCCGGGACGCCGCCGGCCGCAAGCGAACACGCTTCCGAGGCGTCCCACGCGCAACACGCCGTCGATCAACGCGTTACCCGCGCGCCCGGTTGGCCTCGTTCTGGCAATGGGCGCTCATCATGCTACTCGATGACATCGCGCAAGACGTCCGACATGCGCTCCGCGCTCTGAGGCAGCGGCCAGGATTCGCGGCGGTGGCGCTGCTCATTTTGGCGCTTGGCATCAGCGCCGCCACTGTCATGTTTACGATCGTCGACGGCGTGTTGTTGCGACGCCTGCCGTTCCCGGCACCGGATCGCCTCGTGGCGCTCCGGACCTCTACGCAGGACGTGGGAGAGGTGTGGGGATATTCGTATCCCGACATCCAGGACCTGATCCGAACGAGTCGCACGCTCGATGTGGCTGCGTGGACCTACGGCGGCGGAACGATCACCGGCAACGGGCCGGCCGAATACGTACCGGGGCGACTGCTGTCAGCGAACCTCCTTCCGGTTCTTGGGCTTCAGCCCGAGCAGGGGCGCGCATTCCGCGCCGACGAGGATCGGCCCGGCGCAATACCCGTCGCCATGATCAGCGATGCGTTATGGCGCCGGCATTTCGGCGGGAGTCCTTCGGCAATAGGCGGCTCCCTCGGCTATGACGGTGTCACCTACATCGTGATCGGCGTGCTGCCCGCGGCATTCGAGCTTACGGGGCAAGCCGACGTCTTCACGCCACTCGGCCAGAGCACCGATCCGCGCCTGCACACGCGCGGCGCTCGGTTCATCCGCGCGCTCGCCCGACTGCGACCGGGGATCACTGTGGCCCAGGCGAGAGCCGAGCTGGCGCTCACCGGCCGCCAGTTGGCGGCGCAGTACCCTGCGACGAACGCAGGGGCTGGTATGGTTGCGCATCCGCTGCGCGACGAGGTCGTGGGACAGATCGGTTCGACGCTCTGGCTGCTGCTCGCCGCGGTGTCGCTCGTCTTGCTCATCGCGTGCGTGAACATCGCCAGTCTGCTCTTGGCGCGCGCCGTCGCCCGCGATCACGAGCTGGCGCTCCGTACCGCCTTGGGCGCCAATCGCGGGCGCATCGCGCGACAGTGCATGACCGAGAGCGCCGTCCTCGGTGTGGCCGGTGGCGCACTGGGCGCCATCCTCGCCGCGGCTGGCGTCCGGCCGTTCGTCGCGCTCTGGCCGGGCGGCCTCCCGCGGGCCGGAGAGATTCGACTCGACTGGCGCGCGCTCGTGTTTGCGCTCGCGGTGTCGCTGGCCACGGGCATCCTGGCGGGACTGGCGCCGGCACTGCGCGCCAGCGTCCGCGATCTTGGGCGCACGCTGCGCGCATCGGGTCGCGGGACCACGGCCAACACGCGGCGGATGCACGGGGCGTTCGTGGTGGCCGAGTTGGCGTTGGCGATCGTGTTGCTGGTGTCGGCCGGCATGCTCGGCCGAACATTGATCACCCAATCGACGCGCGATCCCGGGATCGACCCCCACCACGTGCTGGTCGCCCGATTCGCGCTCGCGCCCAATGTGCTGGGCGACAGCCAACAGATTCGCGCGGCGTGGCGCCAAGTCGTTGAGCGGGCGCGCGCCGTACCCGGTATTCGCGGCGTCGCGCTGGCGGACATCATACCCATGCGGGAAGGCGAGAACACCATGTCGTATTGGACGACACCGACCGCCCCGCCGCCGGACCAGGAGCCAGACGCGCTCGCCTCCAGTGTGTCGCCGGACTACCGCGCGGTCATGGGCATCCCGCTGCTGAAGGGCCGGTTCTTCACGGATGCCGACAGCCTCGGCACGGAACCGGTGGTCGTCATCGATGCCAATCTCGCGCGCCACGCCTTTGGCGACACGGATCCCGTGGGCCAGCGCCTCTGGCTGCCCGGCCTGGGCCCACACCCATCGCGCATCGTCGGCGTCGTCGGGCATGTGCGCCAGTGGGGAATGGCGAACGACGACGTGTCGCGCGTACACGATCAGGTCTACTATCCGTTCGCCCAGGTGCCGGAGTCGCTCATGCACCTCTACTCCACGTTCCTGTCGATCGCCGTGCGCACGACAGCCGCACCGTCCGACGCCATCCGTCCGCTCCAGTCCGCGCTCGGCGGTGCTGGATCCGACGAGGCGATGTACGACGTCCAGACGATGGATGACGCAGTGCGCGCTTCGCTCGATCAGCAGCGTTTCCTATTACTGCTGTTCGGCATCTTTGCCGGCGTGGCGATGCTCCTCGCTTGCGTCGGGATCTACGGCGTCCTCTCCTACCTCACGACCCAACGCGTCCCTGAGATCGGCGTGCGGCTCGCGCTAGGTGCCACAGCCGGCGACGTAGTCCGCTTCATTCTTCAGGACAGCATCCGACTGATAGCGCTCGGCACCGCGCTAGGCCTCGCCGCGGCGCTCCTCGCCGGCCGGGTCCTGCTCAAGGTGGTCGTCGGCATGCAGCCGACGGAGCCGGCAACGGTTGCCGCGATGGTCGCGCTGCTCGTCGCCGCCGCGCTGACCGCTAGCTTCTTACCCGCCCGGTGGGCCAGCCGCATCGATCCGGTCAGAGCGTTACGGGAGAACTAGTGGAGGCGGCATAGACGCAAGTGCACTGAGCGCCGCCCTGTCCTAACTCTTGCCACCCGAGCGGCCCCGTCCATATTGGCCGCATATGATTCGTCTCCGTCTTCGATTTGTGGCGAGCGTGCTCCCTATTCTCGGCGCACTTGGATGTGGCAGCAGCTCGACCGGGCCTTCGGGTTTACCGCTGTCGATCAGTTTCAGCCCGACGAGCGTGGCGCAAGGGAACGCGGTGGCGTTCACGATCATCTTGCCAACGGCTGCGCAGCAAGGCGGCATGTTGCTCCTCTTCACGTTCTCAGGTATCGCGACAGGCGTCGATTCGACGTACTTGCCAGTGGACACGACGGGTGCGCCGCTGCAAGGGACCCTGACCATTCCATCGGGGGCGCCAGACGGCACGCTGACTTTGACCATATCGGTACCGCAGATCAATCAGCATGCGAGCGCCGCGTTGACGATCCAAGATACGCAGCAGCCTACCGTCTCCCTGAACTCCTTCCACGACCCGCTCGGTGGCTTCAGCTGGTACGGCGAGCTGATCGCCGGATCGGCCGATACCATCTCCATCGCGGCTGCGGACAACCATCAGCTGGCATGGGTCGGTTGGTCGCTTTCGTCCACCGGCACACTTGCGGATTCCGTCGCCGCATCGGGGACAACCGGTACCGCGACGTTCGTGGTGCACGTTCCGGCCACACTCATCGGGTCGAACGCAACGTTCACGGCATTCGCGACTGACGCCGATGGCAATCGCGCGACCAGCGCCACCCCCGGCATGACAGTCGCCAGCCTGACAACGCATCCAGAGCAGAGCATTCCGCGCGGGGCTTCTGTCAATGATGTCGCATTTGACAGCGCGCGCGGCCTCGTGTATCTGGCGAAACCCGATAGCCTGACGGTTGCCGTCCTCGCGTTGGGGAGCATGACCTATCAGTCGAGTATCGCGTTCCCGGCAGCGCCGACGTCGGTCGACCTTACGCCAAGCGGCGATTCACTCATCGTGGGCTTGGGGTCGCCGCCGGCGATCGCGATCGTCGATCTTACCTCGCCAGTGCATCCGATTTTGAGCACCATTCCGCTCACCTCGAGCAGTGCGGCCGATACAGTCTATGCGCTGCGTGTGGCCGCCGACAGTCGCGCGATCATCTATACCTCCAATAACACACAGCAGCAGGGCATCGCCGTCGAGCTGAACCTCACCACCGGTGTGCAAACCGCGCTGTACACCGTTGGTGAGTTTGGTTGCCAAGCGCGCCCGATGCGGAGCGGCGATCGCACGCATGTGATGCTTTTGAACTGCCCCGATGCCAGCACGATTTATCTCTCGGCGACTCACACCTACTCGCCCGCGGGATATTTCGGAGTTGGCGGGGGCGGAGGGACCTATTTCACGAGCGCTAGCGCGTCCGCGCCGTACCTGTACCAGTTCGCTCACCAGGTAATCGACTCCACTTTGACGGGACCTCAGTTCAACGATCCCACCACCAACTACGGCGCGGTGATCGCGCCGAATGGGAACGACTATTACGTGGGTGCTGGCGAGTGCATCTATGGAAGCGGGTGCGCCGATACCGTGCCTGGCCTCTTGCTCCACTATGTGCAGCCCCTGTCCCAGCCGCAGGAGATCATTATCGCGCCGCACCCGGTGTACGAGCTCGCCGTAGCTCCTGGCGGCGGGACGCTTTTGGCGTTGACCGCTGATACGATCGTGGCGATGGACCTGACTCACTCGACGCCGGCGACCGCGGCGCAGATCGCGCAGTTCAAGCGCTTGAGGCGGCGCCCACGGGGCCAGTCCGTGCGGCCACTGGCTCACGTTCCGCCGATCAATACATCGCCAACTTTCGAGCTCCAACTGGCAGGCCGCGTCCTCAGACCCGTCGCGCCGACGAGCGCCGCCCATTAGTCGAGCGGGGGGTTGGAAGCTGGAGGGGCGCCCCGCCTGATGGACGGACAAGCCTTCGCGACGTCGAGGGAGAGAGTGAGAATCCCGAACGGGTGGTGTGGTACGACCCGGAGCAGCTTCAGGAGCTGATTCGTCGTCTCCCGTATCCCTTCAAGACATACGAGGCAATCATGGCCCACGGGCATGGAGACTTGCGCGCTGCATCGCCTCCATCGTCGCCACGCCTGGGATCATCATATCGCGGCCGAAAAAGGGGATCTCGAACAAGGCATCCCGAAGCTCACTCCGAATGCGCCCGAGGGGAGACACTCCGAGCACACCACCACGCTACACGATCATCGGCGCAGTTACGCGGTGAATAGTCGCAAGCGCGGGATGCCTGACCCGCTCATCGCTCATCAAGAGGGACACGCGAACACGTTGTTGATTGCGAAGCGGTATGGGCGGTACACGCCAAACGCGAGAGACTTCGCGGTGTGGGTCGGGCCAAGGCGCGGGAAGCGGAAGAAACGCCGTTTGTCCTACCTAGACGCACTGCTGGTGCTGCTGGCGTCGGTTCGACAAGCAGGGAACTACGTTGTCGATACTGAGTTGGAAGCTCCCGAGACAGGACTCGAACCTGTGACCCGCGGATTAACAGTCCGCTGCTCTACCAACTGAGCTACTCGGGAATGGAGCACGATAACTTACTGCCCTGTTTGGGGTTCCTCAAGTTACAGCTACCGCCGGCCGCGGCTGGGAATAGACGAGTGGTGGCACTTTTGGTGGTGGCACTCCGTCAAGCCAACCGATGCCCGTGCGGACTGCGCCCGTAGCCCTTCGGACACCGGGGGGTTCGCCGCACCCTGTAAGCTCGCCGCGACCCTCGCCGCGTCTTCGGCAAAGTACGCCTCGGGCGCGTGCTTCATGTAGCGCATCGTCATGAGCGGACTTGAGTGGCCGAGCAATTTCTGGAGCCGCGGCAGCGGCACGCGTGCGTACAGTGGACGGCGAACGTGTGCCGCAGATCGTGAATCGTCGTCGGCGGTAGACCGGCTTGTCGGGATGGACCGCTGGAAGCCGTGAAAGCGCACGCCAGTAATTCCCGAACGGCTCTGGGAGTACGAGCGCGGCCGCGTTGGACGGAACGCGCTTCGCATGCTCAACACCGCGGGATGCTATGGGCGCCAGCCGGCTCGTCGTCCTATATTGGCGCCCCGTGGACCTCTCCTTCATTTGGGATCCTGCCAAGGCCGATGCGAATGCCCGGAACACGGGGTGGAATTCCTCGAGGCGGTTACGGTCTTTGGCGATCCCTTGTCAGTGACCGTAGCGGACCCCGAACACGGCCCATAAGTGGCCGTCTGTCGCAATGGCTGACGACGAAATGCGAGACGAGTACGATTTCAGCGGCGGCGTACGTGGCAAGCACGCGGCGCGCTATGCCCAGGGCACGAACATAGTCGTGCTCGACCGCGACGTAGCCGAAATATTTCCGACATCGCAGTCGGTAAACGATGCGCTTCGCGCGTTGGCGACTGTGATTCGGAATCGCGAGAGAGCATCGCGGTAGCCGCCACGTCCTATCGAATAGCCCACAAGGGCCATAGTGTCGTCACGCGATGAGAATCACCCTCGTCTTGCTTGTCGCTATGGCCGCCACTGTGTCCGGCAGCTGCCGAGGGCGATTGACCAGTGATGGCGCGCCAACGCTGGATCTGGCGCCAGCTGAGCGACCGGTCGTTGCACTCCTTCCGAACTCGATCGATCCCTCTTTCGTGCTGTACGCGGACGGCGGCGTATTATTCGCGCATGTAACGCGCGACCGCCCCACGCACATCAACTATCGGGCGACGCATCTCGACATGACGAACCAGGATTCCGTGCTCGCTCGTCTCGGAATCGGACCGGCATTCTTTCGCCTGAATTCGAGCTATGACATGCGCCCGGGCGTGACCGACCTGGGAACCACATCCGTCTGCGTGTGGCGCGAGCGGAAGACGTGCGTGGCGGTGCGCGCTGGTCTGAACGCGGATGGACGAGCATCCTCGGAAACGCCGCCGGCATTCCGAGTCGCGTACGACAGTCTGGTCACCTTCGACGCCCCGGATGCTGTGCCGGCAAGCGATAGCGAGGTCGCGGTTCGCCTGGCTCGGATTCGCTGACGCAGCTGAAGCGCCGGACCTGGACTGCCTCGTAGCCGCAATTATCGCATTGTCATCACCAGACTGGCGTGCCCCATGAGCTTTTGCAGCCGCGGCGATCAGCGCGTTTCAAAGCCTGACGTCGTGAGCATCAGAAACTCACCACTTCATCCTCCGTCGTGGGCTTCCTCGAGCTGCGCCGGTCGTCCGGCGCCGGTGGCGAGCTCTCGGAGGAGCCAACCGACCGCAAAGGCGTTGAGCGCGGCGAAGGCAAACGGCCCGTAGGTCTTTGAAGGATCATGGGCAAGGGCACCGATCACGCCGTCGAACGTCTCCACGACGGTCATGGCGATTCCCAGGAACGCGATCGCTACGCTGGACCGCACGCCGATCGCGATCAAGACCGTCAGCAGCAAAGCGACGCTTCGCGACGCGGCATAACGGGCGAAGCTGTCGCTGCCGGTGCCGAGGAGGCCCGCGACCGAAAAGCCCGCGCTGACGCCCGAACTGAGCAGCGTCATTGCGGCGCAACTCCGGAAGCGCCTGGTCATCGAGTCACCGCTCTGCGCGTCGCCATCGCGCTACTCATACTGCTGGCTTTCTCGAGTGTCGAGATCAGGTCCGCATCCCGTGGAGCGCTCGTGAGGTCATAACGAGGTGCGCCGTACCACCCTGGATGCTCGTGACATTGAACCCAGCGATGATAGTGCCGAGTCGGCAGTTCGAGACAGCGGTCATATCGGTGTCGCTCCCAGGAAGGCAGTTGTCGCCTAACGTAGCCAGTGATGCGGTGACGGTGCCACCGCCACCGACCGAACCCTGCGCGGTATCGGGCGCGTACTCGACATAAGGGAAGGTCTGGGCGCCGCTGAACTGCTCGTCGATTCGCATGACGGATGCCGGGTTGCTGCCGCCAGTCCACGCCGCAATGTGAATGGTCGAGTCGACGCCAAACCCAGGAGCAACTTCGTCCCAGGCGACCGCCTGAAAAGTCGTGCCTGTTCCGTTGACCGATATTTGCACGGTCGTCGGCGCAACGCCCAACGACAAAGCAGCAATGGCGGCCGTGAGGGCGTCATGCCACGCGCCATTCGCGCCTGGATGTTGGGTCAACACGCTGTCGAAATGTTCGGCCAATGATCGAGGCGATGGGCCCGTAGGCATGTCGCTGCCGCACGCGGTGGCGGCGACTGCGCAACACACGAGAGCCGACATCGTGTGCACCCTGAGAGCGCGGCTCATGGGGAATTCCTCCGTTGGTTACGCGATGCCCCGAAACACGCGGGTCCAACATAGCATGAAGCGCGCGCGCGCGGGGGCAACGGCATCCCGCGGGAGAACCATCATGGTCGTCAGGTGCTGGCGTCAATGCTGCGCCTGGGGCTCCTCGAGCCGCTCCGGGGGCATGGCAGTCGGCACGTGCCGCGGCACGTTGATGTTTCCCTGGTCGACCACGACATAGCCGTCTCTGACCACGAGCCACACCTTCGCGAGATCGCCCAGCGAGACCTCAGGGCGACCATCAATAACGGTTACGTCGGCGAGCTTCCCTGGCTCCAAGGTGCCAAGTCGGTCGCCCATGTCGAGCATCTGGGCGTTCGTCCGCGTGGCGATCTGGAGCACTTCGGGAACCGTGTAGCCGAGGCGGACGAATTGCTGCAGCTCGTTGATGTAGGGTCCAGGCAGGTAGCGAAACCAATCGCGCACGAGATCAGTGCCGATGCCGAGCGTGATGCCCGCATCTTTCATCTTCTTCACCAACGCAAAGTTGGCCGACTTGGAGAAGAAGAATCGGCGTGACGTCGTGCCGTAGTACGCGCCCGCCGAATTGAAGATGATGATGTAAGGCGTCAACGTGGGATCCGACTCGGTGCCGTGCTGCTTCATGAGCGCGATCGTCTCATCGGAGCGCGGCAGCGGATGCTCGATCATGTCGATGCCCGCTTCGACCGCCCACTTCGTGTAGAACGTCTCGCAATCGCACGTCACCTTGAGGCCGAGCGCGTGCGCTTCCTGGATCGCCGCGGAAACCTCGGCCGGCGTGAAGTGGCTGGCGATCTTGATGAGGTCAGCGCCAGCGGTGAACTGCTCGCGCACCGCCTCGCGCCAATCATCAGGCCCCGACGCGACGCGGACCATGCCCGCGGCGGTGCTGTTGTATGGCCCGCCATCGTCGCCGTGACCGCCCTTGCTCGTGATCAGCTGGCCGGCCGCGAATACACGCGGTCCGATGACACGGTTCTGCTTGACCCAGGCCTGGAGACGAAACGGTACGTCGCCCTCGGATCCAACGTCGCGTATGCTCGTGATGCCGCTTTCGATGTAGTACCGGAGACGCTCGACCCCGCGGAGCGCCGCGTCCGCCCGGCTGCCGGCGATCGACCCCGGCGTGTCGTCATCGGGATACGTCAGGTGCGTATGCAAGTCGATGAGACCCGGCATGACGGTCTTGCCGGCGACATCGATCACGCGCGCGTCCGAGGGCCAGTTGGTCGCCGATGGCGCCAGGATCCGGTCGATGTGGTTCCGCGTGATGACAAGCGTCCCCTCGCGCACGGCCGCGCCAGTCCCGTCGAATATGCGACCGCCCCGCAGCACGAGCGTGCCCGACGGGCCGTTGACGCCCGGCGGCTCCGGAACCCGGCGAGGATCGTCGGAAACGCTCTGGGTCGGCGACATGAAACGCCGTCGCTCAGTCCGGGCGACGGCGGTGTCGCGCCCACTCTCCTGGCCCCTCGCCGCCGCCGGCGTCGCGAGCGGGAGAACCATCGAGACAACCATCAGGCAGAAACTCGGACGGCATGTCACGTCGCCACACTCCGCGTTAGATCACGGTTGGGGTTCACTAGGGTAGGGAAAATAGAGCTCATTCCCGTCCAGATCATGAACGACCATCAGGCGGTATCCCCACTCCCCGTCCTTCACCGCCACGCCCTTGCCTTCCAGCTCGACACGTAGCGCGTGCAAGACATCGGGATCGAGCGAGATAAACATGAGGGCGGTGCCCACTTTTTTGGGCCACTGCGACGACAGAATGAGCGCGCAGCCCTGACGATCGACCTGCGCGACGAGAGCCTTCCCCTCTTCATCGTAGGTCCAGGCGCGAGTGAACCCCAGTTGATTGACATAGAAATCGACTGACCGGCCGACGTCAGCGACGAACAGAACCGGACGGGCAAACCATTCGCTCATGTCGGCCGTCGCCTCCGGGCGCGGCGGAGTTTTCGGAGCGCGACACGGAGACCCGTGAGATCGTCGAGCTGCACGGCACCGATCGCTGTCAGGACCGCGGAGTAGCTGGGCGTCGCGGCGCCGCCGACGAGGAGGGCCGTGCGCTTCGGGAGCGCGGCCCGCAGACGCCGAAGCTCGTCGCCGACGACCGGGTCGCCCGTCGGGTAGACGACACTCAGCGCGACCGCTCGCGCCCGCGTCCGCACGGCGCACTCGGCGATGTCCTCGGCCGGCAAATCGGGGCCGAGGTATGTCACCCGCCAGCCCTCGGTCGCCGCGCTCGCGGCGACGAGGAGCGCGCCGAGCTCGTGGATCTGACCCGTCGGCGTCGCAACCACCACGCTCGCCGTCGCGAGCGGCGGACTCGCGCTCTCGACCACTCCGTCCAAAGCACGCCGCACCATCATCGAGGCCAGATGCTCGTGCACGGGACGCAGCGTGCCCTCCCGCCAGTGCGCGCCCACGTCCTCGAGCAGCGGCACGAGGAGCCCGTCAAGTAATGCTATGGAAGAGAGCGCGATCGTCGCGCGCCGCAGGGTGGCTTCGAGCGCGGTCGCGTCCAACCGCTCGATGGCACGCATCGCGTCCGCGAGATAGTCGGCCGCGCCCAACGGCGCGTCGCCGTCGCGCGTTTGCGCTGCCCGGCTGGCATGCTCGGCCTCCGCGTCCGCGTCCGCGGCAGCGTCCTGGCGCACGAGCGCGATGAGCGCCTCGGTCGGCAACTCGGCGACCAGTCCGATGCTGCGACCCGCCAAGGTGGCGCGATAGAGCAGACGAAGCCGCTCGATGTCCGTGTCGGAGTAGAGCCGCCGACCACCCTCGGTTCGCGATGGCGTCACCACGTCGTACCGCCGCTCCCACGCGCGCAAGAGATCGGGGCTGAGTCCGGTACGACGGGTGACGACGCGCATCGGATGGCGGGCCATGGACTGAAGGTATCGAATGCATTCAATCTTGTCCAGATTCTGTCCTGGACAATAATTTGACAGCACCCGGTCCCGCACATAGATTCGCGACAAGGAAGCTGGAGGCCATCGGGACCCGGTTTATCCGGTGATGCGCGGTCGGGGTCCCTTGTGAGAGAGTGAGGCAGGTATGATGTACGCAACGACTCCGCCCGCACCCGTGTTCGGCTTGCGGCGTGAAATCGATCGACTCTTCGAGGATGCCTTCCGGCTCGGACACGCGGGGCGGGGCGAGTGGAGCCCGTCAGTCGACGTCCGCGAGACCGACGAGGAGCTGATCTTCGCGGTCGAGATTCCGGGCATCGCGCAAAAGGATGTCGAGGTGACGACCGAGAATGGCGTGCTCACGGTCCGCGGCCAGCGCCTCGAGGACCTTAAGGAAGGGGAAGAGGCCCGCTATCACCTCGCCGAGCGCACGTACGGCACGTTCGTCCGCCGTTTCCAGCTACCCCAGGGTGTCGATAGCGAGAAGATTCTCGCCGATGTCGCCGATGGGATGCTCCATGTGCGCGTGCACAAGGCGGCCCTTCCGCTGCCGAAACAGGTTCCGATCACCGCGGCCGCGGATGCCCACAAGCATATCCCCGTAGCGATCGAGGCCGGCAAGAGCCGCCCACAGACGGCAGCCAAGGCGACGGCGAACGGCAACAGCACGAAATCAGCGAGGTAGAGGTGCAGCATGCGCGAGATCAGGTTTAGCCAGACCCACCGCACGACCGGCGTCCGGCGACGCTTCATCATCTCACAGTTCGATGCCGCGATCGGGGCGATGATGCCCGATCGCGAGCGCGGCGGTCCGTATCTTCCCCCGCCGTGGCCGCTCGCGTGGCGCTACATCGCGCAGTTGGGAGATGGCTCTCCATGGACCGAGTTGCGCCGGCTGGACGCGAAGCCCGACGCACCTGACGAAGAGATCAGAAAGAAGGCGATCCGCGATTTCAACCGCCTGGCGCGCGGCGGCGCTCAACTCTAACCGCGCGTCATTCCGGGTTGGGGATAAGGCCCATTTGTTGGTAGATCGGCCGCATGATCGCTCGCACCTTGGGCAAGTCGAGCGTGAACCAGACCGCTCCCGCGATGCAGCACGCGCCGGTCAGCATGACGGTGGCCGGCGCGCCGATCCGATGCGCGAGCGCGCCGGCGAACAGGCTGCCGAAGGGCGAGGCGCCGAAGAATGCCATCGTGTAGTAACTCATCACGCGGGCCCGCTTGTCCTCGGGCACGAGTGACTGGATGACGGTGTTGCTCACGGCCGCGGCCTGCATCATGCCGAAGCCGACGAGGACCATGAAGACGAGGGAGAGCCACAACGTCCGCGAGAGGCCGAACATGATCAGGGCCGCGCCGAGTGTCGCGGAGGCGATCTGCAGCATACGCGTGAGACCGAGCACCGATTTGCGGACGGTCAATGAGAGCGCCGAGATGAGCGCGCCGACGCCCGAAGCGCCCGTGAGCCAGCCGAGTGTCCGCGCGTCGCCGTGAAGGATCTGGCCGGCGAAGACGGGTAGCAGGACGGAGTAGGAGTAGCCCATCAGGCTCAGGAGCGCGAAGAACAGCAGGATCGTGCGAATCGGGCGGAATGTGCTGACGTAGTCCCACCCCTCGCGCATCTGTGCCAGCATGTTGCTCGACGCGCGATGCATATCGACGCGGCTGACGCGCATCAACAGCAACGACGCGATGACGGCGCAGTAGCTCACGCCGTCGATCAGGAAACACCAGCCCTCACCGTGTACGCCGATGATCAGCCCGGCCAGCGCCGGGCCGACCAAGCGCGCGCCGTTCGCCATCGAGGAGTTGATGGCGATCGCGTTACTGAGATCGCGCCGATCCTCGACCATCTGCACGAGAAAGGACTGGCGCCCGGGCATGTCGAACGCGTTGATCACACCCTGGAGCGCGGTCAACGCGATGATCTCGCCGAGGGTGATGTGGCCGCTGAGCGTCAGCGCGGCGAGCGCGAGGGATTGGATGGCGGCCGCGGCCTGCGTCCAGACCAGCAGCTTGCGGCGATCGAGCCGCTCGACCCAGACGCCCGCCACGGGCCCGAGCGCGAACGACACGATCTGCCCCGCGAAGCTCACGACGCCGAGCAATAGTGCTGAATGCGTCAGGCGATAGACCAGCCAGCTCGTCGCGACGCGTGTCATCCACGTCCCGACCACCGAAATGCCCTGGCCGACGAAGAAAAGCTGGAAGTTGCGATGCCGCAGCGCTCGCCACGCGTGTTGCATGACTACTCGCTGTCCGCCAGTCGCCTCATGAGACGGCCCGCCGCGAATACCGTCTCGCGCTCGGCGTCATCAAGCGTGGTCACGGCCTGCGCCAACCACGAGCGCTTGGCCTCACGCGCGCCTTGGCGCAACGCGGCGCCCTTGGCGGTCAGCGCGATGTGCACCTGACGGCCGTCGGTGGGATGCGGCCTGCGCACTACGCATCCCAACTCCTCGAGCGCCGCGATCGTTGTCCCCATCGACTGGGGCCGCATGCGCTCCGCGCGCGCCAGGTCGGCCGTCGTCGCCGGACCCTCACGATCGAGGCGTGCCAGGACGGCCGACTCCGTCAACGACAGCTCGTGCGCGCCGGATTCCGCTCGAACGCGGCGGACTAAGAGCCCGAGCGCCTGCGCGAGATCGGCGACCTCGGTGTCGAGGGGTCTTCGAGGCATACCGAGATGTAACTGAATGACAGGTAAACTGGCAAGTTTATCTGTCGATACGACGATGCCCGCCCCTCACTTCAGTGCGTTGCGATCCAACGCCGCATCTCCGCATCGAGCACGTCGAGCGGCAATGCGCCCTGGCTGAGGGCCGCATCATGAAACGCGCGGAGATCGAACCGAGCACCGAGACGCGCACGGGCTTCGGCGCGGAGTTTGAGAAATTCCAACTGGCCGAGCTTGTACGCGAGCGCCTGACCCGGCCACGCGATGTAGCGATCGACCTCGGTCTGGACGTTCGGCTCGTCCATCGCCGTATACGTATGGAAGTAATCGACCATCTGCTGCCGCGTCCAATGCTTGTAGTGGACGCCCGGGTCGACCACTAACCGAATCGCGCGCCACATCTCGTTCTCGAGCCGGCCATAGTCGCTGTACGGGTCCTGATAGAACCCGACTTCTTTGCCCAGCCGCTCGGAATAAAACGCCCACCCCTCGACGAATGCCGTGTAGCCGCCGTGCTGGCGGAACGTCGGCAAGTCGGGAAGCTCCTGAGCGAGCGACAACTGCATGTGGTGTCCCGGAACGCCTTCGTGATAGGCGATCGCCTCGACATTCAGCAGCAGTCGCTGATCCGGGTTCGACTCGTTGACGTTGATGCGCCCAGGGCGTGAGCCATCCGGCGTACCGGAGGTATAGTCGGCTGGCACCGCGTTCGCGCCACGGAACGGATCCATCGGGATCACGGCGAGCGTGGAGCGCGGGAGCCGGCCAAAAAGCTCAGGCAAGCGCTCCGTCATCTGGTGCGCGTACTTCGCGTAGAGATCGAGCACCTGCTGGCCTGACGTCCCGTAGAACCGGCGGTCGCGCTTGATGTGATCGTTGAAGCTGGCGAGATCGTTGTAGCCTTGGGCTTTCGCGATCGTCAGCATCTGCGCCGCGACCTCGGCCACCTGCGCCACGCCGATCGCGTAGATCGAGTCGGGGCTCAAGTCCGTCGTCGTCATGCGGCGCGCCTCGAATCGATACCGCGCCTCGCCATCCGGCAATGCCCAGATGCCAGGATCATTGCGCCCGCGCGGCGCGTACTCGGCGCGAACGAACTCCGCGAACTTCCGATATGCCGGCACGATCTCGTGGTCGACCGCCGCGAGGATTGCCGCACGCAGTCGCGCGCGATCAGCCTCGCCGAGGCCCGTGGGAAAATGCGACAGGGGAACCGCGAAGGGGCTCGCCGCGCCGGTCTTCGCCGCGACATCCTGGGTCTCGATCACGACCTTGTCGAGCAGATAGCGCGGCGGCATGAGACCGTCACGCATACCCTGTCGCATGTTCTCAGTCACCTGGTCGAACGCGCGCGGCATCGCATGCAACCGGGCGATGTAATGGTCGTAATCCGCGACCGTGTTGAATGGCGTCAAGGATACGAGGTCGACAAAGCCGAGATGGATCCCATCGCGTTGGTCGACCGGCATCTCCCACGACTTGAACGCCATGGCGTCGAGACGCTCGCGCAGATCCCGGATCATCAGGCGACGACTCAGCGCATCGGACGCCGACAGCCCCGCGGTGTCGATCGCCTCGAAGCGCGCGAGAAACGAGCGTCGGGCCGCGGCATCAGCCTGGATCGCCGACAGCGAGCGGTCATCCAACCGATCGTTGAACCGATTGTCGCCGAGCGCCGTAGCAGCTTCCGGCGACGTACGCATCTCGTAATCCCACTCCTCGGCGAATAGTGGGCGCAACGGTTGCGCGACTTGAAGCAACAACGGCACAAGCAAGAGCATGGTCATCTCCGTTGAGCCAGCGCGGTGCGAATGACGGCCAGCGCGTCGTCGCGCTCGGCTCCGGACAGCGGCAGCCGCGGTGGACGTACGGTCTCGGAGCCGCGACCCACCGCGTGCTGCACGAGCTTGATGAGCTGCACGAACTTCATGACGGTGTCGAATCTCAACAACGGCAGAAACCACGAATAGAGCGCAAAGGCTTCGGCCGCCCGACCGGCGCAGGCGAGATCGAAGAGACGGACCGATTCGACCGGCAGCGCGTTGACCAACCCGGCAACCCATCCCCGCGCGCCGACGCCAACCGCTTCGAGGATCATGTCGTCGAGTCCCGCGAGCAGCGACAATCGATCGCCGAGGACCGCGCGCAAGGCCGAGACGCGACGCACGTCGCCACTGGATTCTTTGACGGCATGAACATTCGCGTGCCGGTCGGCCAGCGCTTCGACGTCGGACGCCAAGAGATCGGTGCCGTACGCTATAGGGTTGTTGTAGAGCATGCACGACAATGGAGTCGCCGAGATCACCGCGTCGAAATGCGCGTGCGTCTCTCTCGCGTCCGGGCGATAGACATAGGGCGGCAGCACCATCAACCCCGAGGACCCCGCGCGCGCCGCGGCGCTCGCCAAGCGAACGCACTCCTCGGTAGCCAAGCCGCTGATGCCGGCAATGACGGGCGCCGAAGGACCGGCGGCGTCGGCGCAGATGGAGAGCACGCGGACCTTCTCGTCGAATCCCAGCGTCGCCCCTTCACCGAGTGAGCCGAGCGCGACGATGCCTCGGCAACCGTGGCCGAGCAGCCAGCGAACGTGGTCGGCGAGAAACGCCTCGTCGATCGCCCCGTCCGGGTGAAACGGCGTCGTGATCGCGGGGAGAACGCCGGTCCAATCGTGTTTTTGCATTACAGAAAGGCTCGGACTGGAGTGGGAAAAATGGGTGGGCGTGGCGTGTCCGGCGGCCAACCGCGGAGACACTCCATGATAGGGCCGCAGACACGGCCTTGGCATGGGCCCATCCCGATCCTCGTGTAAAGCTTCGCCTGGCGCGGCGTCCAGGCGGGATCGAGCGCGCCGTACGGGACGCCCTCGCAGCGGCAGACGATCGTCTCCGCTTCCGCGAGCGCGCGGACTTCGGGGCGGATCGCGAAGGCGGTGTCCAGACGTTGCGCGAACTCGCGATGCCGCGCGCGAGCCGCGCTCAGGTCTCGGGATAACGCAACGCCAGCCGCCGCGCGCCCGGCGATCGCGCCCTCGACGAGCGCGGCATCCACCCCACCGATCCCCGTTGGCTCGCCCGCGCAGAAGATGCCCGGCACACTCGTCACCTGCCGCTCATCAACCACCACCGCGCCGTCGCGAGTCGCACATCCCGCGAGCCGCGCCAACTCGGTCGATGGCACCAAGCCATAGCCAGTGCACAACACGTCGCAACTCACACGCTGCCCGTCGGACAGCGCGACCTCGAGGCCCGATCGAGATACCGAGACCCGCGTGACCCATGTTCCGGGCCGAAACGGAGCACCGACGAACGCCGAGCGATAGGCGATTGCGTCCAGCATCCGCCCGGGCGTTCGCCACAGTCCCGCGGCGAATCGAGCCATGCACCCCGCCGACGCCTGCTCGGCTACCAGGACAATGCGCGCCCCCACCCGCGCCAAGGCCGCGGCCACCGTGAGCATGAGCGGCCCCGAACCACCAAGGACCACTCGCTGTCCGGCGAAATCGGCGGCGCCGTTCTTGAGCAGAGCTTGCGCGCCCCCGATGCCGATGACACCTGGCAACGTCCACCCGGGAAAGGGCAGATACCGCTCACGGGCGCCCGTCGCCAATACAACCGCGCGACCGCCGAACGCCGAGGCGTCGACTACTTCCGCGCCCGGCACGAGCTCGGCCCCACATCGATCGAACCGCTCGAGCCAACGCACGGCAGCACGGGGCAACGCGCGGCGATCTCGATGCCGCCAGATCTGCCCTCCCGGCCGCTGCGCGGAGTCGAGCACCACGACGCGCCGGCCCGCCTCGGCCGCATGCACCGCCGCGGCAATGCCGGCGGGACCAGCGCCGACGATCATCACGTCGGCTGGATGCCCGGCGCCCACCCACGAGGGTATGCGCTCCATGCACGCACGCCGCGGCACGCATTGGAAACACGTTCCCATGCCGCAGAGCGCTGACTCGATCATATGCGAGCCGGCGAGTACGGCGCGGGATCGATCGCCGGCGGCCGGCCCAGAATCAGGTCGGTCAAGAGACGACCCGTGCCGAGGGCCATCGTGATGCCGAGCCCCTCGTGTCCGGCCGCGATCCACAGGCCGGGCGTAGCAGGCCAAGCGCCAATGTAAGGCCGATGATCCGGCGTCGCCGGACGAAAGCCCGTCCATACGCGAAGGGCGGTGACGCCTGCCAGCGCCGGCATGAACTCCACCGCGCGCCGCACCATGCGGCCGAGGACATCGCGATTGATCGATGCATCCCAGCCCACTAGCTCTCGCGATGATCCGATCAATACCTGACCCGTCGAGCGCGGCTGCACGTTGAACGCGACGCACGCATCGCCCAACGTCTTCGCGCTTTGCATGTATCCGAGCTCGGCCACTTGATGCCGACACAGTCCTGGCACACGATCGGTGACGATCAAGTGCCCTTTGCGCGGGATGATCGGCAGGCCCGGCGTCAGCGCCGGGGCCCAGGCACCAGTGGCATTCACGATCACATCCGCCTTCAGCCCATCAAGACGTTCAACGCGCGTGTGTTCTTTTACAGGTAACCCAGCCAACAACCAACGCGTGAGCGCCGGCTGATACACGACGCCATCACTTCGCACGAGCAGCGCGCCAGCGAGCCCTGGACGCAGCGCCGGCTCTGCTTCGCGCAATGCTTTTTCATCGAGTAACTCGCCGCCGATCATCGATAACTGATCCGGCGTCTCGGCCACCCAGAGCGTGCCGCAGCGGTCCAAGCCGACATCGGGCGGAGCGAGCGACCATAACAGCTTCTGTGAGTAGGCGGACAACGGGTCATCGTCAAAGACGACCACGTGCCCCATGCCAGCCGCCGTTGTGCCCGCACCCGCGAACTCGGCCTCGAGCACGGTAACCGACAGACCTTCCTGCGCGAGATAGTACGCGCAAGCGGCGCCAATGATGCCCGCGCCAACGACGATGACGTCCGTCACACCTCTGGGAACCCGGCGCGAAACGGATCAGCGGTGTCGAAGCGCAACGTCGTCTCGCCCGTGACGAACGCGCGTCCACGGATGAATGGGATGAGCTCCCCATCGCGTTGCTCGAGCCAGCTCGTGAACCGCCCACCCGTGATGCTCTCCGGCTCGAAGACCTGACCCGGCGCGAGCAAACCCCGCGCATGAAGCGTCGCCAGCTTCGCCGAGGTCCCCGTACCGCACGGCGAGCGATCATACGCGCCGCCAGGACACATGACAAAGTTGCGCCCGTCCGGCGCCGAGAGCTCCACGTGGTCGATCTCGGCCCCGTTCGCGCCCGTGATGCCCTGATCGCGCAGCGCATCCATGATGGCGATAGTGAGGCGCGAGAGCTCCACCTGCCTGGCCATCATGAGCGGCTGATCGGCCAGGTGTGTGATAAAAAACCAGTTCCCACCATATGCGATGTCGCCGACGATGCGACCCAACCCCGGCACGTCAACGGCGACATCACACGCGTGACACCGCGCCGCCACGTTGCGGATGGTGACGGTGCCATCGGCATCCAACTCGGCCGCCACGGTTCCAACCGGCGTGTCCAGCCTCACGGTACCAGCAGCAAGCCGGCCGAGATACTCCAGCGTGCGCACGACGCCGATCGTGCCGTGGCCGCACATACCGAGGTACCCGACGTTATTGAAAAAAATGACGCCGGCAATCGAGTCGGGTTCTGTCGGGGGCGTCACGATCGCACCCACCAGCGCATCATGCCCCCGCGGCTCACAGATCACCGCGCGTCGCAGATGCTCGGCATCCCGACGCATCGATTCACGCCGCGCCGCCATCGTATCGCCGGACGGCTGCGGCCAGCCGTCGAGCACGACACGAGTCGGCTCGCCTTCAGTGTGGGAATCGATGACCCGAATGGACGCAGGGAACATGAGTCGAAGTCCAAATTTTGGCGGCGGGGGCCGTTTTGTCCAATCGGTCGCCTCGGCGCGCGACGCATCGTGTGCCATGCGATTCGCCTGGCTCCTCTCCCTCGTCGCCACGCCCGCTTTCGTCCTGTCGCTCGATTCGACGAAAGGGCTCACGCCAATCGGCGCCACGATGAGCGCCGTCACGTATCACGACCGCCGCGCGGTAAAGCTGACCGACACCGGCGACGGCGGCATGGCGCTCGTCGACGGCCTCGACTTCACGTCCGGTACGATCGTCGTGCACGTCGCCGCGGTGCCGGTTCCGACGATCGATACCTCGTCCCGCGGGTTCGTAGGTCTTGCGTTCCGGAGCTCGGCTGACGGGAATCGATACGAGAACCTGTACCTGCGCATGACCAACGGCCGCGCCGACGACCAGCTCAGGCGCAACCACGCGGCGCAGTACGAGTCTTTCCCCGACGCTCCGTGGCACACGCTGCGCGAGAAGAGTCCCGGGAAATACGAATCGTACGTCGACCTCCGGGCCGGCGAGTGGACGACCATTCGTATCGTCGTTCACGGCACCCACGCGGAGCTTTTCGTGAACGATGCCGATCAGCCCTGCCTCGTCGTCAACGATCTCATGCTCGGCGACACGCACGGACGCATCGCGCTGTGGATCGGACCGGGCACGATCGGCTACTTCTCGCGCCTGGCGGTCACCCCGGCGCCCTAACGCATCGCACTCACGACGCGCGACGTCAAGAACGTCACCGCGCTGAATCCATGGGCCCGAAGACGCTGCTCCAGCGGCTCGGGCTCGATGCGCGTGAGCCAAGGCTCGCCGGCGGCCGCCGCACGCTCGGCGATCTCATCGGACTCATCGGGCGCCTTGGGAGCTGTGAACGTAAAGACGATTTCGCTCGGAGGCGGCAGCGCCGCCACGAAGGCGAACACCGCGTCGACAGCCGACTCCGTGAGATAGACCATGACGCCGAGCCAGGACACGAAGGTCGCGGCGCGTGGATCGAAGCCGGAGGTCGCGAGGCCGTCCACGAGTGACGTCGTCTCGAAGTCGATCGCGACGTGCTCCACGTTCGGCGGCACGGCAATGCCGGCGCCCGCCAAACGCGCTCGCTTCGCGTCGCGGCTCGCGGGATGATCGACCTCGAAGATGCGAAGGGGCGCGGCCCACGCGGGCTGCCGATACGCGAACGTATCGAAGCCCGCGCCGAGGACGATGCATTGGCGGACCCCTCGGGCGACGGCCTCGGCCAGCCGATCCTCGGCGTGCCGGCTTCGCGCGACGACGTGGAGGAGAAGCCGCCGCACCGGCGGCGCCTCGAAGCGCTCCGGATTCGCCCGAATGCGGTCGATGACCTCCGGTTCGAGGAGGCGCAGGACGACCGGGTCCTCGAGGATGTGCGGTGGGCTGTCGAGCAACTGGTGCGCGGCCCGGAGCGTCGCGACGGCGAGCGCGGTCGCGCTCGCGGCGCGATCCGTCACGGCAGCGCTTGTGGCTGCCGGTCGACGAGGGTCTTCGTCAGAAGCTGCTGCGCGTCCGTCATGCGGCTGAGCTCCGCGGTGACGTCGTCGAGCGCGACCTCGACGCGGGCGAGCCGGTTCTCGAAACTGGCGACCGTCGCCGCCGCGACATTCTTGCGTCCGTTGAGCCACAGCCGAACGAGAGTCAGTAACGTCGCGGCGCCGATGGCCATCGAGAGCACGGCCACGATCGCATCATTCTGATCCACGCGACACCTCCGCCGGCAACCCACGTTGGGTGAGCGCCGCCGTCAGATACCGGTGCGACTCGGTCATCCGGCCGATCTCGGCCGTCATATCATCGATCGCGACTTCCAAGCGCGCGAGGCGCATCTCGACTTCGCTCGACGGCTTGGCTTTGAGCGCACGCGACTTGTACCAATAGTGCGCGACGCCGACGACCATTGCCGACAGCGATGCGAAGACGAAGACCGCGGCAAGGGCGTCAGGACCTCCCATGCGCGGCCTCCACGGATCTCTCCGCCAAAAGCTTCGTGACGAACTGCTGCCCTTCGGTCACCCGCGTCAACTCGGCCGCCATGTCGTCGATGGCAACCTCGAGCCGCGCGAGGCGCATCTCGACATCGGCCGGTGCCTTGATCCGCTCGTTCTTCAATCGCACCAACTTCGTGACGTAGTGGCCGGCGCCGATCACCACCAGCGCGATCGACGCAAAGAAGACCATCCCCGCGAATGCCTCAGCGGGGTTCACGGATCATCTCCGGCGACCGGTCGGCGAGCAGCTTGTTCGTGAACTGCTGACCCTCGGTCACACGCGACAGCTCCGAGGTGAGATCGTCGATCGCGACCTCCAACCGTGCGAGGCGCTTCTCGATCGCGTCGAGCGCCTCCGGCTTGCTTTGCTGTGTCCCATACTTGACGCCGACCCACACCCAGATCGTGACGGCGACGATCGAGACCACGACGATGAAGACGACTTCCGGCGGCATCAGCGTAATTCCCGCGACGGCAGCGCTCCGACGGCGCCGCGCTCGGTCAGAACGTTCGTCAAGAACTGCTGCCCTTCGGTCACCCGTCCGATCGCGCCGGTGAGATCATCGAGCGCCACTTCGACCCGCGCCAGGCGCTTCTCGTATGCCTCCAAGGCGGTCGCCGAGGCGCCGCGCTTCGACATCTGCTTGACCAACTCGAGGATCAACCCCATGCCGCAGGCGATCGCGACAATGGCGACGACCATATCGAAAGGGCTATTGACGAAATGCATAGTTGTTCCTCCCTACGGTCCGAGGCGCCTCGAGGTTTCGGGGTCGGCCAGGACCTTCGTTAAGAACTGCTGGCCCTCGCCAATCTTGGTGATTTCGCCAGCAAGATCATCCAATGCGACTTCAACGCGTGCCAGGCGCCGTTCCAGCGACTCCAGCGCCTCCGGCCCCGCCGAGGAACTGCGCTTGTAGCTGATCCACTTCGAGCCGACAATGCTGATGGCAATCGTGGCGCAGACGGAGACAGGGACGGCGACTTCGGGTCCGATATACATCATATCGTATCTAACGTCATCGCGAACCGCGTGGTGTCAACTGGCTTG
>DATMLM010000074.1:0-9127 GCA_035570055.1 Gemmatimonadaceae bacterium
CGCATCCAGTCGATCAGCGTCGACCCGCGAAACCGGAACGGCGAGGCGCCGGTGTCGTTCATCGCAATGAGCGGCGTCTGCACGTCGAGCACGCCAGCGCTGTTGGCGACGATGCCGGTATGTCGCGGGAATCGGCCGGACAGCACCGTTGCGTGACCTGGAGCGGTCTCGGTGATCGCGTGGTCCTGGTACCCCTGCGTAAACACGGCGCCACGGCGATAGAGCCGGCCGAGTCCGCCAGTGAGCTGCGGCAGGAAGCGCGGGAAATAGTCAGAGCGCATCTGGTCGACGGTCAGGAACACGACCAGCGTGGGCGGCGGCGTCGGGGGAGCCTTGGTCTGCGCGACGGCGGCGAGCGGGAGCGTCAGCGCGCCGAGTGCCAATGAGAGCCGATTCACGCCAGTTAAGCTAGCGCAGCGCTGCAGACTCACGTATCTGATCGGCAACAATCGAGCGGAGGCTCGGCGCAGCCGAGCTCAGGTCAACCGACCAGTCGAGCAGTGCGTAGCCACTGCATCGACGCGCGGCGGAGCCGCGGCTATGTCATCCCCTTGGGACAGCACTCGTGTTGGAACGACGACATTTCGTCTTGAGGCGAGCCCGTAAGTCGTTGATTTACTTACGCGACCGCCCCGGCACCGAGCCTGCCTTAGACACGATGCCCCCCCGGTCGGAGGACCGATGTTCCGCAAGGCGCTGTTGTTCGCGTTGTTCGCGTTCCCGCTGACAGTCTCGACGCTCTCCGCGCAGTGGGTCGATCGACCCTACTATCGCGTGCCAGGCTCTACGCTGCCGGCTTTCCAGATCACGCCCTACGTCGGCTATATCGACTTCGGTCGCTATATCAACGGCCCGCTGGGCCAGGATGTGCAGCTCCCGAATGGCCCGATCTTCGGCGGCCAGGTCTCGCTGTCTTTAACCCGCTACGTCGCGGTTTTCGGCGAGCTCGGGTACGCGACTTCGAACCAAAGAGTGACGCCATACGGGTATGGCGGAGTGTTCTCCTCGAATAGCTCAGGTATCTGGGTCTACGATGGCGGACTCCAGCTCATGGCGCCATTCCGCGCGGCGGATCGTCATTGGCTGGTGCCATTCGTGCAAGTGGGTGCGGGCGGCGTCGACTATCGGTTGTACAACTACAACAATGGCGGTATCGCAACCGATGCACGTTTTGCATGGAACGGTGGTGTAGGCTTTGATTATCATTTCACGCGACAAGTCGGCTTGCGACTGATGGCCAAGGACTACATTGCGATGTTCAACGTGCCACATACGGTAATCGTACCCGCCGCCGGCGGGGGCACGATGACGCAGCAGGTCACAGCGCAGAATAACAACAACAACTACGCCTTCAGTGCAGGTCTGAACATTGGATTCTGAACCTCAACGCCCAGCACTCGAACGTTGGCTCGCGCTCATGAGTGATCAGGAAGCGCGGCGCTTATTGCGAGAGTGCGTGGATCGCTACCGTCGCCGGCCGTACGCCGAGCTCCGCCGTGCGTGCGGAGACGACCCGGCGACGGTCGACGTCGCCGGGCGCTCCGGAGCGCATTATCGGATCATGGTGCACGTCGTGCCCGACAGCAGCGACGCGCGCCCGGACGCCGTCCGCGTGATCGCGCGGATGAGCGGCGACGAGTCCCTCGAGCGTCTACGCGACGAGTTTACGGTCGCGCCGAAGAGCCACGCCGGCGTGTAACTCTTTCGACACGCAGATCTCGTCGCACGCCATACGGCGCGGGCAGATCACACAATCTCGGCAGATCTTCTCGGGATACCGCGCGCGGTCGACGACCGCGTAGTCCATCGACTCGAAGAACCCGGTCGTCAGCGTCAACGCGAACACTTCGGTGATGCCGCGCGCGGCGCCGAGGTCTTCAATGCGCTCGACGAGGTGCCGCCCGATGCCCATCCCATGGGCTGTCCGCGCGACCGCAACGGACGCGACCTCGGCGAGCGACGGCGCATACTCCCGTAGCGCGGCGCAGCCGAGGAGCCGACCGTGCCGATCCGTCGCGACGATGAAGTCTTCGATGGCCAACGAGATGGCCTCCACCGTTTTCGGGAGCATGACCCGCTCGGCCGCATACCCGTTGATCAGAGCAGCAATATTGGTGACGTCGGAATCACGCCCACGCCGATAGATGACGTTATTCATGCCAGTGATGCCTCGAGTCGCGAGAGGCCGTCGACCAACTCATCGCGACGAATTGTCAGAGGAGGTAAGAGGCGGACCGTGTGGTCGCCCGCGGACAACACCAACAGCCCGCGCTCCCGCGCGCGCCGAACGATATCAGCGGCGGGCTGCACGGTATCGATGCCCCACATGAGCCCCACCCCACGGACAGCCCGAACGTCCGCACGCCGACTCGACAACTCGCCGAGAGCGGCCTCCAGCCATGCGCCGTGGGAGCGCACCGTGGCCAGCAACGTCTCGTCGCTGAGCCGCTCGACGACATAACGCGCGATCGCGGCGATGAACGGGCCACCGCCGAAGGTCGTGCCGTGATCGCCAGGCTGCACCGCGCGCGCGATCTCGTCCGAGAGCAGAATCGCGCCCATCGGCAATCCGCCCGCGAGCGGCTTGGCCAACGTCATGAGATCCGGCGTAATGCCGGACCGCTCGTGCGCAAACAGCCAACCCGTGCGAGCGAGCCCGCACTGAATCTCATCCAGAATCAGCGCGATCTTGCGTTCGCGCGTGAGCGCGCGCAGCTCGCGCAAGAACCCTTCGTCGAGCACCCGCACCCCACCTTCGCCCTGCACGGGCTCGACGATGACCGCCGCGACCGTCTCCGCGTCGAGCATGCCTTCGAGCTCGCGCAGATCGCGCTCGGCGATGGTGATGCCCCCCGCCAATGGGCGGTATGGCAGTCGATACGACGGCCGATCGGTTGCCGCCAGCGATGCGAACAACCGGCCGTGGAAGGCGCCGCGCAGCGCCACGATCTCGTGCTTGGGCGCGCCACCAATGGTTCGAGCCCAGCGGCGAGCGAACTTGAACGCGCCTTCGTTGGCCTCGGCGCCCGAGTTGCAAAAGAACACGCGGTCGGCGAACGAGTGCTCGACGAACCAGCGCGCCAGCGACTCGCCGGGCTCCGTGCGATACAGGTTCGACACGTGCACGAGGCCGTCGGCCGCGGCATGCATCGCCTCTTTCAAGCCCTCATCGCCATACCCGAGCGCATTGACCGCAATGCCACTCGTGAAATCGAGATAGGCGTTGCCTTCATCATCGAACAGCTCGGCGCCCTCGCCGCGCGCAATGCGCATTGGCGCGCGCTTGTACGTCGCGAGAATCGCGTCGCCGGTGTCCACATATGCGCTGGTCATGCGAGCACCCCCGGCACCACCGCCGTCCCCGCGTCGTCGTTTGCCAGCATGGTGAGATCACCAATTCTCACGCGACCAACGCCGCCTTCGGCCGCGCTCGACGCGGCGGCCATCTTCGCGTGCATGCCCCCCGTTACGCCGCCCGGCAGAACGCCGGGCACGTCGGACACGAACATCAGCTCGTCGGCTCCGAGTGCGACGGCGATCGCCGAGGCGGCATCATCGCCATTCACGTTGAGCCCACTCGCGAGCGGTGAGACAACGGGCAGGTAGCCGGCGGCGAGGAGGTGCCGCAGCACCGTCACGCGCACCGCGCGCACCGTGCCAACGGCGCCGAGCGCGCCATCCTCGGCCACCACGGCCGAGAGGAGCGCGGCGTCTTCGCCCGAGAGGCCGAGTGCATCTGCGCCGACCGCGACCAGCGCGGCGACGAGGCGCTTGTTGGCCAGGCCGGAGAGCGCCATGCGCAGGCGATCGATGTCCTCCGGGGCGGTGACGCGCCGGCCATTGACGAACCGCGGCTCCACGCCGGCGGCGCGCTGCAGGGCCGAGACTTCGTCTCCGCCGCCATGGACGACAACCAGAGCGCTCGGCGCTTCGCGCCAGCGCGCGGCGATCGCCTGGGCGAGACGCGGATCGTTTTGGGCACGGCCGCCGACTTTAATAACCTTCATCGTGGCAGCCCCGCGGTCTCTTCGATGCCGAGCAGGAGGTTCGCGTTCTGCATCGCCTGGCCAGCCGCGCCCTTGAGCAGGTTGTCGATGGCGACGTTGACGATCACGACGGGCCGCCGCACGCCTTCCGCGGCGGTCACCGAGATGGCCGCGACGTTGCGATGCGTGACGTCGCGCAGCGACGGCGCGCTCGACACGACATCGACGAATGGCTCGCCGGCGTAGTATGCCGCGAACATGCTGGCGGCATCGTCCAGGCGATCAATGACGGGCACAGTGATCGTCGCGAGGATCCCCCGCGCGACCGGCAGCAGGTGCGGCGTGAACACGAGATCCAGGTCCGCGCCGAGCGAGCCGAGCGTGGCCCGCATCTCGTCGAGATGTCGGTGGGTGTTCCCGACCGCGTAGGGCCGATAGTCCTCGGTCACCTCGGCGAACAGCATCTCACGCTTGGGCGAGTTCCCCGCTCCGGTGACGCCGCTCGCGGCGTCGGCCGTGACGGTGGCGCCGGGCGTGACGACGCCATTGGCGACGAGCGGCGCGAGGCCGAGGAGCACGGCCGTCGCGTAGCAGCCGGGATTCGCGACCAGGTTCGCGTTGCTCACGGCCCAGCGGGTCGGCGGTCCGAGCTCGGGCAACCCATAGGGCGCCGTGGCCCGGTGGTCGGCCGAGAGATCCACGACCTTGGCACCGGCCTCCTGCGCGCGCGCGACGTAGGGCGCCGAGGCGCCGTGTGGGAGCGCGCTGAATACGAGCGCGGCATCGCCGAACGGCGCGTCATCGGTCGCGACGAACGTCACGGCGCGGCCGCCAACGCGGACGCATTCGCCTTGACGCTCGTTCGCCGCCGCGAACGCGAGGGTGAGCGCGGGATGCCGTGCCGCGAGCGCGCAGAGCTCACGCCCCGCGTAGCCACTGGCCCCCAATACGCCCACAGGGTACTTATGCATCGTTAATGCATAATCTTGCATCATGTCTCCGTCAATACATGCGAATAAAAAAGCCGCCCGTTGCGTAGGGGCGGCTGCTGAGGAACGAGTCGGCTGACGGTTATTCGCTAGTCAGTACACACCCTCCCAGGCAGCACCCACCCCTGTCGGGAACGGTCGCGGGCTGGGCACTCGGGCGGCGTACATGTACGATAGGTACAACCGGAATGGACTGAAAGTCAACGGAGGGAGCGGGTGGCGAACAAACGGGAGCGGCAGGCGACGATCCTCGAGCTGATCGCCGCGGAGCCGGTCGCGAGTCAGGAGGATCTGCGCGCGCTCCTCAAGCAGCGCGGTTGGTCCGTCACGCAATCGACGCTCTCGCGTGACATTCAAGAGCTGCGGCTCGCCCGCGTTTCGACCGACGAGGGGACGCGCTACCAGCGTGGCGACGCCGGCCCCACCGCCCGCGAGCGCCGGGCGCTCGACGCCTTTCTCCCCCAGCTTCTCACGAGCGTCGACGGCGTTCGCGAGTTTCTCGTCGTCAAGACCGAGCCCGGCGGCGCCCAGGCGGTCGGCGAGGCGATCGACCGCGAGCCGAACGCCGGCGTGCTCGGGACCATCGCTGGCGACAACACCGTTCTCGTGATCTGCCGCTCGACCGAGGCCCGCGAACGCCTCGCCCGCCGCCTCAAGTCGATCGCCGCGGATCGATAGTTGACGTCTCGGGTCCTTCATGATTAATTATGCATCGTTTGCGCATGTATTCCCATCTCGCGGACTTTGCATAAATGCCCAACTCAATAGTCCTCGCCTATTCCGGCGGACTCGATACTTCGGTCATCGTTCCGTGGCTCAAGGAGCACTACCCGGGTGCCCGGGTCACGTGCGTCGCGGCTGACATCGGCCAGGGCGACGAGCTCGCCGGCGTGCGCGAAAAGGCGCTCGCCTCGGGCGCCGATGCCTGCTACATCGAAGACCTGAGACGCGAGTTCGTCGAGGACTTCATCTGGCCCACGCTCCGCGCAGGCGCGGTGTACGGCCGGAAATACCTGCTGGGCACGTCGATGGCGCGCCCGCTCATCGCCCGGCGCCAGGTAGAGATCGCGCGCACGATCGGCGCGGATGCCTTGGCGCACGGGTGCACCGGCAAAGGCAACGATCAGGTGCGCTTCGAGCTCACCTATGCAGCGTTCGCACCGGACCTGCCGGTGATCGCCCCGTGGCGCGTATGGGACATCCGGAGCCGCGAAGACGCGATCGCCTATGCCAAGCGCCACGGCATCCCCGTGACCGCCACGGTCGAGAAGATCTACTCGCGCGACCGGAACCTCTGGCACGTATCGCACGAGGGCGGTGCCCTGGAGAACCCGGACTGGGTGCCAGCGAGCGATGTCTTCCAGCTCACGACTGACCCGCTCCTGGCCCCAGAAGAGCCCGAAGACGTCACGATCGACTTCGAGGCCGGCACACCGGTCGCGGTCAATGGTCGCGTGCTCGATGCCGTCTCGCTCGTCGCGACGCTCAACACCATCGGCGCCCGGCACGGAGTCGGTCGCATCGATCTCGTCGAAGACCGCCTCGTCGGCATGAAATCGCGCGGCGTCTACGAGACGCCAGGCGGCACGCTCCTCTTCGCGGCCCACAGCGAGCTGGAGCAACTGACCCTGGATCGGCGCACGCTGGCCTCAAAAGATCTGATCGCACCTCGCTACGCCGATCTGGTCTACGAGGGGCGCTGGTGGACGACCGAGCGCGAGGCATATGATGCCTTTGTCGCCGTCACTCAAGCCCAGGTGAGCGGATCGATCACGCTGCGCCTCTACAAGGGGTCGGTGGCGATCGCCGGCCGGTCGAGCGACAATGCGTTGTATGACGAGCGCTTCGTTACGTTTGGCGAGGATGACGTCTACCAACAGAGCGATGCGGCCGGCTTCATTCGGTTGTACGGACTCTCGGCTCGAGTGCAGGCGTTGAAGAACCAGGAGAAGACCTATGCCGTCGCCTGAAGACACCGCCCGCGAACGCGCCCATCGCCTCTGGGGCGGCCGTTTCGGCACCTCGAGCGCCGCGGCCCTCGATGCGCTGAACCGCTCGATCGATGTCGACTTCCGTCTCTGGCCTTTCGACGTGCAGCTGTCAAAGGCCTGGGCCGTCGCCCTCTGGCAAGCGGGCGTGCTGACGCTCGATGAGAGCAAGCGTATGGAGGCGGGACTCGATGCCGTCGGGATCGATCTCGCCGCCGGCGCGAGCCCGCTCGCCTCGGACGAAGATGTGCACACGATGATCGACCGGATGCTGTCCGACGAGATCGGCTCGCTGGCCGCGAAGCTGCATACGGGCCGCAGCCGGAACGACCAGGTCGCGACCGCTACCCGCCTGTGGTGCGCCGACGCGGCCGCGCAGGTCGCCGAGGCCGTCCGGGCGCTCCAGGGCGTACTGCTCGCCCACGCCGAGGGCCTGGGCGACACGCTGATGCCCGCGTATACCCACCTCCAGCGCGCCCAACCCGTCTCGGCCGCGCACTGGCTCCTCGGCCACTTCTGGCCCCTCGACCGCGATCACGACCGGATCATGCAAGCCGGCCGTTCCGCGGTCGCGGCGCTCCCATTGGGCGCCGGCGCCATCGCTGGCTCGGCCTATCCGGTCTCCCGCGTGCTCCTCAAGGAGAGCCTTGGGTTCAGCGGGATCACGCCGAACAGCATCGACGCGGTCGGCGATCGGGACTTCGTGGCCGAGTTGCTGTTCGCCCTGACGATGCTCGGCGTCCACGTCTCGCGGCTGGCCGAGGATCTCATTCTGTTCGGCTCGGCCGAGTTCTCGTTCGTGCAGTTCGGCGAGGCGTTCACGACCGGCTCGAGCATGATGCCGCAGAAACGGAACCCTGACGCGCTCGAATTATCACGTGCATCCAGTGCCCGCATGCTCGGCGATCTGGTGGCCCTGGTGACGACACTCAAGGGTCTGCCGAGTGGTTACAACAAGGACATGCAGGATGACAAGCGGGCGTTGTTCGACGCCGTAGACACGATGCGCCTCGTTCTGCCGGCGCTCGCCGGAGCGGTAGGTGAGCTCAAATTCTCGGCCGACAGAATGGCGGCAGCGCTATCGAGTACCATGATGGCCACCGACCTCGCCGACTATCTGGTCCGAAAGGGCGCAACGTTCCGCGACGCCCACCGGGCGGTCGGAGAGATCATCCGGACGGCTGAAGCGAAACGGGTCGACCTCGGCCAGTTGCCGCTCGACACGTACGTCGCGGCTCACCCCCTATTTGACGCGGACGTCTTCGAGGCGCTCTCGCCCAGAGCGTCGACCGAGCAGCGGGAGATCCCTGGCGGCACCGGCCCGAACGCGGTTCGCGACCAAATCGAGGCCGCGAGGGCCACCCTTCGTCCAACGCGTGAGACACCGCGCGGAAACGAGATGCCGTTGCTCGCGGTGGGGTAGCCAGGTCGCTCTCCCGGGGCGCAATTTAGAGGCATGCTCCATCTACTGGTCGCGGTAGGTCTCGCGGCCGTCCAGCCGACTGCGCCCCGGGACTCGGTGATCCGGGACTCCATCTACACGATGTCGGTCGACAGCACGAAGTACCCCGAGCAGGGGACCGTGCTGTTGCTCGACGACGGGGTCATCAAAGTCGAGGCGGACGGCCGCCACAGCGCTACGTACCGACAGGTCGTCCAGATCCTGCGCGAGCGGTCGGTCTCGGCGCATCAAGAACAGCGGTTCGTCTACGATCCGACCCACGAAAAGCTGACGCTCAACTGGATCCGCGTCGTCAAGCCCGGCGGCGAAGTCGTGAGCGACCAACCGGCGCAGACGCAGGAGTCCGACATCCCGGCCGAGATGTCGTCGCCGGTATACGTGAACCGCAAGGTGCTACGCCTGTCGCTGCGCGGCGTCGCCGTGGGAACGCTCGTCGACTACTCGTACACCCGAGAGGAGCTCAAGCCGTTCCGCGCTGGTGACTTCTTCACGTCATGGAGCGTGACGGCGGGGACGACCGTCCGACGGTCGCGGTTTCTCGTCGACGCGCCGAAGGACATGAAGCTCCGGATCGAGGAGCGCAACCTCCCGTTCGCGCGCACGCAGAAGACGTCGGACAACCGCACGCAGTACCTCTGGGCGACGAAAGATGTCCCCTGGGTCAAGCGCGAGATGTTCGCCGCCGACTCGAACGACCTGGAC
>DATMLM010000075.1:0-2296 GCA_035570055.1 Gemmatimonadaceae bacterium
CACGCATCGAGTTTCTGCGGCGCACAGGTGCAGAATGAACCCCGCGATCACGAGCCTGATCGGCGGCCGGTCGGGTCAGCGTCAATTGCAAGCGCTGGTCGTGGCCGCGCATCGCGCCGAAGTCGCCGCCGTCGTGCGCAAGATCGTGCCGTCGAAGCACTGGGAAGAGGCTGAACAGCTCGGCGCCCTCGGCGTGCTCGTGGCGCTGGAGAAGTACGACCCGAAGACGGGCAGCGATCGTGTCGGCGGCTTTTGGAACTTCGCGCGGCGGCACGTGCGTCGGGAAATTCGGAAGTGGCTCGACGACGGCGAGCGAGGGACGCGCACGAAGAAGGCGGCTTGACCTGAGAAGAGCGAGCTCGGGCCCCCTCGACCGGATGTTCTCTCCGGCGAACAAGGCCGAGCGCACGCGTCACCGCAACTGCTTGGGCTCCATGATCTCCAACTCATCGGCGCGGGTGACCGCGCGGTGCTAGCACTACTGCAGGAAACTTTTCCATGCAGGGCGCTTCGTGAGACACGGCATGGATGAGGTACGAGCTGGACGGGATCGGCGTGAGAAGGCTGGAGAAGTACTTCGAAGAAATCGGTGAGCTTGTCGGGGAGAAACGCCGTCGTGCGTCGTTTGCGATGTACGCGATGGGGATCCTGGGCGAGCACGAGCGCAAGAGTGCGGAGCCGCTGGCCGCGGCGGCCGTCGGGGAGCCGGGTGAGGCGCAGCGGGCGCATGATCACCTGCTGCATTTCATCGGCCAGTCAGAATGGGAAGACGGTCCCGTTCGGGAGTACGTGGCGCGTCACGCCGTGCACGCGATGGAATCCCGCGAGCGGATCAGCGCCTGGGTCATCGACGACACGGGGTTTCTCAAGCAGGGCCGGGAGTCGCCGGGAGTTCAGCGGCAATACACCGGGTCGATCGGGAAGGTCGCCAACTGTCAGGTCGGTGTGAGCCTGACGCTGTGCACGCCGACCGAGCACGTGCCGATCGACATGCAGTTGTATCTGCCCGAGTCGTGGACGAGCGACCGCGCTCGCTGCGCCAAGGCGAAGATCCCGCCCGAGATGACGTTTCGCCCGAAGTGGCAAATCGCCCTGGAGATGATGTCTGCCGCCGTCGACAAGGCGTTGCCCAAGGGCGTGGCGCTCGCCGACGCGGCCTACGGCAACGTCGGTGAGTTTCGCGCCGGACTTCGATGGCTCGACCTCGACTACGCCGTGGGCGTGAATGCCACGACGGTCGTCACGCGCGTGTCCAAAGCCGCGGGCGCCCCGCCCTCGCCGATGTCCGTCGAAGCGCTCGCTCGCCGGCTCCCACGCAGTGCGTTCCGTCCAACCACGTGGCGGCAAGGAAGCCGCCGCGCTCTGCTGTCGCGATTCGCCATGGTCAAGGTGGACGCTGGCAACGTCGACGGCGGTGAGCACTGGCTCTTGATCGAGTGGCCCGAGGGCGAGAAGGCCCCGACGCACTACACGCTCGCGCGGATGCGCAAAACGCCGAGCCGCAAGCAGCTCGTCCGGATCACCAAGGAACGCTGGCGCACCGAGCGCGTGTATCAAGATCTCAAGGGCGAGCTTGGACTGGATCACTACGAAGGCCGTTCCTTCCGCGGCTGGCATCACCACGTCACCGTCGTCCTCTGCTGCTATGCCTTCGTCCTCAGCGAACGCTTGCGGCATTTCCCCCCCTCGCGAGGAAGGGCCCGTCCTCGTTACTCGCTCGAGTGCGCGGCATGCGCGCCACTTCGAGGACTCCTTCATCACCGCTCGGCTCGCCATCGCCCGCGTCCTCGTTCGATGGCTGCCTCGGTGCCCGCGATGCCATCACGCCCACGCCGCATCACGTCGGAAGCTCACTCTCCGGCAGTAGTGCTAGCCGGACGCTTACGTTCGACGCCACGCACGTCGATGTGCTCGCCGTTCGAGAGGCACCCCGGTTCCATTCGAAGAAAGCGAGTAGCGAGGACTCGGCGGCGCACCCCCCTACGCCGTAATCTGGCCCTTGGCGAAGGTTGGGGTGCACTTGTCTGCTCCGCCCGTAGCGGACCGCCGATGAGCCCGTCGTCACCTCCCCCGCCGCCGGGCTCCACCATGGCAACGTCCCCCAGGGTCCTCGACCCCTCTCGCCTTCTCTGGGCCGTAACTTCGCGCGAAGCGACTATTTCGCCACGACACGTGGGTCCACGAGTTCGGCCCGCGTGGCGAAGTTCGACGGCCCGAATGGATGGTCGAGCGGATGCGCGCCTACTGGTCCGAATAGGACGCTTTCCTCCCAACCTCCCTGTCAAATTTCTCGGGC
>DATMLM010000076.1:0-56063 GCA_035570055.1 Gemmatimonadaceae bacterium
GGGGTCGCCGTGCCGAGGGCGACCATGGTCGATGCTGTTCGGGCCATGCTATAATCTATTCGCCGTGCGCATCCTGACCGCCACCCGTTACGTCCAGCCGCTGCGCGAGGGCGGATCGCTTCCCGCCGTCGTCGAGACCGAGGACGGCGCGCTCTACGTCGTGAAATTTCGCGGCGCGGGACATGGAGCGCGCGCGCTCGTGGCCGAGCTGATCACCGGCCTCGTGGCGGTCGCGCTCGGGCTCCCGACGCCGGAGTTGGCGTTGATCGACGTCCCGCCGCCGTTCGGGCGGAGCGAGCCTGATCCCGAGATTCAGGACATCCTGCAGAAGAGCCACGGGCTCAATGTCGGGGCCGTGTATTTGGACGGCGCGTTCAACTTCGACGCGACCGCGGCCGGCGACCTGATCAGCCCGGCGCTCGCGGCTCGGATCGTGTGGCTCGACGCATATCTCACGAACCCCGATCGCACGCATCGCAATCCGAATCTGCTCATCTGGCGGCGCAGCCCATATCTCATCGACCACGGCTCGGCGCTGTACGCACACCACGACTGGGAGTCTGTCGACGACGCGCGCACGCGCACGCCGTTCCCCTTGATTCAGCACCACGTGCTGCTCGGCCGTACCTCCCCAAGCACGATCGCGGACGCCGACCGAGACGCGATGACTCGACTCACGCCGGCGACAATCGACGGTGTCTTGTCGCAGATTCCCGACGATCTGCTCGGGGATCCGCGCTCGCGCTATCGCGACTACCTGTTGCGACGGCTCGAAGCGCCGCGCGAGTTCGTGGCCGAGATCAATCGCGCGCGCGAGGCTGCCGCTGGTATGCCACCCAAGCCCTTGAAGGCGCGCCGATGAGTTGGGTCGCGTACAATTTCGCCGTGTTGCGGGTCGTGCCGCATCCGTACAACGGCGAGTTCGTTCCCGTTGGGATAGTGCTGCACGCCAGAACGGAAGAATTTCTGGAACTTCGCACCCTGACGGATCTCGACTCGTTGCGCGAGCGTGTGGGGGATGTCGACGTCGAGCTGCTTGCGCGGTACCTGGGCTCCGCTCGGGCGATTTGCGCAGGTGATCCGGCGAGCGGGCCGGTCGCGCTCACGCCGCCGTCAGAGCGATTCCATTGGATCACCGCGCCTCGCTCCGACGTCGTCCAATGCTCGGCCGTGCACGAGGGCATCACGCACTCGCCCGAGCTAGCGCTCAGCGAGCTGTTCGAACGCTACGTCGAAAGATCCTTGCGATAAAGCACGAGTCGATCCAGCTCTTTGAACCCGAGGCGTTCGTGGGCGCGTTGCGAGATCACGTTGTGCGTCTCGGTATCCGACGCGAGCTCACGATATCCACGCGACCGGGCGAATGACTCGACGGCCTCGATCAAGCGCGCGCCGATCCGTTGGCGGCGGACGTCGGCGTCGACCCACCATCCCTCGACGTAGGAGACCGGACCCGACTCGCACCCATCAGCGTTGGTTCGCTCGCCCACTTCGACGAACCCGCAGAGCGACCCTGTCGCCCGTACCGCGACGATGACGGCGGTGTCGCTCCGCGCGAGCCAGGCGGCCATGTCGTCCTCAGTCTGACCTGGCCACAACGCCGTCCGCATCCGCCGCCACTCGGCGAAGTCCCCAGGCGCGTACGGCCGAATCACGACCGTCATAGCCGTGGCGAGACTCGTTCGGCCGCCTCGGCCGACGTGATCACGGGGTGCACCTCGAACTCCACGAGGTCGCTCCAGTTGGCGATCCACTGGTCCAGCAGTGCACGGTCGTGTGTCTCCATGACTTGGTAGCAGCGCTCGAGCCGCTCGTCGACCCAACTGGAGACATACGTGAGCCCCTCGGGGGCCAATCGTCCCTGGGCGCGAAACCGACGATACACAGGGACGGCATCTCCCTTCCGGAAATGCTCGACGATCATATAGAGACGTTTCATACGCGGCGGTGAAATCTAACGGTCAGCACATGCGCGCTCACACACGCCATCGCCACGAGCGGCGGCCGGCTGAAGAGCGCGACTTCGGTCGCGGCGACCACGATCACGGCCGGCATTGACACCAACTCCGATACCCGTACGAATATCAGCACACCAACGGTCAATTCGGCAGACGCCATGAGGACGCGTCCGAGTGTGTGAGCGCCAGTCAGGTATCTGGTCACTCCCAGGTACAGAAAGAGCGCGCTGAGGGCATACTCCGTCACGCGCACGACAATGGAGATTACACGTTGTCTCGTCATCACATGAGGCCAGATGTCCTCCATGAGGCCTTTATTCCGAGGGACTATATTCCGGCATGAAAGCATCCGTGTTCATCGCGACCAGCGTCGATGGGTACATCGCGCGGCCAGACGGCGCGCTGGACTGGCTGCCCCCCGATGACGTCGTCGAAGAGCACGGCTACAACGCGTTCTTCGCATCGGTCGACGCCCTCGTCATCGGGCGCAAGACGTTCGAAGTCGTCGCCGCGTTCCCTGCGTGGCCCTACGGTGCCAAGCCGGTCTTCGTGCTCAGCACGACGCTCTCGAGGGTGAACGCCCCGGACGGCGCCGTGTGCGAAGTGATGTCCGGTACGCCCAACGAGATCGCGCGGCGCCTCATGCAACGCGGACACCAGCACGTGTATATCGACGGCGGCGAGACGATCCAGGGCTTCCTGGAAGCGGGACTGATCCAGCGCATCGTCGTGACGCGCATTCCCGTCTTACTCGGGAGCGGCATTCCGTTGTTTGGCACGCTCTCTCGTGACATTCGCTTGCAACACGTTGCCACGCGCTCATATGCGAGTGGCATGGTCCAAACAGAGTACGCGATCTGAGTGACCGCCCGCGGCGCGCGGGCGTCTGTACTGTATGCGGCGAGCCATCACGGTTACTCTCGTGCTCTGTGGTTGCGCATCCGCGCCTCAACATCCCGGCACGGCACCGGCCCCGAACGGCACGCGGTATCTGTCGTCGGCCGACACGCTGTACTACGGATTCTGGCAAGAGCACTCGCTCTACTACGTGCGCGGCCGCGACACGCTGCGCATCCCGGGCCAGACCTTTCTCGTGCGCGCGCAAGAGTGGACCGACGCGGCCGAAGGCCTGCGCGTGGCGCAGCAGCAGCTGTGCGTCGGCGCGGCGAGCTGCCATACGGTCGACACGTTCACGGTCTCGCCCCGTGGCGAGCTGGTCGCCGGCGCGCACCGGTTCCAACACAATGTCGTCGCCCTGCCGAACCGTTCGCTCGCTGTTGGCATGCAGTGGGCCGACTCCAGCGCACTCGACTCGGGTGGCGTCGTCGTCGAGGCACACCAGACGTACCACGTCGAGCGCTTCTGGGACAATCAGGGTCGACATCTGGCGGAGATCGTCGGCGATGGGACCATGAAGTTGCACGGCTCGTTTCACGCCGATTCGACGTCGACGATCGCGCAGCGCGTGTTCTGGCTCGAGGTCTCCGGCACCGTGCACGAGACGCACTGGTTCGATATGGGAGCCGGCCGCATCGTGAGCAACTTTGCGACCGCGCGGCTCTCCGGCTGGGGAACGATCCCGAACGGGAACGGCGGACTCGACACGCTCCCGGCGGGCCTCACGTTAGACCTCAAAGATCGAACGATCACGAGCGAGCGCGCCCACGTGCTCGCCCGCGCCATGCCGGGCCGCGACACGAGCGTCACGACCAATGCGCGGGGCGTGTTGTTCCTGCACACCGTGCAGCGCGTCGGCGATGAGATCGATGCGGGTCTCGCGCGGCCCGATGGGTGGGTGCGCACGGCGAGCGAGCGGTTTGCCGGCGGACGGCCCGTGAGCTACGATGCCGTGTGGTCCGATACCGCGTCCCGTTGCTGCACCGTGCGCCACGTCGAGCGCCATGGCGACTCCTTGTTCGTGCGCCGCGACGGGCGCGACACCACGATCGCGGTGCCCGCGGTGACCTGGGCGATCAGCGATGCCATGAACCAAGAGATGTTGGTGCCGGTGCTGATGACCATTCCGCACGACAACCTGACCCATCCGGTCGCCGTGTATCGCCCGTACGATGGCAAGTGGACCATCTGGCAGACGCAGGTCCGCGAGGCGGACGGCGTCTACGTGGTCCGGATGATGATGAGCCCGCAGGACCCCGAAGAGATCCTGGTCGTCTCGAAGACCGGTGACTTGTTGTTCGCCGAGCAGCCCCGCGCGCAGCAGCCGTGGACGCGCATGCCGCCGCGTGGCACGGTGCGCCGCGCCACGGTCGAGGGGTTACTCAAGCGCCTGGCCCCCGCGCGCAACGTTGCGTTTCGAGCGAGCTAGATAGAGCACCGACGCGGTCAGGATCACGAGGCCCATCGCGAGGAGCTCATCGCGAGTCGCTTGGACGAGGAGCCAGAGCAGCACGGCGCAGGCGAGCAGGGGGACAATGGGTCCCCCCGGCACGAGAAAGGGCTGCCCGTGAGTGCGCACATCGCGCCGCCGGAGCACCAGCAGGGCCAGGCAGCTGCCGAGATAGATGATCACCGCGGAAATCGCACCGAGCGCCGCCATGACGGGAAACGTCCCATAGATGGCGAGTGCGCAGGCGACGACGGCATACGCGATGATCGCGATGTGGGGGGTGCGATGGCGCGCGTGCACCGTGCCCATCATCGCCGGCAGGTATCCGTCCTGGCCAAACGCAAACATGATGCGTGGAGACGCGAGAATGTCGCCACTGACATAGGCGAACGTCGAGAGGGCTGCCGCGCCGAGCATCAGCGCCTTGCCGCGTGGGCCGAAGAGGTGGTCCGCGGTCGCGGCGAGCGGCGCGACTTGATCGAGGGCGAGGCCCGGGCCGAGCACACCCTGGGCCACGTAGTGGACTCCGATGTAGAGCGCCGTCACGATCCCCAGGGCCAGGAGCACCGCGCGCGGCATGGTGCGAGAGGGGTTCGCCACCTCGCCTGCCGGCGTCAGCGCGACCTCGATGCCAGTGAACGCGAAGAAGAGCTCGAGCGTGGCGCGTCCGATGGTGCCGATGGGAGCGTGACCCGACACCGCCACATGTTGGCCGCGCAGCACGAACAGGCCGACGGCGACGAGCAGGACGAGTGGTGCGACTTTCGCGATCGTCACGACCTCGACGACCAGTGCGCCGGCGCGCACGCCACGAATGTTGATCGCGGTCAAGACGGCGTACGTCGCGATGAGCAGTGCGACGCGCCCCACCGTCGTGCCGAGCACGGGGACGACGGCGGCGAGCGTCCCGGCGAAGATGTTCACGACCGCGGCGCTCGATGCGACGGCACTGAACCAAATGACGGCGCCGAGCAGCACGCCCGCGTACGGGCCAAAGGCGACATCGACGTACCGATACGGCCCGCCGGTCTCGGACACACGGCTGGCGGCTTCCGCCAGCGAGAGGAAGACGAGTGTGATCGCGACCGCGCAGATCACGTAGGCGACGAGCCAACCGGGTCCGAGGATCGCCGCGACGGCGGCCGGCAGCACGAAAATACCGGATGCGACGATGCAGTTGACGACGTTCGCCGTCATTGCCGTCAGGCCTAACGAGCGAACGAGCCCGTCGTCGGACACTCGCTAACTTGGGCCTAGGACGTCTGTCGCGCCAGGACGTCGCGTATGGAGTCGATGGCGGTGGCCGCGATGTATCCGTCTGGCCGGACGAGCGTGAGGCCCTGCTGCCGCGTCGGTCGCACCTCGACGATGTCCGGAAACGCCAGGGCGATCGTCGATCCGTCCGCCTGATCGAAAACCATGAGTAGAAAACGGCTCCGGATGCCGGTCCCACCGCGGAGCGAGTCGTCGAAGTATCGCTTGCCGCTGCCATCGATGATGGGGCTTCCGCCGTACGCGACGCCAAGCTCGGACAGCCGTTGCACGAAGAAGCGTTGAAATGGTGGCAAGTGCCAGACGACGGGGATGGCCATGTCGCGGATGGCTTGCGCGAGCTTGTTCGGCGCGCCCATCGCGGTCGTCATGAAGTGCGTCAGGTCGATCACCTGCTTGATCACGGGTCGCCGCTCGGCGGTATAACTCTCCAGCAGTTGGTCATTCCCATGCCCACGGACAGCGAGATCGAGTTTCCAGACGAGATTCCACGCGTCCTGCAGTCCGGTATTCATGCCCTGGCCGCCGAACGGGCTATGAATGTGCGCGGCGTCGCCGGCGACGAAGATGCGCCCGACGCGCATCTGCTCCACCTGACGGTGATGGATGCGAAAGTATGTGCTCCAGTTGACCGCGCGTGCTTCCAAGCCGGCCGGCGCGCGCTGGAGGACCTCGCGCACGGTCTCGACGCTCGGCGCGTCTTCCTTGGGCGTGGTGTGCATCATCGCCACGACCCGCCGGCGCGTCGCGCTCATCGGGAATATGGCCACCGGGCCGAGCGCGCTCGGGCAGAGCTGCATCTCGTCCGCGGGCAGCGTGTCATTCGATTCGATGTCGGCCAGCATGTACTCCGCATCGTAGGCGCCGCCCTCGAACGGCAAATTGAGCACGTGGCGAATCGTGCTGTGCGCACCGTCGCAGCCGACGACGAATGTCGCCGTGATGGTGATGGGTTGGCCGTTCCGCTCGACGGTGACGCTGACGTGGTCGTCGTGTGGCTCCGCGCCGGTACACGTGGTGTTGTACTCGACGACTCCGCCTCGCCGGTTGAGCGCCTCCGCCAGCAGTCGCTCCGTGACGTCTTGCGGGACCATGGCGACGAAGGAGTAGGGTGTGTCCGGGGGAGTGAAGCGCAATCGCGCCAACTGTCGTTCGTGATTGGCCACGGCGACCCAGGTCACCCGGTTTGCCGCGTCGAGAAACGGTTGCACGAGGCCCGCCATGTCGAAGATCTCGAGCGTGCGCGGAAAGATCGCCAGCGCCTTCGAGTGGTCAGACTGGGCGGGGCGCGTTTCGACGATCCGCCACCGGAGGCCGCGGCGGGCGCACTCGTTCGCCAGGAACAGCCCGACGGGTCCGGCGCCGACGATCAGAACATCCGTGTCGATTGTCATAGCCTCTCGAATTGGTATCTTGCAGCATGGGGCCCAACACGTTGCACCACGATCACGACCACGATCATCAGGCAGTCCCGTCCGACTTCGCTCTGCGCGTCAAATCACTCGAGTCGCTGCTGGTCGAGAAGGGATTGGTGGACCAGCGCGCGCTCGACGTGCTCGTCGATAGTTATGAGCACAAAATCGGCCCGCGCAACGGCGCGCGCGTGGTTGCCCGTGCCTGGTCGGATTCGGCCTACAAGCAGCGACTGCTCGCCGATGCGGATTCAGCGATTGGTGAGCTCGGCTATGGCGGGATGCAGGGTGAGCACATGGTCGTCGTGGAGAACACGCCGCGCGTGCACAACCTCGTTGTCTGTACGTTGTGCTCGTGTTATCCGTGGCCGGTCTTGGGATTGCCTCCGGTCTGGTACAAGTCGGCGCCGTATCGCGCGCGCGCGGTGATCGATCCGCGTGGGCTGCTCGCGGACCTGGGCTTCGAGGTCAGTCCGGACGTCGAGGTGCGTGTGTGGGATAGCACGGCCGAGATCCGGTATCTCGTGCTGCCCGAGCGGCCGGCTGGCACGGACGGGATGAGTGAAGAAGCATTGGCCGAGCTCGTGACGCGAGACGCCATGGTGGGCGTGGCCAGAGTCGTCGCATGAATGGTGTGCATGACATGGGCGGCATGCATGGCATGGGGCCCGTGGTTATTGAGCCGAACGAACCCGTATTCCACGAGGCGTGGGAGGCGCGCGTGTTCGCGCTGCGGCGGGCGATGGGTGCGTGGGGCAAGTGGAACATCGATGCGACGCGCCATTCGGTCGAGCTGGTTCCGCCGGCCGAGTATCTCGAGCTGAGCTACTACGCGCGCCAATTCGTCGCGTTCCTCGAGCTCATGGTACAAGTCGGGCTTGTGACCCGCGCCGAGATCGAGCGCGGGTTGCCCGCGTCCGGTGCGGCGAAGGCAACGCCGGCGCTCACTCCCGCCAAGGCGGCATCACTCATCGCGAAGGGTGTTCCGACGAGTCGCGACGTACCGGTGTCGCCGCGGTTCCGAGTGGGGCAGCGCGTGCGTGCCCGCACTATCAACCCGATTGGCCATACCCGATTGCCACGGTATGTGCGTGGTCGGACCGGTGTGATCGACCGCGACCATGGCGTCTTCGTTTTTCCGGACACGAACGCGCATTTTCTCGGCGAGAAGCCGCAGCACGTCTACTCCGTGCGCTTCGCCGCGCGAGACGTATGGGGCGACCAGGCCTCACCGAACGATTCCCTCTACATCGATCTCTGGGATGACTATCTCGAATCAACTTGACGCCGAAGCCGTGTTCGCCGAGCCGTGGCACGCTCAGGCGTTCGCGTTGGCGCTCGCGCTCTCCGAGCGAGGGTATTTCACGTGGCCCGAGTGGTCGGCGGCGCTCGCCGAGGAATTGAGAGGGAAGACCGATGATGGCACGCACTACTACGAGCACTGGCTCGCCACGCTCGAGCGCTTGGTGACCGGCAAAGGCCTGACGGATGTCGCGGCGTTGCTCGATCGCAAAGAGGCCTGGGCTGATGCGTATCGGCATACCCCGCACGGCAAACCGGTGGTGCTCCCATGATGATTGGGCTGCTCGCGGCGACGCTCCATGGGATGGTCGTGGTCGCCAATATGAACGACAACACGGCGACGATCATTGATCTCGCGACGCATCGCACGATCGCCACGTTGCCGACGGGCGCGGGGCCGCACGAAGTGGCGATCTCGCACAATGGACGTTGGGCGGTCGTCTCGAACTATGGTCCACAGAAGGAGCCGGGTCACACGCTGACGGTGATCGACCTGGCGCCGCGTGTCCCGGTAGTCGTCCGCACGATCGACCTCGGCGCCGACAACAAGCGGCCGCACGGCTCGGCGTTTCTGCCGGGCGACACGACGCTGCTGGTGACGGTGCAGACGGCGCAGGCTGTGATGGTCGTCAACGTGCCGCGGGGCACGGTCGACGCGTCGATCCCGACGCACGGTCGCGCGACGCACATGGTCGCGCTCACGGCCGACGGCCGGCACGCGTACACGAGCAACGTCGCCGACGGGACCGTGTCCGAGCTCGACATCCCTGGGCGGGCGTTCGTGCGCTCATTCAACGTCGCCCCGCTCGTCGAGGGCATCGGCGTCACGCCGAACGGCGCCGAGGTCTGGGTCGGGAGCGATAGCGTGAAGACCGTGAGCGTGGTTCCGACGTCATCGGGGACGGTCACGACGACGGTGGCGGACTTCGGGTTCCCCTATCGGATCGCCATCACGCCGGATGGCCGCACGGCGGTCGTGAGCGATCCGGGTCGCGGTGAGCTGCGCTTCATGGACGTCGGCACGCATACCGAGATCGGGCGCGTGGCGATTCCGGCGACCGACGTCGTTGCGACGGCCGAGTTTCCGAAGTCGCCATGTCCCGAAGGGTTGAGTATGGCGCCTGACGGTCGGACCGTGTTCGTCACGCTGCAGGGCCGCAATGCCGTGGCGGCGGTCGACGTCGCGACCCGGACGTTACTCCTGACTCTCCCCGTCGGCACCTGGCCGGACGGGATCGCGTACTCGCCGCTCGAGCACAACTGAGGTATCCCGCTGCCGCGCCGAGATAGTCCAGTAGGTATCGAGCAGCCGATCCTTCTCCACGGCTGAGACGAGCCGAAATCCGTGGCGCTCGTAAAATCGAATTGCCCAGGTGGCGGCCGCCCATGTCCCCACCAGAACGCGCCCCGTGGCCAGTTCGCTCAGCGCGGTCAGTAACTCGCGACCGATCCCGCGACTTTGGTGCGACCGCCGCACATAGGCGTGCCGAATGAGTGTGACGTCCCGCACGGGCTGAAGTCCCATGACGCCGACGAGCGCACCCGCCTCGTCCCACCCCCAGAAATCAACGCCCGCCGCGACCTCGGCCACGAGCTCGTCGCGCGGCATGTATGGCTCGTGCCAGCAGTCGGACGGAATCACGCCGCGGTACACGTCCGCGGCTTCGTTGATAATCGCCTCGATCGTGGCGAGCTCGCTCTCTGCGCAGCGTCGGATCATCTTTCAGGATACGCACCCACCACTCGTTGCGCTGAACCGCTATGTTCGAGACCAGAAAAGTCATTGACGGCCCATGGACCAACCTTCCGCCGCGCCGCATCGGCGGTGTGCCGCCCGGAGTGTTGGATACCGCGGTCGTCGTCGGCTCCGGGCACCAGGTCGACATCGTGCCGTTCGCTGACGGAACCATCGATGGCGTCGTCATCGATCGCATTCGCAGTCGAGAACGGCGCGACCCTCCAGTAGGCTGGCGTTGTACATTCCGGCATGACGCCTCCGCCGCTGTCACGTGTTATCCTGTACGTGCGCGACATTCCGAAGGTCGCGGCATTCTATCAAAAGCACTTCGGCCTCGTGCCGCTCACGAGTGACGAGCCAGGTTGGCTCGAGCTCGCATCGCCATCGGGCGGTGCTACGCTCGCTCTACACCAGGCGAGCAAGGGGCAAAAGCGCGGCTCGGAGATCAAACTCGTTTTCGGCGTCGACGACGTCCACGCCTTCAAGGCCGAACGGGCGGCACAGGGTCTAAAATTCGGCGTCGTTCACGACGTACGCGGCATTCAGTTCGCCAACGCCAGGGACCCCGCTGGCAATTCGATATCCATTTCCAACCGGGGACGGAACACGCGCTAGCAATGCGACTTTTCTGCCTCGCTATCTTGCTCGTATCGACCGCGTGCGCCCGCGGAGAGTACACGAAAGTCGAGTACCGGGTGCCCATGCGCGATGGGGTCAAGCTCTACACGCTCGTGTATATCCCAAAAGATGCGTCGGACGCGAACCGGTATCCGATTCTAATCAAACGGACAATGTTCTCGGTCGCCCCGTACGGCGACGCGTACCCGAAGGTGCTCGGCCCCAACGCGTACGTGATGCGCGACAAGTACATCTTCGCCTACCAGGATATCCGCGGCCGCTACATGTCGGAGGGCACGTTCGTGGTCATGCGCCCGTACGTCGCCGACTCGATCAGCGAGGCGTCGGATGCGTACGACACGATCGCGTGGCTCGTCGCGCACGTCCCGCACAACACCGGCCGTGTCGGCGCGTGGGGGACGAGCTACGCGGGATTCTTGGCGAGCATGGCCGCACTGTCGCACCATCCCGCGCTGGTCGTAGCCTCGCCGCAAGCTCCGGCGACCGACTCGTACTTCGAGGACTTTCATCACAACGGCGCACTGACCCAGGGCTACTTCTACGGCTATCCCTATTTCGTCGGCGCGCGCCCAGGGCCGATCGTGACCGACGGCACAGAGAACGACTACGCCTTCCAACTCACGCTCGGCCCGCTTCAGCACACGACCGGGAAGTACTACAAGGACAATGCGTTCTGGCAGGACATCATCGCGCACCCGAACTACGACGCGTACTGGCAGTCGCGCGCTGTTCCTCCCGACTTGACCGGGATCCACAGCGCGATGCTCATCGCTGGCGGCTGGTTCGACGCCGAGAACTTGTATGGGACGTTCGCCACGTACAAGGCGCTGGTGCGACAAGACACGGCGGCGAAAGTCACGCTCGTCATGGGTCCGTGGCGACATAACGGCTGGGAGGTGCCTGACGTCGACTCGCTGAAAGAATTTCAGCGCGATGTCGAGGCGCCGTATTTTCGCTCGTACCTCAAGGGCGACGGCGCAACCGATCTTCCGGCAGCGCTGCTGTTCGACACGGGCCGCAAGCAGTGGCGGCGTTTCACGTCGTGGCCCGCCAGCGACGCGACCACGCGTCGCTATTATTTTCACGCCGACAGCTCCCTCTCGCCGGTGGTGCCGGCGGAGCGACGGGCGTCACTGTCGTACGTGAGCGATCCCGCGCACCCGGTGCCGAGCCGATGCAAGGGGCAGACGATCGAGGACGGGACGCTCAACCATTACATGAGCGATGACCAGCGTTGCTACCGGTCACGCCCTGACGTCGTGACGTTCGAGACTGCGCCGCTCACCGCGGACGTCACGCTCGGCGGCGAGATCTGGGCGCGGCTCAACGTCAGCACGACGGGCACGGACGCTGACTACGTCGTCAAGCTCATCGACGTCTACCCACAGACGGACTCGGTCAACGCCGGCTTCGCGCCACTCGTGCGCGGTGAGATCATGCGGGCGCGATTTCGACAGTCGTTCGCCGAGCCCCAGCCCATGCGGCCGGACGCGATCACGCCAGTGGCGTTCCGGCTCCAGGACGTGCTGCACACGTTCCGTCCGGGGCATCGCATCATGGTCCAGGTGCAGAGCTCCTGGTTTCCGGCGTTCGATCGGAATCCGCAGCGATACGTACCGAATATCTATAAGGCCGACTCGTCGGATTTCATCAAGGCGACGGAACACATCTGGGTGGATGGCGTCGAGCCGAGTTACCTCGAGGTACAGGTCGTGCCGTGACATGTATGCGAGCTTGCCCGCGAGGGCAAGAAGGGATACGTTGGCGCCACATCGGGCAGGTCTCCCTCTCTCGAGGATCATCGTATGCGCCGAGTCGTCTTGCTGTCCGCCGGCCTGATCGCGGTCTGCGCCGTTCCCGCCCGTGCTCAGAGCGTCACGCTTGCCTCGGTCGCGGGGAAGTGGAACACGAAGGTGATGGTCGGCCCAAAGGACAGCATCGTCCTGATGAACGTGGTGGTGGCGTCGGCCGATAAGGACAAATGGATGATGAAGAATCCCGGCCAGGCGAACCCCGTCGCCCTGCGGGTCGTCGCCGTTGGCGGAGACAGCATCGCCACGGAAGCCGGTCCGTATCCCAGCGCGCTGCGCCCCGGTCAGACGGTGACGCAGCTCCGTAACGTCCTGCACTACCAGGGCGACAAAGGGACCGGATGGTTCGAGGCCCACTACTCGTCGGGTGACGTCGTGAAGGGGAAGCTCGAGGCGACCCGCACGAAATGATGAGCGTTGATAAGAGAATCGAAGAGTCGGGAGACTGGCGTGAGCAGACGCTGGCCAAAGTGCGTCAGCTCATCAAAGAGGCAGATCCCGAGGCCGTCGAAGAGAAGAAGTGGGGGGGAACGCCCACCTGGTCCCATGGCGGGATCATCTGCACGGGCGAGACCTACAAGAGCGCCGTCAAGCTGACGTTTGCCAAAGGGGCTTCGCTCGAGGACCCCTCGAAACTCTTCAACTCGAGTCTCGAGGGGAACGTCAGGCGCGCCATCGACATCCACAAGGATGACAAGATCAATGGGCCCGCCCTGAAGAAGCTGATCAAAGAGGCCGTGGCCTTCAATCTCGCGAGCAAGAAGAAGCGGTAGCGCGCAATACCCGTGATTACTCTCTGATCCCGGTGAGGTCGAATTTCCTCGTGCGATCGCCTGGCAGCAGTATTTCCCACTGCTGTCTGAGCTCGTACGCGCTTTCATGTGTCTCGCTGACCAGACGCGCCCTATAGTTGCCCGGGAGCAACATGTCCGGTCCGGAGAGGCTTCCTTGCAGTTCGACCTTCCGGCCGTTGATGACGGCTGAGAGCAACTCGGTCGACTCGTGCCCGGCGCCGTTCCCGAAGGGGAGCGTCACCCAGTGTGACGCGCTGACGTGAATGGTGACCGTGTCGCCGGGCTGCTGTGCGGCCAGCGACACTGGCGCGAGGAGGAGAGTGAGCACCGTGAGTGTCTTCATAAGCGACCTACGCGGCGGTGACTGCCGGCGTTGCTGCCGCTCAATCGCCGGTTAGCGCTGTGTGAAGCCGTCAGCGCTCCACTGCTCGGAACCCACTCCGTTGTGGACGAAAAAGAGCCCGTCGGGATCGTATCTCTGTTTAACCTTGGCGAGGCGCGCGTGATTGGTGCCCCAATAGGAATGTTGGAAGTCAGATTCAAAAAAGTTGCTTTCGGACACGTAGGCTCCGCCGTTGGGCGCGACGGCGCGTAGCTCGTTCATCGCCAGGTGCACGTTGCTGGCGCCTTGTCGCCCGCGCGCCAAGTCGGGCTCGTGGCCGACGACTCCGGGATACGCGGGCCCTTGGCCGTCGGCGATGATGGCGAGAGCAAATGCGTTGCACACCGCGGGATTCATGGCCGTGTCTCTCGCGGCATCGATGACGTCCGCGGGTGCGCCGGCCAACCCTTTATTGAAGTGCAGCTCGACCTCATCATGTCGGGACGCGGCGAATAACGCATCGGCCAATTTCTGTTGCGAGTCATCGTCCAGCAACGATGCCGGTAGCCAGAGCGATTCGTATCCCCATACGACCCAGCCGACCTGCCCGGCGTCTCCGTTCCACCACACGTTGTTCGGGCTCGCTCCGGAGCGCGCATCACTCTTGAACACGTCATGATGATGTTCGGCGCGCCAATCGACGTCCCACCAATGCCGCAAGGGCATGCTGCCGATCTCCGGCTCGGAGGGAATCGTGTAGGCGCCCGACGATCGCACCCAATCGAGGAACGGCTGCCAGATGCCGCGCGATTGCTCCGTGTCCAATCCGATATGGACCATGCTGATCTCGAGCGTGTTGTCCGGAGCACAGTGCGCCTGTTCGCCCCAATGGTCGTTGAAGAGGGATTCCCGGTAGAACGCAACGAAACGCCGGATCAGGCGGCGATACGCGTCGTCGGACGCCGCTTTCACCGTAAAGTTGGCGCCGCCGGCGAACTCGGGAAGATCATGCGCGCGCAGGGTCAATCGGCTGACCGCGCCGAACGTCCCGCCTCCACCACCTTTCAGAGCCCAGAACAAGTCGGGATTGGTGGAGGCGTTCGCGATCCGCACTTGGCCATCGGCGGTGACGACTTCGGCTTCGAGCAAACTGGCCGCGGCCATCCCGAAGTGCTTGGAGAAACTGCCAAACCCTCCGCCTTGAATCAGCCCGGCGACGCCTACCGTCGTGCAACCGCCGCCCTGCACGTACGCGCCACCCTTGGTCGTGACGGCATCGTAAGCTTGAGCCCAGATCGCTCCCGAGCCGACCGTGACCATCCCATGCTCCATGGTGACGTCTCGCATGTGGCGTGTCCAAATCAGCAGCGAGTCGGGCGCATTCGACGTGCCTTGGTAGCTATGACCTCCACCTTTGACGACCACACGCAAGTTGTTCTCGCGGGCAAAATTCACCGCGGCCGCGATGTCTTGGGCGTTTCGCGCGGCCACCGCGTACACGCTGGGTTTCGTCGTCCAGGCGTCGACCCACCCCAAGGTTTGCGTCAGGCCAGGACTGTCGCCGATGTAGTACGGGTTCTTGATATTCGAGGGGAGCGCCGTGTTGATCGGGAACTCGACCCGAATCAGGTTGCCATCAACCGAGTCGTTGAGGCGCTTCCACGCTTGTGGAGATGGCCAGCCCGGATCAGACGGACGCACGCGGCGTATCCGCGACGGTACCACCAAGCTGCGCGGCCACAGCCCGACCAGCGATGCGCCGCCCGAGTATTTCAGGAACGTTCTTCTATTCATGGGCGCTCACGTTGGCGCCGCCGCGTTCGGTGAGCCAACTTTGAGGGACGCGCGGGACGGCGGCGTGACGAACGGGACCAGCACGGCTGAGGTTGGCATGAAAACGAGAGCGATATGGATGCTCACCGCCGCGGCCTTCACGGCGAATGCGCTGCGCGCTCAGAGCATCGCCGGGACTTGGCAGGGCACTGTGACCGCCGGCAATTCGTATCGGCAGGTCCTGAAGTTCAGCAAGGTGGATGGCGGTTGGAAGACCGTGTACTACGGCATCGACGAGGCGAGCGACTCCGTCATCGCAACCAGCACCGTGCTCACGGATCGAACGCTGAAGGTGGCCTTCCCTCCGCACGTCGGTTCTCCCGCCGGTGCGTCCTACGAGGGCACGCTCGGCGCGGACGGTCGCTCGCTGACGGGCACTTGGATCGACGCCGATGTTCGCTACCCGTTGACACTGCTTCCAGTCACGGCAAAGGAGGCGTGGAAGTTGCCGCCTGCGCACACGATCCGGTTTGTCCAGGTGGACACCAACGTCAAGCTCGAAGTGTTGGACTGGGGCGGCTCTGGCCCGCCAATGGTCTTCCTGGCCGGGCTTCCCGGTACCGCCCACGGTTTTGACCTTTTCGCTCCGAAGTTCACGCCCAAGTACCACGTCTACGGCATTACCCGTCGCGGATTCGGCGCATCCAGCTCGCCACCTTTCACTCGCGCGAACTACCTCGCCGACCGGCTCGGCGACGACGTCCTCGCCGTGATCGACTCACTCGGCCTGCGTCGCCCAGTGCTCGTGGGACATTCATTCGCCGGCGAGGAGCTGAGCTCCATCGGATCGCGCCATCCCGAGAAGGTCGCCGGACTCATTTACCTCGACGCGGGCTACAGCTACGCCTTTTACGATCGGTCGACCGGAGTATTCCCCTTTGATCGCCGAGATCTCATCCAGCAACTGCAGCGGCTCCAGCCCTCGAAAATGACGGTCGCCGATGCGCGATCGCTTGTCCGCGCGCTGCGGGACACGACGCTGCCGCGATTTGAGAAGGACCTCGACGAGCTGGCGAAAACGATCGACGGATTGCCGGCAAATACGGCGCCGGACACCATACCGAGCGCCGATCGCGCGATCACGGACGGCGAGGAGGAGTACACGAGCATTCCGGTGCCCATCTTGGCGATTTATGCCGTCCCGCGGAAACCGCAAGCCATGCGCGGCATGGACTCGGCGGCACAGGCGACAATGCGGATACGGATTGACTCCGCCATAGCCGCGCAGGCGACGGCATTCGAGAAGGGCGTCCCCACCGCGCACGTTGTCCGCATCCCCAACGCGGCGCACTGGATCGTTCGCTCCAATGAGGCGGACGTCGTGCGCGAGATGACCACGTTTCTTGCGACAGTGCCCCAGCAGTGAGCCTTACAGTATTCCTGACCGGCACGCGCCCCATGGTGCGCCCGAACGCGCCCAGCCCATCCCGCCACACGCTCATCGTTGAACCGAATCAACGGCTGCGCTTCGTCACGCGGCGCGGTTTGGAGAAGTTGTGGCGCCCGCTTGCCGGGCTCTCCTGGCCGCACCCCCGCCGGGCGCGATACGACCTCGTTCACAGTTTCAACGCCATCCCGCTCACGGCCAAGCCGTGGATCACGACCTTCGAGTCGGTGCTCCCGCGGACCATTGGGCCCGGGGGCGCGCAGCTGGGGAGAATGCTGCGTGACCGGATGACGCAGCCCAACTGTCGCACGCTGATCGCGATGTCGCAGTACGCGACCCGGCGATTCGCGAAAGCCAATCGCGACTGGCCCGCGCTGGACGCGGCGCTGCGCAAGGTGACGGTCGTCTACCCGCACTTTCCGGCGCGACCGGCCACCACGCGCCGGTATAGTGCCGCCGCGCCGCTTCGCGTCATCTTCGTCGGCAATCATTTCGCGCAAAAAGGCGGGATCGCCGCGCTCCGCGCGATAACGCGCGCCACCGCCCTCGGCCTGCCCGTACGCCTCGACATCTTTTCTGCGCTGAAGATTGGACCTGGCGTCTATGCCGATCACGGCGATGAGCGCCGCTATGCCGCGGATCTCCGCGCGCTCGCCGATCCGGCCGTGACGTTCCACGGTCGCCAGCCCAACGCGGACGTCCTGGCAGCCATGGCCAACGCGCATGTCCAACTGCTGCCGACGCTCGACGATACGTTCGGCTACAGCGTCGTCGAAGGGCTCTCCACCGGACTACCGGCTCTCGTCTCCGACATCTGCGCGATGCCGGAGCTCGTTCCCACCGACGCGGGCGCGCGACTCGCCTTGCCATCGGACGAATGGAACCAATGGACCGGTCTCACCCGTCGCGCGGACAGCGACTACTGGGATCTTCTGACGGAGACCTACGATGCGCTAGCGAACCAGCTCGTCGCGCAGCTCACCGCGATCATCGAGGAGCCCGAACGCATCGAGCGTTGGAGCGTCGGAGCGCTGGCCCGATTTCAGGCGCTCCACGAGTCACGCGTCGTGAGCGAACGGCTCGACGCACTCTATGACGCGGCGCTCAGTGGGATGTGAGATGCGCGTCGAAGAACGCGACCACACTCGGCTCGAATTCCCGGAGGACCGCGGCGCGGTCCACGCCTGGCGGATCCTCGGGCGGCGTGGGTAGTCCTGATCGGAGCACGGCCGCATTCCACGCGTCTGGTGCGTTTGGGTCGGCGGTGCCGCGCCAGATGAGCACCGCAAGCAGTCTGGGATGACCCGATCCGCTACAGCGCTGGCAGCGTCCAGATCACGGTGTGAGTAGCGCCGGTCGATGTCACGATGCTTCCAAGCGCCTTTCCCACGTGGTTCACGGCCACGACGGCGCTTTGCTCTTCGTTGAGCGCGGTGCCGCCTTCGAGCCCGGGCAAACGGTAGAGGACTCCCGCATTCGTCCGAACGACGGCGGTCTGGGCGCCGGTTGCCGAATCGACGAAGGTAGCGAAGATCGTGGCGTCGTCCGTGATTCCAGTCGCCGAGCCGCAGAAGCCGAGATCGGTCGCTTGGCCGGGTGAAAGCCACGCCGCGCCGCGCCGGGTGCAGCCGCGCCCGCCAGAGAATCCGACCGCCTGTCCGTGATTGTTGACGGCGAGCGGTCTGGCACTCCCGAGTTTAGAGCCTGAGACCGTGGGAATTGAGAGCACCCGGTACTGCTTCGACGGCGTGAATACGAAGCCGGTCCCGTCAGTCAGGGGTCCCGCGATGTAGTTCGAGTCGGAGATCAACAGCGGATACTGAATGTCCACCTGGACTGGGGTCGAGCCGCCATTGATGAACAACGCGGAGGGCGTGCCGCTCTTCGTCCATACTGTAGCCAACGAGAGACCGCCGGCCGTGCACCCGCCGACCGAGACGCCCGCGTCGTTTATCTGCCACGGCGTGCAGCCGGGGTTGAAGCTCGACAGAGGACGCAGGAACCGGACGTTGCCCTGCCAATCCCAGATCCCCATTCGCGCATATGCGCCAATGAACAACACCTGAGCAGAGTTGTTCACCGAGACGGCTTCCGAGGCGTTCGAGTCCTCGTACACCCCGCTCCCGCGGATCTTGAGGCCGTAGTGCGGCGTCCATTGGAAGGTCTGATCGCTGGTGCCCGATCCATTATTGCCCCAGCCCACGACCTCGCCCAGGTCGTTGAGCGCCACGGCATCCCAGATCGTGCCGTCAAGGACGGTGAGCACCGACACGCGCGCGCCGGGAAGGAATGGAATCGTCGAGTTGGGCGACGAGACTGCCGCTTCGAGTTGACGCGTAACAGTGGGGGTGGTTGCGTCTGAGCACGCGACCAATAGGATTGCGAGCGAGACACTGACGAATAGACGCGGCACGAGGGTACTCTGGTGAGAGGGGTGCCGCGAGTCGACGCATGAGGTATACCAGTTACAGAAAAAACCGCAGGCGATACGGCGCTGATCGCGCTGTCACGATTCAAACCTATCCCGCCAAGAGGTTGTCGTATCTGAACATGGACGTAGCCATCCAGCAACTGCGCTACGCTGCGCGCCGACTCGCGCGCACGCCCGCGTTCACACTGATCGCGCTGACCACCCTGTCGCTCGCGATCGGCGCCAGCACCGCGGCGTTCAGCTTCGTGAACGGCGTGCTGCTCAAGCCGCTGGGCTTCGAGCGACCCGACCGACTCGTGTACCTGCACGGGACGGATGCGCGGGGAACGCCGATGATGATCTCGGCGCAGGATCTGATCGACTTCCGTAGCCAGACGCACAGCTTCACGACGGTCGTCCCAGTCGAAAGTCGGCAGAGCCTCAATCTGCTCCGCCCCGGGGCTCCCGCACTGCGCGTCAACGCGGCACGGGTGGGCGCGGAGTTCTTTTCCGTGCTCGGCATGCAGGCGCAGCTCGGGCGAACGTTCGCGCCCGGTGAAGATGCGAGAACGGCGCCCAAGGTCATCGTCCTTTCCGACGGCGCGTGGCGGCGCTATTTCGGCGCGACTCCCGGCATCGTGGGAACGCAGGTCACGCTCAACGGCGACCCCTACGTCGTGGCGGGTGTCGCGCCGCCGCGGTTCACGTTCCCCGACGACGCGGAGCTGTGGTATCCAGCGGTCTGGGAAAACTGGGAGATCGGCGATGTCGGCCGCGGCGATCACAATGCCGCGGCGATCGCTCGCCTCCGCGATGGCGTCACGCTCGCGGGTGCACAACGCGATCTGAGCACGGTCGCACGCGGCATCGCCCAGGCGTTCCCCAAGGCCGATGCGGGCATCGGCGTGGCAGCAGTCCCGCTCCGGCAACAGATCGTCGGGGAAGTCGAGGCCCCGCTCTGGGCAATGCTGGGTGCCGTCATGTTCGTGCTATTGATAGCCTGCGCGAACGTGGCGAACCTGTTGCTCGTTCGCGCTGCCTCGCGCGCATCCGAAGTGGCCGTACGCACCGCCCTGGGGGCAGGGCGGCGACAGATCCTCGGCGAAGCACTCGCCGAGAGCATGCTCATCGCCCTGGGCGGGGCGGTGCTGGGCGCGGTGATCGCGGTGCTCGTCGTGCATGCGCTCGCGGCAGGGCACGCGCTTCCGTTGCCGCGGATGCAGGATGTCGGGGTCGATATGCGCGTGCTCGCGTTTTCAGCAGCGCTTGCCGTCGCCACTGGCCTGATCTTCGGCCTCGTACCTGCGCTCCACATCTCCGGCTGGGATCTGGCGCACCTGCTCCGCTCGGGCAGGGTTGGCGGAACCTCCGGAAGCAGCCGCGTTCGATCCATCCTCGTTGTGACGGAGCTCGCGCTCGGCACCGTGTTATTGGTGTCGGCCGGACTCCTCATCCGCAGCTTCCAACGGCTGGTTGACGTGGATCCGGGCTTCAGGGCAGATCACCTCGTGGTATTCGATGTCGCCCTGACGACCCCGAAATACGCATCCGACGCGCCGGTGATCGACTTCGCCGATCGTGTGCAATCGGGGCTCGCGACGCTACCGGGTGTACAGAGCGTGGCGGTGGCGGCCAACCGCCCGTTCGACAACGAAAATTTCAGCCCTTCCACGTGGTTCACCATCGACGGCACGCCGCCACCCGTTCCGGGCACCGAGCCCCAGTCTCGGCTCCATCCGGTCTCGCCCGCATTTTTTAACACCATTGGAATGACGCTGCTGCGCGGGCGGCTCTTCGCGGAGGACGAGAACCGGTGGGACGCGGCTCCGGTGATCGTCATCAACCAGGCCCTGGCTGACCGCTACTTCCCGGGGCAGGACCCGATCGGAAAGCACCTGACGTACGCCTTTTGGCACGGTGGCTCTACCGCGCCAGGAGACAGCGCGGTGCATCCTTCCGGCGAGATCATCGGTGTGGTGCGCAATGCCCATTACGAATCGCCCAAGAGCAAACCCGACCCGGCGACATATCTGCCATACCGTCGGTTCCCGCTCGGAACGACGTTCCTCCTTCGCACCGCGCTCCCGCCGTCGGCGCTGGAGCCGCAAATCCGGCGCGCGGTCGCGTCTGTCGATCCGTACGTGCCGACGTATGAACTGGGAACCATGAATGCGGCCGTCGCGGAGTCGGTGTCGCAGTCACGCTTCTACACGCTGCTGCTCGCCGCCTTTGCCGGCATCGCGCTGCTGCTGGCGACGCTTGGCGTGTACGGGGTGGTCTCCTACGCGGTGAGCCAGCAGACGCGGGACTTCGGGATTCGCGCCGCGCTCGGCGCGCGGCCGTACGATGTGATGACCCTCGTGCTCAGACGCGGCGCGTTGCTGATTGTGCCCGGCGTGGGCGTCGGTCTTCTCGGTGCGCTGTTCTTCACGCGAGCGATCAACGGTCTGCTGTTCGGCATCGAGCCGCTGGATCCACCAACGCTCGCGCTCGTGTGTCTCGTGTTCGTCGTGGTCGGAGGAATCGCCTCCTGGCTCCCAGCGCGTCGAGCGGCGCGCGTAGACCCCATCATCGCGATGCGCTCGCAATGAGATCGAGCGCTGCCATCGCAGTGCTGGCATGCGTGCTGTGCGCACCGATCGCTCGTGCGCAACGTGGGCCGTCCATCTCGGCGCCGGCACTCTCGGGTCTCGACTCGCTGGTCAACGCCGAGTTCGCGAAGGACAGCCTTGGGAGCATCACCGTGGGCGTGATCGCGGGATCACAGCTGGTGTGGACACACAGCTATGGTTTCGCCGACATGAAAACGCACCGGCTCGCCAACCGCGGCACGGTCTACCGAATTGGCTCGATCACGAAGCCTTTTACCGCGGTCATGTTGATGCAACTGATCGATGCCGGGAAGATTCAACTGTCGGATCCGGTGGAGCGCTACGTACCAGAGATCACGCAGATCGGCTCCAAACCACCAGGTGCTCCGCCGTTCACGTTTCTCCAGTTGGCGACGATGACCGCCGGGCTCGCGGCCGAACCTCGTGCGGAAGGTCCGTTCTGGACCGGGTCGGTGGCACACTGGGAAACAACGCTGATCTCCGCGTTGCCGCATACGAACTACCGCTCGTTCCCCGGCACCGAATATTCCTACTCCAACATCGGCTACGCGATACTCGGTGCGGCCCTGTCCCACGCCGCCGGAGTGCCGTACACCGAATGGGAGCGCACGCGCGTCCTGGAGCCGCTCGGCATGCAGCGAACGCGATTCGAGATTGATCCGACCATCGCGAGCGATGTCGCCACTGGCTACACGGTCAATGACGATGGCTCACTCGATGATTCGACGGCAGCGCGCGAGGGGCGCGACGGGCGGGGGTTCAAGGTGCCGAACGGTGCGATCTTCACAACCGTCGATGACCTGGCCCGTTTCCTTGCGTTCGAGCTCGGTCACGGGCCGGCCAGCGTGTTGCCGCCGGAGCGTCTCGACTCCGCATTCCATGGATTCGTCGCAACATCGGCCGACCTCAATCGAGGGTACGGCTTGGGCTTCATGGCGATGCGTCGCGACACGTTGACGTGGGTCGGTCACAACGGTTCGGTCGCGGGTTACGTCGCCTATATGTACTTTGACCGGGCCAGACAGATCGGCGTCGTGCTGTTTCGGAACGTCGTGGGAGGAAAGGAGAACCCGGGTCGCCTGGCCACTGACATCCTGTCGCGGTTGGTCGCAGCCAGCAACGCCGCGGCAGCGGCTCGCTTCGCCAAGCGATTCAAGGATCAAACGCCGGACGTGGGAAGCGACCTGGCGTTACGCCGATTGATCGGCGAACTGCGGCTCGGCAAACCGAACTACGCGTTGATGAGTTACGAATTGGCGCGGGACATCCGTGAGGAACTGCCGCAAGACCAGGCGCTGCTCGCGTCGCTCGGTACGCTGGAGTCGCTCACGTTCAAGGGAGTCGGACCCGGTGAAGCTGACATCTATACGGCGACGTTCGAGCATGGAGCGCGGGAATACCGGATCTGGCTAACCGAAGACGGCAGGATCGCCTACGCCAACGACCGGCCTACGTCTTCGCGGTAGCTTCGGCCTGTGCCAGATGGCGGCGCCCGTGGGTGCCGATGATCACGAAGCTGGACCAGACGCTGTAGCGTATGCTCGCGACCGCCGGCGACGCGATCTTCATGCGGTCGAGCGGTAGCCCGGCACTCTCGACCACGAATTGTTGGACCATCCGCTGCGAGTCGAGAAAGGCCGCGAGCGCCGCCTCGCCCGAGGCGACGTTGATGGGTTGCATGTGCGCCGGCGCTTTATACCGATTTCGCCCCGGCTCGAGTGACCAGTTCAGTACGCGCCCCATGAAATCCATAGAAAAGGGCTCACTGCCGCGCGCGCCGCGTTGTCTCGCGGCCGCGAACGCGTCGCGCCACACCGGCGCGTACGCGTTGGCGGTGGTGGTCAGATGCGCGAGGCACTCGGCGGGGGACCACCGGTTCGGTTCCGGCCGTCGGAGCATCTGCTTGGGCGTCAGCGATGCGCCGAGGGCCTCGGCCCGCGCCGAGACCTCGCGTAGCACGTCGCTGATCTCAGTGAGACGCGACGGCATCTAGGAGGCCGGCCGCCGGAGCCATCGCCAGTGCCAGCCGAACAGCGCCAGTGCGAGCACGAGCATGATCGTGTTCGTCACGAACCCCTTGATCGCCTTGAACCGCTGCTCCGACAGCCGATCGGCGCGCAGCGTCTCATAGCGTGCTTGCACCTGCGCGTCGGACAGCGTGTCGGCGATCGCCGTTACGCCGTTCATTCCGAACACCTGATGCCTGAAGACGTATGCGCCCGTCGAGGTCTTCGTGGCCGAGGCCCGAAAGGCATCGAGCGAGCGCAAGGACAGCGATTGGCCCATCTCGCTCCTTGCGCCGCCGCTATCGCCACCGAGTGGATCAGCGATCGTGAATGCCGCATCGAGCAAGCCACTCACGCTAGTGAGCGCCACGATGACGGCGATGAGACAGACGGTGTAACCGTACACTTCCGGCGCGCGCGTCGAGCCGTTCATGGATGCTCTCCCCCATCGAGCGAGTGCCGTGGTCACCCCGACGATGACCACGATCACTGCCAATGGGAATGCGAGTAGGGGCCAAGATTTGTCGAAGCTGAAGCCGGTCATGCCCCCAATATGCTCGGACCGCGCTTACCGCGTTAGCGAGCCAACGTACCGATACGTGTTGACGACCACACCCGTGGGCGTCGTGTTCGTGCTGACGAACGCGAGCTCGCGTGCGTCAGCGCTACTCGAAAAGAATCGTTTGCCCGGGCCTAGCAACACCGGATAGATAAGCAGCACCAGTTCGTCGACCAATCCCTGGTCGAGCAGCACCGGCGTCAGCGTCGAGCTGCCGCAGACAATCAGGTCGTTGCCGTCCGTCGCCTTGAGGCGGCGAACGTCCTCGGCGATGTCCGGCCCGACCGCTTTGACTGGGCCCCACTCGAGGCTCGCCGGCCGGTGGGTCGCTACATATTTCGTCGCCGCGTTAATGGCGTCCGCGAACGGGCCGCCTTTGACCTTTGGCCAGAAGCCAGACCAGCCATCGTAGGTTCGGCGGCCGAGCAGCAGATCGTAGCTTTTACCGTATCTCTCGGAGAGGGCTGCGGCTCCGGTTGGACTGCGATACCGCGCTGTCCAGTCACCATACTGGTAATCGCCGCCTTCGAGTCCGTCGGGCATCTGGATCACACCGTCCAGCGAGGTGTGCTCGAAGATTCTAATTTTTCGCATTTCGAGTCGCCTGTGTTAGATGTTTTTCGATGTCTCTACCTTGGCGACGAACGACGGGACCGCAAATCGACAGGGCATGTCGATTTCCGCAGGCTCCGTTCGTCGCCTGTCTGGAGGCTCCTCATGAGAGAATTCACCGCTGACCTGTTCATCTCGCTTGATGGCTTTGCGTCTGGCGTGGATCAACCCCCGTACTTCGGCTACTTAGGCCTGGATCTCGAAAAATGGGTCCACGCGCATCTTGACCAGCCGCAGATCATCGTGATGGGCAGAGCCACGTACGAGGCGTTTGCTCAGTTCGCCGCATCCGCCACCGACGACGTCAGTACGCGAATGCGCGAGACACCCAAGGTGGTGTTTTCCAGCACACTAAAGGAACCCCTCATCTGGAAAAACACCCGCCTCAATAGCGGCGTCGCCGCGGAGGAGATCGCTGCACTCAAACAGCAGGACGGGGATCCGCTGCGCTCCTTTGGCAGCATCCATCTGGTCAGCAGCATGTTCAAGGCGGGATTGATTGATCGGCTCCGCCTCATGGTGTTTCCCGTGATCCTCGGCGACAGAGGCAGAGAGCCCATCTTCGCGGATTTGTCGCAGGCCGCACTGGAACTCCTACAGACCACAGTTCTCGATGATAGGATTGTCCTTCTGGAATACCGTCCTGCGCGCTAATGTGGCGCATTGTTCATGGACGCTTCAGGAATCTCGAGTAGAAAGCGGCGAATACTAAGACAATGCCGATATTCACGGTCAGCCGTTCCCAGAACCGACCCCTGAAGAACAGGAAATCTACACCGACGATGATGGCTGCCATCAGCACGACATAAATCACGACAGCTACCTGTCTGTTCATTTTGGCCTCAGGGTCAATCGTAATCCCTCGATGGTGCACGCAACAAACCCCGAATATGGCTGAGGCTGCACTACCCGCGGAGACGCGAGGCCATCGGTTCGCAGTACTGACGTACTTTCCAGCACCCCCTCGATGAAGGATCGCCAAGAGCTTCCCCAGGCCGCTGCCAAAGCCATCATGGTTGGCTACACTGTACGCCGACTCGGCCTGGAAGACGCTTGTCGCTTCCATGCACTCAGGCTCGAAGGCTTTGCGAGTCACCCGTTCGAGTGCGGCACAAGGCGCTGTTGTGGGGCATGTACGTGCGCGAGGCGGCCCGCGGCCAAGGCCTGGGCGATGTGATCGTGGCAGCCCTCCTGTCGCACGCCCGCGCGCGCGGCGTAGAGATTGTCCAACTCACTGTCGTTGCCGACAACGCGCGCGCGAGGCGCCTCTACGGGCGACACGGGTTCACCACGTACGGTATTGAACCGTGCGCGGTAAAGGTCAGGGCGGGCGATGCATTCATCGATCTCGATGAGGCGCTCATGTCGCTGCGCCTGTAGGCGCCCGACCGCGAGTCGCATGCGCACTTTTCTCAGCAGCGGGGTTTTGTGTGCTGCGGCATCGACACGGCGCTCTCCGACTCACAAAAGGATTCGCATGAAGCGCGTATTGATCACGGGTATGTCCGGGACCGGGAAAACTGCGGTGATCCAAGAGCTAGCTGCGCGGGGATATCGGGCGCACGATCTGGACACTCCGGAGTGGTCTGAGTGGATCGACGCTGAAGCCTCAGACGCCATGACACCAAGCCATGGGAAAGACTGGATTTGGCAAGCGGCTCGTGTCAGCGCGCTGTTGTCCGAGTCAGGAGATGGGGAGTTGTTCATCAGCGGCTGCGCTGAGAACATGGGTCAGTTCTTCCCTTTGGTTGATATCGTAATCCTTCTCTCTGCTCCTGTCGCCACGCTCATGGAACGGCTCGAAACACGGCCGCTCGGCAGCTACGGGCACATCGCAGAGGAGCGGCGAAAGGTCGCCAACCTCACCTCCACTATCGAGCCGCTGCTCAGGCAAAGCGCCGACTATGAGATCGACACGAGAAGGCCGCTCCATGCCACTGTCGATGAAGTCCTGCGACTGACCGACCGCGTGCGAGGCACTGGCGCGCCCCGCCGCTCATCGCGCTAAGCGCGCCGCGTTACGAAACCTGGGACCATCTGCTTCTACCTCTTGACGGCTTTATTCCCCGTCCCGGCTTTTTGTTGTCGTGTCTCTGCCGACGGCGGAGCCAGCGGCCTGAGGTCGGTGATGAGGTGATACAGGAACCGTCCGGGTTCCTCCTGCATCACCATGTGCGAAGAGTTCTCGAACCAGATGAACTTCTTCTCTGGGGCTTGGACGTGGCTGAACCATTCGGCCGGAAGCGTATGCGATACCGCGTAATCATGCCGGCCAATGAAGAGGAAGATCGGACAGTTGAACGTCGTGTCGTCCTCGAAGCGCAAATTCGATAAGGCGGGCATCAGATGTTGCAGGGAGAAAAGGCCGCCGGGGTCGATCGATGCGAGGTCGCGATCGGTGTAATCTGGCGAGAGCATTCGCGCGTTGTCATCATACGTGAAATCGCTGCGCCCATAGGTGAGACCGCCATAGAAGTTGAGCCACTGACGCTGCGCACCGACGTGGGCGATGGTCAACGCGCCCGTGTCAGGGTATGGCGCGATCGCCTCGAGCTGACGCACCGCATCGCTGTTGTGATGCGACCGCGCTTCCTTCAGCGCGAAACGATAGCCTTCCGCTTCGCTCCGACGCGTGTCGATCATCTGCCCGACGCCGAGATAGGCGTAGAGCCACTCGGGATGACGTGAGGCCAACCTCAGACCGAGCACGCTGCCCCACGAGTGCCCCAATACGAAAATCTTCTGCTGGTGATACGTCTGCCGCAGATATGCCACCAGCACTTCGGCATCGCTGGTCATCTGTGCGATCGTCATCGTGGGACCGATGGTTGCGGAGTCGTTCGCGGCGAAGGTCTTACCCGCACCGCGCTGATCCCACTGCACGACCGTGAAGTAATCTTCCCACGGACCTTGAAACGTCCACGCCGACGCCATCGTCGGCGACCCGGGACCACCGTGGAGGAAGAGCAGGATCGGGTTGCGGCGGTCGCGGCCACGAATGGAAACCCATTGCGTCGATCCGTTGATCGACAGGGGCATGAGCGTATCCACCCCGTTGGGTGAGACGATTTTGTGGTATGCCGCGATGATATCCGTCACCGTGCGTCGGCTCATCGAATCGGTTTGCGCCTTGCAAACGCCGGTGAGCAACATCGCAGTCAGCAACAACCGCCTCACGCATTCCTCCGCCATAGGTATCGACGCCATACGGCGCCGTGGCACCGCTGGTTTCAGCGTGGATGATGAGATCTCGCAGCCGCTCGATAGCGCGCCGCGCGTCGCGACGACGGCCGTCACGAGCAATGCGCGCGGACCACGCCGCAAAGGACGGACCGTGGATCGTGGAAACCAAGTATTGCCCAAGCTTCCCCGTGCCTCACGTCCGCTCATCTTGCGGTGGAAACGCGGCCCTACGCTCGATTCGCAGGAAATGGATCGTCGCGTCACCGATCATCTCGCGCAAGGCAAAGCTCACGGTGGGCCGGGCTAACGCCTGAGCCTGCGTTACCGAAAGTGGGCCTTTTTCGCGGCTAGTACTATACCCTCGAGTCGCTAGCCGGCGAGATTGATGTTGAGGTACTCGGGCTCTCCCGTGACTTCGCGCACGATGTAGGGCGCGAGCCAGTCTGGTGGGGCGACGGGGGTTGCCGCGTCCGAGAGCTCGACCTCGGCGAGCACGAGCTCGCGGTCGGTGAACTCGTCGATCTCCCAGACGAAAGGCTCGTCCGTGATCGCGTAGCGGCGCTTGTGAATGCGGTGGCCCTCGGTGAGGGGCCACATCGCGTCGAAGAGAGCGGGCGGTGCTTCTTCCTCGATTTCCGTGCGCTGGATTCCCGAGCCGAGTTTCACGGTGCGGTAGCAGTGCACGTCGCCGTTCTGGCGGACGCGGCGGAGGCGTTCGGCCAGATGCTCGCCCGGGACGTAGCCCTGCTCGATGTCCTCGGACGGCGCGTCGTGCGCGCGGTCCGGCAATGCGTGGAGGAGATACTTGCGCTCGATCTCCGTGTGGCGCGGCTTGTGGGCCGCGAGGCGGGCGGTCAACTGGGCGACCGAGGCGAAGAATGCGAGCGACAGCGCGCTCCCCTCGAGCCAATCGCGGCCGAGCACCTCGAACGCCGCGATCTCGCGCTCGCGGAGCGCGCGGGCCAGCGCCACGATACCCGGGCGGCCGACATCCGTGGGCGACGAGGTCTCCGCTTCGGACATGACTTCGCGGGAGAGCACGTACGCGTCGTGCATCTCGCCGATCACGTTCTGCAGCACCTTGAGGTCGGCGATGACATCGTCGGCGCCCTCGATGATCTCGCACACCGGCTCGAGGAGATAGCGCAGCCGCTTGCCCTCGATCCGCGCGTCGTGCGCCAGCGTCTGGTCGTCGACCGACCGGACATGGCGCAGGCGGTCGCGCAAGCAACCCGCGTGACGCGCGACGAGATCGGCCAGCGCGGCCGACATCGGGTGGATGCGCGGCGGCTCGTCGACACGAGAGCGAATCGCGTACACCGGCAGCGAGAGGCTGAGCGAGTCGACGGCCCGCGCCAGGTCGCGGGCGATCTCCTGGTGCAAGGACGCGTCCGCGTCGTACTTCCTGAGCTCCAGGCGACGCCGCAAGTGCGATGCGCCCACGCGCTCGGTCGGCTCCAGCTGCTCCTCGCGCGCGAGGAGCCACGCGAGCTGCACCTCCGTGTCGCGCGCGGTGCTCGTGGCATCCGCCACGCGCTGTAAGCGCTGACGATCTTTTTTGCCGACGCTACTCGACACGTACGGGCGGAACGCGCGGATCCAACTCCGCAGACGACGGACCGCCACGCGGAAATCGTGCAGGGCTTCGATGTCGGTCGGATCAATGAGCCGCAGGCGCGTTGCGTCGACTCCGCGCAGGAGATCGAGTGCGACGATGCGTGAGGCCCGCTCGACGGGTTGGTCGAGAAAGTCCTTCGGGAGTTCCATTAGCGTGCGATACGTTCCAATTGCGAGCGAGTCAGCAGCCAGCGCAGATGCGCCTGGCGCGGTTTCGGGCGACCGGTGAACGAGAGCAGGCACGCGCCGCCTTTCTTCATCTCGGTCCATGGTTCCGTGGGCCGTCCAGTCAGGAGCCAACAGATCGACGCACTCAAGTCCGGCTCGTGCCCGACGATGGCGATCGTGATGCGCTCACCACGGCGTTTCTTCGCGCGCACCGCCGCGGTGCTTCGCACCCAACGCAGAATGCCGTGCCGGTCGCCATCGCCGATCGCGGGCGCCTCGACCGGCGAGACATCGAACGCCCGACCCAAGATCGCCGCGGTCTCGCTCGCGCGTACGAGCGGACTCGTACCGATCGCGTCAACCGAGCCCACGAGCTGCCGCAGCCCGCGCGCGGCTCGGCGCATCTCCCGGATGCCGCGTGGGGTGAGCGGGCGCGCGTCGTCGTCCTGTCCGGTTTTTGCCCACTCGTCGCGGTCGCCGGCCGGCCCGTGGCGCACGATGAGCAGGTCGAGCGCATACGACGGCGTGCGCTCGGTGCGGCGAACGCGCGGGCGCGGTTCGCTCGCGGCTGGGGTAGCGTCGGCGGCTGGCGCCGTGCCATCTGTGGCGGGAACTGGCTGTGACTCCATCGTTACACAGAGTCGCCGTTTAGACGGCCGGATGCAAGGCTTTTTTTCGCCATGAACGGTAAAGGTTGGTCGGACGCCGAGGTCCGCCGCGTCGGTGCCAAGGTCGTCGATCTCATTGCCCGGTATTTGGAGCAGCTGGGCGACGGACCCGTATGGAAACCCGTTCCACGGGAGCTCGTCGAGGACTGGCAGCATGCGCCGCTGCCGACCGCCTGTCAATCGAGCGACGACATCCTCGACGCGTTCGCCCGTGACATTGCGCCGTACCCATTTGGCAATGGGCATCCACGGTTCTTCGGCTGGGTCAACTCGCCGCCCACCGAGATCGGGATCTTCGCCGACGCACTCGCGGCCGCCATGAATCCCAGCGTCGCCGGCGGGGATCATGCCGCCGTCTACGTCGAGCGGCAAGTCGTTCGCTGGTTCGCCGAGATGCTCGCCTTTCCGGCGGGCACCATGGGGTTGCTCGTGAGCGGCAGCTCGGTCGCCGCGCTCACCGGCCTCGCGGTCGCTCGCATGCATGCCTGCCAGCGCATCGGACACGACGTCCGCGCGGATGGGCTGGCGAACGTATCGCTTCGCGTATACGCGACCGCCGAAGCGCACTCGTGCCATACGAAGGCGATCGAGTTACTTGGCCTCGGTCGCAAGGCGATGCGGCTCGTTCCCTCCGACAAGGCTCTCCGTGCGCGGCCCAATGACCTCGACGCGATGATCCGAGAGGACATGGCGGCGGGTCATCACCCTATGAGCGTCATCGCGAGCGCTGGGACCGTCAATACGGGGGGCATCGACCCGATTGATGACATCGCCGACATCTGTGCGCGACACGGTGTGTGGCTCCATGTCGATGGCGCGTACGGCGCGCCGGCAGTGCTCACGGAGACGTATGCGACGGCTTTGAGAGCCATCAATAGGGCGGACAGTCTCGCGGTGGATCCGCACAAGTGGTTGTCAGTGCCCGTCGAGAGTGGTCTTATTCTGGTGCGCGATGCCGGCTTGATGCGCGATACGTTCAGCCTCGTGCCACCATATTTGCGCACCGACGACGAGCCGTGGCTCAGCGAGTACGGCATCCAACAGACGAGAGGATTTCGCGCGCTCAAGACGTGGATGGCGCTGCGATATCATGGCGTCGAGGGCTACGCGCAACGGATCGCGCACGACTGCGCGCTGGCTGCGCGGTTGGCCGAGTTGGTTCGCTCGCGGCCTGAGCTCGAGCTATGGGAACCGACGTCGCTCAGTATCGTGTGTTTTCGGTTCAAAGGAAGCGACGAGAGAAATCGAGCGGCTCTGCGCACGATACAACTTGGCGGGCAGGCGTTCTTGTCCAGCACCATCCTCGACGGGCGATTCTGGCTCCGCGCCTGCTTCGTGAATCATCTCACGACTGAAGACGACGTTGATCGCCTTGTTGAGATCGTCCGCGCCGAATGAGAGAGCAGCGCGATAGCGCGGCGCGGCTCGCGGTCGGGGTCAGCGGCATCTGCGCATTCTTGGATCTCTACGCCACACAGCCGCTCCTGCCGACCCTCGAACACCAGTTCAACGTCAGCAAGGCCGGCGCAAGCCTCACGGTGAGCGTGTCGACGGCGGCCGTCGCGCTGGCCGCCCCGTTCGTCGGACTCGCGGCCGATCGCCTCGGCCGGAAGCGCGTGATCGTGCCCGCGATGTTCGTGCTCGCCATTCCGACGATGCTCGCGGCGACCGCGCACACGCTGAGCGCGCTCGTCGCCTGGCGGTTTCTGCAAGGCCTGGTCATGCCAGCGGTGTTCGCCGTCATGATCGCGTATGTGACCGAGGAATTCGCGGGACGCGGTGTCGGAGCAGCGATGGCGGCACTCGTGACCGGGAATGTGCTCGGCGGATTCTCCGGGCGGGTGATTGCCGGGCTGGTCACGTCGGTCACTGACTGGCGCTTCGCGTTCGTCGTGCTCGGCGTCCTCAACGTCGTTGGTGCGCTCGTCACCTGGGCATGGCTGCCAACCGAGCGGAATTTCACGCGGCATACCGCGCCGTTCGCCATCATGCCGCATCTCCGTAACCGGCAATTGGTGGCCACGTATGCTGTGGGATTCAGTGTGTTATTCTCGCTCGTCGCGACGTTCACCTACGTGAACTTTTATCTGGCCGACCCACCCTTCTCGCTCGGTCCAGCGCTCCTGTCCAGCATCTTTGTCGTCTATCTCGTCGGTGTGTTCGTGACTCCAGTCGCGGGACAGTGGATTGATCGATTTGGATCGAAAAGGACGCTGACCGGGGCCTTGCTCCTCTCGGCGGCCATCATGCCGCTGACCCTGACCCACAACCTCGCGCTGGTCGCGATTGGCCTCGCCGTGTGCAGCTCGGCGGTCTTCGTCTGCCAATCCTCGTCGACGAGCTACCTCCAACACGCGGCGCCGCTGGCGACCCGGTCGTCGGCGGCTGGGCTGTACGTCGCCTTCTATTACCTCGGCGGGAGCGTCGGCGGAGAGCTGCCCGGGCTTCTGTGGCGATGGGCCGGGTGGCCCGGGTGCGTCGCCCTCGTCATCGGCGCCCAGCTCGTCACGATCGCCGTTGCGTGGCGCTTCTGGGCGTAGTACTCCTGCCTATCATGTCGATTCGAGAACAATTCCCCGCGCTCGCGCGGTGCCACAATGGTCGGCCGGTCGCGTACTTCGACGGGCCGGGTGGAACCCAAGTGCCACTCGCGGTCGGTCAGGCCATGACCGACTACCTGTATCATCACAACGCCAACACCGAGTGGGCGTATCCGTCGAGCGAAGAGACCGACGCGATGATACATGCGGCGCGCGAGGCGGTGGCGGACCTGCTCAACGCGTCGCCCTCCGAGGTCGTGTTCGGCGCGAACATGACCACGCTCACATTCCACGTTGCCCGCTCGCTCGGGCGCGGGTGGAAGGCCGGCGATGAGGTCATCGTCACCGATCTCGATCACCAGGGCAACGTTGCGCCCTGGCGTGCCATCGAGCGCGAGCGCGGCATCACGATTCGCGTCGTTCCGTTCGATCCCGCGACTGGGGAGCTCGATCTGGCCGAGTTGGGCCGGCTTCTGTCGCCGCGCACGCGGTTGGTTGCCATCGGCGCGGCATCCAATGCGCTCGGCACCGTCAACGACGTTGCGGCCATCGCCAGGCTCGCTCGAAGCGCCGGGGCCCTCGTCTTTGTCGACGCAGTCCACTATGCCCCTCACGCAGTGATCGACGTCAAAGCCTGGGACTGCGATTTTCTGGCGTGTTCGGCGTACAAATTTTACGGACCTCATGTTGGGGTGCTCTATGGACGGAGAGCGCTGCTACAAGACCTCGACGTGCCCAGGCTCGAGCCGGCGTCAAACGAGGCACCCGAGCGGCTCGAGACCGGCACCCTGAACCACGAGGGCATTGTCGGTACGCGTGCCGCTATCGACTTCCTCGCCTCCCTCGCCGAGACAGGGGCGACGCGACGTGAGCGGCTGGTGGACGCGATGACTCGCCTGGATCGGGAAGGGCAGACGCTGGTGGCCAGATTGTGGAACGGCCTGGCCCATCTACCGTGTGTACGACTATTTGGGCCGCCTCCGGGGCGACCGCGGACCGCGACGCTGTCCTTCGCGTACCGCCATATGCTCCCGCGGACGGTGGCCGAGCGGCTGGCCGAGTCGGCGATATTCGCGTCGAGCGGGGATTTCTATGCCTCGACGGTGATCGCCCGGGTCGGACACGCTCCGGAAGGCCTGGTTCGAGCCGGCTGCGCGTGCTACACGACCGCGGAGGAGGTCGACCGGTTCATCGCCGCGGTCGCGGGCCTGTCACGCCTGTGACCTGAGCGGCCCGGGTAGCGTATACAGGGTATGCGGCGCCACGTTCTGGTCCTCATGGTGGGAGTCGCGGCTTGCCGGCCAAGTGAGGCGGCGCCGATCGACGACCATGATAATCCAGCGGTCGTTGCGGCGGTCCGGGCGATGGCCATCGGCGAGACCGCGCACCTGCTGACGACCGACCGCCGGCCCGGCAGCGCGGCGGATTCGCTGCGCGGCGACGAGCTGGTGGTCGCCATTCGCGACGCGATCGGCAAGTACGCGACGCCCGATCTCGCGGCGCGCGACGGGTATCGAGATCTCCATGACGGCGATACCACGGCGAGGGCCATTGTTCACGTGTTCAACTGGCGCTACGCGATTGAGGAAGCCGTCCGGTTCAATCCCGCCAAGCCCGCGGCGCTCATCTATCGTCGGGGCAGGAACGGATATCGGCTGCTCGGCGCCACATATATGGCTCCCGGTGCGAGCACTGAGGAGGTGCTGGATCAGCGCGTGCCGTTGAGCGTTGCGCAGTGGCACCAGCATGTGGATTTGTGCGTGCCCAAGCCGGACGACACCGCTCGGTGGTCGGAAGTCGGGGCGGACGGTAAGCCTGTCTTCGGGCCTGAGAGCGCGATTGATACGCAGGCCGGGTGTGACGCCGTCGCCGGCGTGTTCAAGCCGAGGGTGTTCGGATGGATGCTCGAGGCTCGGGTCTTTGTCTCCGACAATCCCGATTCGATTTGGGGCACAGCGCCCGCTTCGCGCTCGACCGTGGACTCGATGGTAGCGGTGGTGCCGAAGGCTGAGGCGCCAAAGATTGAGCCGCCGAAGGCTGAGCCGCCAAAGCCAGCGGCGCCAAAACCGGCCGGATTCGAGAAGGGCACTGTGACCAGTGATAGTGTGCCGGTCAGCTGGGAACGTTTCGAGGCAGTCAGCAAGTCCCACGGACCGCACCCGGCGCTGATCCTGTTGCATGGCGCCGGTGGCGTCCCGGCGGAAGACTCTGTGCTGAAGGAGGCCGCAAAGAAGCTGGCCGCTCACGGGTACGTCGTCGAGATCCTGCAGTACTTCGACCGCACCAAGACAATAGTCGCGGATGTCGGCGACCAGCGCGCGGACTTCGGCCAGTGGATGCGTTCTCTCGGCGACGCGATCACGCAGCTCCAGACGGCGCCCGGCGTGGACTCGACGAAGATCGGGCTCGTCGGCATCAACGTCGGCGCGGCGCTCGCGCTCCATCGCGCGCAGGTCGACAAACGCGTCAAGGCGGTCGTCGATTATTTCGGCGTGTATCGCGTGCGCGACCCGGCGAACGCCGGTAAGCTGCCGCCGGTGCTGATCGTCGGCGGTGAGGCGAGCACGTTCGTGCCGATCACCGAAGCCCGGCGATTGGATGCGATGCTGACGAAGTACAATGTGCCGCACGAGACGGACGTGTACCCCGGCTCGCCGAATGGCCTCACGCCGGCCGAGAGCCAGCAGGCGGCGGAGCATGTGATAGATTTCCTGCGGAGATATCTACCGCCGGGGTAGTATGGGTCTCGTGGACGAAGCGCTGGCTGTGTGGCAGGCAATACGGAACGGCGTCATCTCGGAGATCGATCTCGTTTCCGAGGAGCAGCTCGACTACCGGCCTGACGCGCAGGCTCGGTCGATTCGCGAGATCGGCCAGCACGTCGCCGAGCACGGCATCGCGTTCACGAACGAGCTGCTCGCTCCCGAGTGTAACTTCGGAAATCTCTTCAAGCCCGCCGTGATGGACGCCGTGCGCGCCGCGCTGCCGCGCGTGCGCACAAAGGCCGATCTGCTGGCCTTGCTGCGCGAAACCGGTGAAGGCGTGCGGGGACGGATTCGTGAGCGTGGGGACAAGTTGATTACGGACACGCAGCCGAGCCGACTGGTTCCGTCTGGTGCGATGAGTCGCTTATCCGGCCTGTGGTTCGCGATCGCCCACGAGTCGCACCATCGCGGCCAACTCACCGCACATCTCCGCGCCGCCGGTGTGGTTCCGGCCCTGACGCGGCAGCTAATGGCGCAACAGAATCGCTAGCACGATCTCCAGCATAATCAGCACGACGATCAACAGCTCGAGGGCCTCCGAGCGCGCCGCTTGCGACTCGCCGTTGAGCATGTCGTACGTCTCACGGATGATCGACAGCTTGCGATCGATCGCGGCGCGCCACTCGCGACCCCGGAAAATCTCCAGCGCCGCCGTGTAGATCCGCGCGAGATAGACATCGTCCGTGACCTTGAGCGCGCTCTCCACGCGCTCGACCAGCTCCGTCGAATCGGCGACGAGCGCTTGCATGTAGGAGAGCAGGCGCGCGTAGCGGCCGCGAAGCAGTCCCGCACCCCGCGGCCGCGCGACGGCCACGCGATCGTACATCCTCGGCAGCTCGGCGTCCAAGATCGCGTCGTAGACACGGAGCTCGAGTAACTGGGCGTTCGCGAATTCGAGAATGTATTGGACATCGGCATCGTCCGCCGATGGCTCGACGATGAGCGCGTTATCCCACGTCAGGATGGTCAGGTCATCGGTGTAGTACGAGAACCGATGGGGCAACAACTCACTGCGCGCGGTATCGGACAGGGCGCGACGTTCATTCAAGAGCAGCGGGACGATGTTCTCGTCGCGCCAGGTCTCCGGACTCAGGCGCGACGTGATGCGGAAGACCACGTAGTCTTCGGTGACCTTCTTGACCTCCTGTCGCTCGACCGCCGGCCCGATGCAGGCCAGCAGCGACGCCAGCTGGCGGTCGAATATCGGCGTCAGGTCGAACCCCACGTCCACCGCATTGCCAAACGCCGTGAACTCGGCCCACGTCATCTCGGCGGCGGGGATCGTGATCCGCAGCGAGACGACACCGAAGTCGAAGATCCTGGTCGAGACCTCCGCCGGACCCGCGGCGCCGGGAACCGGCACCGACTCGGCGCCGAGCGCCACCGTGATCGGAGGGTTCGCGATCTGAATCGCCTGGGCCTCCCCACGCACCGGTCGCACACGCAACGGCTCGCCCGCATCGCGCGCCGCGGTGAGCAGCTCGGCCGCGCGATTGAGATCGATTTCGAAGCCCACATCATAGAGACGGTAGACGATGGCCGCGCCACGTGTGCTCGTCATGGAGCCAATATACCTTTCCCTGGTGCAGCGTATAGTCGCGTTCGTGAAATGGGCGGTGCTGATCGCGATCGGGATCCCGTTGGGGGTCGCGATCGCGCCGTATGCCATTGGTCCCGTATATCGCTTTCCAACTCCAGCCCCGTTCAGCGGCACGGCGTTTTATAATCCGTACGCCGATGCCCCCGCTGGCGCGCACTGGCGGACCGCGAACTTCCACGCGCACGGCCGGGCGTGGGGTGGGCTCACCGAGGGGCGCCAAACAGACAGCGCCATCGTCGATTACTACTATAACAAGTTGGGCTACGACATCGCGGGCGTATCGGATTACCTGCACATCGATCACCGTCGGACCGATTCGTCGTTCGTGCCCGTGTACGAGCATGGGGTCAATGCGCTCAAGACCCATCTCTTGGGGATCAACGCGCGGCACGTCGTCTGGTTCGACTTTCCGCTGCCCCAGTCGCGCTCGGAAAAACAGTACGTCATTGATCGGGTCGCTGGCGACGCATCATTGGTCGCGCTCGCGCATCCCGCGTTACGCGGCGGGTATTCGCGAGACGATCTCGCCTATCTGACGCACTATCAACTCTTCGAAGTGCTCAACCACTTCGTGGTCTCGGACTCGCTGTGGGATGTCGCGCTCTCGACCGGGCACGCCGTCTGGGCGATCGGCAGTGACGACTCGCACAACATCACGGACGCCGGGCAGACTGGCGCGATGTGGACGGAAATCTTGACGCCGAGCACGAGAGCCGCCGACGTCGTTGAGGCGCTCAAAGCTGGGCGGACCTATGCGGTGGCGGGCCATCAAGCGAGAAGCGACGCGCATCCGGAACAGATTGCGGTTCGCGGTGATACACTCACCGTGACCTGCGAGGGACCCGTGTCGCGCATTGACTTTATCGGGCAAGGCGGCCGATTACTCGGCCGGGCGTTCGGTGTCGAGTCGGCATCGTACGCCATCCAGCCCGGTGATGCCTATGTGCGCACGGTGATCTCGACACCCCATACGCTCATGTTCTTGAATCCGATCGTGCGATATGATGGCAAGAAATTGGCGCGGCCCGGAGCACAGCTCGATGGCCCGAAGACCTGGGCGCTCCGCTCCAGTATTCTGGTGACGGCCGTGATGTTGATCTGGCTCGCGCTCGCGCGGAGGCGCTTCGCGCTCCGTCGCCGGCTACGCCCCGAGCCCGCGTTGGCCTGACGTGCGGTTTTCCCTCATAGCGGGTCTCGCGCTCGCAGCGCAGACCGTCGCGGCGCAGACCGACCCGGTCCCGTTCAAAGCAGGGGAACGCTTCTCGTACAACGTGAAGTTCGGCTCACTTCGCGTTGGGAGCGCGACGCTCGCGTTGACGGGGAGCGATACGGCGCACGGCAAATCGGTCCTGCACGTCTTGTTCGCTGTACAGGGCAGCGCGCTCTTGTACCATGTGAACGACACGACGGAAAGTTGGTTCGATCCGTCCACGATGACGTCGTACCGATTCTGGCAGGACGTCAACGAAGGCGGGCATCACGTACATCGGCGATTCGAGTTCTATCCCGAGTCGCAGACGATGCAGCAGGAAGGGAAGCAGCCCGAGCCCTCGGTCTCAAACCCGTTGGACGACGCGACGTTTTTGTACTTTGTGAGGACCCAGCCCCTGGTCGTCGGGCAGACGTATTCGTACGACCGGTATTTCCGGCCGAAGATCAACCCGGTTGTGCTCAAAGTCCTCCGCAAGGAGAAAGTCACCGTGCCGGCGGGCACGTTCGCCGCGATCGTCGTGCAGCCAATCTTCAAGACGCCGGGGATTTTTTCGGAGGGTGGCCACGCCGAGGTGTGGGTCTCGGACGATTCGACGCGAGCGGTGTTGCAGATCAAGTCGAAGCTGTCGTTCGGCTCGCTGAACCTCTATCTGCGCACGATGGGCACGGGCCCGGAGACCGCCGCGGACACGGCGGCGACGAAAGAGGACTCGTCGCCGCCGCGCCCCTAGCGGGTATTACGGACAGGTCGTAGTAAAGGTCCCACCACGCGCCGTCGCTTCCGCGAACGGAATCGGCGTGACGGTGGTGTGCAGATCGCCGTTGGGCGCGACCGTCGCCGCGGAGTGCTCCCACGTCGTGTCCAGCTGGGCCGCGAGGTTGTACATCCGGAGCGCGATCATGCGGTCGCCGCTGGCCTCGACCGCGGTCGAGATCTGCTGCTCGTGGAGCAGCGCGTCCCGCGTCGAGACGTAGTTCGCGCCGATCGTCGCCGCCGGGAGCCCGCCGACGACCGTACGCACATCGTTGATCAACGTCGCCGCCGCGGCATAGTGCCCTAGTGCGAGCTCGATCTGGGCCTTCACCAGGATCAGCTCCTCGTTGCGGACGATTGGAATGTAGGAGTCGGTGCTCGCGTACATCGTGTAGATGTACGAGGAGACGGGCCCGACATACAGCTGCTGCTGTGGGGGAACTGTCGTGAACGTGAACTTCGCCTTCCAGCGCAGGTCATTGACGGTATCCTGACTGGAGGGGATCGTGTTCAGGACGCGGAAGGTGCCGAACAGCGAGTTCATCGGGTTGACCGCGTCGCCCGACTTGGCGCTGTAGTTGTGGAGCACGCTGAACCCATCGGGTTTGAAGCCACCCGCTGTGTTGGGGGCGAGGGCGCCCACATCGAGGAGCGCCGTGCGTGCGAGGGCGGTATCGCCGGCCAGGAGAGCCGTCGGATCCGGCGACCCTGCGGTGGTCGGTGTCGCTCCTGCCCCGGTGCTGCGGGCAATCGCGTAGGCGTACTCGAGGTACGCTTTGCCCGCCAGCGCGCGATTGAACGAGGCGAACGCGCTCGCCGATCCACTGACCGCGCCGAAACCGTCCGGTAGGCTGACCGGCAGGGCGACGCCGCCGCCGGTCTGGAGGTTCGTGTATGCCGAGTCCAGCAGGGCCGTGATGTACTTCCATCCATCCTTGAAGCACACCGCGGGTGGTGGTGTCGTGCCGCTGGTCGTCGCCGGGAGAATCGCGATACCGAGGGAATCATGATCCTCGGCCACGATCATGTAGTTGTACGCTTCCAGCGTCTGCACGAGCCCCGTGAGGGCGGCTTGCTGCGCATTCGACAGCGTTGGCGCGATCGAGGGAATGGTGGTGATGATCTGGTGCGCCTGCAAAATATTGGCGTAGCTGAACGCCCATTGGTTCGCCCACGCCGGGCTGATCGGGTCGAGCCCCAGCTCGTACGTGATGAATCGCGGCTCGGTGTTCGTATAGTTGCCACCGTCGCGCGCGAAGGCCGCGGCATCGACCATGTAGCCGCCGATATCGTTCCGCGAGCCGGCGACGAGACCGGTGACGGCGTTTTGAATGCCGGCTGTCGAGTTCGGAATGCTCGTCGGCGCCGTGAGGAACGGCACGTTCGAGTCCTTGCACGCGACGAGCGACGCGCCGGCGAGGCTGAGTAGAAGTATGCGTCTCATCGTCAGAATCCGAGTTCGAGGCCGAGGAAGTAACTGCGGGTCGGTGGGTAGTTCGTGATTTCCTGGCCGCGTGTGACCGTCTGGTTGCCGTTGGTGCTGAGCTCGGGGTCCAAGCCGTCGTACTTGAACTGGGCGAGGAGGTTGCGCCCGGTGAGCGAGAGCTTGGCCGAGCCGATGCGCCCGTGCGTGAACGCGAAGAGCTGGTTGGGCAGGGAGTAGCTCAAGGACACCTGTCGCAGCTTGAGATAGTCCGCCGGTTCGACGTACGCGGTGGCGCCGCCAGCGAAGCTGGCGAACCGCTTGGCGGATACCGCCGAGTCGCCCCAGAGGCCCGGCCCGCCGTCGAAGTAGAGATCCGTGAGGTTGATCGTGTTTCCGCCGCGGCTCCAATCGAGCAGCGCAAAGAGGCGGAACGGCCCGACGGTGAACTCGTTGCTGAAGCTCATACGGAACGCCGGCTGGAAGTCACCGACTTGCTGCGGCAGCCCATCGGCCAGCGTCGACGCGGTGTTCACGATCTCCGATACCGAGCGGCCGATGGCGACGTACCCCTCGCCGAAGCCGTAGGTGTTGCCGATGAGACCCGGCGTGGTCGGCAAGGCATCGACTCGACTGTAGTTCCGATAGAAGGTGGTCGTCGATACCCAACTGCCACCCTTCGCCTGAATCGGGGTCATGGTGACCGTGAGCTCGAGGCCGCGGTTGGTGAACTGGCCGCCGTTGAACCATTGCTGCTGATACCCTAGCGATGGCGCGACCGACGCCTGCAGCAGCAAGTCGGTCAGCCGCTTCTGGTATACGGTCGGGGAGATTTGCAACCGCGAGTTGAACAGGGTGAGGTCCAACCCCGCCTCGATCTCCGTTTCCGACTCCGGCCGAATAGACGGCGCGCCTTGCAACGAATTCGCGGCGAGGCCATTGAAGCCGCCATCCTGCGTCGGGAGATACGGCGTGTACTTGACGCCGTAGTTCGGCAGGTTGCCCGACTGTCCGTACGCCGCGCGGAGCTTGAGCTCATTGATCGCCTTCGGCACCGGGACCTGGAAGGAGCCCGACGCGCGGGGATAGTAATACCACCGATCAATGAAGCCGTCGCTCGTCGACCGCTCCGCCGTGACGCCGCCGGTCAGGGTCAGGCGCGACCAGAGCTGCACCTGTTCCTGCCCGTAGAACGACTGATCGTACTGCTCCGTGTGATACAGGAAGTTCTCCTGCACCGTGCCCACGGTCGGTGAGCTGACGCCCGCCAGCAGGTTCTGTCCGACGGTGACCGGGTTGAGCGTCGACCGGCGGTCACGGTTGTACCCGATCGAGGTCGTGGCCTCGAGGAAGGACACGCCGGTGTACGTGTGACTCAGGTTGAAGCCGTAGTTGTAGTAGTTCGTGGTCGCCGAGTTGGAGACCGACGTGCCCGGGAGGTTGCTGGGCTCCAACTGCTCGACCTGCAAGTCGGGCGGGGCGTACAAGAGATCGCTGACGCTCGTCAGGTCGGCGCCGCCCTGGATGTTGAGCTTCAGGGACTGGTGCTCCTGCTGGAAGATCGTCCAGTCGACCGTGCCGCCGCCGATGAAGCGACTGACCTGTTCCGGCGTCTGGATCTCGGCCGCGTCGGCAAACGGGTTGGCGGTGCCGAATCCGTTCCACGGCCAGCTGCCGTTCGCGCTCTGCGCGTTGAGCTTCACGAACTGCGGCGTATACGAGAAGACGTTGTACGGGCTGATGCCGAGGTTGTCGTTGCCCGTGATGCCGCGGCGCGTGAGGTCGTGCATGTAGCTCAGGTTCGCCGAGACCTTGAAGTTGGAGGCCAACTCCTGCGACACGTTCGACCGGATCGACTGCTTGTTGTATCCGGTGTTGTTCATGATCCCGTTGTCGTACTTCGTGCTGCCCGACAGGTAGTATTGCGTTTGCCCGGCGGTTCCGGAGACACTCAGGTCGGCCTGGTTCGACAAGGCTTTGCTGCCGAAGAGCTGACTCTGATAGTCCTGCGGACCCGCGTAGTACTTCGTGATCGTATCGCGGGGATGCCCGTACTCGGCGCCCCATGCGATCGCGCTCTGGAGCGTCGGGAATTGGCGGATCGGGAGCGTGTTGGCATCCTCGAAGTGCCCGAGCTTGGTCGAGAGATCCCACTTCGGTTTGCCCGCCGTGCCGTGCTTCGTCGTGATGACGACGACGCCGGCCGACGCCTTGGATCCGTAGATCGCGGACGCCGATGCACCCTTGAGGACCTCGATCGTCTCGATGTCATTGGGGTTGATGTCGGCGATGCGGTTCACGCCACTGTCTTCATAGCTCGGCGCGTTAGCCGCGGCCTGTCCGGTCGACGTCTGGCCTCCGCCCGAGTTGTTGATGGCGTTGATGTCGCTGTTGACGGTCTCGTTGTTGACGATGACGCCGTCAATGACGTAGAGCGGCTCGGCGTTGGCGTTGATCGAGGTGATGCCGCGGATCTGCACTTGCAGTCCGCCGCCCGGCGCGCCGCCGTTGTTCTCCTGGATCACGGCGCCGGCGATCTTGCCCTGGAGGGCGCTTTCGACGGTGGGCGCCGGCACTTCGTTCACTTGCTGCGAGCTCACCACCGCGACGTCGTTGGCCGAATTCCGCGAGGAAACGGTCGTCGCCACACCCGTAATCACCTGTTGCTCGAGCTTGAGCACGTCTCGCTCGAGCGTGATGGTGATCTCATTTTGTCCGGGGGTCACCGCCACCGTCGCCTGCAGATAGCCAATGCGCCGGACCGTCAAGCTCTTCGCGTCGCTCGGTAAACGCATTGCGAACACGCCGCTGTCGTTCGTGAGCGCGCCGATCGTCGTCCCAGTCACCAGCACCTGCGCGGCGGGGACTGGCACTTTGTCAGCCACGTCGATCACGTGGCCCACCAGACGGGCACCCGGCTCCTGTGCCGATGCCCTTCCTGCTACCACCAACAGCCCTAGGAGCCCGACCGATCTCACTATTGATCGTCTCACCCCAACCTCCTCTCTATAAAGTCAGGTACCGGATAACACGCAGTCGGACAACTGTCAATAACAAGACATCGCGACGATAAATTATTTGAAGCAAATGATTAACGAGACCGAACCCTAGTATTCTGTTTGTATACATCGGTCTCTGTTCTTCAGCCCGCGCATGACCCATACTGTCGCGTGATCGCATCTATCATCTCATTGCTTTCCGTTTTGCATGGTGAGCCGGCGCCGGTGTACGACGGACGGGCCGGCCAAGTCACGGTGCATGCGCCGCGTGTTGACGCCGATATCACGGTCAACGGCGTGCTCGACGAGCCCGCGTGGGCCCAGGCGGCGCGCCTCACGGGATTCTCGCAATTCCTTCCAGTAGATGGGCTTCCGGCCGCCGACTCGACCGTCGTGCTGGTCTTCTACTCGAAGCGCGCCATCTACTTCGGCATTCGGGCGTACGAAGCGCACGGACCCGTGCACGCGACCCTCGCCGACCGGGACAAGATCGCGGCCGACGACTACGTCCAGATCATTCTCGACACCTCACACGACCACCGGACGGCCTATGTCTTCGGTGTGAATCCGCTCGGTATTCAGGCCGACGGCATCCTGAGCGAGGGTATGCAGAGCCGTGGCTCGGGCCTCGGCGCCGCGGCAAGCTCGCGCGACACGGTGGACTTCTCGACCGATTACACGTGGGAGTCGCGGGGCCACGTGACCGATTTCGGCTACGAGGTCGAGGTCAAGATCCCGTTTGCCAGCATCCGGTTCACATCCGGTGAACAACAATGGCGCCTGAACATCGTGCGCCAGGTCCAACATTCCGGCTTTCAGGACACCTGGGCGCCAGCCCGACTCGCCGCCGCATCATTTCTCGCGCAGTCGGGGACGCTCGAAGGGTTGACCGGCCTGAGTCGCGGCACGGTGCTCGACGTCAATCCAGAGCTCACCTCGACGACCGATGGCAATCCCGGACCAAACGGTTGGAAGTACGGAGTCCAGCCGCTCCACCCGGGCGGCAACGTTCGCTGGGGAATCACTGACAATTTGACACTCGATGGGACCGTACGTCCCGACTTCTCGCAAGTCGAGTCGGACGTTCCGCAGATATCATATGATCCGCGCAACGCGTTGTTCTTCCCTGAGAAGCGCCCGTTTTTTCTCGATGGGCTCGAGCAGTTCGACACCCCGTCAGGCCTGGTGTACACGCGTCGCATCCTTCAGCCGGACGGCGCCGCCAAGGTCAGCGGCGAGCTCGCCGGCGCGAGCGTCGGCCTCCTCTCAGCCATCGATGCGTCGAGTGCCTCGCTGACCGGACAGGATCACCCGTACATCAACATCCTGCGCGCGCGCCGGGAAATCGGATTCGGGACGACCGTCGGCCTCCTCGGCGCCGATCGCGAAGACGGCTCCCTGTACAATCACGTCGCCGGCATCGATACGCGCACCGTGTTCGGTGGCATCTACGATCTCCGCCTGCAAGGCGTGATGAGCTCGACGCACTCCGACTCGGTCCGCGGACTGGGCGGCCTGTGGAACGCGCTGTTCGAGCGCAACGGCCATCACCTGCGACTCACGTGGGCGATCAACGCCATCGATCCGCACTTCGTCGATCAGGACGGATTCATCTCGCGCGCGGGCATCGTCAACACGACATTCGACAACGCGCTGATCTTCTACGGGAAACCCGACGGGCTCTTTCAGAGCTACACGTTCGATTTCGCGCAGGTCACGACCTGGGTGTACAATCACTTCGAGGCGCTGCATCGCGGCGAGGACGTGCGCTGGCACTTCAGCAACACCGTCGCGTTGCGCGGCGGGTGGCAGCTCTACGGGAATGTCTTCGTCGAGACGTACGGCTACGACCCGACGCTCTACGCGAACTACTACTACGTCGCGGGGCACGACACCGTGCCGTACAACGCGGGGAAGACGACGGGAAATCTGCCGAACCTCGACATCGTCACGGGATTCGCGACACCGAACTGGAAGCACTTCGACGCGTCCGTGCAGATCCTCTCGGGGTTCGACGACAACTTCTACGAGTGGTCGTCCGCCTGGATCTTCTTCGTCAACGCGACGATCGACTATCGCCCGAACGATCGCGCACGCATCTCGCTCATCTACGCGCAGAACCAATACGTCCGGCGATCGGATAATACGCAGGTCTATGTCCAGCGCGTGCCGTACCTGGAGATGGCTTACCAGCTCTCGCGGCCCATCTACATTCGATTCATCGGCCAGTACAACTCGGCGGCGCAAGCCAATCTGCGGGACGATGGGCGCACGAACGATCCGATCGTGATCCGCGATCCGACAACCGGGGTCTATACGCCGGCGCTGCACTACGTATCCAACTCCGTCAGCAGCAATTTTTTATTTTCGTATCAACCGACGCCTGGCACGGTCTTCTTTCTCGGGTACGGCGGCACCTACACCGAGCCGTGGGCCTTCAACTTCACCGGCCTGACGCGCACGTCCGATAGTTTCTTCGTGAAAGTCACCTATCTCTTTCACCTCGGGAACAGTCTCTGAAAATTCTTCGCCAGATAGAGATCAACCGTGAGCGTCCCGTGGACGTGCATCTCGCGTAGCGGGGTGATCGACGCGAAATACGGCTGATACCGCGGCAGCATCTGCACCGCGGTCTTCGGCCGCATCACGATGATCGCGTCCTGTCCCACAAAGTCGCCCTGATCGCGAGTGAAGGCGAACTGGTGCGGCGCGGTGCACAGACAGACGACTGGGACATCGGGGCCAAGCGCCCACGAAGCCTTGCCCGCCTGTATCCAACTCGGCGCCGCGACGAACGCCCCGCCAGCCGCGTCGAGTCCTCGCCAGTCGATCAGGTCCTCGACCGGTTGGAGTACGGCGACGGCGGTCACTCCGGATGCCAGGATGAATCCCGACACGGCGAGCCAGTGGCGCGCTCGCAGCGGATACTTGGACGCGGCGTGGCCGAGAAATGGAAACAGCATCAGATAGCCCGGCGCTGGCCAGTGTGGCTGCCCCGGATTGCCGCCGAGCGACGCGAGGGTGAACAGCGCGATCGGGATGACGCCGAGGATCGCGCAGAGTGGCGACGACCGACGCTCGTGCCAGGCGGAGATGATGAGCGGTATCCACACCCATGGTGTGACGAGCGCGACCTGACCGCCAATGTTCTGCGCGAGCGCCAACAGTCGCGGCGCGTGGGACTCGGCGTTGCGGCCGAGCTGAAAAGCAAACGAGATCCACTGGTGCTCGGCATTCCAGACGATCACCGGCGTGAACATCGCCAGAGCAATCAGCGCCGCGATGTACGGCCATGGCGTGCGAAGCCATTTCCGGTTGCCGAGCAACAGGTACACGAAAATCCCGCCCATGAGCAGCACGCCATGGTATTTCGAGAGAAGCGCCAGCCCGGTGGCGACGCCGGCGCCCAGCCACCACCACCGCGACTCCTCCGCGCGAACGACGCAGTACACCGCCGCGAGCCAAGCGCACATCAGGGGCCCGTCAGGCAGCACCCAGCCACCGGTGCTCACGCTGAACACGGGCGAGACATTGAGCGCAAGCGCCGCATACATCCCCGCGCGGGCGTCGAACACGCGCGCGGTGAGCAGGTACATGAGCCACGTCGTGACCGCGAACAGCGCGATGAACGGCGACCGAACCGCCAGATCGGCGAGCGGACTCGCGCCCCGGTGCAGCTCGGCCGCCGCCGCGATCCAGAAATGGAGCGGCGGATGATCGAAGTAACTGAGCGCGATGGGGTGCGCGACGGAGGCGGCGTACGACTCATCGACACCGAGGCCGACGGTCAGCGCCAGCGCGATGCGCGCGGCCATGGTCGCGGCGATGAGGATCAGCACAGCGCGCGCCGGAGACACGGCGCGCAGTATACGCTACTGGCGGAGGGATGTCGCGGGGTCGGCGCGAGCCGCCCGCCGGGCGGGGAAGTAGGCGCCGGCGAGTGCCGCGGCGGCGAGCGTGATGGCGGCAGCGGCGTGCGTGGAGAAGTCATCGGACGCCACGCCGTAGAGAAGCCCCGACAGGAGTCGCGTCGCCAAGAGCGCTACGATCGATCCTACACTCACGCCGACCAGGGCGACGCGCGCGGCGTCGCCAAGGACGAGGCGCACGACGTCGCCCTTGGTCGCCCCGACCGCGATGCGCACGCCAAATTCGCGGCGGCGGTGCTCGACGAGATAGCTGACCGTGCCGTACACGCCTTGGACCGCGAGCACCAGAGCGCCGAGCGCGAACACGGCGAGTGCGATCGCGTCGAAGCGCTGTTGGGCGATCGTCGCGCCCCGGTGGTCGATCATCGAGCCCACATGAGCCAGCGGCACATCGGCGTCGACGCGCGCCATCGCCTCGCGGAGCGCCGTGGCGCCGCGTTGGGCATCGCGCGCACGGACGACGAGCGTGCCGAATCGCTGCCAGGTCTCGGTCCGCTGTGCGTAGGGCATGTACACGGCCGGCTCGTCCGGGGTCGCGGGATCGCTGCCAGCGACATCGCCCGCGACGCCGATCACCGTCATCCATCCCGGGTTGCCGTCGACGCGAATCCATTTGATGCGAGCGCCGAGCGGCGACGCTCCCGGCCAGAGTCTCTCGGCCAGCGCATGATTGACGATGGTGACCGGGAGTGCCCCCTCGCGATCGGCTTCGGTGAACGCACGTCCAGCCGTGATCGGGATCCGGAGCGCGCGGAAATAACTCCCGACGACCGGGCGATCGGCTGCGCCATCAGCGCCCGCCGGCAATGGCGGACGACCGTCGACCGCGAGTGTGTGACCAACGTGACCGGTCGCCGAGAGCGGAGGCCCGAGGACGGATCCCGCCGCGTCGACGCCCGGTGATGTCGCGAGTGCCTGCACGACCGCGCGGAACGCCGCGGTCTGCTGCTCGCGGGTTCCGTAGCGGGCTTCGGGCAGCACGAGGTCGGCGGTGACGACGTCCGCGGGATCGAATCCCAGGTCGACGTGCTCGAGGCTCACGACGCTGCGAACGAGCAACGCCGCGCCGGTGACGAGCACGAGTCCCGCGACCAATTCGGCCACGACCAGCCCACGCAGCACGTTCCGCGAATGTGGCGCGAGTTGGCCGCGGGCGGAGAGACTGGCGGCCGGCGACGCCCGCACGAGCGCGATCGCGGGCCCGAGCGTGAACAACACACCGGTGATAACCGCGAGGGCGACGGCGAACACGATCACGCGCGCGTCGATGCCAATTTCCGCGACGCGCGGCAATGATGCGGGCGCGACGCTCACGAGCGCGCTGCGACCGGCGGCCGCGAGGACAAGCCCGAGTGCGGTGCCGACCAAGACGAGTACACACCCCTCGGTCATCAGCTGCCGGATGATCGCGGAGCGCCCGCCGCCGAGCGCCCGCCGGAGCGCGATTTCGGCGCGGCGTGTCTCGGCGCGTGCCAGCAAGAGGCCGGCGAGATTCGCGCTGGCGAGGAGCAGCGCGAGTGTGATGGCGCCGAGGAGCAACACCAGTGGCGCGCGGACCTGGCCGACGAGCGCATCGATGAGCCGCGTCGCCCCGGCGATCTTGCCCTCGTTCGACTCCGGATACTGCGCGGCCAACTGCCGCGAGATCGCGCCGATCTCGGCGCGCGCGGCATCGAGGCTCACACCACTAGCCAGTCGCGCGATGGCCTCGAAGTTATTGGTGCCTCGATTGTCACGCGCCCAGGGGGTCTCGATCGCTTCGACCCCCCAGAGATCGACCCCGGCCTCGAAGACATCCGCGGCGTCGGGCATCACGCCAACGATCGTCGCGGGTCGCCCGCTCAACAGGATCGTGTGGCCGACGACCGCGGTGTCAGCGTTGAACCGTCGCACCCAGAGCCGGTGAGCGATCACGACCACCCGCGGACCACCGGGAACGTTGTCGGCGGCCTCGAGCTCGCGCCCTCGTTCGGCATGGAGTCCCAGCACATGGAAGAACCGTGGCTCGACGACAGCGCCATTGATGCGCTCCGCCGGCGCGGCCAGGTCAAAGTCCCATGGGCTCAAGAACAGGGCGATGTCAGAGAACGATCGGCTGCGCTCCCGCCAGTCGATGCCATCAGGTATCGAGACCTGGCTGCCCCTGGTCAGGACCACCAGGCGGTCGGCGCCAGCATATGGGAGCGGGTGAAGCAAAACACCACTAACGACGCTAAAAGTCGCTATGCTGGCGCCAATACCTAGCGTTAGTGTCGCTATAACTGTGAGCGAAAACGACCAGGATCTGGCGAGTATCCGAATCGCCACGCGTACGTCAGTTAGTAGGGCGCGCACAAGTGAGCTCAATTCCAAGCACGCGGCGTGCCGAAGTGCAACACCTTATCTGGCAACGATATAGGCGGCAGTGCCCGGGATAGCCACTGTCCTAAAGCGGGACGGTGTGCTCCGGCTGTGGGAGGCATCACGGCATGGCAGAATCCGCCGCATTACCGTATCGTAGCCTCACTCCGAGAAACCGGATCCCGATGGTGCTACCTATGATTGATACAAACGGGACGCTGCGCCATCGCGCGTTCTTTGACGTCCTGGCGACGGTCGACGAAGCCAGCGATGCGTGGCGTGCCGCCCGTGCGGGCCTGGTGACGCTGCGACTCCTCGATGCGTGGAGCGAGTACGGCAGTGGTGCGCAGTCTTCGCTCGCCACGCTGCGCGCCCAAGATAAGGCCTTCAAGTACGAGGTCGACGCGGTTCAAAGCGTGATCGCCGAGCTACCGACGAAAGGCGCCGAGCGCCGGCTCCTGAGCTCGATCGTCGCGCGGATCATCGCCGCGCACGGTGGCGAGCCGCCGCGGCTCGTCGCGCCGCTCTTCGCGTACGCACGCGCGCTGCACGTTCGCTCGGCGTATCTGCTCGCCGCCGACGTCTACGCGATCGTGTGGGACGCGCACATCGGCGACGGTGCGATTGGGACGGTCGATGCCGACGTCGCGACCGCCGCGGCCATGTACATGGGTGCCTGCTACCGGACCATGAACGATGCGGAGCACGCGGCGCAAGCATACCATGCGGCCGGTTCGCTCGCCGCCATGCGTGGCGACGAGCACAACGTGCTGCGCGCGAAGCTCGGCGAGGCCAAGCTGGTCGCCGGACGGAGCGACCTCACCACGGCGCATGACCGGCTGGCGGCGATCATCGCGGGCGCCACCGGCATCGACAACGGGGAGATCCGTGCCGAGGCGTGGCACGAGCTCGCACGCGTCGCGGTGCGACTCGGCCACTTCGAGGACGCGATCACGTACGCGTACGAGGCCTGGACCACCATGTCCGACACCATGGAGCGCGAGCGCATCCTGGTGACGCTGGGGACGTTGTTGCTGCAGGGTGGCTATGCGGACATCTCGCGCGAAGCGAACGCGCTGCTCGCCGAGACCGCGCAAGAACCGCTCATTCGTTGGGCCGCTACTATCAACTTGATCGAGATCGCGACGCTGGAACGGCGCGAGCTGGATTTCATGCGACACCGGCGAGTGCTCGCGGGCGTCGGCTTGCCGCCGGACTTCGACGCGGAGTTCGGCTACTACGTCGGGCAGGGCCACTTGGCGTTCGGCCAGCCGTCACTCGCGGCGGCGGCGTTCGACCGGGCGGTCGCTGTCGCGCAACGGTACGGACTGGCCGAAGTGCTCCAGAGAGCGGAAGCGGCGCGGGCGGCGCTCACCGCCGGTCGCGCGTTGCCGCCACCCAGATCTACGACCGTGACCCCTCGCCCGGCTCGTGTCAATCGGGTCGCCGAGGCCATCCACGGCGCGCGTTTACTGGCCGCCGCGAGCGGGTGACCCCGCGTGCGGCCAGTCGATCAGGTATTCGAACCGAGAGACATGGGGCGACCCACTCCAACCGCCGTTCAGGTGCCGCCGCCGGTGGTCACGCCGCTCGGCGACGCTGCGGTGTGCGTGCCGCCGCCAGTGGTCACGCCGTCGCCTGAGGATGTCACCCGTGCGGCGTCGCGCGACGTGGCCGACGGTGCCGTCGGGTTCGTGCAAGCCGTGGCGAGGGCTAGGAGCGCGGCGGCGAGTGTCAAGCGAACGAGCATGTGTACCTCGGAAGCGTTTATGCAGCTGAGCCGTAATTGGTGCACCTATACTCGGCTGCTCCATCCGTCGCGCCAATCGCGATTCGGGACAAAGGACGGTGCATTCGGGCGGCAGGCCCCATGCTTGTAGTTGCCCGGCTCACTCCGGCCATGTTGTCCCATCTCCGCATCGTCGCCGGGGAGGAGCACACCGTGCTGGCCGCGTCGAGTTGGCCGGCCCTCGCCGGCGTGCTACGGGCCAGACCCGTCGAGGTGACCGTCGTCGATCCGTGTGTCGATGGCTCAGCTGATACCGAAGCGGTGCGCGCGATCCGCGCCGGGTTCCCGGGCGTCGCCGTCCTGGTCTACACGAATATCACCGCCGAATCGACGCGTGCGATGCTCTCGCTCGGCGAGCTCGGCGTGCGCCACTGCGTCCTCCGCGGCTTCGACGATGAGCCGACGCGATTCCGCGATCGGTTGGAGACGCTGCGCGCGACCGGGATCGAGGAGCGCATCTTGGGCGCCCTCCGCGTTGCCCTCGTCGCCGGCGATGCACCGCCCGCGCTCGTCGGCGCGGTCGAGTTGTTGTTTCGCCGGCCCACGCGGTTTCGGAGCGCCACGGACATCGCGGTCGCGGCCGAGATGCCGCGGCGCAACGTCAACCGCTGGTTGGAACGCTTGGGACTCGCGCCGGCCCGCACACTCGTGCTCGCGGCGCGCGTGCTCCGCGGCTACCAGTACGCCCAGAACCCCGCGCTCTCGATGTCCGATGTCGCGCTGCGGTTGGGATACGCCGACCCGCGCATCTTCGCCGCGCACGTGCGGGCGATGAGCGGCCGCCGGTTCGCGGCGTGGCGACGGATCGTCACGCCCGATCAATGCGTGGCCGAGTCCCTCGCCAAGCTCGTCGTCGGCCGCGCGCCAGCCGCGCCACCCGTCCTCACCATCCTCCGCCGTGCTGCCGGACGCTGAGAAGCCGCGCCGCGGCGGCGGCCTGCGCATCCTGCTCGTCGACGATGAGCCGTCGATCCGGCTGGCATTCTCGACCCTGCTGATGCGGGACGGCTACGTCGTCGACGTCGCCTCGTCTGGCGAGGCCGCCGAACGGACGCTCGGCGAGAAGCAGATCGATTGCCTCATCCTCGACTATCGGATCCCGGATGTGCGCGGCGACCTGCTCTTCGAGTACGCGCACAGCGTGCAGCCGCACCTCAAAGAGCGCACGATCTTCATTACTGGGGATATCGCGGCCTCGACGCACGCGACCCTGCAAGCCACCGGGTGCCCGGTGCTCCTCAAGCCGTTCGATATCGAAGAATTGTCGGCCATCGTCCGCGAGCGCTGCGCCGCGGCCGACGGCCGGTCGCGACCCGCCTAGGCGTCGGTCGTCATTCACCATATGCGCGGACTCTTCGCGGCGAGCCTCGCCGCTGCGGCAGTATTGCCCGGTCCCGGGCCGGCGAACGCGACGCACATCCGGCATGCGCCAGCTGCCCAATGGCAGGCGTTCGCCGCCGGCGGCCCGAATCGCCTCGCCGTCCTGCTCACCGACACGACTGCGCCCTGGCTGCCCCTCGCGCACGGGCTCCGGACCATCGGCGTCCCGTTTGTCATCACCCGTGACTATCACTCGGCCCTGACGCATCGGGTCGTGTTGGTGTACCCCATTATCTCTGGCCGCACGCTCTCCGCCGATGCGCTCCGGGCGCTCGCCGGATTCAAGGGCACGCTGATAGCGACGAACGTGCTGGGGGGTGGGCTGGCCGAAACGTTCGGGTTTGCCGAGGCCGTCCCGTCGCGCACTCGCTCGACGATCTCTTTTGCTCCAAGCGCGATCAAGCGATTCGGCCTCGACGATCCTCGGGAGTCGACGCTCCGAGCGCCAGCGGCCTACGGATATACGAAACCCGTCGAACCACCGCTCGCGACGTTCGACGATGGCAGCGCGGCCATCACCGTGCACGGCCACGCCTATGCCCTTGGCGTAGATCTCGGCGCGCTGCTCGAGATCGGCTACGGCGGCCATGACGAGACGCTCGCGCGAGCCTACGATAACCAGTTCGAGCCGACGATCGACGTCTGGCTACGGGTGATACGACAGCTCTATGTCGACGGCGAACCGAACGCGGTCACGCTCGGCACCGTACCCGACGGCAAGCCGCTCGCCGTAATGATCACCCATGACGTCGACTACCTGCGCTCCGTCGACAACTCGCGAGCCTACGCCGACTTCGAGCACACCGCCGGGATCCCGGCGACGTACTTCGTGCAGACCAAGTACGTGCGCGACTATAACGATGACGTGTTCTTCAATGATGCGGCGTCGCCGAAGCTCCGGCAGCTCGCCATGGCAGGCCTCGAGCTCGCCAGCCACTCCGTCGCCCACTCGCGCCAGTTCGCCACCCTCCCGGTCGGCACGGGTGACGAGCGCTTTCCGGGCTATCGGCCGTTCGTGCAGAACGCGACGGCGACAACTGGTGCGACGGTGCTCGGCGAGCTCCGGATCAGCAAGTATCTCCTGGAATCGATCGCGCCCGACACCGTCACGGCATTCCGGCCCGGCTATCTCGCCGAGCCTCGCGTACTGCCCCAGGCGCTCGCCGCCGTCGGCTACCGCTTCAGCTCATCGACGACCGCCAATGCGTCGCTGACGCATCTGCCGTTCGCGCTCACGGATGATCGAGCTGGCGAGGCCGAGAGCGGCATCTTCGAATTTCCGGTCTCGATCGAGGACGAAGCCCTGCCGAGAATGGACGCTCGCGTCAACGACGCGCTCGATGTCGCGCGGCGGGTGTCCCGGTACGGCGGGGAGATGGTCGTGCTGATCCATCCGAACGTCACGGACTACAAGCTGAAATTCGAACAGGGGTTCGTCGGTGCGCTCCGATCGACCGCCTGGTTTGGCACCGTGTCGGGCTTCGGCCGCTGGTGGGCGGCACGCGATGCGGTCGGCTGTGACGTCACGGCGGACGGCGCAACGATCACCCTGCGACTGAGCGCCCCGCACGCGATCGACGGCCTGCCAATCTCCGTCCCTGGATCGTGGAGCTACGTCAGCGCCGATGTCGGCGTCAATGTCAGGCCGGCGAGCCCACATACGATCATCGTGCAGGCGCCGGCAGGCGCGGCACGGATTGTCTTTCGTTCAGAATCCGGCGGTCAGCCGTAAGAGCCACGTCCTCGGCTCGGGCAACTGCTGTTCCTGCGTTGGCGTCAGTAGCCAATCGGGATCGCCCTGATAGTGGGTCCAGAGCCTGAGGTTCCGGACCGCGAGCGTCAATTGCACGGTGTGCACCCCAGGCGTTCCAACGGTCGCCGACAACTCGCGCCAGCGCAGCGCCGAGACGCGCTGCAGTGGTGGATCTCCCGCCGCGCTAATGGCGATGATGGCTGCCTGGTCGGCGAGCGATGCGCCAGGCGCATTGATCGCCCGCGCCCCCAAGCCGTCGCGCTCTTCGAGCGACAGATCGGGAAGCACGTACCCCCCTCGATAATCGAAGAGCGTCGCCAGCCGCAGCCGGCGATGGAACATCTCGATCGATGTCGATGCGGATGCGAGATGCGTCGGCACCGCCGACCCGACATAGTGACCAAGCGACGTCGAGCCGTCGACGATGACCTCGTTCGGCTCGATCACGCCGTCGTGATTGGCGTCGCTGTACGTGTACGTGTTTTGCCACACGCCCGCGAATGGATGGCCAACCACGGCGCCCACCGGATCGTTGAGGAAGAGATGGCTCGCAAGGCTGCTCATGCGGAGCACCTTGTCCGTGTTCTGCGATGCGTCGAGCGCGATGTTCCAGCCGAACGTCGGTCGATCGATCAGCCTGGCGGTGGTCTCGAACTCCAAGCCGCGATCCGACGTGATGGCCTGTGGAACCAGGATGGTATCAAAGGGCACGCGCACACCGATGCTGCGCTTCGAGTAGAGCGAGAGGCCGATCGTCCACCGGTCATGCGGGAGTGAGGCATCGAACCCCGTCTCCCACTCCCGCTGGCGCTCGGGTTGGATCGGCGGCGGCGAGGGTTCCGTGGTGATATCCAGGGCCGCGACCGAGCCGAGCTGCCGTGCGTCGAGGAGCGTCGTCGTCTGGCCCATCGCGCCGCGAATACGAAGAC
>DATMLM010000077.1:0-25791 GCA_035570055.1 Gemmatimonadaceae bacterium
TGCCGAGCGACTACGACGGTGTCGCTTACATCCCGCTCGACGATCATGAAGGTTGGCACGCTAAGCTGGTGCGTGAACTAACCGCAGCCGGCCTGGCCGTCGATCTCACGAAGCTCTGACCCAGGCCTAGACAACGCGCCCATACCTGGGGTCTCGGCATTTCACATTGGAGGAGGCGGTGACGATTGCCACTCGGGTTTTCGTTGGTTCGTCGAAGGAGGCCCTTCCCGTCGCGAATGCCGTTGTATCTCTTCTGCGGGGCAAGTTCGACGTCGCGCTCTGGACGAAGGATGTATTCACCCCGGGCTCCTATGCTGTCGAGAGCTTGCTAAAAGAGGTGGAAAGATGTGCCTTCGCAGTCTTCGTCTTTGCACCTGACGATGTAGCTCTGATTCGTGACACGGTGTACTCAACGACACGCGATAACGTGATCTTCGAGCTCGGTCTATTCATGTCGAAGCTCGGCCGGGCGAGGTGCTTCTTCTTGCTCCCTACAGGAGTCCAGGATTTCAAGATCCCCAGTGACCTGTTCGGCGTCACCGCCCTCGTCTACGATTTCACGCAAGCGAGCACCGACCCAAAGTCGAGTGTAGATGCTGCGATTCGAGAGCTGGAGCACCAGGTCCATCTTCTGACGTTTGGAGATGGAACGACTGTCTCGCTATCGGGGAACTGGCATCAAATGTGGGCAGTGGAGAGCGGTAACTACCCGCCCAAGAACGAAAGCACAGCAGAATTGCGGCAGTTAGGGAACCGCGTGGATGCGGCTTGGGAGACCGATGGCCGCGTCTTCATAGTGAACGGCGAGATCCAGCGTGGAGATATGTTGACGGGCACATGGTCTGACCGCGAACGAGGCCCGGCATACTTCGGCGCATTTCAACTCAAGATTGATCCTAAGTGCCGGAGGATGACCGGGAAGTGGGTGGGCTTTTCGCAGAGTGGGGAAATCAAGACTGGTGACTGGGTCTGGAACAAGACCGACTGAGCATGATAGGCTGGGACGTGAACTAACCGGCGTGGCCGTCGATCTCACGAAGCTCTGGCCCAGGCGTAGGCAACGCGCCCCGAGCGACGCCCGACGCCCCCGGGCGGGGGGCTGTAACGCTTTGAAGTCCATTCCTGAGTTATCACCTGACCGCCTACAACTGCCCCCGTCCCTTGATCTCGAGATACCGGTTGATGACGGCGGCCGTCATCGCGTGCGGCTTGACGTCGAGCACCGAGACGCCGGCCTGGCGCATGCCCTCCAGCGCCTCGTCTCGCGACGAGAGCAGCTCCTCGGCCGCCGCGCTCTCGTAGAGCGCATCCGTGGTTGTCGCGCCCGCCGGCGTTGCGGCGGCGACCAGGGCGTCGTTGCGCAACGCGACGACGACGGGCAGATGCACGCGGGCGCCGCGCGTCGTGAGGGCCAACAACGAACGCGATGAGCGCACGTCGATCACGTCCGTGAACAGAACCAACAACGAGCGGCGCGTGAGACGCGTTTGGATCGTGCGGAAGGCGGCCGCATAGTCCGGCTCTACCATCGTCGGCTGCACGGGAACCAACGCGTCACGAATCAACCGTAATGCCGCCGCGCCGCGGGTCGGAGGGATGTACGAGCGGACCTCGTCGTCGAAGACCAGGAGACCGGCGTGATCACCGGCGCGCGTGACGACGTTCGCCAAGACGAGCGCAGACGAGAGCGCGTACTCGAAGCGCGGCAGCGAGCCAGCCAACTGTGTCATCAGACGGCCCGCATCGACCATGATCATCACGGTCTGCCCTTGCTCGACCGAGTACTCGCGCGAGATCAGCCGGCGCCGTCGCGCTGTTGCCTTCCAGTCGATGTGCCGCGGATCATCGCCGATCGCGTACTCGCGCAGTCCAGCGAACGCAGTCCCCTCACCGCGGCGGCGAAGCACGCGCAAGCCGACCTCGCGGAGGCGCATGGGCAGGGAGCGCAGCTCGAAGCGACGGAGGGCCGCGACCGATGGAACGACCGTGATCGTGTCGGCCAGCGCGTAGCGCAACGTGCGCGCCACGAGGCCCAAGGGGCCGATCAAGCGGAGGACGACGGGCCCCAAGGGGAACTCGCCACGCTCGCGACCGACGAACGTGACGCTCAGTGCGACTTCTGCCCGAGCCCGTAGCGCAAACGCCAACGGCTGCGGCTCGGTGCGCGTGATCGCGTGGGGCAGGGCATGGTAGAGCGCGCCGTTCACGACGACCGGCCACGACGACTGGAGGCGATAGACGACCGGCGCCGAGTCCGTGACGCCGACCGCGCCCGGCGCGAGGCGTTCGACGAGGACCGATCCGCGCCCCGGCATGAGCGCCATGTCGGCGAGGCACCCGATCGCGAGCGCGATGAGCGCATACACCGCCGGCGACAGCCCGAACCACGTGATGGGCGCCAGCCACAGCACGGAGGAGACGAGCACCGCCGTGGCCAATCGCCGCGTCGGCGAGAACGGGATCCTCACTGCGGCGCCGGCACCCGCGTCAGGATGGTCGCGAGCACCTCATCCGCGGTCCGCCCCTCGACATCCAACTCCGGCGCGACGATCAACCGGTGCCGGAGCACGGCCGGCGCCAAGTCTTTGACGTCATCCGGCGTCGCGAAATCGCGACCGGCGAGCAGCGCCGCGCCGCGCGCCGCCCGGAACAATGCGACGGTCGCCCGCGGGCTGCCGCCGAGCGTGAGGCCAGAGTCGTCGCGCGTGGCGCGGACGATCGCGGCGATGTATTGGCGCACCTCGGGCGCGACCGTGACCGCATCGACCGCATTGCGCAGCGCCGCGATGCCCGCGGCGTCGAGCACCGGCGCGATCGGCCGGTCGGCGAGTCGATCCGCGTCGAACCCTCCGGCATACCGGTCGAGGATGGCGACTTCCGCCTCCGCCGTCGGATAATCGACGCGCACCTTCACGAGAAAGCGGTCGAGTTGCGCCTCGGGCAACGGAAACGTGCCCTCGTACTCGACGGGATTTTGCGTGGCGAACACCGTGAACAAGGCGCTCAAGGGTCGCGTCTTCCCATCGGTGGTGACCTGGCGCTCCTGCATCGCCTCGAGCAACGCCGCCTGCGTCTTCGCCGGCGCACGATTGATCTCGTCTGTGAGCAAGAGATCCGTGAACACCGGCCCCGCGCGAAACTCGAACCCGCGCGTCGCCTCGCTGAACACGGAGACGCCGGTCACGTCCGACGGCATGAGGTCGGGCGTAAACTGTATCCGCCCGAACGCCGCGCCGAGAGACTCGGCCAGCGAGCGAACGAGCAGCGTCTTGGCGGTACCCGGCACGCCCTCCACCAACACATGCCCGCGCGCGAGAAACGCCACCAGTATCTCGTCGATCACGATGTCCTGACCGATGATGCGCTGCCCCACGCTGTCGCGAATGCGTCGCAGCGTCTCGGCGATTGCTGTGGCGTTGAGAGATCCCGTCACTTCCCCAGTACCCGGTCGATGTGGTCCACCGCGCGCCCGACCGCCAACAGCTCGGCCGGAGTGATCCCGTCGCTCACGCCGTGAAGGATATGCTGGACGTCATCGGCCAGCGGTGGATTCTGTACCGCGACGCCCCGGAGATACGCCTCATCGTTCCGGACGCCCTTACGCGAATGGCGCCGCCTGAGCCCCCGAACGAGCCGCCGCACGGCCGTGCGCGTGGCATTGACGCGCGCATACGCCCGCGCGAGCGCCGCGACGTGCTCGAGCGCCGATCGCCGCTCGATGCGCTTGCGGCTGGTCGGCGCCACCGGGCGCCACGCGGCGGCCGCCAGGAGAATGAGCGCCGCCGCCGCGATCTGCGCCAAGGTGCGTCCTTCGGACGTGTCGGTGAGGAAATCGCCGATGGCCGACCATATACCCGGCCTGGCCCCAAAATGACGCTCCTCGAACACGAGCACGGGTCGCTTGCCGGCCGAGGCGTAATCGAGCATGCGGACGGCGGCAGGGCCCAGGCCGTACCGGCACACGCGAAGGACGTCATTCCGAAACAGATCCGCGTCCGAGACCACGACGACGCGCCCCTGGCCAAATCGGTAGCCGACGGCCGCGGGCGACGGCGTCGTCGTTCCGTCGGTGTCCGACCGCACGGCGACGAACAGCGCGGTATCGTCCGGCCAGGCGCGCGAGCGCTTGATCGAGTAGAGTCGCACCGAATCATCCGCCCACATAGGCACGGGCGATCCCGCGTCCTCGCGTGGACAGTCGAGCGGCGGCTGTGGGACCATCACGCTGCCGCGCGCCACGGCAACGTGCAGCGAGTCGTTCAAGGCAGACCCCTGGCCCTCCCTCACGACGTAGACGAGCCCGGCGCCCCGTCGCACCGCGTCGAGCATCGCGTGCGCCTCACGGATGGTTGGCGACACCGGCGGATCGAGGACCAGGTAAACGCGATCCGAGTCGAGCGGTCCGGTGAATGCTGCCCGGCGCCGCGACTCGGGCCATCCCAATCGCCCCGCGATCTCGTACAGCCCGCGGGCGCCGCCGGGCGTCACCGAATCGGACGACAGCACTCCGCGGGAGAAGAGACTTTGCGGCGCGGTCGTTGGCTGCAGCAGAATCGTCGCAATGAGCGCGGCGGCGAGAACAGGCAGCGCGATCTTCGGCGAAAGGAGCCGTTCGGCGAGTGACTTCGCCATACCGCGTCAGCCGAGCGACCCGAGCTCCGGGTCGATCCGCCCGGCGAGCTCCAGGAGAGACTGGAACCGGGGCTGGTCGCACGACCCGAGCCGATAGATCACGACCTCGTAGCCTCTGGCGAACTCACGAAACGGGCCGAAGACCGTCGGCGCCGTGCGCCGCAGATCGCGCGCGTAGTCGCCCGCGGTCTTGGAGGGGTGCAACCGGAGGGGCACCCGCGCCGACACGCGGTCGAGGAGCGCTTCATAGAGCGCGTGGGCCGCGTCCGTGTACGCACCGCTCGCCGCGAGTCGCTTCGCGAGCGCCCATGGATCGCCGCCCCGGCCGGAACGCATCCGGCGTGTGAAATGCGCCGCGTACCCGCCGCCCGGTGAGTACGCGAGCAGCACGAAATGCCCAAGGGTGAGCACGGCCACCGCCACGATACCGTACACGATGAGGTGCTTGGCTGCCGGGGACCGGTCGATCGCGTTGAAGAAACTCGCCACCCAATTCATGACGCGCAGCAGCGCGCGACTCATGATCGAAGTCGGCCCGGTGGGCGTGCGACCGTACGCGTGCTGCTGAAAGACGGCGGCGACCGTATCCTGCACGGCCGCCGCGCGAGCGGTATCGAGTTGCAGGAGGCTACGCCGGTTGGGGCTTGGCCGGTGGTGCGCCGGGTCCGCCCGTTTGCTGCGCCATCAATTCGATGTCGTATCCCTCTTTCCGAATGCGCGCATCATAGTACAACAGGGTGATCGTGACGGGCACGAGGGGCAGCAGCGCGCTGGCTCCAAGCGCCATGATGATCTGGCTGATCAACGTCTGCGCGCCGAACCCGCCAGCGAGGCCCGCGATGAAAAAGATGATGAAGAAGCCGACGATGTAGATGATGAACCCGACCAGCCCGGTGAGAAAAACGTGTCCTTTGAGCCCTTTCGACAAGTCGAACGATCGGGATGCGGCATCACCAGCGGTCAACCCTTCGATGGCGATGATGCACGGCATCGCGAAGAGGCCAAGGGCGACATAAATGCCCGGAATAATGAAGAGGAGCGATGCGAGACCAACCGCGAACGACTGATAGATGTAGCCCCAGGCCATCCCGGCCGCCCGCTTCATCGCGCGGCTGATCACGTCGGCGACGACGACGGGCTTGCCGAGATACGCATCCGAGCTGGCCAAGAAGAGCGCGGTCTGGAAGATCGCGCTCAGCACGATGAACAGGAGGAAGAACACGATGAGCCCCGTGATGCTGACGGCGCTCGGCGTGGCGATCGTTCCGCGCGCGGTTTGGGGCACGAGCAGTGGCGGGATCACGTACAACGGCACCGTGAACAGCGCCGACAACGTGTAGAACGTCGCGAAATTGCGACGCAGGATCTGTATCGTCGCGTCGATCAACTCCGTGGCCGAGCGGGCACGGTACGCGGCAGCCGACACTGGAGCCTCCAGGAAGGGGAAAGGCTTATCGCGCTAAGATCGCGCCGAGGGGCCCTGGAAGTAAATAGCTGGTTACGTCGAGGGCTCGCCGGCGCCGGCCTCGTAGTGCGCCTCGCACTCATCCCACACCCACGCCGCCAGCAAATAGCCGACGGCACCGCACGCGACAAAGAGTCCGACGACCGCACTCCAAACGATGGCCCGCTCACGCAGGGTGTGATACGCAACCGTGACGATACTGCACGGCACACCCCATCCGGCGACGCCGTAGCGCCACAGGAACGCAGCCCGCCCGCCGGCACGCAATCTCGTCCAGCGGGCCAACGCGTCCGGATGGGCGGCGTCAGGCCACGGAATGCTCAGCGCAGCACCGCCTTGGCGATCGTCTGAAGCTGCATGTTCGACGTCCCTTCGTAGATCGTGCCGATCTTCGCGTCCCGATAGAACTTCTCGACGGGATACTCCGTCGTATACCCATACCCGCCGAACAACTCCACGCAGAGCGAGGTCACGCGCTCGCACACCTGCGAGGAGAAGAGCTTCGCCATCGCCCCTTCGCGCGCAATGTCCTGCCCGGCATCCTTGAGCCGCGCGGCGTTGTACACCATGAGCCGCGCCGCCTCGAGCTCCGTCGCGGCCTGCGCAACCTGGAATTGAATCCCCTGGAAGTCGGCCAACGGCTTGCCGAACTGCTTGCGCTCTTTCAGGTACCCGAGGGCAGCGGTCAGCGCGCCACCCGCGACGCCGATCATCTGCGCGCCGATGCCGATCCGACCGCCATTCAACGTCTCGATCGCGATCTTGTAGCCCTGGCCCACGGGGCCCAGCACGTTCTCGCCCGGCACGACACAGTCGTCGAGGATCAACTCGACGGTGCTCGACGCCCGAATCCCGAGCTTGTCCTCTCGCTTGCCGACGCTGAACCCCGGAAAACCCCGCTCGACGATGAACGCGGTGATCCCGCGATACCCCTGGCTGGGGTTCACGTTGGCGAAGATCACGAAGATGTTGGCCTCGCCGCCATTCGTGATCCACATCTTGCGGCCGTTCAGCACCCAATCGGAGCCGCGCTGCGTCGCCACGGTCGCCAGGCCGAACGCGTCAGAGCCGGAGCCTGGCTCCGACAGCGCGTAGGCGCCAACTTCGCCGGACACGAGACGTGTCAGATACTTCGAGCGCTGGGCCTCGGTGCCGTAGCGAGTGATCGGGTAGTTGACCAGCGTGTTCTGCACGTCGACCATAATGGCCGCCGCGGCATCCACCTGGCTGATCGCCTCGACGGCCAGCGCAACCATGGTGAGTGTGCCGGCCGCGCCGCCGTAGCTCTCCGGGACCTCGATGCCCATGAGTCCGAGCGCGAAATACTGGGGAATGAGCTCGGGGTCGATCCGTCCGGCGGACTCCATCGCTTTGACGCGGGGCCGAACTTCGCTCTCCGCGAACGCCGAGACGGCGTCGCGAAACATGATCTCCTCGTCGGAGAAGGTGGTGAGAGCGGGACGGCTGAGGGGGAGAGGAGGGGCACTCGACATGCCCTAAAAACTAACGCCTGCCGTGTCCTATCTCACCCAGTCGACGGACTGAACCGCCGCGTCGATCTGATCTTCGAGCGTCGTCAACGCCCCCGGGGAGAACGGCGAGCCCACGTCGTGCGTGACGGTCTTCACGCGGTCGTTCTGCCGCCACGACGTAATCGCCACCGGATTCTGGCTCAAACCGCCGGCGTACGAGTTCTCCAACGTGAAGTAGTTGATCCGCTGGAAGTCGGTGACGATCTGGTTGAGCGTCTCGCGCGAGACCGTTGCGTGCCAGTGGCCAGCCTTGCTGACGTTGGCCTTGCCGTCGTAGTCCACCCGGCCGTCACCGTAGAACGACAACTTGTACTCGGCGCACTGCCCTTTACACTGCGTGCGCTCGAGCGTGAAGACGGGCGCCGCGGCAGGCGCTTTCGCCAGCTTGGCGTGACTGACGTGGGTCTGCGCGGAAGCCCGGACTGCTGTTGCGCACAGCAGCGCAAGGGCCAGCATCACAGTTGTCCGCGACGGCATAACTAGATGACGACGTGGAGCCACCTAAGATACGGCGAACACGCCCGCCCGCTCGGCGATAATCTCCCCGAGCTTCTCATGAATCCCAAACGCGGACGTCACGCGATATCGGACCCCAGGGTACGGTGCCGCCGCCTCGGCCACCATGCGTGGAATGTCCGCAGTCGAATGTTTCCCGGGGGACAGCATATAAGGAAAGGCGATGATCTCGTCCGCGCCCGCCTCGACACAGTCCCCGAATCCCCGGGCGATCGACGGCTCCGCGATCTCCATGTGGGCGTAGCGTACCACCGCGGTCGTGCCCACCTGGCGCTGCACCAGCTCGGCCATCTCGCCGAGCATCGCGTTGGCCTCGTCACGGCGAGACCCGTGATCGATCAAGAGAATGGCTTTCATACCCCGGGAAATATACAATTCGCACGGAATGGCACCCCAGCCACGGCGCGTCCTGCTCGTCGAGCAGAATAAGGATGGCACGGCCGGCGGCTCCTACCAGTCGCTCTACGATATTGCCCGGTCGCTCGACCGGAGCCGGTACACGCCAGAAGTGCTGTTCTACTCGACGAACCGGTTCGTCGACCGACTGACCGATCTCGGCGTGCCCGTCCATATCTGGCAGGGTCCCGTTCGCTCGAACCGGTTGGCGAACGCACTCGGCGGCGTGTTGGACCGAGTCGCGGTGCTGCGCAAACTCGGTGTCGATATCGTCCACCTGAACAATGCGCCAGCCGCGGGTGCCGACAACTGGCTCCCAGCGGCACGGATCCGCCGGATTCCGTGCATCACGCACGCCCGCACGGTCGTGCGCCCCGGCCACACCGCCATCCATCGCTGGTTGCATCGCCGGTATGATCTCGTGTTGGGCGACAGCCGCCATGTCGCCGAGGCGGTCATTGCGGTCACCGGCATCGCGCGGGATCGCGTGCGAGTGGTCTACGAGGGCGTGGACGCCGATGCGTTCCGCGACTCAGTCCGTCGCCCCGCCGCGGAGGTCCGCCAGCAATTCGGCGTTCGTCCCGACGACGTGCTGATCGTGATGGCCGGACACCTCCGTCCCTGGAAGGGCCAACACGTGCTCGTCGACGCACTCTCGCGCGTCACGAACCGCGGCCATCTCAAAGCGATTTTCGTCGGCGGCACGCCCGCGGGTCACACCGACTACGTCGAGCAACTTCAGGCGACGGCCACCGCCACAGGGATCGCCGATATCATATCGTTCGTCGGCGAGCGCAACGATGTCGCCGATTTCATGAGCGCCGCCGACATCGTGGTGCACGCGTCGACCGACCCCGAGCCGTTCGGCATCGTCGTCGTCGAAGGCATGGCCTTGGGCAAAGCCGTCCTCGCCTCCGCCCTCGGCGGCCCGCTCGAGATTATTACGCCAGGCACGGGATTGCTCTTTGACCCCGCCCATCCCGAGCAACTCGCCGCCGCGATCGACCGCGTCGCTGCCGATGCCAACTTCCGCGCCGAGCTCGGTCGCGCCGCGCGGGAGCGCGCCGATGTCTTCTCCGTTCGCGCGCTCGTCAGCGGAACCGAGGCGGCTTACGACTCGGTCAGCCAGTAACGGCTAAATATCTCGGCTACGGGGCAGTCAAAACCCGGCAGCACCTCGTAACCGGACAGGTGATCGCCCTCATTCAGCACGACCGGATCACGCTGCGGCCGATAGACCGTAATGGTCTTCCGATCCGGGTCGACGTACCAGACGAGCCGTGATCCCGTGCTGAGATACTGCGCGATCTTCTCGGCCATCTTACGCTTCCTGTTGCTCTTCGACTTGACCTCGACGGCGAGATCGGGAGCGCCGTCGAGATAGGTCGGCATCTTCTCGCTTGGCAGGCGGTCCGCCCGCACGAATGACACGTCAGGCGCGCGCACGGTGTCCGGGTCCCGTTCCAGCACGAAGCCGGGATCGCCCATGACGACCCCGAGTTTTCGCGATGCGACAAACTCGTACAGCAGATGGCCGATCTTGTTTGCGATCCAACCATGATCCGGCACTGGCGGCGCTTCGCGGACACAGATGACGCCGCGGATAAGCTCGCTGTCACGAGGTGCTATGGACTCTGGCAGGGTGGCGTATTCCTCCGCCGTGAGGAGTTTCTGCAGTGTAGTCATACGTTGACTCTAGCGTTGAGGTTTGAGTGCCCGCAACGCGGAATATCCAACCGTGCGTCAGTCGATCGTCAGTTGCTTTTCACCGTCATTTAACCGATGTGCAAGTCGCGTATCATGACCGCGTCATATAGTGCTGGCACTCATTGACCGGAGACCCGATGACTTGGTTTCGGTATGCTGGGTTGATCCTCATCGTGGGATGCGTCAGCCAGAATGACGCGTTGACGCCGCCGCTCGTTCAGAACGCCGACCTCCTGGAGCGGGATGTCCTCGCGGTCATCGTCGCCGACTATGCCCACGAGTTCAGCGGTACGCTCCAGCTACTTCCCACCAACGCGTTCCGGTTCGAGGACGAGCTCCATGCCCCGAGCCTCCAAAGGCTCGAGGACTCGGTTTCCTCCTCAACCGATCGCGAGGCGATCAGCGACTTTCGCCGCCGCAATGCGGACACGGAATTGGTGGATATACCGCTTCGGGTGGAGAGCCGGTATCACTGGGTCACCGCTCGGGAACTGCGGCAAGCTGAGGACAACCCTTATCACCGGTCCGACCTGAGCGGGGCGGTCATCGGCCTCTCTCATGTCGGGTTTAGTCGGGATTATCGGCGAGCACTCGTCTACACCACGAATAACTGCGGGGCGCTGTGCGGCGCCGGCTACTTCGTGTTCCTCGAGCGCGACGCCACGAGCGTGTGGCGAATAACCGGTAAGCGCTTGATCTGGATCTCGTAGCGACCTAGCGCTTCATGACCTCGAGCGCGAGCTCGATTTTCCCGAACGGCGCCGAGACCTGCACGCCTTGCACGTCGCCGCGGACCGCGTCGAGCATCTCGCGCGCAATCGCCAACCCTTCCGCAACCGCATGCTCCTTGGATCGCTCGTTCGCCCGCCGCATACGGGCGATGATGGGCTCCGGAACCGTCACGCCGGGAACCTCGTTCGCCAGAAACTCCGCGTTGCGCAGCGAGACCAGCGGCCAGATGCCCGCGATGACCGGGATGCGCGCGGGCATCGTCTCGAGGAACCGCTCGAGCTGCGCGACATCGAACACGGGCTGTGTAATCGCATACTCGGCGCCCGCGTCGACCTTCCACGCGAACCGCCGCTGTTCCTCGGCCAGGTCGATCGCGGCGGGATTGACGCCAACGCCAATCGCGAATTTCGTCGGCGCGCCGATGGGATTCCCGCCGGGGTCGAGGCCACGATTCAACCGCGCGACGAGATTCGTGAGTCCGATCGAGTCGATGTCGAAGACGGCCGTCGCATCGGGATAGGGGCCCATCTTGGGCGGATCCCCGGTGATCAGCAAGAGGTTCTTGAGCCCCATGGCCGCCGCACCAAGCAGATCGCTGAGCATCCCCAGGAAATTTCGGTCCCGGCAACAGTAGTGCGTGACGGTCTCGAGCCCCGTGACTTGCTGCTGAATCAAGATGCTCACCAGCACCGCGCTCATGCGGCTCTGCGCGCGGGGGCCATCGGGAACGTTCACCGCGTCGATGCCCGCATCGCGCAGCGCCGCGACATCGCGCAGCATGCGCGAGGCGTCGACGCCGCGCGGCGGCACGATCTCGACCGACGAGACAAACTGCCCCTTCGCCAGCTTCGCGGCCAGCGACGAGCGCTCGGCAAACGGCACGGGCTCGACGCCCACCTGCTCGGTCGGCGTCGACACGCCGCCAGAGAACCGGCCGCGGCCGGCCGAGCTCGCGACCGTCGCATGACGGGGGGCGAGCGGTCGCACGCCTTCGGCCATGGCCCGCGTATGCTCGGGCGTCGTCCCGCAACACCCGCCGACGACGCGCGCGCCGGCGCGAATCAGGTGCGCCGCGTAGGTCGCCATATACTCGGGACTCGCCATGTACATGCTGCGGCCCCCGACATCCCGCGGCATACCCGCGTTCGGCTGAGCCGACAGCTTGCGGCGGGTCACCGGCGTCATCTTCTCGATCGCATCGAGAATCGCCTGCGGCCCGACCGAGCAATTGAGGCCGACGATATCGGCCCCGAATCGATCGAGCGCCGCGGCGATATCCGCCGGTCGCACGCCGAACGGCGTCACACCGTCGACGCCGATGGTCATCTGGGCGATGACCGGCATCGTCGGGTCGACCTCCCGCGCCGCGCGAATCGCCTGCTCGATCTCGTCGAGATCGCCGAACGTCTCGGCGATGAACAGGTCGGCGCCACCTTCGGCGAGCGCCTCCATCTGCTCGCGGAAATGCGCGCGCGCTTCGTCGCGACTCGTCGGGCCATACGGCTCGATGCGCAAGCCGAGCGGCCCCACCGCACCCGCGACGAGGATCGAGTCACCACCGGCTTCGCGCGCCAGCCGCGCCGCGGCCGTGTTGAACGCGCGGACGCTGTCCTCGAGCCCGTACTGCGCCAGCTTCGGCCGGTTCGCGCCAAAGCTGTTGGTCTCCAACACCTCGGCGCCCGCCCGCGCGTACTCCTCGTGCACGCCGCGCACGAGATCGGGCGCGCGGACGTTCAGCTCGTCGTAGCACTGATTGATGAAGACGCCGCGCGCGTAGAGCATCGTGCCCATCGCGCCGTCGAACACCGACACGCGCTCGGGATCGAGCAACCGCTCGAGCAACGCCCGGCGCGAGACGACGACGGGAGTGGTCACGCAGCCTCCGCCGGCTGCGCCGCCGCTCCACGCACCGCGTAATACTTGGCGTCCGGATGGTGCACGATGAGCGCAACCGTCGACTGCTCCGGCAATAGCTGGAACGCCGACGTCAATGACATGCCAAGCGCCGACTCGGCCGGCAACAACTTGAAGACCGTCGCGTGATCGTCGAGATCAGGACACGCGCCATACCCCCACGAGTATCGTTTGCCAGCCGCGACGCCGAGCTCGCGCCGCACGCGACGGTGCATCCACTCGGCCACCGCCTCGGCCGCCTCGACCGCGAGTCCATGGACATAGTACGCCTCGGCGACCTGCCCAGCCGCATTCAGCCCATCGACCTTCGCGGTCGCCTCGTCGCCCACAGTCACGATCTGCACCCCGATGACGTCGACCTCGCCCGACTCCACCGACCGGAAATAATCAGCGAGACACAGACGCTCGCGCCCAGCCTGTCGCGGAAAGTGGAACCGCGCGATCTCGCGGAGCGACCCACCATCGCTCTCGTACGCCGCCGGATCATACACGACGACATCGTTCCCGCTCGACTGCGCGGGAAAATACCCGTACACCGCCCGAGGTCTGAGCCAGCCCTCCCGCTCGGCCTCGGCGGTGAGGCGCGCGAGCGTGGGCTCGAACTCGCTGCGCACGGTGCGCTCGAACTCCGGCCCCGACCCGCGCCCGCCCCATTGCAGACGATACAGCTCGTCGAGATCGAGTAGCTGAAACACCTCACCCAAGGGGATATCCCGCAACACGCGCGCGCCAAAAAACGGAGCCTGAGGCACAGCATTGTCCGCGCGAATGTCGCTGCGCGTCGTCGCGTCAGTCCCGGCGGCGATGTCCTTCCCGGTTTGCAAGAACACGTCGTCGCGCGCCGCCCGAAGCACGTCGGACACGAGCGCGGGACGGCGCGCCTTGTCCATCAGCGCATCCATCGTCTCGAGCCCTTCGAACGCGTCTTTACAATAGAAGACGCCCGGCTCATACGCGCGCTCGCCCTCGACGAACAACGCCCGTCGGCCAAATCGCCGATTGATCGCCGCGCCGCCGATCAGCACCGGATACGTCAGGCCGCGCCGGTCGAGCTCCTGCACGCACAGCGGCATCTGCTTCGATGTCGACACGAGCAGCGCCGAGAGCCCGATCGCGTCGGCCCCGACTTCCTGCGCCTTGTCGATGATCGTGTTCACCGGCACCTGCTTGCCGAGATCGTAGACCGTGTAGCCGTTGTTCGACAGGATCGTGTTGACCAGCGACTTCCCGATATCGTGGACATCGCCGTACACCGTCGCTAAGACAACCTTGCCCTTGGTGTAGCCCTCGGCCTTCTCCAAGAACTGCTCCAGGTGCCGCACGGCCTTTTTCATGACCTCGGCGCTCTGCAGCACGAACGGCAGGATCAGCTCGCCCGCGCCGAACTTGTCGCCAACTTCTTTCATCGCCGGCAACAACACGTCATTGAGGAGGCGCACGGGATGCTCCCTCACCCCAGCAACATCCAGATCGCTCTCAATACCGTCCTTCTGCCGATGCACGATTTTCCAATGAATGCGCTCATCGGGAGTCATGCCGGCAGTCGGATCTTCCCGGGTTTCCCGCGGTGCGCCGGAGGTGCCCGCGTAATGTTCGATAAACCGCTGCAGCGCGTCGGGTCGACGATTGAAGACGAGATCGTCGGCCATCGTGCGCTCGGTGTCCGGGATCTCGGCGTACGGACGGACGTGCGCCGGATTGACGATCGCCGCGTCGAGCCCGGCCGCGACGCAATGATGCAAGAACACGGAGTTGAGCACCGCCCGCGCCGGCGGCGTCAGCCCAAAGCTCACGTTCGACACGCCGAGCACGGTCAACACGCCCGGCAGCTCCTGCTTGATGAGCCGGATGCCCTCGATGGTCTCCCGCGCCGAGTCGATCCACTCCGCCTCGCCAGTCGCAAGGGTAAACGTCAACGCATCGAAGATGAGATCCGATGACGCCAACCCATACTCGCCGGTCGCGATCTCGTGGATGCGACGCGCGATCTCGAGCTTCCGGTCGCGCGTCTTCGCCATTCCCACCTGATCGATGGTGAGCGCGACGACCGCCGCCCCATGCGTCTTGACCAGCGGGAGCACATCCTCGATGCGCTTCCGCCCGTTCTCCATGTTGATCGAGTTGACGATCGCCCGACCGGGGACGTGCTCCAACGCGCGCGCAATGACCGTCGCTTCCGTCGAGTCGATCATGAGCGGCAGCTCGACGCTCATCGACAGGAGCTTCACGGTCTTCGCCATCTGCTCGGCCTCGTCCCCGCGCTCCGTCAACGCCACGCACACATCGAGCACGTGCGCACCCGACTCGGCCTGGTCGCGCGCGACGGCGACCAGCCCCTCGTAGTCGTCGGCGAGCAGCAGCTGCTTGACTTTGCGCGAGCCCTGCGCGTTGAGGCGCTCGCCGATGAGGAGCGGCGGCGGATCTTGATGCAGCGTGATCGCCCGCATCGCGCTCGACACGCGCGGCACATCATGTCGCGCCGCTCGTCCGCTCTTCCCATCGGTGGCGCGCACGGCCGCGACGATGGCGCGCAGGTGCTCGGGGGTCGTGCCGCAACACCCGCCCACGATGCGTACGCCGAAGTCATGGACGAAGACGCGAAGCGCTTCGGCCATCGGGTCCGGCTCCAACGGATAGACCGCATCGCCGGTTCCCGTATTCAGCGGCAGGCCGGCATTCGGGATGACGGAAATCGGGTGCCGCGCGTGCTCGGTCAGATATCGCACCGGTTCGCGCATATGCTCGGGGCCGGTCGAGCAATTGAGCCCGATGATATCGACCGGCAGCGCCTCGAGCGTGGTCATCGCGCTCGCGATATCGGTGCCCAGGAGCATCCGGCCGCTGGTATCGAGCGTGACCTGAGCCTGGATAGGAACCCGGCGGCCGATCTCGGCAAACAGTCTCTCAAACCCCGCAATCGCCGCTTTGACTTCGAGGATGTCCTGCGATGTCTCGACCAGCAGCACATCGACCCCGCCCTCGACGAGCGCCTTGGCTTGTTGATAGAAGTTCTCGCTCAGCTCATCGAACGAAATAGCGGAGAGCACAGGGTCGCTGCTCGACGGCAGCATGCCGGTAGGCCCGATGGACCCAGCGACGAATCGCGGGCCCTCGAATTTCTCACACGCGGCGCGGGCGAGACGAGCGGCGGTGAAGTTGATGTCCCGGACCTTGTCGCCGATGCCCCACTCGGTCAGACGACGGGGGGTTGATTGGAAGGTGCAGGTCTCGACGACATCACAGCCGACCGCGAGAAACGACTCGTGGATCCCTTGGATGACGTCGGGCCGTGTGAGGACCAAATGATCATTGCACCCTTCGAGCGCCTTCCCGCCGAAATCCTCAGGCGTGAGATGCGCGCGTTGGATGTTCGTCCCCATCGCCCCATCAAAGATCAGAACTTTCGATTCGAGCGCTTCGAGATATGAAACCATAAGAAGAAAACCCGGTCGCTAAAGGCGGCCGGGCGAGCGCTTTAGCGGATTGTTTTACGTGGTCGCAAGTCGCGTAAATCGCCACGGTGAACAGTTGTGCTTGCTCTCAAAAACTAGTCGCTCACCGCTTGGATAGCAACACCAGCTCATACGGCGCGAGCATCTTGGGGAAGGGAAACGGCCGCGGCCGTCGGTCGGCGTCGAGTTGCGCGAGCGCGCGTTGCACGCGTTGGCGCCCGCCGCGAAAATCGGACTCGGGGTCGATGCCCGCGAGTACGCGATAGACCGCATCGGCCCACGGCAGGACGCGCGGCGTCACGCAGACGACGCGTCCGCCGACGCGGGTCACGCGCAACGACTCGGCCAGGCAGGCGCCCGGATCGTCCATGAACTCCAACGCGCTCACGATCACGACCGCGTTGAACGACCCGTCGCGAAACGGGAGCGCCATGCCGCTGCCGCGCGCGGCCGAGAGGTCGATGTCGCTGTCGCGGAGCCGGTCGCGGACGGCGCCGCCGTGCGCGTGAATGTCGATCCCGTAGAGTGCGCGTGCGTGGGGCGCAAGCGTGTACATGAAGACGCCGCTGCCATATCCGATCTCGAGAATCGAATCGACCGGCGTTTGGGGGAGCACGGAGCGGACCCAGCGGAGCCGTTCGCGCAGCACCCAGCCCATGCCACCTTGATAGTAGTGGTCGACGAAATCGACCTCGCTCGTCCGGCGCAGATGCCCGCGCTCGGGGAGGCGAAGGCCGCCCTCGATGCTGACGCGGATCGGCACGGCGCGATCCGGCGGCGACGAAGGGTCACGACGAGACTCACGCCCCGGCGCTGGCGCCGGGACGTCTGGCTGTGGATCGATAGGCATTGGGTTCACTGATCAATAGCAAACCCGAGGCCCAAGCGTTGGGTGATTGCGTCCCTCGTTACGCGACTGGCGTCAATTCACAACACTTTCTGCAGGAGCGCGCCGATGGCCCAGAGGATCGCCCACGCGACGATCGGCGAGATGTCGAACATGCCGACGTTCGGGAGCCGTTTCCGGAGCGGACGCACGAGCCACTCGGTGAGGGTGAACGACCATCGCACCCATCGCGAATACGGCGAAATCCTGACCCAGGAGGTGATCACACGCACAATGAGCGCGAGCTGCAAGAACCCGATCGTCCATCCCACCAGCACCGAGAGAAGCGCCCGAGGTCCAAACGCAGCGGCCCTGAGGATGAGAATGATGTTGTCGCGCAGCACGCCCAACAGGCTCAACACAATGATGCCCGCGATGATGACCGCGAGCAGCGACCAGAGTGGCGCGGAGCTCGGCATGCCGCCCGAGCGCACGACGGCACGCTCCACCGGCGCAATCGCCGGATCGACGGTCTTCCGGAAGAATCGAGCGGCGCCGCCGAATGGACTGAGTCGGCGTGTGCGGACGAGCCAATCGCCGGCGCAGACGATGCCCGTCAGCCCCGCGGCGCCGAGGAACACATAGCGCAGGACGCCTATGACGGCATCCAGTCCAATGACAATCGTGTTTTGGTCCATATGAAACCGAGCAACAGGGCGATCGCGCCCGCGATCCAGACGTGAGGCGGCGCCGGCCGCGAGCCGACGCCCATAGGGATGATAGCGAGCGAAACGATCAGTGTGACACCACTCATCCCGAGAGCGAACCACCGGCCGGGACTCCGGCCCAACCAGTATCCGAGTGGGAGCAGCCACAATAGCGTCCAGAGCGCCGTCAGGTACGGCCCGTACCGCGCTTGTCTCCCGTAATTGTCGGAGATGAGGAGGCGCCATCCTTGCCAGGCGCCGGCGTCGGGACGCGCCGACGCGGTCTTGCCGGCGCGCTCCGCGGCCAGAAGCAGGCCGACGCGATCGACGGTCGCGGCGATTCGGATGGTATCGCCGGTCGGCGAGGTCGAGTCGCACGGAATGGCGCCGTGCAACCGGTGGGCGGGCGAGTGGAGCTTGAGGTCATCGAGGCGCGTGCGGATGCCGAAGATGAGATCCTGGCCCGCGCACGCGATCACGAAGATCTCTTGACGCTCCCCATCGAACACGCCGATGATTGGCGCCAGCCGGCTCCCTTCGTTCGGCGCCGGGACCGTCGTGATGTCGACGCGCGCGCGGCCCTGCTGGAAGGCGTCGCGCATGGCGGCGCTGGCCGAGTCCGACAAACGGCCATCGCGGAAAGGTTGGCCATTGTACGTCGCCGAGAGGATTTGGCCCGTGTATCTGCCGAACTTCGGCAGGTCGGCCGCGACTTGCTCCCAGTACTGGGTTCGAGGGAGCGATGGTCCCATTGACCACGGCATGAGGATCGCGAGCCCGAGCCACGCTCCGGCGGCCCCGAGCGCCAGGCGTCGACTGTGGATGGGATCGGGCGTGAAGACGAGGCGCATGTGATCAGCGAGCCAGACACCAACGATCCCCCCCAGCGGATTCGCAATGATGTCATTCAGACCGGACTCGCGTCCCGAAATGACGAAATCCTGAAGGGTCTCGATCGTCCCTGCGAGAAGAAATCCGAAGAGATAGATCGGCCAGCGCCGAAGACCCGCCGTGCGCAGTCCCCAGCCCAAGGGAACGAAGAGCGCGATGTTGAGCAGAAAATCGGCGGCGCCGAACGAGCCGCAGAAGATGCACCAATGGAAACCCGACGGCAGCGGGCCGCCGAGCGGCTTCAACGTCAATCGGGCTATGAGTGCCAGCGCGCACAGACTCGTGGCGAACCCGAGTGCCTTCTGTTGCGCCCGCGCTACACTGACCATCGTAGTTGTGGGTTAACAGAGGCTCATGAATGGCACTCTAACTGCGAATCGAGCCCTGAGCGACGAATGCTAAACTCGAGTACGCCCGCGATAAAGCACTTCTTCACGGTTGACGTGGAAGATTATTTCCAGGTCAGCGCGTTCGAGGGTGTGGTGTCTCGCGACCAATGGCCTCGCTTCCCGAGCCGCATCGAAGCAGCCGTCGACCGGCTGCTCGGTCTCACCGCGCGCCACGGCATTCGCGGGACGTTTTTCTCGCTGGGCTGGATCGCCAAGCATCACCCGAACGTGATCCGTCGGATCGCGGCCGAGGGACATGAGGTCGCGTCGCACGGGTGGTGGCACCAGAAGGTGACCACGCTGACCCCGCTGCAATTCCGCGAGGATGTCAGATCCGCCAAGCGCGATATCGAAGACTGCTGTGGCCAGGCGGTCATCGGCTATCGGGCCCCGAGCTTCTCGATCGTTCCTGGACGCGAATGGGCGTTCGACGTTCTGATCGAAGAAGGCTATGAGTACGACTCCAGCCTGTTTCCCGTTAACCGCACCGACTACGGCTATCCGACCGCGCCCCCGATCGCGCATTTCCTGGAGCGCGCCGCTGGCCGGCTCTGCGAATTTCCGTTGGCCACGACCGTGTGGAATGGCGTCCGCATTCCAGCCGCCGGCGGCGGCTACTTCCGCCATTTCCCCTATCACATCATTCGTCGCGCATTCCAAGAGCACACGGACGACGGGATTCCGGCCGTCTTCTATATCCATCCGTGGGAGATCGATCCGGAGCAGCCGCGCTTGCCGGTCTCTTTGCTCACCCGCGTCCGTCACTATCGCGGGCTTCGCAATACCGAGGAACGCCTCGAGCGATTGCTCGGCGAGTTCCGGTTCACGTCTCTCAGCGACGGGATGCGCCAGGCTCAGTTGCAAGAAAGCGCGTGATACGAGTCGAACGCTTCGCGGGGCAGCCAGACGAGTGGGATCAGTTCGTCCGGAGCGCTGCTGGTTGGACGCACTTCCATCTATACGGTTGGCGCAGTGTGATGGAGCGCGTCTTTCATCACGGGTGTCTCTACCTCGCCGCCCGCGACGGGAACGCGCTGGTGGGCGTCCTTCCGCTCGTTCGAGTCAAGAGCGCGCTCTTCGGCCACTATCTGGTGTCGATGCCGTTCGTGAACTACGGCGGACCGCTGGGCTCGGATGAAGCCATTATTCGGTTGACCGAAGCCGCGGAAACCCAGGCGCGGCAAGACAAAGTCAAACTGCTCGAGTTGCGGAGCCGCCGCCAACTTCCCATAGCGCTCCCGGTCTCGACCCGAAAGATCACCGTTGTGCTCGATCTGCCGAGCGACCCTGATCGGTTAATGAAGCAGCTCGACGCAAAAGTGAGAAGCCAGGTACGCCGCCCACAAAAAGATGGCGTGACCGTTCGTTTCGGCCGCGACCAACTCGACCCGTTCTTCTCGGTATTCGCGCACCACATGCGCGACCTCGGCACGCCGACGCAGTCTCAGCGCTTGTTCGAGGTCATCGCCGAGACCTTCCCCGACGACGTCTGGTTCGGCTGCGCATACCTCGGCGAAGAGGCGATCGCCGGCGGCTGTGGGTTTCGCTGGGGAAATGAGTTCGAGATGACCTGGGCCTCGTCGCTCAACGCCCACAAGAAGCTCTCGGCGAACATGCTCTTGTATTGGTCGTTCATGGAACGCGCCATGAACGTCGGCTGTACCGTCTTCAACTTCGGCCGTTGCTCGCCCGACGGCGGCACGCACCGCTTCAAGAAGCAATGGGGCTCGCGCGACGAGCAGCTCTACTGGTATGACTGGTCGGCCGCGGCTGGCACCAAGACGCCATCGCCCGACGACGGCGCCTACTCCTGGGGCCCGCGTCTATGGCAACGGCTGCCCGTGCCCCTGGCGACCGCCCTCGGGCCGAACATCGTCAAATACATCCCGTGACCGTGAAATGCGCTCCAGGATGCGACTCGCGATCACCGGCCAGTTGTAGCGCTCCATCATGAGGGCCCGGGCGCGGATGCTCGCGGTACGGCGGGCATCCGCGTCGCGCATCAGGTGCAGAATCGCTCCAGCGTAGCCGTCGACGTCCCCGATCGCCACGGCGGCTCCGGTGCCGGTCCCATCGACGAGCTCACTGGCGCCGCCCTGGGCTGATGTCACCAAGGGCAGTCCCGCGCTCATTGCCTCGACGAGCACGTGCGGCGACCGGTCGAAGCGATGCGGCAGAAAGAACAGACTGGCGCGCCGAAAATAGTCGGCGAGTTGGGCGCGGTCGTAGATCGGTCCGGTGAACGTGACGTTCTTCGTATCGGCGACCGGCAGGCCGCTCCCGTCGCGCCCGATGACGACGAAGCGGATCGTGGGATCGACCGCGGCCACACGCTCGGCGGTTGCCAGCAGATAGTCGACGCCCTTGCGGCGAAAGTCGTTCGATACGTGCAGCACCAGCGGCTCGCGCGCCGCGTCCGGTATGGCTTCGGCGGACAGATCCACGGCGCAAGGTCCCCATCCCACGGCCAGAACTTTGTCGGGCGGGACGTCGTGCGCTTCCAAGGTTTGTGCGCGCGCCCACTGCGACATACAAAACACGGCCCCCGCGTCCTGGTACGTCTTGGCCTGCATCGCGTGCGCGCGCTCGCCACGTTGCCGCGAAGCCGGACGTTCGCCGGGCAAGGGCGCCAGCGACCGGCTCTGGTCTATGTAGGTGAAGAAGGGGACGTCCGAGGCAGGATTGAACCAGCTGCCCCACGTCAGCAGCGCGTCGGGGCGCGGCGTGACACGCCGGAGGCCTCGCTGCAAAACCCGCCGCCGCCGTCGCTGGACCAGCGGGTGCATCTGATAGTTGCCCCACCACTCCGACCGTGGCCGCGCGTACGAGAGGAGCGCCGCCACGACTTTGGTCACGGGATCGATGTCGTCGAACGCGAGCTCCGCCAGGACTCGGCTCTGTCGCGCCAGCTCCGCAAAGAGGTATTGCTGGCGCGGCTCGTTGCCGGCGAGGCACAGCGTCAAGGCCACAGCTTAGTTTGGGATCATGTTGGGGCGCTGGCAACCACCCGTCATCGCTCGTGTGAGCGCGCGGGCGCTCGGACAATCGTTCGGCGCCGCCATGAGGCGCGACGCCGACGTCCCATCCGTGCGTCGCGCGCTCGAAGAGCGATTCGATGCACGCGCGGTCGCGCTGACCGACAGCGGGACGTCGGCGCTCGTTCTCGCGTTCCGCTTCGCGCTTCCGGCGGGCGGCACGGTTGCCCTCCCCGCATATGCCTGCGTCGATCTGCTCGCCGCGTCCGCGTACGCGGGCCTCGACGTGCGGCTGTACGATATCGACCCGGAGACGCTGAGCCCCGACCTCGACAGCGTGACGCGCGCGGTCGCGCGGGGCGTCGATGCCATCGTCGTCGCCCACCTGTTCGGCTTTCCGGCCGACGTACCCGGCGTCGCGTCGATCGCGGAAGCACACGGTGTACCGGTGATCGAGGACGCAGCTCAACAAGCTGGGGGAACGTTGCACGACCGCCGACTGGGCGCCTTTGGCCCGCTCGCGATCTTGAGCTTCGGTCGCGGAAAGGGGCTGCCGGCCGGAGGTGGCGGCGCCATTATGGCCAACACCGGGAACTGGTCCCAGCAAATTCACGCATGGGAAGCCTCCGTTCCGACGCCCAGGCGAGCCGGTTGGAGAGAATGGGTGACCGCGGCCGGCATCTGGGCCGTCGGTCGGCCCAGTGTTTACGGCATTCCAGCGAGCATCCCGGCGCTCGGCATTGGCGAGACCATCTATAAGGAGGCGCACGAGCCGGAGCGCCTATCGAACGCCGGCGTGGCTCTCGCCGGCCAAGCGCTCGCCGAGGCAGATGCCGATGGCATGGATCGCGTTGCCCGCGCACGCCAGCTCGCGGAAGCGCTTGGCGACGTACCCGGGCTTTGCGTGGTGAGGCCGATCGCGAACGGCACGAGCGGCTATCTCAGACTTCCGGTGCTCGACAGACTTGGCCGCCGTGCCGCACCCAGGCTCGGCGTCGTCAGAAGTTATCCGAGAGCGCTCGGAGAAGAGCCAGCGGCGAAGGCACTGTTGGCGTCTCGAGAACCGCCGACTCCCGGTGCTGTCGCTATTTGCAAATCGCTGTTTACTCTCCCGACACATGCCAACATTGACGGTCGCGATCGCGAACAGATCCTCCGCTGGGCACGTGGCAGCCGGTCACAGTGACCGTGCTATTTTCAGCGAACTCGACCATTAATCCAGCGATCGCCGGACCAACTCAAGTTCCGCGTCAGCCTGACCGATACCCGACTGGCACAGTTTCACCTCAGCGATTAAGCTGCGGGACGTAAGCGCAAGTGCCCCCCTCGGGGCGTTGCGACAATGGCAAAGCCGTGGGAAACCCGGTGACGCAAAGCTCAGGAGGCTAAGGCGCTCTCTCCGCGAGACGCTAAGCCAGTCCGGCCGCCGAACAGACGCTGGAGGGGGCATGCGTTACCGGATCCCGGTAGTCGCGCTGGCCGCCGTCGCTGTTTTTGGTCACGGCTGCGTGCAGGGTAAGGTCCTCGACGACCCTGCCAATTCTCGGACGGCTCAAGACACAAGTACGACAATCAGCCTGCTGACCATCTCGCCCACGTCCATCAGTGGAACCGTGGGTCAAAGCAAGCAGCTGACCGCAACCGCGACCAATCAGAACGGCCAGGCGATCCCCAGCGCGACCTTCACCTGGGCCTCGTCCAATACGCAAGTCGCGAGCGTCGATACCTCAGGTAACGTCACGCTCGTCGGCTCGGGCAGCGCAAATATCAGCGCGTCCGCCGGCGGGCTCACGACTTCTATACCAGCCACCGCGACCGCAGCCACAATCCATGTCGCTGCCGTCAGCGTAACCCCTTCGACTGTTACGCTCAACCCCGGAAACACGGTGCAGTTGACGGCCGTGCCGACGGATTCCCTCGGCAACGCGCTCGCCAACCAGACGGTGACGTGGTCGTCGTCCAATACCAGCGTGGCGACGGTATCAGCCACCGGCTTGCTGTCGGCGGTAGCAGTCGGCTCGGCCGTCATCTCGGCAACGGCTGGCGGGAAGAGTGGGTTCGCCAACCTCGCTGTCGTTGCGGCCTCTCCGGCGTCAGTCGCATCAGTGACGGTGTCGCCCGCCACCGCGAGCATCACCGCCGGCAAGACGGTGCAGCTCACGGCCACGCTCAAAGATTCAGCCGGCAACGCGCTGGGTGGTCGCGCCGTCACGTGGAGCTCCAGCAACCCGACCGTCGCGACGGTCTCGTCGAATGGTCTCGTGTCGGGCATCGGGGCGGGCACGGCAACGATCTCGGCCTCGAGCGGTGGCCAACAGGGCTCAGCCCAGATCACCGTCAATGCGGTTGCCGTGGGCTCAGTCCAGGTGTCGCCAGGGTGGGCTAACCTGAGCGCTCGCCAGACACTTCAGCTGACAGCAACTGCGCTCGACCCGAATGGCAACCCGATGGGCGGTGTGACGATCACCTGGCTCTCGAACGCGCCGTCCCTGGCCTCCGTCTCGTCGTCCGGCCTCGTGACGGTCCTGAGCACTTCCGGTACCGGCAGCGTGCAAATCTACGCGAGTGCCGGCGGACAGACGGGCCACTCCACCATCACCTTCATTGCGGCGCCAGTCGCGACCGTCACGCTGTCGCCGACGACCGCCACACTGAATTCGGGTCAGACCTCGCAGCTCACCGCGACGGCGAAAGACCAGTATGGCGATGTGATCACCACCGACGCGGCGACCTGGAGCAGCTCGAACACCAGCGTCGCGACGGTCTCGTCGAGCGGTCTCGTGACGGCGGTCGGCTCGGGATCGGCGACGGTCACGGTCACGATCGGCGGGGTACAGGCGACCGCCAGCGTCACGGTGGCGCAAGCGTCTGTCGCATCAGTCACGGTGTCACCGACGTCGTTGTCGTTGACCGCGGGACAAAGCTCTGGCCTCACCGCGACCGCGAAGGACGCCAGCGGGAACGTGCTCACGGGCTACCCGGCGTCGTGGAAGAGCTCGAACACGAGCGCGGCGACGGTGTCGACCTCCGGTGTCGTCACCGGTGCCGCCGCTGGCACGGCTACAATCACCGTCACGATTGGCGGCAAGAGCGCAACGGCATCCGCCACGGTGACATCATCGGCGCCGACCGTCGCAACAGTGACGGTCTCACCGAGTTCGTCGACAATTCAAGCTGGCAATCAAGTCCAATTGACGGCGACCGATAAGACCTCGAGTGGCACGGTGGTGTCCGGTCAGGCCGTCACTTGGTCGTCATCGAACACAGGGGTCGCGACGGTAGCGTCGAACGGTATCGTGACTGCCGTGACTGCTGGTGGCGCGACGATCACCGCGACGAGCGATGGCGTGCAGGGCACAGCAACACTCACCGTCTCCGCCGCGACTGGCGGCGGGCCGTATCACGAGCCGTCCGGGATGACGGCGCAGATCAATACGGGACCGATCTCAACCCAGCCGGCGCAGCAGATCAACGGCGTCTATAACTGGACGATGGGCACGATCCCCGCTCAGTGGACGAATTACTCGCCGGCGACAATGTCGGGCACCGGCGAATGGGCCGGGAATATCTCGAGCGTCCCTGGAGGAACCGGTCTCCGGTTCACGTATGGCCCATCACTCGCGGGCGGCAACAGCCCGGTGCGCATCGGCACGTCGA
>DATMLM010000078.1:0-22033 GCA_035570055.1 Gemmatimonadaceae bacterium
TCCCGCGAGGGCGGGCCGGACGTCTTCGTCCACTTCAGCGCGATCCAAGGCAACGGGTTCAAATCCCTGTCCGAAGGCGACCGCGTGGAGTTCGAGATCGTACAGGGTCAAAAGGGTCCGCAAGCCGCAGACGTCATTAAGGCGTAACGGCGCCCGAGTCACTGGTGACGCCCCATGGCCGAACGGCCTTGGGGCGTCGTCGTTAGGGGGCGCCGTGTTACCCATCGGCGCGGGTGGTCGTCCACCTCCAGATGCGGTCTATTCACGTAATACGCCGTCTCTCAGCGAGCCTTTCAGCGCTCGGCGCCTTAGCCGTTGGCGCTGTGGGCGTTAGCGCGCAAGCGCCACGCGCATTTCCGGCGCACATGCACCCGACGGCCGCGACGACGACGCACCTGGTCGCCGTCCGTGGCGAGATCGATGGCGAGACGATTGTGAGCACGGCGAAGCACTATATCGGCGTGCCCTACGTCTTAGGCGGAACCACGCCGCGCGCATTCGACTGCTCCGGCTTCGTGCGCTACGTCTTCGCGCAACACGGCATCCTGCTCCCGCGCACCGCGCACGAGCAGGCGGCACTCGGGGAAGCCCCGAACCCGGGCGACACGCTGCAAGCGGGCGATCTCTTGTTTTTCTATGGCGGCCAAGGCGCCCAGCACATCGCGATGTACGTGGGCGGCGACACGATCATCCACGCCTCGAGCATCCACCACCACGTGCGGCTCGACGTGCTGACCCACTACGGGTTCCGCCGCAGCTGGTTCAACCAGCGCCTGATCGCCGTGCGCCGGCTGCTGCCGATGGAGGGCCTGTCCTACGTGCCGACCTCGGCCCCCCCGACGTACTCGCTGACCACCGCGAGCAAGCCCGCGCTATGACGCTCGATTCCGAGCCGCTCTATACCCGCCAACTCCCCGGTGGCGGTTACGTCGTCATCGAAGCGACGCGGCACGACGCCGAGGTCAGCCTGCGCCTCTATGTCGAGCGCCGGGTCGACCCGAAGCGCCGCACCGGACACCAGCCACCGGTCGTGGCCGAGATCACGGGCGTCGATCCCGAGCGCGGGGTCCGCCAACTGGTGCGGATCGCCGAGAACAACGTCGAAGTCGCCCGCGCCCTGCAGCGCTGGCAAATTAGTCGCTAGTTGCGACTAAGCCAGATCGAACCGTAGCCCACGCCGCACCCGGCGCTTGCGCTTCGGCGCATAACGAAAGAGCTGTGCAGGCCGCCCGCGTCCTTCGCTCCGCCACTCGTCCGTCGGCTCGACCAACGTCGCCGCCTGCAGCGCACGCCGAAAGCTCGCCTTATGCAGCCGGCGCCCAAGCATGATCTCGTAGACGCGCTGCAAGTCGCTCAGCGTGAACCGCTGCGGCAAGAGCCGAAACGCGACCGGCGTCGAATCGATCTTCTGTCGGGCGGAATCCGTGGATGCCTCGATAATGGCCCGTTGACGTGGCGATAGTGGTGGCAATTCAACCACTGGGAACCACGCACTCTCGTCATTCGACCGCGTGAGCGTCCCCACCGGCACCGCGCCAACGAACGCGATCGATAACTCGGCGTCGCTCGGATGCCGCCGGCTATCCGCGAACGCGCCCACTTGATCCATCCAAGCGACTTGAGCCGTGACGACATTCCTGGCGACCCGTGCCGCCGCGTCCTCGAGCGTCGCGTCCCCCGCCTTAGCCACGCTCCACGGCAGCGACCACCGCTCGGCGGACCCCTGGGGTGATCGAACCAGCAGGACAGCCAGGTGTCGATCAAGCGGGGTCAGCAATACGACATCGACGGAGTAGCTCGGGCTACGCATATGCCCACTATTAGTTCTCCGTCGCGACTTAAATCAAGGGGTTGACCCGGCTCCGTACGGCGCGTAAGGAGGGATCGAAATCGGCAGTTTCCCGGTCGCGGGTGCCTGCCCCAGGATCACGCGCGCGGCGGCTTGCTGCGACACCGGGAATCCACCCCAGCCGACGACGTAATTCTGCGCCCACGGGATCTGCTGCAAGAAGTACGGGTTGCCGAGAGCCACGATGATCGGGCGCCGGAGCTTCTGCATGAACGAGATTACCGATCCGGGCGCGGTGAGGCTCGCCGCATCCCAGCTCTGGGCGACATAGGACGAGACGATGACCACATCGGCCGAGTCGGCCGTCGCGAGCAACGCATACGTATCGCCTGGCTGGTCGGCGTCGACGTACTCGGCTCTCAGCCCTGGGAACGCCTGCTTCAAAACAGCGTTGAACGTAACGCCGGCTCCAAGATCGGCCCTTCGCGCGACGGTGATCGACAGGACCCGGGCGTTCTTATTCAGCTTGCCGATCGGCAACTGGTGCAATGAGTCCCGCACGACGGTTATCGACCGCTCGGCCACCGTCCTCGCCAGCGCCTGGTCAGCCGAATCCCCCACGATATCGCTGATGCTATCGAGATTCACCAACGGGTGCCGGTCCAGGTGCAGCGCATGCTTCATGTTCAGCAGCCGCCGCACCGATTCGTCGAGTCGTGCTTCGGTATACCGCCCTTCGTGCACCCCATCGACAATCGCATCGATGGCCTGAGCCACGTCCTTGGGCTGAATGAGCACATCAGCTCCAGCCGCCACCGCGCGCTTCGCCGCTTCGACCGCGCCGTATTGCACCAGCACGCCCTGCATGTCCATCGCGTCCGAGATCACGACGCCTTTGAACCCGAGATCGTTGCGCAGTAACCCTGTCAGGACCTTCTGCGACAGTGTTCCGGGCGCGCCAGATGAATCGAGCGCCGGCATCGATCCGTGAAACGACATAATCGCGCCCACCCCGGCGCTGACCGCCGCGCGGAACGGAACGAGTTCCACGGTGTCGAGGCGGGCACGCGAGACGTTCACCACCGGCAGCGCCAAGTGCGAGTTCGTCTCGGTGTCGCCGTGACCCGGGAAGTGCTTCCCGGTGGCGATCATCCCGTGATCTTGGAGTCCCGCGATAAACGCCCGGCCAAATGCCGCATCCAGCGCCGGCGATTCCCCGTACGATCTCGTGTTGATCACCGGGTTGCTCGCGTTGTTGTTCACATCGAGCACGGGCGCGTAGTCGATGTGAATACCGAGCGCGCGCCCTTCGGCCGCCGTCACCCTGGCCTCTTCGTACGCCAGCATGGTATCGCGCGTAGCCCCGAACGCCATCTCCGGTGGAAACACGACGGCGCCGCCCAGGTCTATGGCGTTGGGCAGGAAGTACCCGCCCCGCGCCCGCTGACCAGCGCCAAACTCCAGATCGGCGCCCACTAATAGAGGCACCGCGGCGGATCGCTGCAGCGCGTTGAGCTTCTCGGCGATTTCGAGTGGGGAGCCTACCGAGACCGTGAGACCGCCGACGCCTTCGTCCACGACATAGTGCCGAATCGCTCGCCATTGCGGCGAATCGGTGCTGACAAAGTCGCCGATCATGCTCGGCCACACCATCTGCGCGGCCTTCTGGCGCAGGGTCATGGCGCCGAGCACCGAATCGACCCAAACCCTCGGCGGCGCCTTCGTCTCCGTCGGACGAATAGCCGGCTTTGTCGTGGCACATGCGGCAATCAGCGCCGCCGCGGTCAGCGCGTGCGCCGCCCGAAGGGCGCGCATCGCGCTTACCAGTTGATAGTTCCCTGCTTCGACGTATCCACGTCTTCCTGACGCCCGGATTTGAACAAAAATGCGTCCAGGTTCCGCGTCAGGAATTGTCTCGCCTGGGGATCCATGACATTCAACCCGTAGTGGTTGATGAGCATGGTCTGCTGTTTGAGCCACTGACCCCAGCACTCTTTGCAGATCTCCGCGACGATGCGCTGCCCCATGGCGCCGGGGAACGGCGCCTTCTCGAATCCCTCGCGAGACTGCCCACAGCGGGTACAGGTCACGGCCACGGTTACGCAGTCACCCGGGCGTACTGGACTTTGGCCAGGCGAACGAGCGCCAGCAGCCGGATATAGAACCAGCCCACATCGAACTCGTACCACTTGGCCTTGAACTTGGCCGAGTGCGGGTCGGCGTGGTGGTTGTTGTGGAGCTCTTCGCCACCGAGCCAGATCGCCAGCGGCACGATGTTCCGGCTCTCGTCCTTGACGTCGAAGCTCCGGTACCCGATCGCGTGACCAATGCCGTTGATCACGCCGGCAGCCCAGAACGGAATCCAGATCATCTGCACGGCCCAGACGATCGCGCCGATCATGAGGCCGAAGAGATAGAGGTCGATCCCGAGAAGCAGGACAATGCCGAGTGTGTTGCGGCGGGTCAGAAGGTGGCGCTCGAGCCAGTCGTTCGGCGTGCCCTTTCCGTACTTCTCCAGCACGCCCGGCTGGCCGATGGTCTTCCGATAATAGAATGCACCCTTGATCAGGATGTTGCGCAGCCCTTCGAGGAGCGGGCTGTGCGGATCACCCTCGCGGTCGGCGAACGCGTGGTGCTTGCGGTGCACGGCGACCCACTCTTTCGTCACGATCGACGTGGTGAGCCAGAGCCAGATCCGCATGGGGATCGACGCGATCGCGTGGAAGGTCACGCTGCGATGCGTTTGCGACCGGTGCAGAAACAAAGTCACGCACACGTTGGTGATGTGTCCCATCACGATCACGACCACGATGGGGATCCACCAGTGTGACGACAAGATGCCGTAGAAGGGCATTCACATTCCTCGAAGATGAGTCGACGCTACTTGAACTTAGCGGATTTCCCCGCTTCGCGCGACCGGCCTACTTATTGACGCTTGGCGCGTTCAATCCGCCACTCGTCACCGCGGGCGGAGCGCCCCACGTGTCGTTCTTCGGATTCCAGTCTGGCACGAGGCCATCCGGCCACAGCCGCGCGCCGGTCACCGCGCTTTTGACTTGGACCACCGCCTTGAACACGTTCCCGCGCGACCAGATGTCGACGGGCAAGTGAACGTTTTGCGTCGACCCATTGGCGAGCGCCAATCGCATGGACACGGGAAACACGATCGACGTGTTCTTGCTCAGCGTCACGACCGCCACCTGACTGCCGTCCTGCTCGCTGTTCACGACGTTGTCGATGCCGATATCGAGCACGTCGGTCGAGTAAAAGAACCCGCGCCAGAACCACGACAAATCCTGTCCCGACACATTCTCCATCGTCCGAAAGAAGTCGGCCGGCGTTGGATGCTTGAACGCCCAACGATGGACGTACTCCCGCATGGCGCGATCCATGGTCTCGCGTCCGATGACATTGTCCCGCAGCGTGAGCAGCACCGCGCCGGGTTTGCGATAGCCGACCGCGTCGTAGCCTTTCTCGGTGATATGATCGGGCGCCGTCATGAGCGGCGTCTGGGAGCCGTCGTCAACGGCGTCTTTCCAGTCCGCCATGTATGTGCTCCAGACTGACGTCCCGGGATACCGGGCATCATTCGCGAAGGCATTCATGTACGTGTTGATCCCCTCGTCCATCCACGCATAGCGCCGCTCGTTCGACCCGACGATCATCGGGAACCACTCGTGCCCTTGCTCGTGATTGAGCACACGGAAGATCGACTGCGGATCGTCGGTGCCGTAGGGCACCATCACGAACATCGGATACTCCATCCCCGTGAGCGTCCCCGTGACCGTCGTCGCTTGGGGATACGGGTACGGATACAGCAGCTCCGAGTACTGCCGGATGGTCCATTGGGTCATCTCGGCGGCGGACTCCCAGCTTTTGTGCGCCTTCGCGATCTGGTAATACGCCTGGCAGACAACGCCGTGCCAACTCGTCGCATCCCACCGGAAATCCGGCGCGGCCGCCCACGCCACATCTCTCACTCGCTCGGCTTTGAATCGCCACGTCTTCGTTCCCGGCGTCGTCTTGGCGACCGCCTCCGAGTCTGCGATGATGGCAATGACCGCGCTCGCTTCGCTCGCGCGTGCCAATCGTGACCGCTGCGTGGGTGTCAAGACGTCGCGAGCATTTTGTAAAATCCCAGAGCCCGCGACCGTGAAGCCGGCGGGGACCGTCACCGCGTAATCGATATTCCCGTACTCGAGATAGAACTCGCCTTGGCCGAGATACTGATCGGCGTTCCAACCGCGAACGTCATCATAGACGGCCATGCGGGGATACCACTGAGCGATCGTGTATAGCGTCCCGTCGTGACCCATGCGATCCGAGCCGTGCTCGGGAACGCGGAACGAGTACGAAACGCCGATCGCAATCTGGGCGCCATTCGGAGGAAGTGGCGACGGCAGATCGACCCGCATCATCGTGTCGTGGATCTTGGGCTCGACGCGAACGCCATCGATTTTCACGTCGGACAACGTGTATCCGCCACCAGTGTCCGTCGCGAAGAGATACGACCCGTCGCTGCCCGTACGAAACAGATTCTGATCGAGCTGCATCCAGACGAACCGCAATGTGTCCGGCGAGTTGTTCGTGTACCGCACGGTCACGGATCCGGTCACACGCTTTGCCCCGGTGTCGAGCGTGGCGGCGATCGTATAGTCGGCCCGCTGCTGCCAATACTCTGGGCCGGGCTCGCCCGTCGACGATCGGTATGCGTTCGGCCCGGGCCAATCGTCGCGCTCTTGAGCCTGGGCCGTCACCGCGCCGAGGAGCAACAACCCGATCAGAGCTTTCATGTCACCACGGAAAGAGTGTCGACCCGTCCAGTCGCCTCATCGATGATGGCGACACGGTGGGCATTGGTGTCCGCGACATAGACTTTGCCGTCGTGATACACCACACCACTCGGCTCGGCGAGCCCACGCACCCAGGTGTCGACCCGGCGCGTCGCGGGATCGACCCACTTGATCGCGTCATTGTACGAATCAGCGATGAGCAGCCGGCCGTCGGGATGCCGCGTAATCCCCTGGGGATGCTCCAGCCGGACCTCGTCACCCACGCCGTCCTTGTCGCCAAAATCAAAGAGCCCAGTCCCGACGATCGTCTGAACACGAGCGTCGGCGCCGAGAGTGAGTGCTCGGACGGCGCTTGACTCCGCGTCCACGAAATCAACCCGGTCGCCGCCCCCGATTATTCCCATTGGCTGCGCGAGGAGCGCCGCCTGAGCAGGGCCGTCAACGATGTCTTCCCCGGGCGCGCCGGCGAATAGCGAGGCGTGGCCGCCCTCGATGCGCCAGATCTGGTGTCGGCCGGCACCGGCCACATAGACCGCTCGCCCAACCACAGTGAGGTCCCAGGGCGAAGAGATGCGCCCGGCGATGGGCTCCATGGTTCCGCTGGCGAGATCGCCGACAACCACGCGATGGTTCGCCCGGTCCGCGATGTACAGCCGGTCGCCGGCGAATGCGACGCCCTGAGGAGACGCCAGCCCGTTGAACTCGCGCTCGACCCGCATCGCACTGCCACCCTGGCCGAGCCGGCCCACGAGCACACGGTCGTGTCCGCTATCGGCGATAGCGATGCGATCGCCGTCGATCGTGACCTTGCCGGGGTACCGAAGGACGCCAGGAGCAATCGCCGGCTCATCCGGCGGGAAATGCCGCGGAGTCCGGTCGATCAGACTGTCCGGATCGAACGCTCCAATGAGCCGCTCGACAAACGGCTCCAGCATCTCGCTCGTAAACTCACCGGCGTGCGACCCGACGACATACCCGGTCGGATCGATCGCCACCACCGTCGGCCACGCCCGCACGGCGTAACTCCGCCAGATGCGAAACTGCCGATCGTTGACGATCGGGTGCAGGTTGTCGAGGCGTAACGCCGCCTCACGTATACGAGGCGTCTCCCGCTCGGCGATGAACTTGCCGCTCTCCACGCCGACGATCGCGATCTCGCGAGGGAACTGCCGCTCGAGCTCCCGCAACTGCGGGAGTACGTGTATGCAGTTAATTCAGCCGTAGGTCCAGAAGTCGAGCAGGACGATCTTCCCTTTGAACGTGTCCAGGGTCAGCGTCTGCCCGCCGGTGTTGATCCAATCGAGGCCGGCCGGGAACTGCGGCGCCCGGACGCGCGGCTGGGTCATCTCTCGTTCAGTCATACGGGAAGAGTAGCAACTCGCTTGCCGCCAAGTCGAATACCGTGATCCACCGGCACCAGAAGTCGTGGCCGAGTACGCCAGCAAACCCGGCCTTGGCCTGCCGCGCCACGACCGATTCGCTAATCGTCCCGACGCCCGGCAGTGAGACGCTGAGATCAACCCGGCCGTGCCGTCCTGGTTTTCTGTTGCCCAGGTCTTGCTCGGCCACCGATGACGCAACCTGATAGCCAACCGCGAAGTGTTTGCCGTCGAGTGTGACCCGAGCGCCGTGCAGCGCCAGGCGACTCACGGCGCCGCTCAGCGAGAGGCGGTCACGGGCGGTCGCCCATGCCATCGCCGGTACCGACGCGTCGATTGCGACGATGCCGTCTTGGAAAAAGGGCGCGCACAGGAATCCGGCCATGGGCGGGCTCCCTTCGCGATATTCTCCCCAGACATGTACATGAGGGTTCGTCGCCGTACGACCAAACGCCGACAGCGTGATCAGATCGACTGACAGCGCGTGGTCAGTCACGTACGATTGGTATAAGTGGCAATCGTATCCTCGGTGGTTCGAGAACATCATCTGGACCGGCTTGTCGTTCACGCGAGCGGGAATGAATACCGCACCACCCGAGTTCGTCCGACAACGAACCATCTCCTTCACGGTGAAACCCAGCTTTTCGAGCCGCGTTGACCAGCTCATTGGTCGCCTCATGTGGCGTGTGTTCCGGTACCGCGCCCAAAGTATGGGCATCGGCGGCATGAATGTCTTCACGTCCAATGATTCCGACATGGGCCGGGCGGTCGCCGTGCGCGCCCGCCTCGGGCTCGCGCTGGAGCTCATCGACCAGTACGCGCCGCGAGTCGGGGCCCGGCTCCGCCGCGACGTCGTCGCCATCTTCCTCTGGCGAGTCGGAGGCACGTCATACAACCCGTACACCCGGGTGATCTCGGTGGACGTGCGCTGGGGCATGGCGTGGGAGCTCGAAGATCTGGCACTCGCCCTGGTGCACGAGGCTACGCACGCGCGGCAAATGGCAATGGGCCTGCGGAAGCTGCCACGCGGCAAAGATCGCGAGCGGCGGATGGAGGCGCGCGCGGTCTCCGCGAGCATGGCCTTTGCCGATCGGCTGCCCCCCGGCACCTGGCGGAAGCCCACGCTCGCGGACCTCGACAAGGAATGGTGGACGATCGAGCACCGGGAGGCGCGACTGGCGAAGGATGCCAAGGAGATTGGCCTGACCACTCGACCAATCCGGATGGTGGCCGCAGCCACGCGACTGCTCGGGCTGCGTCGATGACGGCTCAGATCCCGGCCCACCACCGCCCCGGGGGCGGATTCCAGAATCCCTGGGGCCCGGGGAGCCAGCAAGCGCGGTTCGGACAATTCTTGAAGTGGGCCCTGTTCGAGCGCCCACGGACGACCCGTCGCCGGACGCCCGACCGGGCCACGTTCGCGGCCGCTCACCGGCCCGTGGCGCCGAGCTTCGCGGCTCACGAGTCGCCCGATACGCTCGCGATCACCTGGATCGGCCACTCGAGCTTTCTCGTCCAGATCGCCGGGCAAAACCTGTTGCTCGACCCCGTCTGGGGAGACCGGGCATCGCCGATCTCATGGCTTGGTCCCCGGCGATGGACCCCGCCCGGGATCCCGTTCGATGCGCTCCCGCCGATCGACGGAGTCATCCTCTCGCACGACCACTACGACCACCTGGACCAGCCAACTATACGGCGCTTGCTGAAGCGCTACCCTGGGGCTCAATGGCGCGCGCCACTGGGCGTGGGACAGTGGTTACGCCGGAGGGGAGTGAGCCAACTGCGAGAGGCCGACTGGTGGGACCAGACCGACCTCGGGCCGCTGGAGCTCACCGCAACACCGGCCCAGCACTTCTCGGGTCGCCGACTCGACAATCGAAACGGGACCCTCTGGTGCGGATGGGTGATCCGCGGCGGTGGGCATACGGTATTTTTTGCCGGCGACACCGGCGCCCACCCGGTTTTTCCCGAGATCGGACAGCGCCACGGCCCGTTCGACGCCGTGCTCATGCCGATCGGCGCCTATGACCCCGAGTGGTTCATGGGTCCCGTGCACATCGACCCCGAGCGCGCGGTCGCGGCGCTCCAGGCGCTTGGCGGCGAGCCGGCGATGGTGGCCATGCATTGGGGCACGTTCCAGCTCACCGACGAGCCAATGGACGAACCCCCCAAACGCGCGACCGCTGCATGGACAAATGCGGGTCTCCCGCCACACCGGCTATGGATCCCATCACTCGGCGAGACGAGACGCTGGCCGTTACACACACACTGAGCTACCCTACGGGTAGCACGTAGCAGGCGCACACATTCTCCACCCGTCACATTGGAGCACGCGCCATGGCCAGTTCGAAGCGCACACGTCGTCCCACGAAGTCGGCCCGCAAACCTGCTCGCGCGAAGTCATCAAAGCGCGCGAGTGCGCGCAGCAGTTCTACGCGCAAGACGTCAGCGCGTCGCGCCGCAAGCGCGTCGGCGAGCGCAAAGGTTGCGAAGAAAGCAGCACCACGAAAGGCTGCCGCACCAGCGAAAGCCGCTGCGCCAGCGAAGAAGGTTGCTGCGCCGGTTCACGCAGTGAAGGCTGCCGCACCAGCGAAAGCTGCTGCACCAGCGAAAGCTGCTGCGCCAGCGAAGAAGGTTGCTGCACCGGTGGTGAAGGCCGCTGCACCAGCGAAAGCCGCTCCCGCACCAGCACCCGTAGCACCAGCGCCAGTCGCACCGGCACCCACGCCAGTCGTCGCCGCCGACGCGGCGCCCAAGGCAACGAGCAAGTCGAAGAAGGCCGCGTCACCGGCGCCCGCCACGCCCAGCCCAGTTTCGACCGAACCACCCCGGGTCTAATCGTGGCTAGACGTTCTTGACCTCGCTCACCAACTTGGTGAGCGAGGCCTTGGCGTCGCCGAACAGCATGCTCGTCTTCGGATCATAGAACAACTCGTTCTCGATCCCCGCGAATCCGGGATTCATGCTGCGCTTCATGACGATCACGCTGCGTGCGCGATCGACGTTCAAGATCGGCATTCCGTAGATCGGGCTCGAGGGATCCGTGCGCGCGGCCGGATTCACCACGTCATTCGCTCCGATCACCAGCACGACATCGGTCTTGTCGAACTCGCCGTTGATCTGCTCCATGTCATAGAGCCGGTCATACGGGACGTCAGCCTCGGCCAGCAGCACGTTCATGTGCCCGGGCATGCGCCCGGCGACGGGATGAATCGCGTACTTGACGTCCCCACCGCGATGCTCGATCAGCTCCGCCAACTCGCGGACCACGTGCTGCGATTGGGCCACCGCCATGCCATACCCGGGCACGATGATCACGCGCCCCGCATAAGCGAGACGCATCGCCGCGTCCTCCGCCGAGACGGGCGTGTACGTTTGACCCGTGGCGAGCGTCTTCGTCGTGGTCACGACGCTACCAAACGCGCCGAACAACACGTTCGAGAACGACCGGTTCATTGCCTTGCTCATGAGGATCGAGAGCAAGAACCCCGACGCGCCGTCGAGCGCGCCGGCGATGATCAACACGTTGTTGCCAATCGCGAACCCGGTCGCGGCTGACGCGAGGCCGGCGTACGAGTTGAGCAGCGACACGACCACCGGCATGTCCGCGCCGCCAATGGGCAGCACCATCGACATGCCGATCACGAGCCCCAAGGCGATCATCCCGTAGAAAAACATCGTCTGGTCGGGCCGCGCGATCAGATAGATGAAGATGCCGAACGTGGCCGCGAAGAGCGTGAGGTTGACCGCGTTCTGTCCGCGGAACGTGATCGGCCGCCCGGGCATGAGCTCGGCCAACTTGAGCGTGGCCATCAAGCTGCCGGTGATCGTGAGCGACCCGAACATCACCTCGAAGCCGAGCGCCGTCATCTCGCCATGCCCGAGCACGCCGCCGGAGTTGTAGTACGTGGCCACGCCGACGAGCGTCGCGGCGACCGCGCCGAACATGTGCGAGATCGCGATCCGTTGTGGCATCGCGGTCATCGGCACGAACATCCCCAGGGGGTAGCCGATCAGCGTGCCGAGCGCGAGGCCGGCGACGATCCATTGGTACTCGACGATCTCGTGCTTGACGAGCGTGCCGACGATGGCCAGTACCATGCCGATCGCCGCTTGTTGCATACCGCGCCGCGCAAACTCGGGCCGCGTGAGGCTGCGGAGCCCGAGGATGAACATGACGGATGCGGCGAGGTACGTCGCCTCGATGAAGATGTCGCGGACCGGCATCGGCTACGGCGTTGGCGGCTTTTGGCCGTCGCTAGCCAGAGCCGGCGCTTTCGGCACGCGTTTGAACATCTTGAGCATACGATCCGTGATCAGAAAGCCGCCGACGACGTTGATCGTCGCCGAGGTCACCGCGATGAACCCCAGGATCGTGCTCACCGGCGTCTCGTGCGCGCCCGCGGCGACGAGCGACCCGACGAGTGAGATCCCGGAGATCGCGTTCGTGGCCGACATGAGCGGCGTGTGCAGCAACGGCGGTACGCGCGTAATGACCTGGTAGCCGACGAAGGCGGCCAGCACGAACACATACAGTTCGGTAAACGCTATCACTTGATCGCTCCGTTGTGCGCAATCAACATGGCCTTGGTGATCTCGTCTTCGGGATCGAGCTTCAACGCTCCGTCTTTGATAAGGGCACCAAGCAGCGTCGCGACGTTCTTGCTGAACATGAGACTGGCGTGCTGCGGCACCGTCGCCGGCAGATTCACGGCGCCGACGATCCGCACGCCATTCGACTCGACCGTCTCGCCCGCAACCGTCAGCTCGCAATTCCCGCCGGTTTCGGCGGCCAGATCAACGATGACGGATCCCGGCTTCATGGCCGCGACCATTTCACGTGTGATGAGCTTCGGCGCCGGCTTGCCGGGGATCTGAGCTGTGGTAATGACAACGTCCACCAGCGGCACATGCGCCGCGAGCGCAGCGAGCGTGCGCGCTTGCTCATCGTCAGTCTGCGCCCGCGCATACCCACCGGCCGCCTCGGCCGAAGCCGTCACCGTGTCCGCCGCGACGAACGTCGCGCCGAGCGAGAGCACTTGCTCGCGAGCCGCGGGCCGGACGTCGAACGCGCTGACGACCGCGCCGAGTCGCCGAGCGGTCGCGATGGCCTGGAGACCGGCGACGCCGGCGCCGATCACGAAGACTTTCGAGGGAATGAGCGAGCCGGCGGCAGTCGTCATCATCGGGAAGAGTTTCCCGAGCTCATTCGCGGCGACCAACACGGCCTTGTAGCCAGCAACTGTCGCCTGCGATGAGAGCACGTCCATCGACTGCGCCCGCGTAATGCGCGGAACCCGCTCCAATGCGAGCGCCGTCACGGGGCGATTGCCCAAATACGCCTCCGGTCCGGCGCCGAAGAGGCTGATGAGCACGACCCCGCTCGGCATCGCGTCGAGCTCGGCCTGGCTGGGCCGCAGCACTTTGACCACGATCTGGGCGTCGCTGAGCGGGGCGGTGACCAGCGTGGCCCCCGCCGCTTCGTAGGCATCATCAGGATACGTCGCCGCCACCCCGGCGCCCCGCTCGACGCGCACCGTCGCGCCAATCTTGACTAGAGCCCTCACGCCATCTGGCACGAGGGCCACTCTTCGCTCGCCGGGCGCAGTCTCCCGCGGAACGGTCACCGTGATGGCCATGGACCTATCTTATCGATTGTCGAGCCAGTCGGCGACTTTGCCGATGACGATGTCGCGTCCGACATCGACCGTGATGATGTGCGTGCCTTTGTCGACCCATACCAGTTGCTTCTCCGAGCTGCCCAGCCGCGCGAACGCCGCCTCGGCGGCTTCTGGCGCGATCCGGTTGTCGTGATGCGACTGGATAAACAGGACCGGAGCCCGGACTTTTGGTTCCGCGGCCTGCGCCAGAACCACGACGCGACGCAGCTCGGCGACCAGCCGTGGGGTCACAGCGCCGTACGCGAGATTCCGTTCCGCCTCGACAGGATCGGTAATCGACCGCACCCCGCCTCCGACCATGTAGCGCACGCCGATGCCGAGCACTGGGGCGAACATCGCGATCAGCGCCAACCAGCGCGGCATCGCCAAATACGGCGCGATAAGCACTAACGCTGGTAGATCGGGCGATTCCGCCGCCAAGATGGTCGCGAGTGCGCCGCCCATGGACACACCGAGCACAACTGTATGGTCGCTCTTGGCGCTCATACTCGCATACTCTTCTCGGACCGCAGCCAGCCAGTCGGCCGATCTTGTTCTAGCAAACTCTGCTATAGTCCGCCCATGGCCAGGCAGCAGCGGCGCCCGCACAAACCACCCTCGCGCCGCGAGAGCTTCTGCGAGATAACGCACGGTTTGTGGCGTATCTCCGAAGCCATGTAGAGCCAGCACAGCGCCACGATGATGAGATCCAGGCGCCGGCGCCATCTCGAAAGACTCGGCCCCTACTACGACGCCATCGGCGCCGCGCGGATGCTGCGCGTCGATCGCGCGCGCGAGCCGCCACCCCGCGACTTCGCGCAGAGCGGCCACGCCCGCGAAAAGGGCGGTGACGATAACGAGAGGGAGCATATGAGACGGCGCAATATACGCCGCCTCAAAAGGCCTCTAAGCGGCTGGCACCGGGCGATGTGGTTCTTTGACGATGTCACCGATGACGCGCGGCGACTCCTGAGATCGCGCCATGAGATCCGAGACGGACGGGATCACGATCGTCCCGTTGATCCGTTCAGCGAGCCCATCCGATACGAGCTTCGCGATAACGAGCGAAACCGACTCGCGGGTCGCCCCAACGAGCTCGCAAAGCACCCGGTTTTGGGCCACGTCCAGAATGATCTGCCCGTCCGAGTCCATGAACATTTTCTGCCGCCCCAACCGACTCAGTACGGCGACCAATCGCTGCTCAACGGACAGCGTCGCCAGCTCCCGCATCTTGTCGAGCAGCGTAGCGTGCTCAGCCATAACCTGGCCGACCAATGCAAACGCCTGTGGCGGATGTTCCCGGACGAACTCTCGAAACCGAACCCCGTTGAGATAGAGCGTCTCGCTCTCATCGTCGGCCTTGGCGTCCGTGACGTAAGTGGCGCCAGTCCTTGATGTTGCGGCAAGTCCCTCGCCGCCGAACGTACCACCGGCCGTCGCCACGGCGGGGATGAATCCGCGGCCGGCCTTTACCCGGGTCCGGAGTATGACACGGCCCTTGAGTACTACAAACAGCCCCTCTGCCTCTGTCCCACGCTGGTAAATGTCAAACCCTGCTGGCCATGTCGCCCTTGCGCCGTACCCGCTCGCGACGGCCATCTGTTCGGCGGTCAACCGGGCGGTCTCGTAGTGCACAGGTCGTCCTTTTTGTTTAGGTGCGAATGCCTCCTGTCGCAATGTCTGGGCCGTCTGGACTTCTGCTGTCGAGTCAGCTTCATTTCTAATACCAACATGGAGCCGACGCCCCCGCCGTCTCGGCCTTCGTTCGCGCTGCTCGGTGCCGATGCTTTCCTGGCCGCGCGCCCAGCTACGCCCGTGCAGCTTATGCATGCCTGCACCCGCGGGGGATATGACGCGGCGATACCCGCGACGTGGGGCGATGAGCTCATCGCCGAGCGATGCATCGAGCGATTGGCGGAACGGACGCTCGGACCCGCCGTCTTCTGCACCTGCTCGTACGTGCGCGACCGGTTACTGGCCCCAGGTCCAGACCTGGCGCCCTTCATGCTCTCCTTCGTCGCGCCGCCCGTGGCGGCCGCGCGGTACCTGCGGCAGCTCTATGCGGGGCGACCCATCGACATCACGTACGTCGGCGCGTGTCCGTCAGCCGACGACGAAGCGATCGATCGGCAGGTCGCGCCCAAGGCGTTCTTCGCCGAGTTGCGCGGCCAAGGTATCATCCTATCGCAGCAGCCGACGATCTTCAACTCGATGTTCGCGCCCGATCGGCGGCGCTGTCTCTCGCAGCCGGGCGGGTTGCCGACGCCTCAGTTGCTCGAGCGTCAGAGCATGCCGCGCGAGCTCGTGGAAGTCGCGGGGTTCGAGTACGCGGCGGAGTTGGCCCAGCATCTCATTCTGAGCGAGCCGGTTCTCATCGACCTGGCCACTCGCTCGGGCTGCGCGTGCAGTGGCGCCGCCGTCGGCATTCCGCCGACCGAAGCCCGGAGCTCCGTCGTCGCGCTCGAGCCTCCTCGCTCGGCCCAGCCCATCGTCGAGCACGACGTCGAGGTTCCGGTCGATCTGCCGATCCCGGTGCCGAGCGCTGATCGCGCTCCGCCGCCGCCGCGCGACGACGCGCCGCCTCCTCGCGCGCCGGACGCCGACGAGTTTCCGGATTGGCCGGGTGAGACCGTCGCGCGCTTCGCGCGGACGGTGCCCATCGGCGACCAGCGGGTGTCGTCACCTCCAGGCACCGACCGTCCGCCATCGCCGCACGCGGAACTCGCTGACATGCCCACGAAGTCAGCCGACGTCCCGCGAGCAGCGAAGGTCGATGTCGAGTTGGAATTTCGCGCGGCGCCCGTAGGCGACGTCACGCGCGAAGCGCGTACGGAGCCACGTATTGGACTCGAATTGCGCACCGAAATTCAGCCGTTCGGTATGAACTTCGAGATGCAGTTCGACCGCGCATTTCGCTCGGCGTTCACATCGGTACCGCTGTCGCTGCCGATCCCACGCCTGCCGTCGACGGAATCGTTCGGATTCCCGTTGTTCGACCGCGAAGTCAGCCTGGTCGCGACGCTCGATGCGCCGGCGGACGCGTCTCGGCGCCGGAACCAGATGCCGCGCACGCGCAGCTCCAAGGGCCGCACGTTACCGCGCGCATACGTCGCCCACCGCGCGGGGTCCCCGCCGGCCGGCGAGCTCGTCGTCCGCACAGTGCGCGCACCATTGGCCAAACTCGCACCTGAGCCAACGCCACCCGTCGTTCGCGTCTCGACGCCAACGGTCCGCGCCACCGTGAGGCCGCCCGAGCACATGCCGCTGTTCTCGGCGTTCGCCGCCAGCGGCGTCCTCTCGGCTGCCACGGAAGGCGACACGTCACTGACGCGCGACACGCTCCGCGCTGGAGCCGAACTGCGAGTCGAGCTCAGAACCGAACCGGCAGCGATGCCGGTCGTCGAGCGCCCTGTCGCTGATCGCCCGGCCGCGGATCGCCCGGTGCCGCTGCAGCGGACAGTCGAAGCCCCGGCGCGGCGTCGAAGCACACCGGTGGCGCGCACGCGCGTCGTCCGCCCACCGAGCGGACTCGCGCTGATCGGCCACTGGCTCCGCCAAATACGCTTACGTCACCTGGCGCTCATCATCATCGGCCTGATCACCATCGCGATCAGCGTCGCGTTCGCGCTCGGCTACCTCCCCGAGCCCGGAGTCGCCACGGGCCCGGCGCCGGCGCAGACGGTCCACCCGACTACGCCCTCGACTTAGTCCGTAACGCCGTCCCCGCGTCGTTGAGCGCTTGCGCCGCGGCATTGAACCGGGCGGCAAGATCCGCGATCTCGCGAGTGACGAGCGCTTGATCTCCTGACCGGATGGCTTCGGTCACCGACGGAAACAGGACGTTCGCGTAGCCGTTATTCTCGTCGGCCGCGAAGATGAGATTGCGGAACCAGGGACGCGTGCGCAGCCCTTCCGGCCGCGTCAGCGCACGCTCGACCCGCAAGAGCGCGAGGTTCACACTCTCCGGGACGGCACCGTGGCCGAGCGCCTCATCGCGGCTGGTCGCGAACGCGCGCGCCGCGTGCTCGAAGTTGTCGATGCTCGCGTTGATCGGATCGAGCGACACGGTCATGCCCTTCGCGTTCGCCGCGCGAGTGAGCGACGCGACGTCGCCTCGCATCGTCGTGGCGTACTCGACATAGTCGTACGGCAGCACGTCCGCATTCGCGACGCGGAGGAGCATGGCCGCCGCGATCCGCGCCGCGGCCGCATGCCGCACATACCCAGGATCCCCGAACCGCGTCATCCACAGATAGTCGTCGTACGCCGAGTGATACACACCGGTGGGCCCACCGAAGCCCCAATCCATGATGGGCACGCCAAGGTGGTTGTAGAATCCGGCGAAGTCCGACCCGCCGCCCGGGTCTCCGAACTTGGGTCCCGTACTATCTGCCCCGCGCCGCCAACTGTCGTACACGGTGCCCGAGTCGGGTGCGGGAGAGGGCACTTCGCGGAGCACTGATCGCAGCGTCTCACGCAGCGACGGCGATCCCGTCGCGCCGAAATTCGGGCCGGCGGCCGCGACGTCGAGGTTGATGTACATGACGGCCCCGCGCGCGATCCGCAGGGAATCATCCTCGACGTACTCCGTCGACCCGATGAGCCCCCACTCCTCGGCGTCCCACGTCGCGAACACGATCGTCCGCTTCGGCCGATGCCCAGCTTTGACCTCGGCCGCGACAGCCCTCGCCGCCTCGAGGATCGCGGTCGAGCCACTCACGTTGTCCGCGGTCCCCGGGCCCCAGGCATCGCGGTGGCCACCGATGATCACCATCTCGTCGGGATACGTCGTGCCGCGCACGATGCCGAACGTGTCCCAGATGGTCTTGTACGCGGCCGTACCCGTGTCGATGGTCACCGCGACACGCGCCGTCACCGGTCCCGGTCCGACGTGATACCGGAACGGCAGACCGCCTTGCCACGACGCCGGCAGCTCGGGATCGCGGGCGACGCAGATCGCGAGTCCCACACCGACGCACGGCGCACCCCGATCGTGAATGCCGCGCAGCAACTCGGCCGCGTTGCGATACGAGATCGGCACGACGGGAATGTGCGGGATCGCCATCTGGGCAATCGGGAGCCGCTTGGCGCCCGCGGTGCTCGGATAGCCCGGCGTCGACGGGTCGCCGTTGTCGTTCATGACGCTGCCGCGCTGGACGCCTTGCTCGGGGCGCATCGGGCCCGACGGGAATACATCGCCTCTCGTGAAGCCGTCATCGGCCGGATCCGAGAAGATCAGCAGCGCGACGGCGCCGTGCTTCTCGGCCTCTCTCGCTTTGATGCCGCGGAAAGAATGCCCGTATCTCGCCATGACAACTTTTCCAGCAACTGATACCCCCACGGAATCCAAATGGGCGTAATCCTCGATCAGCCCGTAGTTCACATAGACGACTTCACCGCTCACATCTCCCGCGGCGCCGTAGCCGTTGAACGCAGGGATCTGAGGAAAGGCACTCGACGTACTGTCCCCGGCCACCGGGCCTTCGGCGAGCGGCAATTCCATCTGGTCCGGCGACGTACGCCAGACGTGAACCGACGTCGGATACGGCATGTAGACGTCGTACGACCGGACCGATGTCTCGAGGCCGTACGCTTTCATGCGCGCGATCACGTAATCCCGCGTGCGCGCCTGGGCCGGAGATCCGGCCATGTGCGGCTCGTGTGAGAGCGTCCGGGAGATGGTGTCGGCAATAGCCGGCGCCGGACGCTCGATGACGCTGGCCTCGAGCGCATGCTCGGTCGTCGCGTCGGCGGGCGTGTAGCCGGGGAGTTGCGCGCCGGCGGGAATAGCGAGGACGAGCAGACTAAGCGCGCATCGCATCGCGCACCCCCGTGATCACGAACTGGACCGCGACCGCGGCCAGCAGAAGTCCCATGAGGCGGGTGACGATGCGTATGCCGGTCCGGCCGAGCCGAGCCATCAGACGATCTCCGAGACGGAGTGAGAGCCAACACGCGAGCGAGGTGAGTGCGATGGAACCGTAGACCACGATGTTCTGGGAAGGGCCGCGCGCCTGTCCCGCGAGCACCATCACCGTCGAGATGGCGCCGGGACCCGCGAGCATAGGCACGGCGAGCGGCGTAATCGCGACGTCGTCCTTCTCTTGCCCCTCGACGATCTCGGCGGGCGTTTCCTGCGTCGTGCGTTGTCCGCGCAGCATATCCATGGCGACAAGCCAGAGGATGAACCCGCCCGCAATGCGAAACGCGGGCAGCGTGATGCCGAATAACTGAAAGATGTAACGTCCAGAGGCCGCGAAAACGCTGAGCAGGATGGCCGCCGCGAGGCAGGCGCGCCCCGCCGTGCGGGCCCGCTCGTCCGGCGTCTCACCGCTCGTGATCACGAGATACGTCGGGATCACGGCGATCGGGTCGACGATGGCCAGAACTGACGTGAACGTGATCAGGGCAAACTGGAAGTACTCGCGCACGCGCGAAGTCTAGTGGCCGGCCGGTGCCGCGCCTACTCGTACTCCGCCAGCGCCGCGTCGATGGCCTGTCGCAGTCGCACGTCCCTGTCGGGCCCCTCCGCGATACTGCTCACGAGCCGCGTAAACTGCCGGACCATCTCGTCGGCGACGAACGCGGGCGCATGCCCACGCGAGACGCCGAAGGCGTCGAGTGCAGTTTCGGCCAAGCGCCGGAGCGCGTCGCGCGTGTCCGGATCGAGACCCTGCAGAACTGACGGGTCCCGTGGTCGTGGCGGCGGCGTGCGGCGCCGGTTTCGACGCGGGGCGTCAACCAAGTCTCGGAGGGAACCCAAGCGAACGATAAACGCGCCCGCCGTATGCTCCCGCGCCTCGACAATGACACCATGCCGCTTGAGCAGGGGCAAGAGCCGCACGATCGCCTCGCGGATGACCGGCACGCCATCCGTGCTCCCCTGACCACGTCCGGTGATGACCAGCACTTCCTCTCCGGGCACGGTCACCTGTCGCTCTCGCAACCACGCCTCGGCGCGCCGCACGGCATCGTCCCCGCTCGGCAGGCCTTCGCGCAGGTTGAGCGTGCGCTGAGGCCCGAACCGCGCGGCATCGAATGCGTGCTGGAGGCTACCGTCCGGCGGCTGCGACAACGGTGGGACGGTGCGGCGCCGACAACGCTTCCCACAGGACGTGGCCGTCGAGTCGCTCCGACGGCTTGACGCCGAGCACGGCCGCGAGCGTCGGCGCCATGTCGACGACGCGCACTGTGTTCGTGTACTTGCCCGGTTTGAACGCTGGGCCGTAGAACAAGATCGGGACCCAGGCGTCATAGTCGTACACCGACCCGTGGGCCGCCGACCCGCCTGGATCGCCCCAGTACCAGTACGGCTTGAGCGTCACGACGAGCTCCGGCGCCACGTCGTCCGGGAACATGTGGAACCAGCGGCGCGCGATGAAATCGTGAACGGTATCGCGCTGCGCCAGCGTCCTCACGAGATCAATTCTGGCGACCCCTGGCACCGCCCGCACATTCGCGGAGAAGACCCGCACGAGCGAATCCGGATCCACACCGCCAGCCCGTAGCTTGTCCCTGTCCACATAGAGACATCCCTCGGAGAACCGCCACGCGGTCGAATCGACGCCGTGGCGCGGTAGCGCCTGGCGAATGTACTCGAAGAACCCCGTGACGTTCACATACCCGGCACCCGCATTGGGATAGCGCCCAGTGTGCACCTCGGGGAATGGCGCCACCCCGTGGTCGGCGGTCAGCGCGAAGATCACCCGAGTCGAGTCGCGGATCGAATACAGCGAGTCGAGAAACGCGCCGAGGTACCGGTCGAGCCGCACGATCTGATCGTGCAGCTCTTTCGAGTCGGGCCCGTAGCGGTGGCCAATGGCATCCGTGGTCGAAAGCGAGACTTGGAGCAGATCCGGCACGGGCCCTTCGCCGAGGTGCATGGCGCGGACGCCGGCGAGCGCGACCTCCAGCGTGAGCTGATCCATCATCGGCGTTTGCGCCAGAGCCCGCGTGACGGTCGAGTCGCGCGGCATCTTGTGCGGGAACACGAAGTCTTTCCCGCCGCTCTCGAACGCGACGGAGTCTGGTTCAGGATACGCGCTATCGGGCAGCAGCGGGGTCCACGATGTACCGGCGAATGACAGCGGCAGTCGCTTCGCGTTGAACTCGGTGAGCCAGGTCGGCAGCGTATCGGAGTAGTACGTGCTCGTCGTGAAGTTGCCGTTCGCGACGAACCACACGGCCGTCTGATGGGCCCGCCCGATCGGAAGAATCGCCGCGCGATCTTTGCGCGAGACCGACAGTGCGCGCGAACGCCAGTCGCGCACGCGCATCCAGTCGATCAGCGTCGACCCGCGAAACCGGAACGGCGAGGCGCCGGTGTCGTTCATCGCAATGAGCGGCGTCTGCACGTCGAGCACGCCAGCGCTGTTGGCGACGATGCCGGTATGTCGCGGGAATCGGCCGGAC
>DATMLM010000079.1:0-46442 GCA_035570055.1 Gemmatimonadaceae bacterium
GCGGCCGCGAGCTCTCGTCGGGCTGCCGCGATCGCCGCGGCGCTTTCCCGGCGTGCACGGGCTAGCTCGGCTTGGGCCCTCGATACGTTCGCGGCCTCGGTCGCCACCTGGCCGCCGTTCTGGTTGAACAGCGGGAACGGAAAGATCACGGTGGCAGCCGGTAACGGATACGGCTGCGTGGGGTCGCCACCTTCGACACCGAGAGAAATGGATGGTGTCGCAAATGCCGCTCGCTTCGCTACGCTCAGCGCGGATTGTTCGGACCCAAGCGTCTCCTCGGCCGCCGCGACTTGCAGCGTCCGGCCGACGCTCGTATCGCCGCTCACCGGCCCGGGGAGCGATAGGGAGTCTGCGAGCGTGACGAGCAGACCATCAGACTGCATACCGAGCAGCGCTTGCAGATCGAGCACGGCACCGATCGCGGCTAACGAATCGGCCGCCGAGGCGTTCGCGGCTTGCCCCGCGGTCACGGTGGCGAGCTCGACGTCCAAGTCGCTCGCGTCGCCTGCTTCGCGGCGAATGTGCGCCAGACGGAGCAGACTGTCGGCGTACACACCGTTCACGTGCGACAGCCGCGCGTGCTCTTGCGCGATTTGGGCGCGAACATATGTCGTCTCGGCGTCGAACCGTGCCGCCGCGCGTTCGAACGCGAATCGATAGCCGGCCGAGCGCGTGGCGAGCGACGCGCTGTGAATGCGCGCCGAGCGAAGCCACGGGTAGTCGATTGGAAACTCGATGAATCCGTGATAGTGCGGCGTGTCGCGCGTGTACTGGAACGTTAGCGTGGGATTCGGCCATTCCCGAGCGGCGGTGAGCCCGGCCCGTGCCGTGGCCGAGTCGGCCCGCGCCAAAGCGACCCGGGTACCGCGCGCGACGGCGGAATCGACGGCCTCGCGCAGCGTCAGGGGTTGCGGCGCCTGTCCCAAAACTGTATGTCCAGCCGCCAGAGCGGCTAACCAGGTCCATGGGGAAATACGAACCGTCATCGTGGTAGGGTAGCGGACTAAACTGTCACAAGGATTACACAGGCGGTAGGAGGATCGTATGGGTATCCGCTACCGAGTCACACAAGAGAACGCCCTGACGGCACTCGTCGCTGTGGGACTAGTGCTACGTGTCTGGCAGTACGCCGCAAACCCATCACTGTGGTACGACGAGTTGTCGATCGCCCGCAACCTGACGCAGCTCTCGCTGCATCAGCTGGTGACCGGACCGCTCCTGTACACGCAGGTCGCGCCGGTGGGATTCATCGCGGCCTTGAAGATTGCGACGCTGATCTTCGGGACGAGCGACTTGGCACTGCGATTGGTCCCGTTCCTTTGTGGGATCGCCGGGCTGCTGCTCTTCCGGCGCCTCGCCGTACGGGCGCTCGATGGCACGGCGGCGACGATCAGCGTCGCGCTCTTCGCGCTCGCACCTCCATTGATCCGCTACAGCACCGAGCTCAAACAGTATGGCTTGGACGTGCTGATCACGGTGGCGCTCATGCTCGTGGCGTTGGATCTCGTCGATCGGCCCACGACTCGTCGATGCATCATCGCGGGAGTAGCGGGGTTCGTGGTCATTGTGTTCTCGCAAGCGGCGATTTTAGTCATGGCCGGCCTCGGCGCCGCCCTCATCACGCGGCGGGGGCCGGCGCTCATCACCGTCGCGCTCTGGGCGCTCGCATCGATCGCGGGACTCGTCCTCGCTCGGCACTACACGACGCCGGCCACGATGGCGTTCATGCAAGGATTCTGGGGGGTGCGCCATGGTTTTCTTCCACTGCCCCCGCGCCCCACGACCGCAATCGCGTGGATGTGGACTCGGGTGACGCAACTTTTTACCGAACGGTGGATGCTGGAGTACCCACTGCCACTCCTCTACTCGGTACTCACGGTCCTCGGCGTCGTCGTGCTTTGGCGTCAGCGCCGTTCGCTCGCGCTCATACTCGTCGGGCCGTTCGTGATGACGCTGGCCGCCGCCGTGGCGCAGCAATACCCGTTTCATACCCGGGTTGTTCTGTTCCTTTTGCCGAGCGTCCTCATGGCGCTCGCGGCGGTGATCGCCTGGGTCAAGCTACCGGTCGTCATGACGGCGCTGCTGCTCCCGCCGCTGTATACGATCGTGACGACACGACCACCGTACGTGATCGAGTCGTACAAGCCCATGTTCGCGTTCTTCCAAGCGCATCGGCACGCGGGTGACTCGGTGTACGTGTTCTCGACCACGTCCGAGGCGGCGGATTTCTACGGCCCCCGTTACGGGCTCGCCGCCGGGAGCTACTACGTGGGGATCTGCGACCGGAAGGACACGCGGCCGTTCATCGTCGATATGGACCGATTCCGGGGCACGCCACGGCTCTGGGTACTGACCTCGGGCCCGACGCCATACACGTGGGCGCGCCGAACCATGGGCCGCTATCTCGGCACCATCGGGGTACGCACGGATTCGATCGTACTGCCGTCGTTCGAGTTCACCCCCGTGAGCGCGGACCTGTACGATCTGAGCGACACGACGCGACTCGCGTCGGCCCAGGCCGCGACGTTTCCCGTCGACGCCCTCCCGGACACGGTGCATCCGGGGTGTCGCGACCTCAGACCACTGCGGCGGCCTGTGGGACCGGGGGGAAACGCACCGTAACGCGCGTGCCTTGGCCCACCGTGGACACGAGCTCGATATCCGCGCCGTGCGTATCGGCGATCCACTTCGCGATCGAGAGGCCGAGCCCTGCTCCATCCGACCGCCGGCGGGCGTCGTCACCGCGATAGAACCGATCGTAAATGCGGGGCAGATCGGCAGGTGAAATTCCGACGCCGGTATCGTCGACCGTCACCATCGCGCGGCCATCAACCGATCGCACACTCAACGAGACGCTGCCGCCAGTCGGCGTGAACTTGACCGCGTTGTCGAGGAGAATCACGAGCAGCTGCCGCACGAGTATGGGGTCGGCCTCGACGGGCGCCTCCTCGAACTCCGTCACGTCGAGGTCCACGCCGTGCGTCTCGGCGAGCACGCGTACGCCGCTCACCGCATCGAGGGCCAGGTCGTCGAGGTAGATCTGCTTCCGCACGATAGCCCGCTCGCCGGCGTCGACCCGCGCCAGCGTCAGGAGATCGTCGACAATGCGACCCATCCGCTCGGCCTCGAGCCCGACCGAGGTCAGCGCGTCGACGTAGGCCTCGGGCTGTCGCTCGCGAGAGAGCGCAACGTCCGCGCGGCTGCGCAGCACCGAGACAGGGGTCCGGAGCTCGTGGGCCGCGTCGGCTACGAATCGCCGCACATAGGCGAGGTTGCGCTCGATCGGCTCGATCGCCTTCCAGGCGAGGAACCATCCGCCGACGGCGACCAGGAGGACTGCACCCACCGCGCCGGCGGCGAGGGCGGCGATCAGTCGAGCGTAGCGGTCCTCGAGCTCGATGCGGTCGGCCACCGCGACCACGATATAGTGGCGTCCGCCACGGACCTGAAAGCGCTCGGCGTGCGCCTGGAACAGGCGCTGGTGGGGGCCACCGCGGTCGAGCTTGAAACGCTGATCGTCCGAGCCCGACTCGACGGCTTTGGCGGCGGCCTTGAGGACCGGCTCCGGCACCTCGTGCGGCACAATCGGCGTGCCGGTCGAGTCGAGCAGGTACAGCCGGCGCTCCGGGATCACGAGCTCGGAGAACGCGTCGACGAGTTGCGTCGAGCCGAGTGCGGCTTCGGTTTCGCGGATCTGTGTCGCCTGTTCGGCCGCCTGTGTGGCGTCGACCAACGACTCGTCGAGCTCCTTGGCCAAGCGTTGCGCGATCACGGTGAATACCAGGACACCGAGCACGAACAGAATGAGGCAAAACGTTCCGGCGTACCACGCGGTGAGTTGCAGCCGCAGTCTCGTGAGAGGCTTCACGGGCTCACACGCCAAACCGATAGCCGGCACCCCGGATGGTGTGGATCAACTTCGGCTCGAAATCGTCGTCGATCTTCCGCCGCAATCGCCGGACGAGAACTTCCAGGACATTCGTGAAGGGGTCGTGATTGTCGTCCCACACGTGCGCGGCGATCGCGGCCCGGTCGACAACTTTGCCTTCGTGCCGTGTAAAGAATTCCAGGAGAGCGAATTCTTTCGCGGTCAGGGTGATGGAGCGGCGCCCCCGTTGCACTTCGCGAGTCTCGAGATCCACATCGAGGTCAGCCACGCGAACCCGTTGGGGCGCCAGGGCGGGTTGGCGGCGCGACAAGGCGCGCACGCGGGCGAGCAGCTCGCGGAACGCAAATGGCTTGGTGAGGTAATCGTCCGCGCCGGCCTCGAGCCCGCGCACGCGATCATCGATCGCGTCGCGCGCCGTGAGCATGAGGATCGGCGTCGCGATCCCGCGGGAACGAATCTGCGCGCAGAGATCGAATCCGCTGCCGCCCGGCAACAGCACATCCAGGATCATGACATCGTACGTGCCGAGCACAGCGCGGTCGCGCGCGGCGGGCACATCGGCGGCGACGACGACCTCGTAGTGGTGATCCGCCAGGCCATCGGCGAGAATCGACGCCAGCTCGGGGTCGTCTTCGACGATGAGCAGCCTCACACAGCCAGAGAACCTGCGCAGTAGCGGTCGAATGCGTCGGTCAGATCATGGGCGATGTCGTCGGCCGACCGTCCTTCGATCTGGTACCGCTCGAGCATGAAGACCAGCTGGCCGTTCTTGAACAACCCGATCGCGGGCGACGAGGGCGGGTAGCCCACGAAGTAGCTTCGGGCGCGCTGGGTCGCATCCTGGTCCTGGCCGGCGAACACCGTGGTCAGCGTATCCGGGCGCGTCTCGTGCTGGAGCGCGCGGGCGACCGCGGGCCGGGCGTTGCGCGCCGCGCAGCCGCAGACGGAATTCACGACTACCAAGGTCGTCCCGGTCGCGCCGCGCAGCTTCGCGTCGACGGCATCCGCCGTCCGGAGCTCCTCGACGCCAAGGCGCGTCAGCTCGTTGCGCATAGGGGCCACCAACCGCTCGTCATATATGCTCATGCATGTAATATACACCACATGCACCCAGTCCTTGTCAGCGGGGCCGCGGGGTTTATCGGCTATCGGTTTGTGGAGCGATGCCGGAAGGAAGGGATTCCCGTGGTGTCGGTCGACGCGAGAGAGCACTTCATAGCCCGACCCGAGCATCGGGACCTGGACATCGGGGTGATGGTCGATCGGCACGAGCTGTTCGACTGGCTGGGCGCCGCGCCGCGCGCGCTCACCGGCATCGTGCACCTCGGCGCGTGTACGGACACGACGGAGACAGACGAGGAGCTGTTTACCAGGGACAACGTCCAGTACTCCCAACGCCTCTGGACGTATGCGACCGAGCGTCAGATTCCCTTCGTGTACGCCTCGAGCGCCGCAACGTACGGCGACGGCACGCTCAGCTATGACGACGACGAGTCGCTCATCCCCCGTCTCCAGCCCCTGAACGCGTACGGGCGCTCGAAACAGGCATTCGATCGCTGGGTCCTAGAGCAGGCGTCCACACCGCCAGCATGGTCGGGGTGGAAGTTCTTCAACGTGTATGGGTACGGGGAGCGCCACAAGGGACACATGGCCAGCGTCGTCATGCACGCGTTCGATCAGCGATGGGCGGGAGGGCCGATTCGCCTCTTCAGGAGTCACCGCGCCGGCGTCGCCGACGGACATCAGGCGCGTGACTTCATCGCCGTGTCCGACGTTGTCTCGGTGCTCATGTTCGCGCTGACCAAGCCCGTCGCGCGGGGCATACGCAACCTGGGTACGGGCACCGCGCGGACCTATCTCGATCTCGCCCGTGGCGTATGCCGGGCGCTCGGCAAGTCCGAGCAGATCGAGTTCGTCGATACGCCGATCGCGATCCGCGACAGATATCAATATTTCACTCAGGCCAGAATGACACGCCTGAGAGAAGAGGGATATCGGGAGGCTTTTACGACACTCGAGGCGGGGATCGCTTCGTACGTCGGCGCGCTAGTTGATGAAGCCGTACGCGATCGGCTCCCGGTCTAGCGGCCCGGACACCCACACGCGCTGACCGACGCGCGCACGCAGGTTGGGCGAAGGGTTGACCAACGCGTGTCGCTCGCCGTCCTCAGTCACGATGTAGAGCGTGCCGCCGTCCGTGACGAGCGTGCCGTCCGTCGCCGGCTGGCCATTTGCGCTCAGGACGAGAAAGCTCTTGACGGTGAACTGATCGCCAGCGCGCTGGCCGACGACTTGGACCTGCAGTCCATCGAGCCGTTGCAGCGTCGGCGGCCCGATCAAACGCAGCGGGATCCCCGAGTAGCCTGGGATGATCACCGTGCGGGGAAACGGGTCGGTGCCGACGATCTGGATCGTGCCGATCACGGTGTCGCCCTGGACGGACTTGACGGTTGGCTCCGTCCGGGCGCCACTGTGACACGCGAGTACGATTGCGGCCGAGAAGGCCAGCCACGCCGAGCTCATTGCACTCGAATAATACCGATCCGGAGTCCGCTGGACGTGTTGATGCTGCCACCGGTACCACTTTGTAGCTGGATGTACTGCTGTCCAGCCCCTGTCGACGTCAGTAGGAAGTACGAGGCCGCGGTGCCCGCCACACCTGTCACCTTGGCGTTGATGTTGCCAGTGCTGAGCGCCGTGGGCTGAATCGGCCAGACCGGTGTCGTCGCGAAGTTCGCGCCAAATAACCCGCAGGGCACTACCTGGTTGGCGGTGTTGGTACACTGTAACGACGTCTGACCCAGGTAGAAGATCTGCCCGAAGTTGAATGTCGGGATCGTGGTCCTGACGTCCGCGGCCGTATAGGTCGCCGTGTCATAAATCGCGCTCGCCATGCTGAAGTAGACGAGCAACTCCTGAACGCTCTTGCCGGTCACCGCCGACACGTTCGCGAGGCCGCTGAGTGAGTTCTGGTTGACCAGCGACATGATCGTCGACGGCTCGGTCGTCGCGTACTGATCGAGCACCCAGCGGGCGAAGGCCCAGCCTTCGCCGTAGTTCGTCGGCGTGGCGTTGCTGCCGGTGTTGCCGAATCCCAGCCCGGTCGGCGATTGGCTTTCGGCCGCGAGGTAGTCGAAGAAGAACGGCAGGTGACTGCCCGTGAGCGCGACCGGCTTTGTCCCGAGCGAGTCCTGGCAGGCTGGTGTCTCGTTGGGGCCGAGGTAGATCTCGCAGGCGACCGTCTGGTTGAAGTTCGCGTGCCCCTTCCAGGTCGTGCTGTTGTAGTGCCGCTCCCAGATCTCGGCCGACACCTGGGCGAGGCCCTCCTCGAGCCATCGCTGCTCGAAGTACTGCAGGCCATTGTTGATGATGCGGTCGGTGTACGAGACGATGTGCTTCGACTCGTGCGCGGCGGTCCCGCGCATCAAATCTTCCCACGCCTTCCCGGTCCAACCGCTCGCCGAGTCCGGCGCCCAGTAGTAGAACACCTCGGTCTGATTTCCGAGGTCCGCGTTGTTGGGATCGTTCAGGTTCCCGTCGAAGGGGAAGAAGTCGCAGCCGTTGACGAACGCCACGATGCCGCCGCCGAAGTTGTTCAGCACCGGCGAGATCACGACGGTGATCTTGCCAATGTTCGACAGGTGACTGTCGTAGGCGAGCGGGTTGCCGATGTAGGTGTTGATGTGCGGGAACGTGACCGCGTCGTACTCGTTCGCGAATGTCTGATAGAAGGCCGAATCGCGCTGGGCCGACGGCCACTTCGTCGTGTTCGTGTCGGCGAGCACGATGATGTGTTGGCCAACGGCGACCGTGCGGGCACCGATCGAGTCGACGCCGGTGCAGCTCGCCCCGAAGGAGGCGGCGATATAGACCTTGTTGACGGTGCCGACCGTCTGCGAGATCGAGAAGCTGGGCCGCGGAACGGTCGCACCCGATGCGGGCGCCGCGCGACCCGAGCGTGCGTACCGCTGGAAGACGGCCGTGTTGTGGTCGAGCATCGCCAGGTGGTTCGCTTGGCGCTTGCGAAGCGCCAGGAAGCGTTTGACGGCGGGCCCGGCGTTGTAGATGGGCGCATGCTTCGGCGCCGCTTGGGAGCGCCGCAGGGGCGCGCGAGACGCCAGGTGCACGCGCTGGGTGCTCGTCATCGAGCCGAACAGCGTGAAGTCTTCGTTGGCCGCGGCGCTCGTGTCCGTATTGACGACGGTGATGAGATACTGCTGACCCGGTTGCAGCACCAGGTTCGTCGCGATGACGGGCGTCGAGAGGAATGTGGTGTCCTGCCCTACGGCGAGCGTCGTGCTGCCCGCGGGCGGGAAGATGGCGAACGTGACCTTGAGGCTCGCCGGGCTGTTCGTTGCGGTTGCCGTGATCGGGATCGTCGCGCTGTAGCTCCCCGCGGCCAGCGATCCGGTCGTCGCGTTGAGGGTGATCGTCGCCGGGGCGCTCGAGCCGTTGAGGCTCGCGCTGAGCCATCCCGACGCGCCGGCGCCGTAGGCAATCGTCCCGACGGTCAACCCGGACAGCGTCCCCGTGCCGCTGTTCGTGACGTTCACGGTTTGCGCGGTCGGATTGCCGCTGCCAACCTGAGCGCCGAACGACACTGTCGTGGTGGCCAGGCTGATCGCCGCGTTATTGGCCGGTGTGGTCGGCGACCCGCCGCAACTGGCCAGGAACGCGCTGAGACCCGCAATGCCTAGAAACCGCACTACGCGTACGTCCATCGTTCCCCCTTACCAGTTCAGAGCGTTTGTCACCGCATCCGCGGACGCGGATAATAGTGTGATTCCATCGGCGCCCGGCGCCTGTTGGGCGTCTTTGAGGCCGTGCCCCGTGCAGACGCAGACGCAGCTGCTCGCGGCCTTTGTCTGACCGTCCGCCACGCTCGCGCGCAACGCGGCAATACCGGCAGCCGAGGAAGGCTCGCAGAAGATCCCCTCGAGTTGGGCAACCTGGCGATAGGCTAACAGGATGGCCTCATCGGTGATCGCGCGAAAGGCGCCGCCGGACTCGCGGGCCGCCGCCACGGCCGTGTCCCAACTGGCCGGACGTCCGATGCGGATCGCGCTGGCGATCGTCTCCGGGTGCTCGACCGGGGCGCCGTGGACGAGCGGCGCGGCGCCCGCCGCTTGTCCGCCGATGATCCGCGGAAGGCCCGATTGATACCGGCGGAATCCCGCCCAGTAGGCCGTGATATTCCCGCCGTTGCCAACCGGCAACGCTAACACGTCAGGCGCGCGGCCCAGGACGTCGCAGATCTCGTAGGCGGCTGTGGCCTGGCCCGCGATGCGGTCCGGGTTGACCGAGTTCACGAGGGCCACCGGGTGCCGAGCGACCAGCTCTCGGGCGACATCCAGGGCGGCGTCGAAGCTGCCATCGAGCGCGATCGCCCGGGCGCCATACGCCAGGGCCTGGGCGACTTTGGCCATGGCCACTTTCCCGCCAGGCAGCAATACGATGGCGGCGAGTCCCGCGCGGGCGGCGTAGGCGGCCGCGCTGGCGGCGGTATTGCCGGTAGAGGCGCAAATGACCGTGTGGGCGCCGCGCTCGACGGCCTTGGCCACCGCGACGACCATCCCGCGGTCTTTGAACGAGGCCGTGGGATTCATCCCTTCGAACTTCACATAGAGCTCGTCGACGCCGACCCAGGCGGCGAGTCGCGGAGTCGCCAAGAGCGGCGTGTCGCCTTCCCCTAACGTCAGCGCTGGCGTCGCCGACGTGACGGGCAAATACGCACGCCAGCGTTCTAATACCCCTCTAACAGATTGCGGCGACGATATCGTCATAGACTGCCGACCCGGTGGGGAGCGCTCCGGCGCCCCGGCCGATGAACGTAAGCGAGCCGGCGAAGTCACCTTCAATGAGCACCGCGTTGTTCTCGTCGTTCACGTGAGCCATGGGATCCGTCGAGGCCAGGCGTTGCGGCCCTACGCGAAGCCGCAGGCTGCCGTCCGTGAGGACGGCCTCGGCGATCAACTTAAATACTTCTCCTTGCTCGGGCCGGACATCCTCGATTCCCGTGCGCCCGACACACTCGACGGGGACCCAGTAGCCGAACGCGTGCCGCGCCAGGATGACCAGCTTTTGGGCTGCATCCAAGCCCGAGACGTCGGCGCTGGGATCCGCCTCCGCGAAACCACGACGCTGCGCTTCGCGCAACGCGTCCTCGAACGGCATCCCGTCGGCTGACATTCTCGTCAGGATGAAGTTCGTGGTGCCGTTCAGTATCCCGCGGATCCGGGTGATGCGATTGCCTTTGAGTGTGCCCCGCAGGGTGTGAATCAAGGGAATCGCGCCGCCAACGGCGGCCTCATAGCGCAACGCGACGCCGTAGGCGTCGGCGAGCGCTTCCAGCGACGCACCGTGTGTCGCGATCAGCGCCTTGTTGGCGGTGACGACGTGCTTGCCGCTTTCGAGCGCGCGGCGCACGACGCGAGACGCGGGATCGACGCCGCCCATGAGCTCGACCACGAGACCGACCTTCGGGTCGTGCAACGGCTGACACCAATCGTCCGTCAAGAGCGCCGGGTCGAAGTCGATGGCGCGCTTTCGGGCCTTGTCGCGCACGACGACATGGCGCAGCCTGAGCCGCCCATTGCCCGCTGCTTGCATGATCTCGACGGCGGCCGAGCCGACAGTGCCAAGGCCATAGACCGCGACGCCAACGGTGTTCGACATATCAGTCTCCAAAAAAGAAAAACCCCCCGATCATCCGGGGGGCTCGATTCGGCTTGTGACTTCGCGCTAGTCGCGGCCGGTCGCGCCGTCCCCGGAGAGGGACCGCGTCGTCATGGTCGTCGTCGTGCTCGTGCGCGCTGTGCGAGTCATCATCGTCAAGTATCCCGGGGACGGCTACGAGGCGTCAAGGGTCACTCCGCGCGAATCCGGGACGAGTGGGAACGCGACCACGCCCTCGGGGCCCGCTGCCTCGCGGAACGCCGCGGCCATCGCTTCCGCCACACTGGCAGCCTTCTCCGGCGCCGTCACCGCCAGTAGCCCCGATCCCGCGCCGGACACTGTGACTCCCCACGCACCGGCAGCGAGTCCTGCTTCGCGCACTTCGGCGCCACCGGGGATCAGGGGCAAGCGATACGGGACGTGCAGGCGATCGGACAGGCCGAGTGTGAGGAGCGCGACATCGGCGGTCTCGAGTCCGCGGATCAGCGCCGCCAAATGACCGAGGGCGCGCGCCGCCTCGCTATGCGGGACTGTCGAGGGCAGCGCGGCGCGCGCCCGCGCGGTCGACAGCGGCACACCCGGCGCGGCGTACGCGAACGCGATACCCGGCGCCAGCACCAGTGGGAAGGCCTCGTTCTCCACCACCGCGACGAGTCCGCCCAGGAGACATGGGGCGACGTTGTCGAGGTGCGACTCCCAACGTCTGGCTGTCCGCAACACATCAACGTTCGAGGACGCTACCGCCGCACCCAGTGTCAGGCCACCGACGACTGCGGCGGCGGACGACCCGAGGCCACGGCCGACGGGAATCTCCGAGTCGAGCACCAGGGTCCCGCCCAGCGAGGGACACACCGATCGCATGGCTTGCGCGAACAGATCCAGCTCTTCGGGCATCCCCTGGAGAGACGCCAGCGTACCGCGGCGATCGATGGCGAGCGGGCCATCCCCGGCCCGATACTCCGCGGTCAGGTAACGACTGACCGCGAGCCCAATCGTGTCGAATCCGGCGCCTAAGTTTGACGTGCTGCCCGGGACGCGCACTCGCATGGGGATAAAGATATGATCGCACTCTTGCTCAGCGCCGCGATGCTGGCGGCCGATACGAATCATTTCGTCATCTGCCCCTTTCTGCCGCCGACATCGGACACGGTATCGGCGACGGTCTACGGCGCCGTGTCGGATCCGTTCACGCGATTGGCGTTACCGGCGGGGTTTGCCGGGATCGTGGCCGAGGCGGTGCGAGCGAAGATGACGATTCCGGAGAACTTACCGATCGTGGTCTTCGACCCGCGGGGCCGACCCACGATCGCTACGACCGCGGCATTCTCCGTCATGCCAAATGGCACTGCACAAAACGTCGCGGAGATGGCATCGTCGTCATCGCTCGCGATCGACTCGATGCTCATCGCTGGCATCCTGAGCGCCGCGAAAGACTCGAGCTTTCCGCCGTTGCCACCGCACAGCGGGAACGGCATCCGACTGGCCTTCGCGATGTCGACCGACTCGGCAGCTGGCGCGGTGCCGATGTTTTCCGTGCGGCTTCCCCGGTGGCGCGCGTTCGCGGCGGCGAGCCGCCCCGAGAACAAGACGCACATGCGGCCCCTGTCGACCGCGGTGCGTGGCGAATCGGACACGCTCGAGGTCGCGCTGGTCGTCGACGAAAAGGGCGTGCCGCTGCTCGGAACCGTGGGCATCGTTCGGTCGCCGGGCAGCGTGCTGGCGCTCAGATACCTCGAATGGTTCCGCCAGTCACGCTTCACTCCTGGACACATCCAGCAGTGCGCGGTTCGGTCGCTGATTCAGTTGAAGGGCACGATCAACATCGAGGACCAGTTCATCCCCGCGTTCTAACGTTCGACCGTGACGCCTCGCCAGAACGCGACGTGGTTGAGGATATTGGCGGCAGCGCTCTTCGGCGCCGGATAGTACCACGCGGCGTCGCGGTTCGTCTCGCCATTCACGACGACGTCGTAGTAGCTCGCCTCGCCCTTCCACGGGCACGTCGTGTGGGTACCGCTCTGTCGCACGTGCTCCCGCTTCACGGCATCGGGCGGGAAATACACGTTGCCTTCGACGATCTCTGGGTGGTCGCTCTCGGCGAGGACCGTCCCTTTCCACGTTGCACGGGCCATGATCGAAAACTAAGCCTGCTCCTCGTCGCGTGCACGCTCAGCATGAATCGCGCCGACGGTGTGGGCGCGGTGCTCGCTCAGCAGGAGCAGATACCGCACGATCTGAACAACCACGGCCAATAGTGCGGCGAAGGCGCAGATGACGGCCGAGGTGATGGCGAGCGAGTTCACCGCCATTTGCGGCCAATCGATGAATGTCGCGCGGCCGGTGCCGAATGGCTCCCGGTGCACGGCGATGAGCACGAGACTCGTGAGCGCCTCGCCGGCGGCGACCGACGCCGCGAACGCGGGCGCGCGCCAGATCCAGTGGCGTACCGTGTAATTCGACAGATGCAGCACCGCGGCGCCGCACAGCACGAGACCGACGAACACCCAGTAGAGCCAGGCCGTCGATTCCGGCGTGTGCGGAATGATCAACGCGCGCACGAGACGCAACACGATCCCGGTGAGGAGACCCATCTCCGCCGCCGAGAGCGTGAGCGTCCGGAACGGATTGGTCCGTTCGAGTCGCCATACGATGGTGCGCCGCGGGAAGAACTCCGGCATCTCCTAACCTATGGAGTCGTCGCCGGCCGCAACAGACAGGACGCCCACGAGAGTCTCCTCCAATCGCTCGAAACTGAACGGCTTCGTCAAGGTCGGCCGATCAACCATGCGATCGCTCATCGTCACGACATCGCCGGTGATGAACACCGTCCGCGCGGCCAATCCCGGTCGCTCGGCGACCAGCGAGTGATACAAGCCTACTCCATCGACCCCCGGCATGCGGAGGTCCGTCACCACGACATCGACGCGCGGTTCACCCTCGCGAACGACATGCAACGCCGCTCCCGCATCGGACGCAGATACCACGCCAAAGCCGCGGAGTTTGCCAAAGGCTTCGAATCCGTGGCGCAAAGTGGCCTCGTCGTCCACAAACAATACGGTCATTCCGGCAAGCGGGGATCGCGCCGTATACACCGGTATTTCGGCACTCACATAGCGCTCGGCGCGCTCGTTGATCGCCGGAATGGACACGAGGAAGCGCGCGCCGCTCGGACTGTCGACGAGGGTAATCGTTCCGCCATGCGCGATGACAATGCCGTACGAGACGGACAGTCCCAAGCCCGTCCCCTCACCCTCTGGTTTCGTGGTAAAGAACGGCTCGAAAATCCTCGCGCGGGTGTCCGGTGGGATGCCTGGTCCCGTGTCCGCAACATCAAGGACCACCCGATTGCGATCGCTGCGCGTCGCAATCGAGAGCGTGCCACCGCCGATGTTCGCCATCGCCTGAATCGCGTTGGTGACGAGATTCAGCACGACTTGCTGCAGCTGTCTGGCATCGCCATGGATCGCGGGAATGTCCGGCGAGAGGTCCAGCGCGACGTGAATGCCGCTGGAGGTGAGCTGATAGTTGCGCAGGCGAATCGTGCGCTCGACCACTTGATTGAGATCGAGCGGCTCGCGCTGTGGCGCGCTCCGACGGGCGAACGCCAGCAAGTCGCGGACGACCTGACTGGCGCGTCCGGTCTCCGACCGAATCACATCGATCGACTCGCGCTGCTGCGGGGTCAGTCCTTCTTCGCGGAGCAGGAGCTGGGCGAAGGCGCTGATCGACGACAACGGGTTATTCACCTCGTGGGCGACACCGGCGACGAGCTCGCCCACCGCGGCCAGACGCTCCGTTTCCATCAACCGGGCGCGCATTTCCCGCTCGCCGGTCATATCGCGCCCGATGATGAGCAACGTCGGCGGGTCGGTCTCCGGCAACCGGCGCGCGGCGATCGAGACCGCGCGGGACTCGCCCGCCGGCCGCACGACGTCGACCTCGAGACGCGCCGGCAGATTGCCGAACGCCGCGGTCAGCGCCTCGCGCAGCCGCCTTTGGTCCTTCGGCGCGATGAACTCCATGAGATCGCGCTTCGTCGGGTCCATGCCGACGAGCTCGCGCACGTAATCGTTCGCCTCGACGACCCGGCCGCCGAGTTGGACCGTGAGCACCGCATCCGGCGCGGCGCGGAACAACGTGCGGAATCGCAGCTCGGCCTGCCGAAGACCCTGGACCAAGTCGGCGTTGGCCAACGCCACCGACAGCATATCCGACATGGCCTCCACCCGCGAGATGTCGTCCGGCGAGAACGCGCGGACGGCGGACGAGCCCAGGCCGACGGCACCGATGCGTTCGCCGCGCCGCTGCAGCGGGACGATGACCAGCGACCGCATCTGCGGCACGGCCTTGGCCACCGACTCGCTGATCAGGCCCGGATGCATCGCCAGGTCGTCGACGGCCAGCGTGCGCCCGGTCTGAATCACGCGCCCGTTGGCCGAGTCGCTATAGAAAATCGCGCCGTCGAACTGGGCCAGAATGCCGGCCGCCGCGGCGATCCGGTATTTCGTGTCGTCGATCACGAGCGCGACGGTCCCACCCTCGGCGTGCGCCACGTCCATGACCGCTTCGAGAAACCGCTCCAGCACGCGCGTGGGATTGAGCTCGAGCGCCACGTGCTGACCGAGCATCCACATGCGCTCGAGCACCCGTTCGGCGTTCGCCAGCTCCCCACTCCGCTCGGCGATCCGCTGCTCCAATGTCGACGACAGCGCGCGCTCGGCCTCGACACTTCTCGCGAGGAGCGACGCTTGCTCCGTCTGCGCGGCGAGCGAGCGGGTCGCCCGCGCCGCCAGCAGGGCGACGAATAGGGACACGGCGACCGCCAGTGCCGGGCTCGACTCACCGCGGAACCCGAGGACGAACGTCGCGATCGAGACGACGCCGGTCGCGATGATGATGAACCGGGCCCGGACGGTCGATGACCCCGTGATGTCCCGTCCCGCCGGAGGCGGGTGGACGGCGCGCGCGCGCACCATCCAACGGGCGGCCAGCGCGAAGGCGATGAGCGCCACGACGGTGGCCGGCGACCGGAAGGCGTCGACCTCCGAGCCCACCGAGAGCGCAATCGCGCCGAGGCTGAGGCTCACGCCGCCCGCGCGGCCCAGCCCACTGCCGCGGGACGCCAGGAGGAGGCCGAGCAGCGAGAGGAACAGGATCGGGAGCGCGCGGTGGACGATCGTCCAGCCCGCGCCCACGCCCGGCAACGGCGGTATGGCGTACGACAGGGTGATCCCGACGACCGTCGCGGCGCAGACGAGGAGCGAGATATCGAGGGCGAGCTCGCGGCGCCGGGCGCGGCGGTGCCAGCCAAGCTGTCCGGCGGCGCCGGCGATCAGCGCCGGATAGACGAGCCACGCGATCGGTGCCAGCCCAGGCGCGAGTTGCGACACACCGGCGCACACGGCAGCGGCGGCCATGCCCACCAGCAAGGGCGTGCGCCGGACAACGTCCACCGTCCGTTGAGCTGATTGGTCAGTCACTGACCGAAAGACGCTTTAGATGCCCACCGCGCTACTCGTTACTTCACCCAATGTCCGAGTCGCCTCCAGCGAATCTCGGTGATCGCGCGGAAATAATCGAGGCCGGCGTCCGTGTCGTACGAGTAGTAGATGAACATCGGCTCACCGCGGATGTTGACGCGGGGGACGAATCCCCAATACCGGCTGTCCTTCGACCGGTACCGATTGTCGCCCATCATGAAGTAATGCTTGGGCGGGACGACGATCGGCCCCCAGTTGTCGTGGGTGATCGTATCGGGCGGCGGCCCGAATCGGGAATTCTTGATCTGAAATGGCTTTTGCCAGACGTAGTCCGGATGCGACTCGTTCGGCGGTGTCATAGGATCCGACGTGTCGTTCGGATCATACACCGTGTTGAACCCGGGTCCCTGCGGCTTCGGCACGCCGTTCACGTACAAGATCCCCTTGCGCATGTACAGGGTGTCCCCGGGCTCCCCCTGCAGGCGTTTGACGAGCGTTGGATTGGGATCTTCGGGCTGGTCGATCTGGGTCGGCGACTTGAACACGACGACATCGCCGTGGTGCGGGCTCGAATAGCCCGGCAGCAGGATGTCCGTGAAGGGGATATGCGGGCCGTAGACCAGCTTGTTCACGAACAGCCAGTCCCCGACGAGCAGCGTCGGGATCATGCTCCCCGAGGGGATCCGGTACGCTTCGACGATGAAGAGCCTGATGAAGAAAAACACGAGCAGCGCGCCGATCAGGCTCTTGGCGCTTTCCAGCGTGGAACGTTTGCGAGGCTTAGACACGAGCGGCCGGGTTATAGGGAGAGCGCTCGACGAGCGTAGATGCCGAGCGCTCTCACACCCGTGTCAATTTACGCGTCCTTGAGATGCTTATTGACCAGCTTTGTCATGTCGAACATCGACACCTTCGCCTTCCCATTGAAGATCGGCTTCAAGGCGTCGTCGGCATTGATCATACGCCGTTCTTTCGCATCCTGCAGGCCCTTTCTCTTAATATATTGCCACAGCTTCTTCGTCACCTCGGTCCGCGGCATTGGCGAATTGCCGACTACCATGGCGAGTTGGGCGCTTGGCTGCATCGGCTTCATGAACGCCGCATTCGGCTTGCGTTTCGACGCTTTCTTCGCCGGACGCTTCTTCGCGGCGGGACGCTTGGCGGCTTTCTTCTTCGCGGCTTTCTTGGCCTTCTTTTTGGCTATGGCCATCGAGCGTATCTCCGGGGAAGTGAGGTAACGAACATCCCTGTAATGCGGGTGCAAACTACATCACCCCAGAGTACGCGCAAGAGTGGAGACCTACGATTTCTCCGAGAGATCGATCATACGGGAGCCCCGGATGTACTCGACGGAGCGTGGATCGCGCAGGTTGGACAGCCGCCGGACGACGGCCCCGATGCGGACCGCTTGCTCGGCAATGGTGCGGAGACACTGCGCCCGTTCCTCGGCCGTCATCGTGTTGTCCTCGAGGAGGGCGACGTTGCCCAGGAGCGCGGTCAGCGGGTTGTTCACCTCGTGCTGAATGGCGATCGCCGTCTCGCCAATACCGGCCAGCCACTGCGCGCGCTGCAGCGCGTCGACCGCCTGGCGGCGCTCGAGATCGACCGCCATGTGGCGCTCGGCAATGGTGATGCGCGTGGCGAGCGTCTCGGGCGTGAGCGGCTTCGAGAGATAGTCATCCGCTCCGGCGGCGAGCACGCGGCGGAGATCATCCGTCGCGCCCCGGGCCGTCGCCATGAGGATGAACGTATGCTGGCCGGTGGACGACCGTCTGACCTTCTCGCAGAGATCGACGCCCGAGAGCCCGGGCATCTGCCAGTCGAGGACGAGCAGCTCCGGCGCCTCCCGCTCGAATGCGGCCCACGCCGCGAGACCGTCGGCGGCGGTGACGACGGAATGGCCCGCGCTGGTCAGCACGGCCTCGACCAAGTCCCGCATCGCCTCGTCGTCGTCCGCCACCAGAATCTTCATCGGCCCCCCGTCAGAACACCCCGCCGTAGCACCGGCTCGGCGCCCACGCTGGGTTGACTGTCGTCGTCACCCCGGCCGACGCCGGTCTCATACCATCCCACCACGACCCGCCCGCCCGTCAGGCGCACATCCGGCGCGCGCGCATCCACATCATCGCCAGAGGCGCTCACCCGCGTCTCGAACAAATGCCCGGCGGTATAGGAGATGGCCAGCATGACCTGCGGCGTGCGGCGATTCGGGTCCTCGTACGCGACGACAACCGTGTCGCCTGCTGCGGAGACGGCCGCGGCTACTGGCCTCTCGCCGTAGACGATCACGAGTGGTGCGTGAAACATCCCTTTCATGAGATGTTCATAAAAAATGCCGGAGCCTTCGGGTGGCTCGAGGTAGTATGCCAAATGCACATATCCACTGTCAGCGTCGTAAGCGATTGCGGGAGCAGGGCGCGAGCAACCCATCACCGATCGATCGCGCTCTTCGGCCGTTACCGCGGCGTCCCAGCGCTTCCCGCCGTCAACCGATCGCGCGAGCCGTAACAGCGCGCTCGAATCCGGACGCACGGTCCACCACACGGCATACACGAGACTATCGCCGGCGACCGCGAATCGGACCGTCGCTTTGCACTGATGACGCTCTGATCGGACCTTTAATGGGGGAACAGGCTCAGTTGGCCCGCGCGCGACCGGTGGCCCGTCCCATTTGACCGGTGCCGGTTGTCTGCAGCCAACGAGCCAGACCATACATGCGATCGTCCGCGTTATTTTCCGCACCATGTCTCAATCTGCTCGAGTCCCTCGTCCCGTAAATGAGCCTGTCAAGAGTTATGCTCCAGGCTCTCCGGAACGGGTAGAACTAAAGGCCCGGCTGGCTTCCATGGCCGGAGAGCGACCCGACATTCCGCTCGTGATCGGTGGCGAGCGCGTGCGGAGCGGCGAGGTCGCCCAGGCGACCATGCCACACGACCACCAACATATCCTCGCCGACTGGCACCAGGCCCGCCGGGAGGACGTGGAACAGGCGATAGCAGCCGCGGGAGAGGCCCACCGGGAGTGGAGCGGCTGGAGCCAGCAGGAGCGCTCGGCGGTCTTCCTCAAGGCCGCCGAGCTGCTGGCGACCACCGACCGGGCGACGGTGAACGCGGCGACTATGCTCGGGCAGTCGAAGACCGCGCACCAGGCTGAGATCGACTCGGCGGCCGAGCTCATCGACTTCTGGCGGTTCAATCCGTTCTATGCCGATGAGTTGGCGGGTGACCAGCCGATTTCCGACCGGTCCATGTGGAATCAGCTCGATCTGCGGCCGCTCGAAGGGTTCGTGTATGCGATCACGCCGTTCAACTTCACGTCGATCGCCGGGAATTTGCCAACGGCGCCGGCGCTCATGGGCAATACGGTCGTCTGGAAACCCGCATCGAGTGCGATGCCATCGGCCTGGTACATACTCCAAGTGCTCGAAAAGGCCGGCCTTCCCCCGGGCGTCATCAACTTGGTCTCGGGCGATGCGGTCATGATTTCCCAGGTCGCGCTGGGGCACCGCGATCTCGCCGGCGTGCATTTCACCGGGAGCACCGGGGTCTTCAATTCGTTCTGGAACACTATCGGCAGTCATTCGGCACGCGGTGCATATAAGTCGTACCCACGCATCGTCGGCGAGACCGGCGGAAAAGACTTTATTCTGGCCCATGTCTCGGCCGATCCCCAGGCACTCGCGGTCGCGATTGCCAGGGGTGGATATGAGTACCAAGGACAGAAATGCTCGGCGCCGAGCCGCGTGTATGTGCCGGCGTCTTTGTGGCCCGAGGTGAAAGAGCGAACGGTTGCCATTATGCGGGAGATTCGCATGGGCGACGTGCGGGACTTTCGCAATTTCATGGGCGCGGTCATCGACAAGAAGGCGTTCGCGAAGATCAGCGGATATCTCGACGATGCCAAGAAGAACGCGAAGATCATTCAGGGCGGTGGTGCGCACGGCGAGACCGGGTGGTTCATCGAGCCGACGCTCGTCGAGACGGCGGATCCTGGGTATCGCCTCATGTGCGAGGAGGTATTCGGGCCGGTCGTCGCCGTGCATCCGTATCCGGATGCGAAATGGAGTGAGACGCTCAGCCTGATTGATCGGACGTCGCCCTACGCGCTGACTGGCGCCGTCTTTGCGAGGGATCGGGTGGCCGTGCGCGAGGCATCGCAGGCGCTTCGGCAGGCCGCCGGGAATTTCTATATCAACGACAAGCCGACGGGCGCCGTCGTGGGGCAGCAGCCGTTTGGTGGCGCCAGAGGATCGGGCACGAATGACAAGGCGGGCTCGAAGCTGAACCTCGTCCGGTGGATCAGTGCCCGAGCCATCAAAGAGACGTTCGTACCGCCGACGGATTGGCGGTATCCGTTTATGGCCGAGGCATGAAGTATCGGTTTCACACCGCCGATGTGTTCACGCAGCGGCGGTTCGGTGGGAATCCGCTCGCGGTATTCCCGGACGCGCGCGGGCTCACCGGTACGCAGATGGCGACGCTGGCGCGCGAGTTCAACCTGTCGGAGACCGTGTTCGTGCTTCCGCCGGCGGATCCGGCGAACACGCGACGGTTGCACATCTTTACACCCGGGCGTGAGCTGCCGTTCGCGGGACATCCCACCGTCGGCGCGGCGTTCGTGCTGGCCGCGCTCGGTGAGATCCCGACGCCGACGGCCGAGACGCGGATCGTGTTCGAGGAGGGGATCGGGCTCGTCCCGGTGACCATTCACTCGCGCGATGGGGTGCCGCGGTTTACGCAACTGAGCGTCGCGCAACTCCCGACGCTCGGCGCGGCGCCGCCGAGTGTTGCCGCGGTCGCCGCGATGTTGTCGCTGTCGAGCGAGGACATCGTGCACGAGGAGAATGCGCTCCAGACCGTGTCGTGCGGCGTGCCCTTTCTCATGGTGCCGCTGCGCTCCCGGGAGGCGCTGCGCGACGCGAAACCCCGGGCGGATCTGTTCAAGACGAGCGAGGCGTTCGTCTTCTGGGATGACGGCGCGAGAGTGCATGCGCGCATGTTCGCGTTGGATCCCGAGATGAAAGAGGATCCGGCAACTGGCTCCGCCTGCGCTTCGCTGGGCGGGTATCTCGCGTGGCATGGGCGGACGGCACGCGGGTCGACGTCGACCATTCGAGTCGAGCAAGGCGTCGATATGGGGCGGCCGAGTATGCTCGAAGTCGAGGTAGACACCGCGCCCGACGGGGCAGTCACCGGCGTGCGCGTCGGCGGCGCCTCCGTGCTGGTCGCCGAAGGCTCGATCTACTCGGCCTGATACGGGGCGAGCACCGCATCGACATCCGCCTGGATCCACCGCGCAGCTGAGCCTTGACGATACGTCGCCCAGGCCATCAGCGAGCCAGCGACCACGGTCTCAATCGTTCGCGCGAGCGTGCTCGGCTCGGCGTCGAGCTCTCCGGCCGCGACGGCCTCGGCGACCCACCGGCGTAGCGCGGCACGCGTGGCGCGAGCTTGCTGCACGAGGCACGCGTGAAAGTCGGGGTCGGCCAGGTCGATCTGGAGATACGCCAGGCTGCGGAGGAACGCCGCGGGGGACTGCGCGAGATCCGCCATGCATCGGGCGTAGCCGCGCAGCGCGGCGAGCGGTGAAGCGTGCTGTGCGCGAAGCGCGCGCATCATGTCACTGGTCGATCCGGCGGCCTGTTTGAACACCAAGAGCAGCAAGTCGCGCTTCGAGCCGAAGCGTTGTACCAGGGCACCGGCTGTGACTCCGGCCTCGGCGGCGATTTCGGCCAATGTCAGGTCCCCCGGGCCGAGTCGCGACATCGCCCGGTGGGTGGCCGCGAAGACGTCATCGTCGCTGACCTTGCGCGGCCGAGGGCTCATGATAATTTGAATCTAAACGAGGATTTAGTTATGCGCATTGTCACGTATGGGGCAGCGTGCAGCCTCGATGGGTTCATTGCCGACGCCGACGGCGGTGTCGAGTGGCTGCACATGAGCCGCGACGCACAGGCCATCATGGCCGAGTACTGGGCCACGATCGATACGCTCGTCTGGGGGCGCAAGACGTGGGACATGGCGGCCGCAATGGGCGGCGGCGGTGACGGCGGGTCCCGGACGATGCGCAACTACGTGTGCTCACGCACGCTGCAGTCGGTCCGAGGCGCGGAGCTCGTGTCGCACGACCCTGGAGCGTTCGTGCTAGCGCTGAAGCAACAGGCCGGCAAAGGGATCTGTGTCATGAGCGGCGGGCATCTCGCGCAAGCCCTGTTTGCGGCCGGGGCGATCGACGAGGTCGGGCTGAATATCCATCCGATCTTGCTGGGCGCCGGCATTCCGGTGGTACAGGATCCCGGACGGCCCGTGTCGCTCGAGCTGCGAGAGGCTCGGACGATCGGCGGCGGATGCGTCTACGCCACGTATCGCGTCAAAACGTCGCGTTCAAATACGAGTTCACGCGCCAAGAGCGGCCGGGCTGGATCGCGTGCGCGACGTCGAGGCGAATGAGGCCGTCGAGGAACGACATGCCGGCGCCGGCGCCGCTCAACGGGCGGCCTTCGTGCCCCCAGTCGCTCCGGTCCCCCGCCCAGCCCATGTCGTAGAACACGACGGGCTTGAACGCCACTGAGCGCGGCCCGAGCTCGACGCGCGTGAGCCAGTAGCTGTCGCCGGCCTCCACGCCGGGCGGGAGACCGCGGACGGTCTGGAGCCCGCCCAAGTACCACCAGCGCTGCGGGGGCACCTGGCCGCCGGTCATGCCGGCGCTGAGCGTCACGGCGCCGTCCAGCACCCGCGCGATGCCGTCCGAGAGCGTGACGTCCGCGGCGCCGCGCGCATAGTCGAAGGTGCCCGCGGCGCCCTCGACTCGGATGTCCGACAGCACGCGGAACCCGTGCGGGTCGAGGCCGTAGGACGGCAGGAGTCGCACCGAGAAGCCGGTGACCGCGCCCTCGCGGGCGACGAGGTTGGCCGGCGCGTGTGGGCCGTCGAACGCGTGGGTGAACGAGAAATTCGTGTTGACCTGTGCCGTTCCCTCGCCCTCGGCGAACAAGCGCCAGGTGTACGGCACGCCCAGGTTGCCCTGGCTCGTGAACTCGCCGCCCCAGGCGCGATAGTAGTAGCCCTCGTCGTCGCCAAAGAGGAGCGCCGAGAGCGACCCGCCGAGTGAGAGCGGGTCGCCCCAGTCGTTGGCCGAAACGAGCCGCCGGTAGACGCCGAGGCCGAGCGTGGTGCGGTCGTCGGATTGCGTGACGCGGAGCTCGGCGTTCGGCTGGCGGTCGGCGACGCCGAAGCGGAATTCGCTCCACGTGGAGTAGCCGCGGCCGAGGTCGTCGCTCAGCCCCACGCCAGCCGAGAGCCCCTCGACGCGATTGTATCGCACGAGTCCGTGATCGAGGCCGTAGTGCAGTTGCACGGACTGCGGCGCCCAATCGGGTTGCGCGTTCATGCCGATCGCGCGTACGAGCGCGCTGACATCGACTGCGGCGGGACCGTAGTCGCCAGCGGGGAGCGAAGGCGAACGGGCTAGCGCCGCCGTATCGCACGGCGTTCGCGTCAGCACGCGCACGCCGCGACTCCCCGACGTATCGACCTCGGTCCACACGCTGCCATGCGCGCACTGATCCCGGCGCAGGTGCTGGCGCACCGAGTCGGCCACCGAGTCCGGCAGCGGCTGCATTGTGATGGGCGGGAGCGAGTCCGGCTCGTTGACGCTCGCGTAGCGATAGCGTGCTTCGAGGTTGAACGGGAATCGCATGCCGCCGGCACGCGCTTGTCCCTCGAAGAGCCCGCCTGTCGGCAGCCAGAACCGATTCTCGAGCAGACCGTACTCGATGATGACGGTCGAGACGTTGGCCGACATCGGGAAAATCAGCGGGCGCACCCAGATCGGAACGTCGTCGAACGAGTGCGGGTCCTTCGATCGCGCGACCTCCATGATATTCATGGGCGCCGCGAATCGGTACACCGCCCGGACGAGATGCCCCGAGCCTTCGTCGAACCAGAGGGAGCCCACGCCGAGGTTCCACTGGGGGCGGCGCGGGTGGAGGCGGATCTCGCGCACGTGGACCGGCTCGGCGCCCGGCGCACGGATCGTCTCCGAGTCGCCGGCCGTGTACCGGTAGTACGCCTCGGCGCCGGGCGCGAGCGGATCGATCCAGTCGTTCGCGTCGATGGTGTCGTGTGTCGTGCGCTGCCACGGGATCGGGCGTCCCGGCACGTAGGGCAATGCGACCAACCCGTCGCCGTCATCGACGTCGGCGTCGACCTCGGGAATGATCGGCACTTTCGTGCGATCGCCGAGAATATCGACCACGGCGCCCGAGCCGCGCTGCCAGCGAACGCGCGCGGCGGTCTGCTTTTGGAAGAGCGTCCGCTTGCGCACGAACCGCGCGAGCTCGATCCCGATGGTCATCTGCTGGACGACGGTCGCGTCATATCCCTGGAGCCGTGCGTCGTCCGCGTGCCGCGCGGACCGCGCGAGCGCCACGAGGTCGCGTGTCGCGCGCGAGTCGTAGGCGTCAGTCGTGTCCTGATCTCTCTGGCCGAACGCGAGGACCAACAGGAGCGCGAGCACTGCCCTACTACGCCGGCGTCGCGTGGCAGTTTCTTTTGATTTGACAAAACAAAATATCTGCCTAGATTGGGGCCATGCGGACGAGCGATGCGGCCGCGGCGGTCATGACGGCGTACCCGCGTATCTGGTTTGCCTGTCATCGCCGCCACGTGCGGGATCCCGAGAGCGGCACCCTGCTCAGCGCCCACCAGGCGAGCATCCTGGACCATCTCGACACGGTCGAGGCGACCTCGCTGACGGCGCTCGCGCGGCACCTGGGGGTCACGCCCGGCACGATGTCGGTCGGCGTCGACCGGCTCCAAAAGCACGGGTATGTGGACCGGACTTGGGATCACCGCGACCGGCGTCGCGTGCAACTGCGGCTCACTGACGCCGGGGCCCGTGTGCGCAGCGCGAATTCGGCGCTGGATCCCGCGTTGGTCGAGGCGTTGCTCGCACGGCTCACGGCCGAGGAGCAGCGCGCGGCGATCAACGGGTTGACCATCCTGGCACGCTCCGCCGACTCTGTTGGCGAAGCCAAGAGGCGACGCGCATGAAATGGCTAGACACACTCTTGCCCGTTGCCCACACCGCCGAGCGCACGGCCGAGATCTCAGCGCCGGCCGAGCGCGTGTGGGCAGCGCTGACCGACGTGGCCGCGTTTCCCGAGTGGCGACCGGATGTCGCGAGTGTCGATCAGCTGCCGGATGAGACGTGGCGCGAGCACGGGAAGAACGGTGTCATCACGTATCACGTGACTGCCGCCGAGCCACCATCCCGTCTCGTGGTGCGGATCGCCGATAAGTCACTGCCGTTCGGCGGCGAGTGGGAATACCGCGTCGCGCCCGGGCAAGTCACCATCGTCGAGCGCGGCGAGATCTACAATCCGGTGTTTCGGTTCATGTCGCGATTTGTCTTCGGGCAGACCAAGACCATCGAGGCGTATCTATGGGCATTGAAACGACGTGTCGAGTCTCGGCCGAGCTGAAAGTTCTGCTCGAGACCGACGAGATCATCGTGCGGGGGCGCATCCCGTTCTCGGCGATCACCAGTGCGAAAGCCGACGGCGGGCGACTCGTGCTTCGCACGTCGGCGGGCGACATCGAGCTCGACGTCGGCTCATCTGCTGAGAGATGGGTCGAAAAAATCAAATCGCCCAAGTCGCTGATCGACAAACTCGGCGTCAAACGTGACGCCAATGTGTCCGTTCTCGGCGTGGACGATGCCGAATTTCTCGCGTCGCTCGCCGGTCGCACGGATGCGATTACTCAGGGCCGTGTTCACGCCGAGAGCACTCTCGTTTTTCTCGGCGTGGAGCGCGAGAAGGATCTGGCGCGGATCGCGACGGTCGCGGCAAAGTTGCCGGCCAAAGCTGCGCTGTGGGTGATTCACCCCAAGGGCAAAGATGGGGTTGCCGATACCGCGATATTTTCGGCTGCCAAACGGGCCGGGTTGAGCTACACCAAAGTCGCGCGATTCTCGGCCACGCATACGGCCGAGCGACTCAATAGACCCGATACAAAGCGGTCGGCGGCCCGATAAAGAGCTCTCCACGCATTCGGCTAGCGGGGTGCGGACCGGGTTGGAGTCGCAACACGATAGGGCCGGCCGATGAGTCGATAGTCGCGAAGAGCGTCGTATCGTGCGACAGCCGCGCGGTGTCGGCGTTGGCGACGAACTCGCCGAGATAGAGGTCTCCGGCGTCGGGACTCAGCAAGAAGCGCTTGGCCGCGGCAATACCAGGGGTGGGCCCACCGCGCTCCCGAGCGAACCTGGCGGAGTCGCGTTGGATAAACGCGATAAGCGCGGGCCAGCGGTGGAAGAGCGCGATCGTATCCATCGTGGGATGGTCCGCCTGGGTGCCGAGGTGCCCGGTGCTCCGCAGATCGGCGACCGTCGTGCCGTTGAACTCGACACGCGAGCCGGGCGCGAGCGTCGTGTCGACGCGCTCCAAGCGCGAGGACCCACGCGCGAGGTCGCTTCCCTGGTGCCACAGGGAGTAGATCCGATTGCTGATGCTGTAGCACCACGCGAGCAGCAGCACGATCACGATGCCCAGCACGATGCGGATATTGGTTTGCCGGCGCACGGAACCACCATAACCCCTCGGGTCATATATTGCTAGCAGATGAGCGACCTCCTCGCCGCCCGATCGCAGATGGCGATCTCGCTCGCCTTTCACATCATCTTCGCGATCGTCGGCATCGGCATGCCCGCGCTCATGGTCATCGCCGAGCGGCAATGGCAGAAGACGGGTGATAGCGTCTACTTGGATCTCGCCAAGCGGTGGGCGAAAGGCACCGCGATCATGTTCGCCGTGGGCGCCGTGTCCGGGACGGTGCTGTCGTTCGAGCTCGGCCTCCTGTGGCCACGGTTCATGCAGTCCGCCGGCAGCATTATCGGCATGCCGTTCTCGCTGGAAGGGTTCGCGTTCTTTACCGAAGCGATCTTCCTCGGCGTCTACCTCTACGGCTGGAATCGCATCGGGCCGAGGATGCATCTGGCGGCGGGGGTGCTCGTCGCGCTGTCCGGCGCGCTCTCGGCCATCTTCGTTGTCGACGCGAATGCGTGGATGAATACGCCGACCGGCTTTCGGCTGGAGCACGGGCAGATGGTCGACGTGCATCCGTTCGTCGCCATGGCGAACCCGGCGGCGCTCGCCGAGACGCTGCACATGACGCTGGCCGCGTATGCGTCGCTCGGCATGGCGGTCGCCGGGCTGCACGCGTTCCTCCTACTGCGTCAGCCGACGGATGGCTTTCACAAGCGTGCCCTGATCGTGGCATTGATGGTCGGCGCCCCCGCGGCCGTTTTGCAGCCCATCTCGGGGGACATTGCCGGGCGCGTGGTCGCTGATACGCAGCCGGTGAAACTCGCCGCCATGGAAGGCGAGTTCAGAACGCAGGCTCGGGCGCCGCTGCGCATCGGCGGAATTCCGGACGTGAGAGCGCACGAGACGAGGTGGGACATCGAGATTCCCGGCGGGCTTTCGTTTATGGCGTATCATGATTTCAACGCCACCGTGAAAGGGCTCGACGATTTTCCCGAGGATCGGTGGCCGCCGGTGGTCATCGTGCATCTGGCGTTTCAGGTCATGGTCGGACTCGGGACGCTGTTGGCCGTCATCGGGCTCTGGGCGCTGTGGGATCTGATTCGGAGACACGACTTCGGCAAACGGCTCCTGATCGCATTGAGTATCGGCGCGCCTTTGGGGTTCATCTGCGTCGAAGCCGGATGGACCGTCACCGAGGTCGGCCGTCAACCATGGATTGTGGCCGGCATCCTGAGAACGGCGGACGCGGTCACGCCGATGCCTGGTCTCGTCGTGCCCTTCCTCACGTTCACCGTGCTCTACGTGTTTCTCGGCGTCATCGTGACGTGGCTCATGTACAACCAAGTCCTGCACACGGTCGATTAGCGTGCTGCAGACCATCGTCGCGGCGATAGCCGGAGTCGCGTTGACGGCCTATGTGCTGTTCGGCGGCGCCGACTACGGCGGCGGCGTATGGGATCTGCTCGCGTCCGGCCCCCGGCGCGAGAAACAGCGCGAGCTGATCGCGCACGCGATCGGACCGATCTGGGAAGCGAATCACGTCTGGCTGATTCTCATTGTGGTCCTGCTGTTCACGTGCTTCCCACCCGCGTTCGCGGCCATCATGACCGTGCTGCACATCCCGATCACGCTGCTGCTCATCGGCATCGTGCTGCGCGGCTCGGCGTTCACGTTCCGGGCGTACGACGCGACGCATAGCGCCGTGCAGGAGCGCTGGGGGATGATCTTCGCGATCGCCAGCGTACTCGCCCCGGTCCTCCTCGGCGTGATCGTCGGCGCGATCGCATCGAATGGCGTCGGCACCGCCATGACGACGCTCGGGGAGAGCGGCGTCGAATTCGTCCCCGTGTTCATCACGCCCTGGCTCAACGCGTTCACGCTCGCCGTCGGCATCATGACGCTCGTGCTGGTGGCGTTTTTGGCCGCGACGTATCTCACGGTCGAAGCGGCGCACGATCCGGAGCTCCAGAACGATTTTCGGAGACGCGCGATCGAGGCCGGTCTCGTGCTACCCGTCACCGCGTACGGGGCGCTACTCGCCGCGGAGCCACTCGCGCCACGGGTGCAGCACATGCTGCTGCATTCGTCATTTGCCGGGCCGATTCACGGAGCGGCGATGATCGCCGGCCTCGGCGCGATTCTCGCGCTGTGGGCGCGGTGGTTTCGCCTGGCGCGCGTCGCGGCCGGTGCGCTGGTGGTCCTGATCATCTGGGGCTGGTTATTCGCCCAGTATCCGTTCTTGATTCCGCCGACGATGACGGTATTTGACGCCGCGTCGCCTCCGGCCACGTTGCGCGCCTTCGTGGCCGCCATCGCGGTCGGCGCCCTCGTGCTCATTCCGTCGTTGTGGTACCTCTATGGCGTGTTCCGCCGTTCTCATCAACCAGAACCGGAAACTCCCCACTGAGACGATCGAGCTCTTTGCCGAACTCGGTGATCGCTTCGTCGTCGTGCGTCACGCTCCGGCGGAGATAGGCGAAGAGCAGAATCCCCACGGCGCCGATACCCGCAAGCGTCAGCACGTCCTCGAACCGATGGATGTGCCGCATGATCACGTCGGCGGAGCGGCCGAACATCCAACCGATGACGGTGAAGAGGCAGGACCAGGTGAGCGAGCTCACGGCGCTGCCAATCGCGTATTCCCACACCGGCACGTGGGCGGCGCCGCAGGCGATCGGCAGCGTGATGCGGAGGCCGAACGCGTAGCGCACGGCGAACGCCGAGCGCCAGGGACGGCGCCGCACGACCATGAGGGCGCGCGTGAAGAGGCGGCCAAAGTTCGGGAAGCGCTTGCGGAGCCACATGCCACGGGCGCGGCCGAGGTAGTACAGTCCGAAGCCGCTGACCCACGTGCCGATGCAGACGCTGATCGCGACCTGCGTGAGGCCGAGCCGGCCCCCGTGCGCGGCGTAGCCACCGCCGATGGGCGCGAGCTCCTCGGTGATGTTGCTGACGGCGCCGATCAGCAAATACGCCCAGAACGTCCCCGGGAGGTTATAAAGCCAATGCACTTGGAAAACCTAGTCGCCGGAACTCTTGATAGCGCGCAGGAAGGACGCCCGTGCGCCATCCAGGATCTCGTAGAACGTCGGGACCACGAGCAGCGTCAGCACGGTCGAGGTGATGACGCCGCCAATGACGGCGATCCCCAGCGACCGCCGGAAATCGCCGCCCACGCCGGCACCGATCGCGACCGGCAGCATGCCGGCGATGAGGGCCATGGTGGTCATGAGAATGGGCCGCAAACGAATGCGGCCGGCTTCGATCAGCGCATCGCGCGTCGAGATCTGTTTGCGTTCCTTGGCCCAGATCGCGAAGTCGACCAGCAGGATCGAGTTCTTGGTGACGATCCCCATGAGGAGAATGACGCCGATCATGCTGAGGATATTCAGCGTTTCGCCCGTGATCATGAGCGCGAGCACCACCCCGATGAGCGAGAGCGGCAGCGAGATCATGATCGTCAGCGGATCGAGAAATGATCCGAATTGCACGACGAGGATCAGGTACATGAGCAGCACCGCGAGGCCGAGGGCGGCAATGATGTCGCCATAGACCTCGGCCTGATCACTCACTTCTCCGCCCTGCGTGATGCGAATCCCCGGCGGCGTAGCCAGTCGTGCGACCCGGGCGTTGATGTCGTTCGAGACTTCGCTCAGGGATCGACCTTCGACGTTTGCCTCGACGCTGATCACCTCATCGCGGCCGAAATGCTCGACCGCGGCGGGGCCCAGTGAGGTCGTGACCGACGCGACCGCACCCAGTGGGATCGTGGTCGGGCCCCTGCCGGACGAGAGCAGCAAGGGAAGCTGCTGCAGGTCCGTCACGTTCGTGCGCGCATCGGCCGCGAATCGGACCGTCACGTCGCGCGTTTTCCCGGTGGGGTCGACCCAGTCGCCGACGTGCAGGCCCGCGAACGCGGGCCGCAGCGAGGCCGCGACGTCGCTCACCGAGATACCCATGGTCGCCGCGAGCGGCCGATTGAGATCGATCTGCAACTCGGGCCGGTCCCCTTTCGTCGAGAGCCCGACGTCCGCGGCGCCGTTCACCTGGCGCACCGCGCCCATCACCTGGTCGGCGAACCGACTGAGGGTCGCGTATCCGGCGCCCTCGTCGCGCAGCTTGATCTGGATCTGCTTGCGATTCCCCGCCGGGCTCGGCTCGAAGACGTAGGCGGTGACGCCGCCCAGCCGCGAAAGCTCGGGGCGAATCACTTCGGTGAGCGCCGTCTGGGACATGCGGCGCTGTCCCTTCGGGACGAGACGCACATAGACCGATCCCGAATCGATCTCGCCCGCGGCGCTCCCGACCGTGGAATAGGTGGACTGCACCTCCGGGTGCGAACGCAGCACCCGCTCGATCTCGGCGAGCTTCAGGCGCATATAGTCGAGGTTCGAACCTGGAGGAGTTTGCACGACAATATTGAGCTCCGAGCGGTCGCTCTTCGGGATGAGGTCGGCGCCGCCGAACATCACCTGGAGGGAGATCGCACCGACAAAGGAAAGCACAGCGAGTGCCACCATGGTCCAGCGATGGTCGAGGGCCCAGGCGATGACACCCTTGTATGCGTCAGCTTGGCGGTCGAACCAGGCGTTGAAACGCTCTAACGCTCCGCCAATCGCATTTCGGCGTTGATGTGCCTCGAGCTGGGGATCCGGCCAATACGCAGAGAGCATCGGATCGAGCGAGAACGATACGAAGAGCGATACGAGTACGGCACAGACGACCGTTAGCGCAAACGGCTTGAACCATTGGCCAGCCTCGCCGCGCATGAACGCCACGGGCACAAAGACGGCAACGATCGAGAGCGTCGTCGCGGTGACGGCTAGACCGATTTCATCGGTGGCCGAGTGCGAGGCCGCGATATGGTCTTCGCCCATTTCGATGTGGCGCACGATGTTCTCTCGCACGACGATCGCGTCGTCGATCAGAATCCCGATCGCCAGGGACAGGCCGAGCAAAGACATCGTGTTGAGCGTGAAGCCAAACGCCCAGACGGCTATGAATGCGGCCAGTGTAGAAACCGGGAGCGCTAGGCCCGTGATCACCGTCGAGCGCCAGGAGTTCAGGAAGACAAAGACAACGAGAACGGTCAATACGGCGCCCTCGACTAGCATCTCCTCGACGTTGCGCACGGATTGCGAGACGCGCACCCCGGCGTCCTGCACCAGCGTCAACTCGACGCCCGGTGGGAGCGTCCGGCGGATGTCGGGCAGCTTTGCCTTGATCCCATCGGCGACCCGGGTGGTGGAGGTTCCCTTGGCTTTCGTGATATCAATGCCAATGCCGGGACGACCGTTGTAGAGCGCGAGCGACCGGGCTTGGACGACGGTGTCTTTGACGTCGGCGATCTGACCGAGGCGAACCAAGCGTTGGGGAGGACCGCGCTGGGCGACCACGAGTTGTGTGAAGTCGTCGGGCGACTCCAATCGACCATTGAGCCGGATCGTCCGCTCGGTCAGGGCACCGGTCACGCTGCCGACCGGCGCCGCCAGATTCTGGGTATTGAGCGCGTACACGACCTCGCCGACGCTGACATTCGCGGCCTCGAGGTCGCGCGGCCGCAGATTGACGGCGATCGTCCGCTCGTCGCCGCCCTCGACGCTGACCTGAGCCACGCCTGGAATCCCGCGCAACTCCTTCGTGATGCCGGGATCGGCGAGTATCGTGAGCTCCGCCGGACTCATGCTCTCGGACGTCACGGCGAGCGATACGATCGGGAGCGCCGAGGGATCGTACTTCCGGATGATCGGCTCGCGGACCTCCGACGGGAGCTGGTCGCGCACCTCGGCGATCGCATCGCGCACGTCCTGGGCGGCTTGATCGACGCTCTTGCCGAATTGGAAGATGACGGTGACCTCGGCGAACCCGTCGACGCCCGTCGACTCGAGGTGATCGAGACCGCTGATCGCGCTGAACTGCTCTTCCAGCCGGTCGATCACTTCGCGCTCGACCTGGCGCGGCGTCGCGCCCGGATAGGGGACGAAGACCGAGATCACCGGCGAGGCGACGTCCGGGTATTCATCGATATCCGTTTTGACCAGAGCGAACACGCCGAACACGACGAGCGCGATCATCGTCACCGTCGTCAGGATCGGGCGCTCGATCGCGAAGTCGGAAATGAACATGGGCGAGCGTGCCGGCTATCGCTCGGCCGCCATCCGGGTCACGCGCACCGGCGTGCCAGGGGTCAGGCCCTGTGCTTGGCCGAGCAGCAGCGTGTCTCCCGCCGCGACGCCGGCGGTGATCTCGACTCGCTCGGCCACCTCGTCGCGGAGGCCGAGTGCGACATCGACGCGCTCGATCTTGCCATCGCGTACTCGGAGCACACTTGGCTTCAGGAACCGGGTGTCGATCGCCGTGATCGGCGCGACGAGACCGCGCGAGGATTGCGTGACGATGCGGCCAGTCGCGAATAATCCACCGACGATGCTGTTGTCCGGGTTCTTGATTTCGGTGAAGACCTGAACCTGCCGTGTCGCCGGATCAGCGACGGGATCGATTCGCACGATCGAACCACTGAACGTACGGCCGCCATAGCCATTGAGCGCGAACGACACGGCGTCGCCCACGTGAACTGACGCGATCTGTGTGGCGGGAACAGTCGCTTCGAATTGCAAGCGACTCGGATCAACGACGCCGAACATTGGACTGCCGGGCCCGATGACATCGCCGGCGCTGACGTCACGCTCGCTGACGACACCTGTGAACGGAGCGCGAATTTCAGTGTTGGCCAGCGCCTTCTCGGCTTGGACGAGACCGGACTTGGCATTGGCGAGCGCGGTACGCGCTTGGGCATCTTGCTCGACAACGCCCTCGTGATCCCGCTCGGCGATGGCACCGGCGGCCAACAGCGTGTCGAAGCGCTTGACCTGGCGGTCGGCGTAGTCAGCCGCGAGTTGCGCGGTCGAGACGGCCGACTTCGCGGAGACATAGGCGTCGCGGATTGTCGCGGCATCGATGCGGGCGAGCACTTGATTTGACGCGACGTGTTGGCCTTGCTCGGCCAGCGTCTCGAGCACTGCGCCGCCAATCTCGGCTCTCAGCTGCGCGTTGCGAATCGGGGCGAGCGTGCCGGAGATCGCAGGGCCGCTTCGTACGACATCGGTCGCGACGATCGCGATATCTTCCACGCCGAGCTCGATCACGCGCTGCGCGCGGGTATCGCTCGGGTCGCGGCGACTGCAGGCCGTCACTACGAGCAGCGGCACCAACAGCGGCAACAACGGGATAAATTTCATCGCGCAGACAGTGGGAGGTCGCGGATCAGCGCGGCGCGCATGCGGGCGACCTGGACGTTGCGGGCAGCTTGGGCGCGATTCGAGAACGATTGCTGACGCGCGATCCGAGCCCCATTCAACTCGACCAGCGACGAAAGGCCTTCGCGATAGCGGAGCTCCGCGATCTCGTACGCGTGCACGGCCTGCTGCCACGACGTCGACACCGCGCGCCAGCTGGCCTCGGCCGCGCGCAGCTCCGCTATCGTGCTCCGCGCGTCGAGCGCCGCCGCGTCGCGCGCTTGGTTGTACCGCGCCTTCTCCGTCTCGAGGTTGGCCTCGGCGATCAATACATCCCCGTGCGTTTTGAACCCATTGAAGATCGGCACGGACGCCGTGACGCCGATAGTCCAATTGTTCAAGAAACTGTTCCAGGCGGGGAGCCCGCCCGTGGGAAAGGCGACCCGCTGATAGCTCGAGGTCAAGGAGAGCGACGGGAGGTACTCGCCGCGACTCGATGACACGAGCGCCTCGGTCTCGACAATCGCCTCGTGCTGTTCGCGCACACTCGAACGGTGGTCGACCGCGGTATCGCCGACCATAGCGGGCGTGCTGTCGTTGAGCGAGACGAGTCGCAAGCCGCCCGGCAGATCGGTCCCGTCCTCGACGCCGGTGGTCAAGGCCAACGGCGCGTCGAGCGGCAGCCCGATCAGCTGCTTGAGCCGCAAGTATCGCTGATCGCGCTCGGCCTTCACCTGAACCAGCACCGGGATCTGATTGTCGCGTGTCACCTGCGTCTCGAGGAGGTCGAACTCCGATTGGTTGCCCAACCGCCGGGCCAGCTGCGCCTGGGCCAGTGTGCGCTCGTCCATCGCCATGGTCGAATCCGCGATCGTCACCAGCTCGTCGGCGAGCGCGGCATCATAGTATGCCTGCGCGACGTCGAACATGACCTGCGCGCGCTGGGCGTCGAGCTCGATCTCCGCCGCCTGGCGCGGCGCCGTGGCGGCGTGCGCCGCGAGGAATTGGCCATCGAATAGGGTCTGCGAGAACGAGAGGCCCAGGTTGTAGGCGTTCAGCGCGCCGATGCCGACGCTCGAGAAGATGTTGCCGGAGAACTGGGACGGGCAGCTTTGAGCTGCCGCCAGCGCGGCTTGCCGCTGCGCCCCGGTCGCCGTGGAGTCGAGCTGGATCGTGCAGAGCTCGAATTGATTCTTGGGGAGCGACGTCAGGGCCGCGTACTGCGACTTGATCGTGCGGGTATAGCTCAACGTTCCGAAGAGCTGTGGGAGGAACGGCGCGCGCGCCTGCACGACCTGCCCGCGGGCGCGCGTCAGACCCGCGCGCGCGATCGTCATCGTCTCGCTCTGGCCGAGCGCGGTACCCACGGCATCGGACAGCGACAGCGCGCGAGCTGGTTCCTGCGCGCCGATACGCACGGCGATAATCAGCGCTAGGGCTGCCCTAAGTGTCATCGGGGGCGCAAGGTAACATCCTCCCCCGGACGCGCGCGGCATCGGGCCACGCGCGCCGTTGCGTTTGCTACGTCAGCGTATCACTTGCCCGAACCCTGCTCGATCGGCACGCGGACGGCATTGCCCCACTCGGTCCAGCTGCCGTCGTAGTTCCGGACTTTGGGATATCCGAGGAGGTACGTCAGCACGAACCACGTGTGTGACGACCGCTCGCCGATGCGGCAGTACGCGATGACGTCGTCGCTCTTCGTGAGCCCCTGCTCCTTCTCGTAGATAGCGCGCAGATCCTCGGCGGACTTGAACGTGCCGTCAGAGTTCGCGGCTCGCGCCCACGGAACGCTCTTCGCCGTCGGGATATGGCCGCCGCGGAGCGCGCCCTCCTGCGGGTAATCGGGCATGTGGAGCTTCTCGCCGGTGTATTCCTGCGGCGAACGCACATCGACGAGTTTGCCCTTCGCGGCCAGGTGCTTCTTCACATCCTCGATGAATGCACGAATCTGTGAGTCCGAGCGCGGAGGAGCCGTGTAGGTCGACGGCTCGAACTTCGGCCGATCGGTGACGAACGTCCGCTTCTCCGCCTCCCACTTCGCGCGTCCGCCATCGAGGACGCGCACGTTCTCGAAGCCAAAGAGCTTGAACACCCAGAAGGCGTACGTCGCCCACCAGTTGTTCTTGTCGCCGTAGTAGATGACCGGCGTCGACTCATCGATGCCGAGGCGGCGCAGCAGCGCTTGGAACGCGGCGGGCGTGATGTAGTCGCGGATGACCGGATCGTTCAGGTCGGTGTGCCAGTCGACCTTTTGGGCGCCGGGTATGTGGCCCGTGTCGTAGAGCAGGACGTCCTCATCGCTCTCCAGGATGCGGATATTCGGGTCATGGAGATGCTCGGCCAGCCAATTCGTGGTGACCAACACCTCGGGCTGGGCATACCCCTTCTTCTCGATCTCCGGATCCACGATGGTGGTAGCGGTCGACATAGTTCCTCGGGGAAAAAAAAGGGCCGCTCGGTATTCGGAGCGGCCGGGGAAAACGCGACAATTATGCTGTCAGTCCGTCACGTATGTCGCCCTGGCCGCGAGTTGGCGGTAGCACAACAGAACGTGACGGTTTGGCGACGCATGTCGGAGACTACGCGGCGACGTTATAACTTGTCAACCCATGAAGGCCATCCGTGTACACGAAAACGGAGGACCAGAGGTCCTCCGCTACGAGACCGTAACCGACCCTCAACTTCGCCCCGGCGAAGCGCTCGTCCGGCTCGCGGGCATAGGCGTCAATTTCATTGACGTATACCGGCGCACCGGGATGTATGCGGTGCCCATGCCCTTTATCCCGGGCACCGAGGGCGCTGGAACTATCATAGCGCTCGGCGATGGCGTGGCTGGGTTTGCCGTCGGCGACCGGGTTGCGTACGAGGGACCGCTTGGCGCGTATGCCGAGTTACAAGCCGTCCCTGCGGTAAAGCTGGTGACGATTCCCGATGGCGTCGCCACCGACGTAGCCGCGGCGGTCATGCTGCAAGGGATGACCGCGCATTATCTCGCGACATCGACGTATCCGTTGGCGCCCGGGATGACGTGTCTCATCCACGCGGCTGCGGGTGGCACTGGGGGATTGCTCGTCCAGATCGCCAAGCGGCGCGGGGCGCGGGTGATCGGGAGCGTGGGCACAGCGGCCAAGGCCGAGATCGCCCGTGCCGACGGCGCGGACGAGACGATCGAGTACTCGACGCAGAATGTGGTGGCCGAGGTCGCGCGGTTGACGGGCGGCCAGGGTGTCGATGTCGTGTACGACTCGGTCGGGAAGGCCACGTTTGACGCGAGCCTCGACTGTCTCCGGCCGCGCGGATACATGGTGCTGTTCGGCGCGTCGAGCGGCGCGGTTCCGGCGTTCGATCCGCAGCTCTTGAATCGCAAGGGCTCGCTCTATCTCACGCGCCCGACGCTCGGCAATTACACCGCGACGCGCCAAGAGATGGTGGGACGCGCGAGCGATCTGTTCGCGTGGATCACAGCCGGCGAGCTCACGGTGCGGATTGCGCATGAATATCCGTTGAAAGACGCCGGGGACGCGCAACGCGCGCTCGAGTCGCGCCGTACGGCCGGCAAGATTCTCCTCGTTCCCTGACCATGCTCCGGGTTCGGACGTTCGGCGGTCTCTCCATCGACCGCGACGGCGGCGCCGCCGGGCAACGGCGTCCGCTGGCCGTGCTCGCCATCCTCGCTGCCGCCGGTGACCGCGGCGTCGCGCGCGCGAAGTTGATCAACCAGCTGTGGCCGGACAGCGACGACGAGAAAGCCCGCCGCGTATTGGCGCAAACCGTGTACTCGCTGCGGCGCGATCTCGGCCGCGACGATCTCGTGCTCGGGACGACCGAGCTTCGGCTCAACCCCGAAGCGATCACCAGCGACTTGGCGGAGTTCGAGCAGGCGCTGGAGCGGAAGGAGCACGAGCGCGCGGTCGCGATCTATCGGGGGCCGTTTCTCGACGGGTTCTACGTGAGCGACGCGCCGGAGTTCGAGCGCTGGACCGAGGGACAGCGGTCGCATCTCGCCGAGCGGTATCGTAAAGCGCTGCGGACGCTGGCGGCTGACGCACATGATCGCGGGGATCCGCGCGCGGAAGCCGGCTGGTGTCGACGGCTCGCGTCAGCCGATCCGCTCGACGCGGGCGTGGCGCTCGAGCTCATGCACGCGCTGGCCGCCTCCGGGGATCGCGCGGGTGCGCTGCAGCACGCCCGCGTGTACGAGACGTTGGTCCGGCAAGAGCTCGACGCCGCGCCGGATGCCTCGGTGACGGCGTATGCGACGAAACTCCGCGATTCGCCGGAGCAGGCGATTCCGATCGCGCCTCAGCGGCGCCGCACGCCAGCCGCCATTCGGCGACCGAGTGTGCCGCAAGCGGCCGCACCAAAGTCCGAGCTGCCCAAGCGACGTGGCATCATCATCGCCTTCGTTGCGTGCCTGGTCATCGTCGCCGTGGGAGTGCACGCCATCACCGAGTGGCGCGCCATGCGCGGGCCGACGTTGGTGCCGACCCGCGTGCTCGTGGCGCCGTTCGACAACAACACGGGCGACACGGCATTCAACCCGGTCGGGCTGATGGCGGCCGATTGGGTGACGCAGCGCCTCGCGGAGACTGGGCTCGTCGACGTCGTCGATGCGCGAACCGCCATGCTCGCCGCGAGAACGCCGGTCCGCGCCGGGCCCGCGGGAATGCGAGCACTCGCCGAACAGACCGGCGCCGGGACGATCGTCTGGGGCAGCTTCTATCGCGACGGCGACTCGCTCCGATTTCAAGCGCAGATCTCGGACGCGCGCGTGGGGCGGCTGTTGCGGAGCGTCGATCCCGTGAGCGGACCCGTTCGCGCGCCACTCGTCGCGGTCGACCGGCTGCGCGAGCACGTCACCGGGGCGCTGGCCCTCTTGTACAATCCGCGCCTCAGCGAGGAGATCCAGCGCGCGACGTCGCCGCCAACGTACGAGGCCTACCAGGAGTTCGAGCAAGGGCTCGATTTCCAGATCCGTGGCCAAAAGCGGGAGGCGATCGCGCATTACCTGCGCTCGGCCGCGCTCGACTCGACCTACGCGCAGCCCGTGTTGTGGACGATCGACGCGTACCTCACGATGCACCAGTACGCGAGCGCCGACTCGCTGATCACGCGGCTCGCCACGCACCGGCGCGAGCTCGCGCCGTTCGATCGATTCTTTCTCGACAACTCGATCGCGCAGATCCATGGCGACTGGGCGGCGGCCGTGCGCACGTCGCACGAGATGGTCGACGCGGCGCCGGGCAGCGAGGGGTTGCTCGATGTCGGCTATTTCGAGCTCATGCTCGACCATCCCCATCACGCGCTCGCGGCGCTCAAAGGCGTCGACGCGAATCGCGGGTGGATGAAAGGATGGGACGGGTACTGGATGTTGCCGGCGGCCGCCGATCACATGCTCGGGGATCACCGCGCCGAGCTGGCGATCGCGAAGGAAGGACGCGACCGGTTTCCGAACGGCTGGCGGACGATGGCCGCGGAAGTCCGCGCCCTCGCGGCCATTGGACGGTCAGTGGACGTCTCGGCGCGTCTCGATGAGACATTGCCCTGGGTCCCGAGCGACACCATGAACACCGGTCGTCTCATGCTGATTGCGGCCGACGAGCTCCGGGCGCATGGACACCCTGACCAAGCGCTCTACGCGCGGGCCGTGCGCTGGTTCCAGACGCAATCTGACAAGAGTGGATTGGCCGAGGCGTACGACGCCGCTGGTCAGCCGGCCGCGGCCGAGTCCATCTGGGTCTCGATTGGGGACATCGACGCCCTCGGAGGGCTGGGTGTGGCCGCGGCCCGAAAGGGCGACCGGGCAGCGGCGGAGCGATACTCGGCGCAGCTCGCCGCGATTCAGCGCCCGTACTTGTTCGGACGCAACACGTACCAGAGAGCGCGCATCGCGGCGCAACTCGGCGAGCGGCCCGCGGCGGTCGAGTTGTTACGCGCCGCGTTTACGCAGGGGAAGCCGTACGATCTCACCCTGCACGCTGATCGCGCGCTCGAGCCGTTGCGCGGGTACGAAGCGTTTGATCATTTGGTCTTGCCCGCGGACTGAAACGCGGCGAGGACGCTGTCGAACTGCGCGGGTTGGTCGACCATGATTGCGTGGCCCGCGTTCTCGATCACCACGAATTGCGATCCCGGTATCGTCGCGGCCTCTTCTTTCTGCACATCGAGCAGCGGTGATTTTCCCGCGGCCAGGATCAATGCCGGCTTGTCGAGCGCGCGGAGCGCCGGGCGGCGATCGGCGCCGAAAATATCCTGGGTGAGCATCGCGACGCCGATATCTGGCGGGGTTTGCATCGTCGACTGCACGATCTTGTCTATGTCGAGATCGGGATGCGGCTGCACGAATATCGAGCGCACCATGCCCCGCGAGTACTCGACCGGGGAGCGAGCGTATGTCGATATGCTTGATAGGAGAATTTTCGAGAACGCCGGGTGCGCGTCGACTTCAGCCGGGCCCCACGACACCGGACTGTCGACCAGGACCACCGCATCGACCGTCGACGTGCCAAATTCGGCCAAGTAGGCCGCGACATCCTGCGCGCCCTGCGACCAACCGACGAGGGTCGCGTGGGCCACGCCGAGGTTCGCGAGCAGACCGTGGAGATCGGCGGCGCGGACTTCGGGAGTGTTGCCCTCGGTCATCTTCGTCGACGGGCCCTGTGACCGCGGATCAATCGCGATCACGCGCTCGGTCGCCCCGAAGTGTGTCAGCTGCTCCGTCCAGAGATATGCTGGCAGGCGCCAACCTGGGATCAGAACCAACGCGTGGTCCGACTTGGTCGGTCCGGACTGCAAGTAATGGATCTTGACGGATCCGACCGTCGTCGTTCCTTCAGTGATCTGCAGCAAGGCAATTACGATATACTTCAGCATATGACTGGAATCGTATATGTGAATGGCCAGTTTCTCGACCGCGACGAGGCGGTCGTCTCCGTCGACGACCGTGGGTTCGTGTTCGGCGACGGCGTCTATGAAGTTACGCGCTCGCGAGATGGGGTGTTGCTCGAAGTCGACCGGCACGTCCGTCGATTGGAGCGCAGCTTGGCCGGGTTGGATCTCGCCTACTCACCGGCCGAATTGCCCGCGATTTCGCTCCGTCTTCTCCGCGACAACGGTCTCGCCCGCGGCGAGGCAACGGTGTACTGGCAAGTCACGCGTGGCGCGGCGTCGCCTCGCACGCATCAATTTCCGCCGGCCGGTACTCCGGTGACTGTGTACGCGAGCGCGAGTCCGTTTACGGCGCTTCACGAGAAACGGGCAAGCGGCGTGGGTACTATTCTACTGCCCGATCAGCGTTGGGCACGGTGTGATCTCAAGACCGTCAACCTGTTGCCCAATGTGTTGGCCAAGCAGAAAGCCATCGTGGCTGGCGCACATGAGGCCATACTCCAGCGGGATGGGGTGGTGATGGAGGGCGCGGCGACCAACGTGTTTGGCGTGATTGATGGCATCATCAGAACGCATCCAAGGACCAACTACATCCTCCCGGGCATTACTCGTGAGGTGGTGCTGGAGTTGGCGAACGAGTTGGGAATGGCCGTCCGGGAGGAGCCGATGCTCGTCGATGACATGGCCCGCCTGAGCGAGTGTTTTCTGACGGGGACGACGAACGACGTGATGCCGGTCGTGACGATCGACGGCCGTCTCGTGGGCGATGGCCGCCCGGGTCCGATCGCTGGCCGGCTCTACTCGGCACTCATCGCGCGCTGGCGCGTCGGAGACTGACCACGCTCCTGCCCCTGCTGCTGTTCGCTTTCCCGCCGTGCCAGCCTAAGCCAGCAGCAGTGGCCATTGCGCCGCCGCCTGGTCCAGGCCGCGGCGCTTTTTTGCTCAAGACGGTCGCCGAGATTCCGGTGCCCGGACCAGCGGTGCGGTTCGACTATCAGAGCCTCGATACGACCACGAATCGCCTGTACGTCGCCCACATGGACGCGGGCACGCTGCTCATCATCGACGTGAAAGATCAGCGTGTGGTCGCCGACCTCGGCGGATTCACGGAAGTGCATGGCGTGTGGGCCGTCCCCGAGCTCGGGCGGGTGTATGCGTCGGTGACCGGACGCCAGCAAGTCGCGGTCGTCGACATGCGCAACGATAGCGTGTTGGCTCGCATCGGCGGCATCGATTATCCGGATGGCATCGCGTACGCGCCGAATGTGCGCCGCATCTTCGTGTCGGACGAGCACGGTGGCGCCGATGCCGTGATCGACGTGTTCGCCGACACGCTGGTGACGCGCATCCCCGTGGGCGGCGAGGCGGGCAACACCGTCTACGACCCCGTGACCGCGTGCATCCTCGTCGCGGTGCACGAGACCAACGAGATCGCGGTGATCGACCCGGAGACCAATCGCATCGTCAAGCGCGTGCCGGTGCCGGGCATTCAGCGGCCACACGGGATCGCGCTCGATGCGGCTCGGCGCGTGGCGTTCGTAGCCGGCGAAACCAACGCGCGCATCGCCGTGCTGGATCTCACCTCCGATCGCGTCATCGCCACCTACAGCGTCGGCGCCGAGCCCGATGTGCTGGCGTTCGATCCCGCGTGGGGGCGACTGTACGTCGGGACGGAGTCGGGGACGGTCTCCGCGTTCACCGAAGTCTCGGCGCGTGACGGCATGCACCTGGTCCGCGATGGCGACTTTGCGTTACCGCACGCGCACACCGTGGCGGTGGACCCGCGAACACACTTGATCTACTTCCCGCTGCAAGACATCGGCGGCATGCCGGTGGTGCGAGTCATGACAGCGACGCCGCCGGGACGCGATTAAGTTGTAAGCATGCGCTGGCTCATATTGCTTGTCTGTGCGGCGCCACTGAGCGCCCAGACATTCGCGTACACGCCTGGGACACAACGATATCGCATCGAGATCGCCACGCAGAATCAGCGCGATCAGAACGGCGGCCGGGCGCCCGCCGAATTCGACTACACGACGAAACAGGTCGTGACGGTCCACCTCACGCAGCAGTCGCGCGACACGCTCGCGCTCACGGTCACGATTGATTCGATCGATCAAGAATCGGCACTTGATGCGCCGAAACAGGATCTGTCGTGGGCCAAAGGCGTGAAGCTCACTGGCATGGTTTCACCAACCGGGCAGATCTACGCGTTCGACCCACCGGCCAGCGCCGACGGAAACCTGCGCGGCTTGTACGGGGGATTTAAGTATTTTCTGCCGGCGCTCCGGGCGTCGGTTGGGGCCGGCACGGCGTGGGCCGATACGTCCAAGGAGCGGTCCGGCAAACGCGGGCCGTTCGACTCCGTGTCGACGCAGCGGATCGTGATGTCGAAGGTGACTGGCGATACGACCTATGCCGGCCAGCGCGCGTGGCGGATCGAGCGGACCGGCAGCATCGCGCTGAGCGGCCAGGGCACCGAGGGCGGGAAAGTGCTGCGCGTCGCGGGCGACGGCACCATCCGCGGCGTGCAATATGTGAGTGTGACCGGCGTGTATCTCGGATCGAAGGTCACGCAGATCATGCGACTCGTAGAGTCGTTCCCCGACACGGGTGATGGCCCCGCGAGCACGCAGACCATTCGCTCCCAGATTGTACCGTTGTAGACTATGTCGCGCGCATTTGTCGATGACGACGCCGGCGGGCATTGGGGCAACCCGGGCCGCCGGTTTGATCTTCCGCCGCGCGAGGACCCGTCGTTCGACGAAGCCGCGGCGGTCGCGCTGCTCGAAGCCGCGCGGGACGGTGAGACCGGCAGCGCCGAGATGGCGACCGGGTACTACTGGGGCGAGCGCAAGCTCCGGCCGTATGTCGAGCGCATCCTCATGCGGGCGCAGGCTGAGCATGATGAGCGTCTGGAGCAGCTGGCAGAGCGCTTTCTGCGCTGACATAGAGCACCTCGATCTGCCGCGCCAGATAGCCCAATAGCTCGGCCACCGCCGGCGACCGTGTGTCCCGTGGCACTTGCGCCGTGAGATCCGGCGGCGGACCAGGAGGCTTGCACGCACGCAATGACTGCGCGAGCGCCGCGAGCGCGTCATCCGCGGCGGCCGCCATCTCCGGGATGGGGCCGGCTCCGAGCGACTCGAGGGCGCTCGTCGTGTGGGTGAGCCGGCGCAGGAACGTCACGAGACCTAACCCCGCCGCGGCGAGCGCGTCCGACCGGCGTCCATCGGCCAGCACGCGCTGCAACACGACTTCGGCGTTGCTGTTCGCCAACCCCGCGGCGCGCCGCGCGGTGTGCGCGGCGTCCGTGCCGGTGAGCACCGCGCGGATGTACTTCCGCACCGCGTCCACCGCGGTAGCGATCACGTCGTTCAGCGTATCGCCTTCCCAGTCCGGCCAGAGGAGCGCGCCGGCGGCGAACGCCAATGCGCCGCCGAGCACCGTGTTCAGGAGTCGCGCGAATATCAGGTGCGGCTCGCTCCGCGTGCCTTCGGCGATGATCACGAACAGCGGCGTCAAAAAGAGCGTGAAATAGCCATAGCCAATCGGTCGCACGGCCAGCGTCAACACGCAGAGGAGCGTCAGCACGATGGCGACGGCGACCGTGCCGTGCACCGCCCAGGTCAGCACACCGGCCACCAGCCCGCCGATCACGGTCCCGATCACCCGCTGCAAGGCCCGGTGCGCCGTGGCCCCCGCATACGGCTGGAGGATCGCGGCCGTCGTCACCGACATCCAGTAGCCGCGCCGGAGTCCGAGCATCGTGCTCAGGATGTGCGCGGCCGTCACCCCGACGGCTAGTCGCAGCGCGTGCCGCGCGACCAGCGACCGTGGACCGAGGGCGGCGAGCATCGGCCCCAACGGATTCTCTTTGGGCTCTCGCCGAGGCGGGCCGACCTGTGCGCCGCCGGTGATCGACGTATCGATGCCGTCAGCAACTTGCCGCGCGACCGTGAGCTCATCGCGCAAGCGACCCAGGACCGCGGTTGCTCCTATCGGCATCGACGGGTCGTTGCCAGCGGGTTGCCCCATGACCACGCGCGCGATGGACTCGGCGTCGTCCGCGGCCGCGCGCAACGCCCTCGCCGCCTCTTGGGCCGCCGGCGTGTCGCCGGTTTCGTGCATGGCTTCGAGCGCTTCGGGCACACCGACCATCACGCCGAACGTCCGATCGGCGGCCGCGAGCGTCGCCAGGAGCGCCTCGCCGCGCGCGCTCGCGCCATCGCGCGCGCCCCGAATCGCGGCCATCTCCTGCGCGGCGGTCTCGATCTCGGCGCGAATGGCGGCGGTCGACGAAACCTCGCGCGCGTACCACGCACTGCTCCCGTGATCCGCGGCGGGCAACCGCTCGGCGTCCGTGATGGCACGCGCGCCGAGCATGCGCCACACCGAGGCGATCGCGCGCCGCGCGGGGCGGAGAGGCTGGAACGGCCACAGGAGTAACGCCAGCGCCATCGCGCCGACACCGCCGGCGGCGAACAGCATCCCGCGATGCAGACTGTCGGCGCGCGGTCCGAGCGGCGAGGCCAGCGCGATGAGATAGACCACGAGGTTGATGAGCCCGACCGAGGCGCCGGCGCTGCCATAGGCGCGGACGAGCCCACTCAGCACGGCGGCCGCGAACGTCAATGGAATCGAAACCCAGAACCACTGGCCCGCGGCGGAGCCGATCGCGCAGGCCGCGCCGCCGCCGAGGATCACGGCGAGCATGGCGGCCGCGCGCAGGCGGTAGGGGCCGCCGGGGTCGACGAGCGTGGTCTGGAAGCCGCCGAGCGCCGAGAACGAGAACGCGGCGGGCGTGCCGAGCAGGTCGCCGGTGATGAGCGGCCCGACGGTGGCTACCGCGGCGCGCAGCCCTTGGACGATCGCAATGCGTTCCGACTCGCGCCGCATGGCGCGCGCGAGCCGGGTCCACATCCTATAGCGCTCGGAACGCCGCCGTCGTGTTGTGGCCGCCGAATCCGAAGGCGTTGCTGAGCGCGACGCGGATGGGGCGCTCGACCGGCGTGTTGAACGCGTAGCTGAGATCGCACGCCGGGTCGGGCTGCCGCACGTTGATCGTGGGCGGCACGACGCCGTGCACGATGCTCAGGATCGACAGAATCGCCTCGGCAGCGCCCGCCGCGCCGAGCATATGGCCCGTCATGCTCTTGGTCGATGTCGCCGTGATCCGGTCCGCCTTGTCACCGAACAGCGTTCTGATCGCGCGCGACTCCGACTCGTCACCGAGTGGCGTCGAGGTCGCGTGCATGTTGATGGTATCGACGTCGTCGAGCGCGATCCCGCCATCGCGCAGTGCGGCGGCCATGGCCAGGCGCGCGCCAAGCCCTTCCGGGTGTGGCGCCGTCATGTGATACGCGTCGGCTGACGAGCCCACGGACAGCAGCTCGGCGTAGATGCGCGCGCCGCGTCTCTCGGCGTGCTCGAGGGATTCGAGCACGAGCGCGGCCGCGCCCTCGCCCATGACAAACCCGTCGCGATCTTTGTCGAACGGCCGGCTCGCCATCTGCGGGCAGTCGTTTCGCGTGGACATCGCGCGCATCGCGCAGAACCCACCGACGCCGAGCTCGCAGATCACGGCCTCGCTGCCGCCGCACAACACGATATCGGCGTCCCCCGCGCGAATCGCCGCGAGACCATCCCCGATGTTGTGATTCCCCGTCGCGCAGGCGGAGACGACGCAATGGTTCGGTCCGGTGAAGCCGTGGCGGATCGAG
>DATMLM010000080.1:0-7035 GCA_035570055.1 Gemmatimonadaceae bacterium
TGAGCAGTGCTTCAACAGCAACGGCCGCGATAAGAGCCTGACTCCCCAAACCAGAATCGGAGCTTCGCAGGATTCCGTTGTATTCACTTCCCAGATGTGTGAAGCCTTCCACGGGATTGTCGAGCACAGTAGTGAGGTACCGGTCAACCAAATGCCACCAATCGTTCGCCGGGAGTGCGTTGGGTGGCACGGCCGGTTCCAGAGAAGGCTGTACGCCTGGCTTCCGACCGTACAGCGTAGTCCGCGACGTACTGTCGCTGCGCCACAGAGCGGCGACCGGGCGCAACTGCCGCGCCCAGGCAAATTGCAACGTTTCTATCAACCTCGTTTCCGGGTTGGGGCCGAAAGCGTCGCGACGCCCCGTGAGTTCGACGATTGTGCCGATCGTCGGATCACTTCGAATCGACAACGCAAGTCCCGCGGCGCTGCCATCCGCGCGGTCCAAAGCGAAACGTGGCCGCTCTCCCTGTGGCGTCGCGACCAAAGTGGAATTGACGAGCGGCATTTGTAAGGAATCGGGAAATACGAGTTGCAGCTGGGCGTCCGCTCCGAGATGCTGATCGTCCTCTACAGCCTCTATCGCCGGAACCTTTCCCATGACTTCGCATCCAGACCCCGTAACCGACCAGGAGTAGTCCAACCGGACGCGTGGAGCCTGCCACCGCCGATTCCACAAATCATGACCGTCCAGCATGAAATATTCGTCATCTGGGATGAGCCGCCCGAGCACGCCCGCCGCGTCAAAGACGAGCGGCGCTGTCGGATCGAGCATTGTCAACACGAGCCTTCCATCCGGCCCTTGACGAATGTATCCGCCGCCGCTGTACACCGTTGGTTGATCGCGCAGCGCCTGCGTGAGGCGTAATTGCGGCAACGGAACCGCGAACGTGCCCTTAGATAGCTGAGCCAATTCATCAAGCTTTACGCCCAACTCACCCTCCCGTTGCCCATCGCAATTTTGACTGCTGCAACAGAACACACCATTCGGGGATCAGTGTGTTAGTCAGGGCCGCATGCTCCTCCCGTGAAGAGTTCGGCCGTTAATGCTTGCAACCTCAACAGTATAACGCTGGCATTGGGCGTCAATGCGCGTGTCCAAGTCTCACCGTCTACCAACTCGACCGAGGGGAGCAGACCCCGTAGCATGGCCGGCGACTGGAGTCAGCGCATGTGCGCCTCAACAGTCCTGACTTTGCTAAAGCAGAAGACCCGGGGAGCGGTGCGTCACCGTGGGCGTCGGTAGCGCCTGATCACGCTTTTGGCCGCTCGAGACAACATGTGCCGCGAAATGGCGGGCGAATTGGCGGGTAGCCCCGGGTCTCCCGGGGAGATCTCGGGTGACAGCACGGAACTATCGGGGTCCGGTTGCGGGCGATTCTGGGCGGTCCAGTCTACTTTTGGGAGGGTGGGGTCGATTGGCCCTGGTTCTGAAAATCCGCGTGTCGGGGGTTCGATTCCCTCCCTGGCCATTCCCTAACAGCATCGATCACAACGATTTCGCGAGTGGCCCACATGGGCGCTCGCGTTTGTGTGTGACGGGTTTTGTGTCGGAAAGGTCCACCAAAGTCCACTTATCAGCCCATCCGCTCGACGCGCAACACTGGTTTGATCTGCGAACGATGTCGGGTTCTGCGTTCGGATCTTCCTCGTCCCGCGTCTGCGCGAAATCTCGTCAGCGCGCGGGCGACATGTCGCGCACGGCGGCGATTCATAGCACAGACCCCGACACGGCAAGGACGGAGAACCTCGGTTCTCGCATTTCGGGTTTTCCGGAATATTCTTGAGGCAGCCGACACCGGCGTGTATGCGTACTCATCGCCACGAAGGCTGGTGCATCGCGTGCGTGTCCACGCTCGCTCTCACTCCCTATGACTCAATCGCGTACGGTTCTTCCCGAGCGCAATCTCGACATTCTCCGTGCGATCGCGGTGCTCGGGGTGCTGGTCAATCATGTCTTCGATGCGTACGGCAGTTCCAGTTCATTCGGCGGATGGTTCGGTCGCGCTGGCGTTCTGACATTTTTCGTTCACACGTCGCTCGTGCTGATGTCGTCGATGGAGCGACAGGGCACGGACGATGGGTGGGTCACACGATTTTATGTGCGTCGGGCATTCCGGATTTATCCGCTGGCCATCGTGGCCATCCTGATCGCCGCCGGATTTCGTATCACCCACGGGGTGCCAGTCGTTCATCATCCAGAGGTAGCACCGGTTCCGAGTCCCTTCGTGTTGGCGGCGAATTTGGCGCTGGTACAAAATCTCGTCGGGGCACGAGACATTCTGAGTGTGACGTGGACCTTGCCGGTTGAATTGCAAATGTATGTGCTGTTGCCCGTGTGCTATGTGCTCGCGCGACGCGATCAGCCGTTGTCCCACCTGCTCAAGCTGACGATGGTCGGTGGTGCGATTGGCCTGGGCATCCAGTATGCTCGACGGGCGTTGCATGACAATCCACACGCGTTTGGCCTGGCGCTTCGCACACCGCCCAATCTCTGGAAACTGACCGTCTTCGAGTTCATGCCCTGCTTTATGTGTGGGGTGTTTGTCTACAGTTTCTTGCGTCGGGGATGGAAGCCGGGTATTCCGTGGCAATGGTGGGTGCCACTCATTGTCATCAACATGTGCGCCTGGGGGCTCCTCGACCATTATTACCAGTACAATCTTTGGCTGCAATGGGGGTACTGCGCCATCGTCGCCGTCATCATTCTTTCCATACAAGAAATCCCCGAGAATTGGTTGAGCCATCTCGGACACGAATTTGCCAAGTACAGTTACGGCATCTATCTCCTGCACATCATTGGGATGTGGGTAGGACTCACGGTGCTCGGCATGCTGCCGGTGTGGGTGGAATGGATTGTCGCGGGGGGTGTGACCGCGATGCTTCCCGTGCTGGCGTATTACACGATTGAAATGCCGGGCATTCGATTGGGACAACGTCTCACTCGCGTCCGTGTTCTGAACCGCCCGTAGATAGCGCGCCGGGCCAGTTGTCCGACCATGGGAAATTGACGACCTCGTTCTCGGTCGCCCTGTTAGGGGATGCTACTTCGATCCGACGATTCGCTGCACCAACGTGGGGAATCCGGTAATTGCGCGCAGCGATGGGCTGTCCACCTCGGGGCTGTTGAGCAACACGAGCAAGCGGCCATCCGGGCTCATCGCGTGATTCCACGCAAAGGTCGAAAGAAAGGAGCCGCGAACCAACACTCGCGGCTTGCCGGCGCGAATGCCACTCGTGGTCGTGATCGGGACCCGAAAGTATGCGGAGCCGTCGCGGTAGATGAGCGCGTCTCCGCTTGGTGTCCACACGGGTTTCTCTCCGTGCTCCGCCACGGTGTAGGTCGCCCCGGTCGGCGGCACCGGCGACACCGCGACGGATCCATTCACGTCGCCCCACGCGAGCCAGCGGCCATCTGGAGAAAAGGTCGCTGTGATGCCACGTGGCCCCAATCTCGTGCTCGTCGTATCGGCGCCGAGCGATCGCAGGTACAGGTCACCGGTACGCCAATCCGAGAACACAAACCGCTGCCCATCCGGCGACACTGTCATGTACGAGGCGTTCGTCAGATGCAAGTCGGTCCACTGTCCCGTCGCGAGCGACTGAATGCGCGCGCCGTGGTTCAGGTACTGTACCGGGTCCCAGAGCCCGATCATGAGCTCGCGGCCCGAGGGAAGCCATGAGGCGGGGAACGGTCGATAGTTGCCGGCGACGTTGATCCGTTGACGAACACCGGACGCCAGATCCATCACCAGCAGCTGCCAGCCGCCGTCCGGATCGCGAAACTGAGTCGCGATGTGTGCACCGTCCGGCGAGATGCGCGGCTGATTGTATGCGCCACGCGGGAACGCGAGCGAATCGATCCGGCCGTCCGGCGTGACAAAAGCAACGTTGACGTAGAACTGGTTGCTGCCGGGCGCGTACACGAGCGTCCCGTCATTCGACACCGCGAACTCGCCGTAACCGAACCCCGCCTCCATTCGGACGCCGGAGAAGAGAGAGACCGGTCCGCCCATCACCTTCTGCAGACGCGCGTCGAAGGGCAGGGCCGTGAGCACGCCATCGCCCGCGCCGTACACGAGTTGCCCTGAGGGAAGCCAGTGCGGGCTAACCGCGAACAGCAAATCGGCCTCGCGAACCGAATCGAGTGGCAGGACGCCGCGCCTCGTGATCGCGAGCTCGGTCCCGTGGGCCAATGACACGAGCGCCAGTTGTCCAGAGCTCAACTGCCCGACGGCCCACTGTCCGCCGGGCAAGACGTCCGGAGCCCCGAATTGCGTTGCCAATCGCACGGTCGAGTCCGCGCTGCCACCCGACGCAGAAATCCAGCGCAGCGCGAATCCCTGGTTCTCGAACGTGAGGATACGCTCGGGCGTCGGCCATGCCGCGCCGGTGACGTGATCCACCTGCGAGATCGTGATCGGCGTCCCGCCGTTGGCGGGGACCTTTCGCAGCAGATTTCCAGAGAAGAACCCGATCCAAGCCCCGTCCGACGAATAGAACGGGTAGTAGGCGCCCTCGGTGCCCGGGAGGACCGTCGCCGAATCCGCGTCTAGCGCGCGGAGGGCGAGTAGAGTCGTGTTGCCGCGAGTGGTCACGTACGCCAGTCGGTCCCCAGCAGGCGAAAGCGCGATCGCAGTCAGCCATCCGAGGGACGGAGTAGCTCCCGCGAGCGCCACGGGCGACGCCCCGAGATCAATGCTCCACCGACGAATGGATGGTGTAGGACGGCGGCTGGCGATCGTCGTCGCCAGCGCACCGCCCACGACGATTCCCGCGGCCGCCGCTGTCGAGACGGTAAGCCACCACCTCGGCGCTCGACGTGGCGTGCGATGCGTCGTGCCGGTGTCGTGCGCCAGCGCGGATCCAAACGCCGCCGCCGTGGGATATCGATCGGCGGGCACCGGCTCGAGCGCGCGGTGAATGGCGACGGCGACGCCGTCGGGCACTGTATGGCGCCGCTCGCGCAACGGTCGCGCATCCTTGGTCATGACCGCGGCAATGACCGCGCGCGCCGTCGGTCCGGCGAACGGCGGCTCGCCGGCGAGCATCTCGTACGCGACGCAGGCCAGCGCGTAGACGTCGCTTCGGCCGTCGATCAACGCATCGCCCGATACCTGCTCCGGGCTCATGTAGCTCGGCGTGCCGACGACGAGACCGCTATGCGTCAATCGATCGCCGCCAGCCGTTGTCACCGCCAGCGCGATGCCGAAATCGCCGAGCATCGGCTGCCCGTCGTGCAGCAGGATGTTCTCGGGTTTGATGTCGCGGTGGAGCACCCCTTGCCGGTGCGCGTAATCGAGAGCCCCGGCGATCACGGTGGCGATATGAATCGCCTCGCCCACCGGAAGCTGTCGCTCGCGCGTCAGGCGGTCCCGGAGCGACTCGCCGCGCACGAGCGGCATGACATAGTACAAGAGGTCCCCGGCGACGCCGGAATCGTACAGTGGTAAGATGTGCGGGTGTTGGAGGCGCGCGGTGACCCGAATCTCGCGCAGGAATCGATCGGCGCCGAGCACGGCGGAGAGCTCGGGGCGCAGGACCTTGACCGCGACGTCGCGTTCGTGCTTGAGGTCAGTCGCGCGGAATACGATCGCCATGCCGCCTTCACCGAGCTCGCCCGAGAGCGCGTAGCGCTCCGCGAGACTCGGTTGTAGTTGCTCCAGAAGGCTGGCCACGAACGCTCAATACTCCGCATGCCATGCGCCGAGTCAAGAAGACTTGACTAGGAGCGTACGGTCGGGCTCGTCACTGGATCCTGGCAGTCAGCTCCTCGGCGTCGCGCCGCCATCCGCCGCGCGACGCGCAGGCAGCGCGAACGCGAACACCGATCCACCTTCGGCGGGAAACTCTGCCCATGTGCGGCCGCCGGCGTGATGAATCACCTCGCGCACGATATTGAGGCCAAGTCCCGTTCCTTCGACTTCCGGCACACCAGTGGTGCGAGCGCGAAAGAACCGCTCAAAAAGCCCGGCGCGACTGTCCGCGGGTACGCCAATGCCGTTGTCGCGCACTCTGACCACGAGCTCCTCGTCTTCAATCCGGCCGACGATTTCGACGAAGCGCGGCGACTGGGCGGGGTCGCGATATTTGATCGCGTTCGACAGGTAGTTCACGAGGGCGAGCTCCACGGCTGCCGCGCTGACTTCGACGGGCGGCAGGTCGCTGGCCACGCGGATCTCGACGCCGTCGGCGGCTGCTGCGTCGCGCAGTTGGCGCGTGGCTTCGGCGATGGCCGCGGCGAGTAGAACCCGCCGTTGCTGGCGCGTGTCGGCATCCAGGTGCGCCAGCTCCAAAAGATTGTCGAGGACCACGTGCATCGATCGCGCATTGCGTGCGATGACTGCGGCGAGTCGTCGACGGTCCTCGTCGCCAAGATCGATTGTCTCGATGAGCTCGGCGGCACCGAGCGTCGCGCCGATGCGATTGCGCATCTCGTGCGTCAACGCCCGATCGAAGGCGCGCAGCCGGTCCTCGCTGTCCTTGATGCGCGCGGCCATGAGCTCGAAATATCGCACAGTTGTCGCTTGCTGAATCGTCACCACGGCCTGAAAGAGACGCTGGGCGCACACGGTCCATTCGGTGCCTGATCCGTCGACGAGCTCCGCTGTGTTTCGCAGGAACGCGAACACGATGGCCCCGAAGATCTCGAATTCCTTCAAGATCTCGTACTCGGTGAATCCTTGTTGGTGACGGAGCGCGCCGAGCGCCATAGCGTGTTGCATGACTTCGCTGTCGGCCGCGACGGTGAGGCGGGGGTCTTCGATGAAATCCGCTATCCCGACGATGAGCAACGGCACGTGATCGAGCAGCGCCTCGGTCGGGAATACGCGATTCGGGGCGACCGCGATCCGTTCGGTGATGCGGGCCAGCCAGCGACCGGCGAGGTCCGTCTTGGCATCGCGCAGCCGCTCCGCAATCGTGCTGGCCAGTGTGTCGCCGGCGATGTCGCTGTCCATCGTGTCTTCTATAGTAACGCCTTTTCTACCGAGTCGCGGCTGGTACTCCTCGACCGCTCGGGGTCGGGTCAATAGGCAC
>DATMLM010000081.1:0-2577 GCA_035570055.1 Gemmatimonadaceae bacterium
GACGCCGGAAGGCGCGCGGCTGCACGAACAGGTCAGGGAGCAGCGCACTCAGGTGCTTTCCGAGTGGCTGGAGCGGCTGCCGGCGGAGACCGCCGAACAGCTGCTCGCCGCCGTGCCCGCTATGGAAGCACTGGCGGAGGCGGTCAAGTCCCCGCCACGTACGACCTGAAGTGAGCCTTCCGCGAAATCCCATTCACGAAAGCTATACTGTAAAACAGTCTTGGTTATGGCTTTCGTCCCAGACGCATCATTAGCCACTTGAGCAACAGTCAGGGCTCGCGATTGTACAGTTTTAAGGTCGCTTGCAAAAGGGCCACTGTGATACGTGTCACACCATAAGCCCTGGTTAGAGTCCCGCCACTACGCTTCGCTCCATGCGTTGACGTCCCCGCCAATATCCGCGCCTGCCATTACGGGTTACGGTCTGCTACAACTGAGCCGTACAGAGATTCGACGTGTACCGGCTTGTTGGCCTCTCTTTCGAGGAGGGCGATAGGAGACCATGTTCAGACTTAAGCGCGCCCGCGTCGTTGCGGGCGGAGTAGCTGTGGCCGCGGCCGCACTACTAATTGCCGGATGCAGCTCGAGTTCGTCGTCATCGACGGGTTCGGCCGCATCCTCTTCGACCTCGGCCGCATCCTCTTCGACCTCGAGCGCTGCGGCGACCGGGTCGGTCCGGATGGCGATTTTCTACTACAACCCGAGCCCGTACGGGATCGCGTCGCTGAAGGGCGCGCAGCAGGAGGCCGCGAAGCTGGGCGTCCAGCTAGACGCCTTCGACGCCAACAACAACCCGCAGCTGCAGACGACGCAGATCCAGGACGCGATCACTACCGGTAAGTACAAGGCCTTCTGGGTCTGGGGTCTCGACGACGTGGCCCTCACGCCGGTCATCAATCAGGCGCTCGCCAAGGGCATCAAGGTGGCGTGCGCTGACTACACGTGGGGCGCGCTGTCCGAGCAGAACGTTCTGACGGCATCGCCGACCTGCCTCACCACCGTCGGCCAGTCGATCGGCGCGGAGTCGACGAACCTGGAACTTGCGATGAACTCGGCCTGCACGAAGATGGTGGGCAGCGGCCACTGCAACATCGCCTTCCTGCCAGGACTCGCCAACTACCCAACCGACACGGTTCGCATCAACGCGATGACGGCGTACTACAAGGGAAGGCCGAATTACACGTTCACCGTGATGCCCCCGGGCCAGTACGACCAGACGGCCTCCCAGGGCGTCGCCCAGACGTTCTTCACCGCGCACAAGAACGTCAACGTGTTCGCGACGTTCGGCGACCAGATGGCGCAAGGGACGCTGACCGCGCTGAAGCTGGTCGGCGGCTACACGCCCGGCAAGAACATCGCGATCATCGGCTACGGCGGCGCGACGGAAATCGTCAACGAGGTCAAGTCCGGGACGGTCTACGCCACCCTCGGCCTGTACCCGGTCTCTGAGTCGGTGCTCGGCATCCAGTACCTGGACGCGGCGCTGAAGGGGCAGTCGGTGCCGAATCTGGTCAACATCATCAACGCGGACACCCGTCCGGCGATCATCGACCAGACGTTCCTGACCCAGCACCCGAACTTCGTGCCTGACTGGACACTGGAGGGCGAGCCAGGGTGAGTTCAGCGGCGGCCGCGAACGTCCGGCTCGTCGAAATCGGCAAGCGGTACTCCGGCACCAAGGCGCTCGACAACGTCAGCGTCGAGGTTGCCGGAGCTACCGTGCACGCGCTCGTCGGGGCGAACGGCGCTGGAAAGTCGACGCTCGGGAAGATCATCGGAGGCGTGATCCGCCCCGATGACGGACAGCTCTTCGTGGACGACCGGCTGGTCCGCTACACCAGCCCGCGCGAGGCGCGCATCGACGGGATCTCGACGATCTCGCAGGAGCTCTCGCCGATGCCGCACCTGAGCGTGATCGAGAACGTCTCCTTCGGTATCGAGCCGCGTCGCTTCGGGCTCGTCCAGTGGCGCCAGATGCGCAGGCAATACCAGGAGCTCCTCTCCCAGTGGGGTTTCGAGCTCGACGGAAACGCCAAGGTCGGCATGCTGCGCACCGCCGACAAGCAGAAGACCGAGATCCTGCGCGCGGTCGCGGCCGACGCGCGGGTGATCGTGATGGACGAGCCAACCTCATCGCTGACCAGCGTCGAGACCAAGACGCTGCACCGGATGATCCGTACCCTGCGCGAGCACGGCAGGACGATCATCTACGTGAGCCACTTCCTCGACGAGGTGCTTGAGCTCGCCGACACGGTGTCCGTGCTGCGCAGCGGGCGCCTCGTGCGGACGGCGCCGGTGGCGGAAGAAACCGAGGACAGCCTCGTCGCCGGGATGTTCGGCGCCGCGGCGGAGGCGGAGCACTTCGAGAAGCCGCGGAACTTGACGACGCCGGTGGTCCTTGACGTGTCCGGCCTGCACCGCAAGGGCGTGCTCAGGGACATCTCGCTGCAGATCCGGTCAGGCGAGATAGTCGGCCTCGCCGGCCTCGTGGGCAGCGGCCGCAGCGAGCTCGCCCGCGCGATCTCGGGCGCCGATCCGATCGATGGCGGGACGATCGCCGTGGACGGCACCACACGG
>DATMLM010000082.1:0-48600 GCA_035570055.1 Gemmatimonadaceae bacterium
TGGGCCTTCACATCGTTGAGCACCTTCCCGGAGCTGCGGCGCTGGTCGGCAGGAAGCGTCGGGAGCCGCGCCACGAACGCGTTGATCTCGCCGCTGGCGCGGCCGAGATAACGCACGCGTAGTTCCTCGACGTCGCGCGGCGAAGCTGCGACGCTGATCGCGCTCAGGGCGCTGGCTTCTAATTCCTGGAGCTCGAAGACCATAGGACAGGGCAGAAAGTAAAAGGGCGGCAGCGCGAAGCGCGCCGCCACCCTTTTTGCGAGAGACCGTCGAGCTTACGCGGCGGTCAGGGCGTTGCGGGCGCGCTCGGCGAGCGCGGTAAATGCTTGCGGGTCGCGGACGGCGAGATCGGCGAGGATCTTTCGGTCGACTTCAATGCCGGCCTTTTTGAGGCCGTTCATGAACACCGAATAGCTCATGTCGTTCTGATGGGCCGCGGCGTTGATCCGGGTGATCCACAGACGACGAAAATCGCGCTTCTTGTTCTTGCGATCGCGATACGCATAGCGCCAGCCGCGCTCGACGGTCTCCTTCGCGGCCTTCCAGAGCTTGGAGCGCCCGCCGAACGCACCGCGGGCCGCCTTCATGATCTGCTTTTTGCGCTTGAGTCGTACGACGTTCGATTTGACGCGAGGCATGTGAGCTCCTTACGCCTGAATGAGACGCTTAATGCGCAGCGCGTCGCCGTTCGGTGTCACGATCGTCGGGCGGCGCAGATTGCGCTTTCTCTTCGCGGACTTCTTGGTCAGAATGTGGCTCTTATACGCCTTCAGGCGGCGCACCTTCCCCGTCCCGGTGACGGAGAAGCGCTTCTTCGCGCCCTTGTGCGTTTTCATCTTCGGCATCGTCAGTCCTATTTCGGCGTCAAGATCATGATCATCGACTTCCCTTCGAGCTTGGCGTCGCTCTCGACTTTGGCAATGTCGTTGAGCGCTGCCGCGACCCGGTCGACGACTTCCTTCCCCAACTCCGGGTGCGCGATCTGTCGGCCCCGGAACATCATCGTGACTTTCACTTTGTTGCCATCCTGCAAAAACTCGCGAGCGTGCCGCGTCTTCGTCTCGAAATCGTGGTCCTCGATCCCCGGCCGGTACTTCACCTCTTTGAGGTGAATGATGTGCTGCTTCTTTTTCGCCTGCCGAGCCATCTTTGCCTGCTCGAACTTGAACTTCCCGTAGTCCATGATGCGGGCAACGGGTGGCCGCGCTGTCGGTGCGACCTCGACCAGATCGAGTCCCTGTTCCTGTGCCGCTGAGAGCGCGGCATCCACATCCATGATTCCCAACTGGCTGCCGTCGGATCCAATCACGCGGATCGGACTGATGCGAATTTGCCGGTTGACGCGAACCCGCTTCGAATTGTCCTGAATGACTCCGTTCCCTCGAGTTTAGAAAAGCAAAAAAACAAACGCGAACCCACGTGGAGTTCGCGTAGATAGGCAGCTCACGCCGCAGCGTGGGCCGTCGCCTAGACTGAACTCCTACAGCACCAAAAGGGCCGGAGGGTGAGCCCCGCACCGCGCGGGACTACTTAGCGTGTTGTTGCTGCAGAAGTTATGCCGTTTTGCCGGGAGAGTCAAGCGTATACGTGTTTGCCTCGCGGCGGATCCGGCTCCAGGGCGTATACGCATCGTGTGGGAACACGACCAGCCAGCCCTCATCGGCCGCCCGAGGCAGGATCCGTCGCTTGGTCTCCAGAGTCACGAGCGGCTCGACGTCGTAACCCATGATCCAGGGCAGCGGGAGGTGGGTGGTCGTGGGCACCAAGTCCGTGATAAAAAAGGCCTTCTCACCGCGGCTCTCGATCAGGATTCCCTGGAGGTGAGGCGTGTGGCCGGGGACCGGGATCACGGTCACGCCCGACACGATCTCGCGCTCGCCGCTCACGTAGTCGAATCGGCCCGCGGCCTCGACCGGAACGAAGTTGTCGTCGAAGTAGCTCCCCGCCGTCCGCTCGTTCGTGTGCGTGGCATAGTGATACTCGCCTTTTTGCACCACATAGCGCGCGTTGGGGAAGGTCAGCTTGATCTGGTCTCCATCGCGATACGTGTTGCCTCCGGCGTGGTCGAAGTGCAGGTGCGTGTCGATGACCATCGCGACTTTCTCTGGCGGGATGCCGACTGCGTGCAGGCCCGCCTCCAGCTGCGTCCGACCGTCCGGCGTGCGGTTGTCGATGCCATATATGTCATAAAACTTGTCGCTCTCCTTGTTGCCCGCGCCCGTCTCGATGAGAATGGGCCCGATATCGTGCTCGATGACCAGGCTGCGCATGCACATCGGGATCCGGTTGCGCTCGTCGGCGGGAAGCTTCTTTTCCCAGAGCGGCTTGGGGATAATGCCGAACATGGCGCCGCCGTCGAGGCGCACGCCTCCCGTGCGAATCGAGTGCATTTTCCACGCGCCGAGCTGGCGGGATTCGATCTGCGGGACGGTCACGCGCTTTCCTCGTGCTGAACCTGAGTGGGGAGCGCCGAATGGCGCTTTGGGCGAGCGGGAGCGGGGAGCGCCAACAGGGATTGCACGTCGCTCCACGTGATGATGCCTTGGCGATCGGCATCGCGCAGCATGCGAATCAAGCAGCGCGCGGTCGCGACGGCGTCGCCGCCGGCGCGATGCCGGGCGGTGATCTCGACGTCGTAGTGGTGGGCGACGTGGTCGAGCGATCGGCGGCGCAGGTGCGGAAGCAACCGGCGGGCGAGGCGCACCGTGCACAGGCGCGGCGCGCGGAGCCGGCCGGCGCCGGCTCGCGCCAGCTCCGCCGAGAGAAAGCGCCAATCGAATTTCACGTTGTGGGCGACGAACACGTGACCATCCAACCGCTGCGCGACCTCTTGGGCGACGTCGGCGAACCGTGGGGCTTCGCTCAACGTCTCGGCCCAGATTCCGGTGAGGCGGGACACGAATCGTGGGATCGGGCGTTGGGGATTGATCAGCGTCTCGTAGACATCCTGAACGGCGCCGCCTTTGACCGTCACGATCGCGACTTCGATCACGCGGTCGGGGCCATAGCGGCCGCGCTCGGGTCGGCCACCGGTGGCCTCCACGTCGACGACCGCATAGGAGAGGCCGCTGAGTGCAGAGGCGCCGTCGAGGGACGGGATGGAGCGAAGCGAGACGTGCTTCCAAAACCCGGTGACCAGATCGCGCGCGAACTCCGGGTGGCCGGCGAACAAGACCGCCGCCATATGGTCGGCGACGACGTTCGGAAGGGCTGGAATGCCGCACGCGTGGGCCAGTAGCTCAGAGGCAGGGGCTGGTCCCTCGGCCAGGTAAGCCGCAGCCTTAGCTCGCGTTAGCTCCACGAACGCCTCACGGGTGCAAGATAACGTGCAGGCTCGTAACTTGTGAATAATTTCACATGGCACGAGCAGCGAACCGACGCATTGCCGACTCCACTGTCCGGCGACTTTCGCTCTACCTCCGCTATCTCGAGGAGGTTGGCGGGCGCGGGCTGGCTACTATTTCCAGCGAAACGCTGGCGAAGCTGGGCGGCACTACCTCGGCGCAGGTTCGCAAAGATCTCTCGTTCTTCGGCTCGTTTGGCAAACGCGGCTTGGGATACCCAGTCCCGGAGCTCGTCTCGCGTCTGCGCGAGATCTTGGGACTCGGGCGCGAGTGGCAAGTCGTCATCGTCGGCGCCGGTAAGATCGGCTCAGCGCTCGCCCAGTACTCCGGTTTTGGTCATCGCGGGTTTCGAGTCGTCGCCGTGTACGACAACAATCCCGCGAAGATCGGGACACAGTGGGACGGGCATTCGGTCCGCGACATCGCGCAGTTGGTCAGCGATGCCGACGCCCTCCGACCCGACATCGCGGTGCTCGCCGTCCCTGGTGGTGCGGCACAGGAAACGGGCGAGCTTATCGTGCGCGCCGGGATTCACGGCATTTTGAACTTCGCGCCGATTCAGCTGCGCGTGCCGGATGACGTCATCGTGCGGGCGGTGAATATGGCGGCGGAGCTCGAAGTACTCTCCTACGCGCTCGCTCACCGTGGTGAGCATTAGGGCCACCGCGAGCGCTCATGAACCGCGCCGATGAGCAACAGGCGATGAGTGTTGTTCCCCTGGTCCGGGCGCCCGTTCAGCATCCCCGTCGCCGATAGGGCCTTCGCGGCAATGTTCCCGTCTAAGCAGAGCCGCGCTTGGTCAATGTGCAGGGAGGATGTCAGTCGCGTTGCTGGCCGGGCGCGGTCAGTATGATCGGGCTCAAGGTCCTCTCGCACGCGCCCGCTCACCGAGGTGAGCGCTAGAGCGTCGCCGTCTGTCTTCGTGACTACGGGAGATGAGGCCTGGTCGAAAGACGCCGAAGAACCGCTTCGATTTCGGGTCGGTTTGCCAGCGCGAGAGCCAGGGAAAACAGCACTGCGCCAACGACTTGAGCCCTCCGTACCGGCAGAGGTCTTGTGCGATCGGCGCGTCGTGGGCCGAGTTTGGTGCTGCGCTTGATGCGGAGCTATCCGCTCAGTCCGGGCAGACGCCGAGGCGCCCGTGAGAGACCTGGTGCCCTAGCCCTTGCTCTGGTTTGACATCGCGGCGCTATACGCGGGGCGGCGCGGCCGATCTGATCCGCGCTATCGGCTTCGACTGCCCGCCGCGACCGTCCCCTGGACCATCTGGTGCGCTTCTGCCTGGCGTTCCTCGCGCTAGGCGTCTCGACGTACTGGATCTATTGGCTCCATTGGGACGCGCTCTGGCGGTGGGCGGCGCGCCGCTGGTCGAGGTTTCGGGGACGCGATGACTCAGAATTGAAATGACCGTCGCCGAGATCGGCGGATCGGTCGCAAATCGCGCCGCTGGCGGCGCCCATATCAGCCCGCTGGCAGAAGCGTTGTGGTTAAAGTGCCGGCGGACGGGCAGTCGGTGATATGACGTTTCCGCATCGCATTACTGGGCATCATCCTGGCGACGCAGCGCACGCGCAACTAGGGTGAGCAGAATCGCTGCGCCTCCATAGAACAAGGCGTTCAAGAAAGGGGTGACAATCGCACCAAAAGGGGACGACGGCGTGATCAGCCAGGCGGGAGAGGTGACGTGCAGGGCGTCCCAATACAGGTCGGTTAGCTGAGACTGAGGGGCACTGAATAAGGCGAACCCCAAGACTCCCCAGATGATGGGTACGGCAAACCCTACGATCATACTGATCACCACTATTCGCCTCATGCTAGCTCCTTTGGGTCAGTCACAGGCCCCGAACGGAACGCTCCTGAAATACCACGAGACCTCGCCACTCCCGTAATTGTTCCGAGCTACCGTGCTCGCCGCATCACACAGTGCTTGATTGCATGCCTGCAATGCGACGACGTCTACATGTGAAGGATTTAGGTAGTTCGACCCCGTAGTGAAGCCGTTGCGATCGTAGCACGCATCGTGCTGCTGACAAGCCCTGTCGAGAGGGTTGACTACCCAGCCCGCGCCACCAGGGCCGCACCAGTGTGTCCCGAAAAACCGCGTAGGGAAGGAAAGCGTCGGCTGATAAGCGAAGCCGTGACCATTCCCGCCTTTAGAAACTACGGTGTTGAGCCCTGATGAACCACCGTATTGGCCGACAGGCATTGGAGGGAGATCTATTCCAGGCAGTTGAAGGACGATCGAAAGAGGGGGCGGCGCCTGCGCAGTGACCTGGACCAGAGGAAGTTGCCCAACTTGCGGAAGGTATGGAGTGTACGGGAATCCCAATGCGTCCTCGAAGTACAAGATCACGCCATTCGCGCTACAGGAATGATACTCAACGGCATTCCCGTCAATCATGTCATCGCCCGTTAGCTCTTGCCCCTTGCACAAACCAGACGGATCACTCCCCTCAATCGGATTGCCACCCGCGTACGCATACTGATTCACGCCGGCGGCCATACCGAGCGGATCAGGAGAGACAAAGCGCCGAGTGATTGCGTCGTACCAACGTGACCTCATGTAGTACAACGACGTGATTCCGTCTTCGTACAAAAGACCTTTCCACCGAAGCGGAGGCGTCGCGGTGTCGCTCCCGAAATGTTGCACAGTCGCGGCGCCCCACGGATCGTAAGCGAGCGACTGTTCAATAGTCGCCCCCTGGAACTGAGCGATCACATTCCCCATCCCATCTTGGGCGTAATAGTGGATCGTATCTGTAGTGCTAGCGCCTGTGATCCGGGCGAGGGGTTGATCAGCACCGCCGAAGTACACGAATTCAACGATGCGATGGGATGCCGTGCCATCGAGAATTGCCAGGATCTGCCCATTGTCCCAGAGGTAGTAGCGGTCGACGGTCCCGTTTGTCATGCGCTGCACGACTTGGCCTGATGGGTCATAGTCGTAGCTGCGCGTGTTGCTCCCTTGGGTCACCTTCAAGAGCCGGCCATCGGCGCCCCACGTGTATGTCGTCGTCGTCGAGCCAGCTGTCGTACTGGTTCGGTTTCCGTCGGAGTCGACGGTAAACGTGAGCCCGGTCCAAGCCGTCAATCGATTGCCCGGTGCAATCGTCGCGACGGTATCGGCCGACGCCACCTGCACGGAGCGGAGACTGCTAGCCGAATCGTACGAGTAGGCGACGGTCTGCAGAACGCTGTCCGTGCGCGAGGACCCGTAGCGGCATCCGAATCCATTCTGCAGCTGACCACCGGGACAACTCGTGGCCGTGTCCGTCCACTTGATCAACTGACGTTGAGTGAGTTCACCGAGGACGTCGTACGTGAAGAGCGCCGCCGTGTCACCCTTTTGTGCGCCATCGTAATCGATCTCGTTCACGTGACCGGTCGAATCATATCCGTAATTGCGGGCTAGCATCGTGCCCCACGAGGTACTGGCGAGTTGCCCCGATGTGAAGTACGTATCGGTCCGGGTGACGCCACCCGGGTACGTGGTAGACGTTAGACGGAAGAGTGAATCGTATCCAAATGTCAGACGATTGCTCGAACTCGTGATATCGAGACTATCGATCGACCCTGTCGTCGCGTCGTAACCAGTCGCACGAGAGTTGAACTTGAAGGTCGACGAGTCGCTGCTCGTGATAGCTACTTTCGTCACGCGACCGAGCCCATCGTGGGTATAACTGCGCTTGAACCAGTTGCTCGTTGGGATGAACGTCGTGGTGATGGAATCGACGAGACCTGTGGTATGGTCGCTGTAAGCAACGTCCTTCACCACGCTGTTAGAATCCACGACGGTGTACACGTCGGGGTATCGAAAATGATCGGCGTTATCCAGCTCCGAGCTCGGGCGCGTGACCACCGTGACGCGACCGTAGGAGTCGTACGTGGTCTTAACGAGCGAATCCCGCTGGTTCCTGTTGGTCGTCGGCAGACCGAGATTGTTGTACGTCGCTCTGAGGGTCCGGCTCGTCGTATCCGTCTCGGTCGTGTCCCAGCCCAGCGCGTTGTACGCGTAATGATAGGCCTGCCCTTTCGGGTCGGTGATAACCGTATTGTACAACGAGTCGTACGTGAACCGGGTCGGCGTTGTGTGAAGCCCATCGGTCGACGAGACAACGCGGTTCACGCTATCGTATGCGGTCGTCGTGACGACCATCGGACCCGTCGGCGTGCTGACGGTTGCCGTGCGGGTTCGACCGTGGCCGTCGAACGTCGAGGCGGTAAATCGATAGCTGGGCCAGGCGATTGTACTGTCGAGATTGCCGGTGTGCATGTCGTACCGGTATTTGGTGGTGTCATGCTGCGCATCGGCCGCTAAGGTGGTTCGGCCGAGTGAGTCGCCGTAGTAGCGCCACGTCGATCCCGCGACGGTCACCGAATCCGTGTGGCCATTCGCGTTGACGAACATGGTCTGCGACGGTCCGCCTGTGACATTCACCTGGCATAGCTGACCGTAGGCGCAGTACCCGTACTGCGTCTGATTTTGCCCCGCCGGAGTGCTCGAGCTCAGGAATGGCCCGTTGTGGACGAACCGATCGACCGCGCCGGAAGGATATGTGGTAACGCTGTCGAACCCGTTGGCGTCGTATGCGAAGGTTGTGACGAGACCAAGGGGATCCGTCACCCGGAGCGGCTGACCCCAGCGATCTGCGGTAAACGTCGTCTTGCCGGCAGCCGTGCTGTCGGCGGCGATCACGTTGCTGACGAGCACCGCCGTAGCCGGCGTACCACTGGTCGTCGTCGTCGGCACGCCTATCGTCTGCCAAGGCGTCAGCGCCTCGACGATCGCCTGAGCGGTGTCGACGCCGGTGCCATGGTTGTCGAGCGGCACAGAGGGCGATGTGATGCGAACCAGCTTCCAGGAGATCGAGTCGTACGCAAACGCGGTGGCGTTGCCCTTGCGATCGTACAGTGTGTCGAGACGATTATGGCTGTCATACACGAACCGTGTGGAAACGCCGTCCGGGTCCTGCCAGGCCGTCAAGAGGCCGCTGGAATTCACAGTAATGGTCGTTGGGCGCCCCATTCCAGGGTGGCCCGCGGAATCGGGTTCGACGATCGAGGAGATGCCGTTCGCGCCGTAGTTGATCACCCAGTACGTGTGCAGCGTGTTATTCGGCGATGGTTGCATGCGGTACGGGTCGGAAATCGAGATGACTCGGTTCTGGCCATCGTACCCGATCGCGACGGTGTCATACGGACGAGCGACGATCGACGCGGTGTATCCGCCGCCATTGGTGAACCTTCGCGTCGAGTCCGGGAAGATCTCCGAGCCTTGAGAGGGCGAGCCGGTGTAATGGTGGAACGCGAACACCCCAGTACCACCGAACCAATTGCATCCCCAGCTGTAGCACTGCACTGGTCCGAAGAGCGAGGTCGATCCGTCACCGCTGAGCGTCATGACGTACGACTGGTCCAGCGTGCCACCGACCGCCCAGTTGTCGATGTCGATCCCGGCGATTGACCACCCCTTCGCGATCGGCGAGGAGTTCCCGTTCACGACCAGTATGTGATGCGTACTGTCGATCAACGTATCCGAGTGATCGGAGTACTGCGTGACTACCTGCATCATGAGCCGATAGACACCCTGCCCGTTGTTGGTGCCCCAAGCGCTGTCGCTGAATTGGCCCGCCAACCGGCGCGTCGCGGTGTCGGTAAAACCCGCGAAGTTGAGCGTCTGATCGCCATTGAGGAATGTTATGTGGAGCCAACTCGCGCTGGGCCGGTCGTAGTACTGCGCGCTGAATTGGAATCCTTCGAGCGTATATGGGCTCGATGCTACCTTGACGTCGGCGTACAGGACTGGGCGGTTGGCCAACTGGTCGCTGTTGTAGCTCAGCGTCACCGTGTTGGCGGCATCGAGTGAGATATATGGGACGGTGCTCATGGCTGTCCGAAGCGCGAAGCAGTTGTCCGCGCATCGGGACAAGTCCCGGTCTTCCTGATTCGTATACGCAGTGCTGATGATCTCAGGAACGATCCACTGGGCCGTGAAAGTGACCGTTCCCGTATCGACCGCGGCAGTCTGTGCGCTGTCTTTGGCCACGAGCGTGATCGTTCCCGTCGAGTTGAGCGCGCCCGCGGTGAAGCTCACGGTGACCTGCGATGAGCCGTTTGCCGCGAGGTTGAGCTTACTTGTCGAGGGCGTTGTAATCGAGCAACCAGACACACCGCTGCCGGAACACGCGACCGACAGATTCGTTGTCTGAGCGCTTCCGAGCAGGTTCTGGACTGTGAATTGCTGAGTCGCGGCCTCGCTCACGTGGCCATTGGCGGTGCCGCCCTTCGGCGTGACCTCGACATACGTATACCTGAATGCCACGGATTCGGTTGAACACACGTCTGGATGCCCGATCTGGCTGTTCAGCTCGCAGACGTACGCCGAGAGGCTGTCGTGAGTAAAGTTCAACGAGACGCTGCCACCGGCGAGGTATTGCACTCCTCCCGAACAACCTCCCGAAGTAGAGTCTCGGAAACTCGACGTCACGTTCGTCCCGTTCAAGAAGACCCGTAGCGTGTCGAGTGATGTCGCGACGCAGATCGTAATCCCCTCATGCATCGGGCTAGTCGTCACATACGCGCCTGAGGCGGTGCTGAACGTGAAGTGGGGCGGCGCCTGAGCACCAGCCGGCCGCGACATTGCGACGGTGAAGAGCACGAGGCACATCGTCGAGAGCCAAACACGGTTCGCGCGCGCAATCATGAGTCGCCTCTTCCCGAGAGTGATCGAGTGTGCTGGTCAGACACCACGGCTGGACCTGAGCGGGCGACACGATAGCGAGCTGGCACACGTCGAACAGTTCCTGAGCGTGACAGCTGCCGTTCCTCAGCGTGCCACGCCGACGCATCCGTATGCGGCGAATCGATCTACCGCGCCGTCAAATTGCGTTGTGACAGGTGGCGAGCCCGTCGTGTCGCGATCACGCCCGGACTTTTTGTCGTTCCTCAGCGTGCCACGCCATTCCTCAGCGTGCCACGCTGTAACATTGTCGGCGCCTCATGGCGTGTCGGTCGGTCGATCAGTACCATCAGCGACCCGCGACGACGCGCTCTGATGACCACGCCCATTACGGCCCCACTCGTCGCGCTCGGCGTCGAGCGCGAATTTCAAGACACCATCGCTCGCGCCGCATCGCCGGTCGCCGACGTGGATTTTATTGACGTGTCTCAGGTGACAGCATTGCTCGTGGACCGCCGGGCAGTAGCGGGGTTCATCGTTGCGCTCTCGGCCGATCGGGCAGCAGACATCCAGGTCGCGGTCCGGCAAGCTCGCGAGGCCAGACCTACAACGCCGATCATTGCCTGTGCCGCGCCTCGAGAGTGCGCGGGAGATCTCATCGTGAGAGCGGTGCGATCCGGGGCGGATCACATCACCCTGTATGGGTTCGACGAGATCGCACGGGCGGTTGAGCGAGTGTTCGGCGCGGCGATGGAGTCGCCGATTTGTGCGGATGCAGCGTATCGCGCCCTACCGTGGATACCGTCGCCGGCGCAGCCGCTTATTTCCTGCTGCACCATGGGCGCCGCGTCACGGCTGACGGTGACTATGGTGGCGGAAGCGCTGCGAGTGAGCGACCGAACCCTCTACCGCCTCATGAGAGGCTTGCACCTGCCAACGCCAGAGGCCACGATCGGTTGGTGCCGGCTCTTTGTCGCCACGCATATGATCGCCACCACCCATCAGCAGGTCGAGCGCGTCGCCGAAGCGCTCGGATTTGGGTCCGGCTCACAGCTGCGGAACATGTTCAAGCGCTATACTGGGCACACGCTGGCCGCCATGCACGACGCGGAGCCGGTGCCACGCTTAGCCCAGTTGTACTGCATTGCCGCGGTCAGGAACATGTCATCCTCCTGAAGAGAGCGACGAATGCGGCTCGCGTGAGCGACTCGGGGTCGATTCCGGTCGAAGACAGGATGCGGTTGGCTTCATCCGGGGGCACATCGGCGAGTGTGCGAATGACGCGGCGCATCTGCTTGCAGCGCAAGGCCTAAGGCCGCTAAGTGTCAGATTTTCGCGGCCACGATTTTCGCGAGGTCTCGTGCTTGTCGATGTCTGCCTCATCGCCGGGCGGGAAGCGCGATCAGCAGCGTGACAGCCTCCTCTGGTATGGTTGCTACGGCGGTACGAGCGCGAAGCCCCACGCCGCGGCGTTCGCACGCACCCGTTGGTCAGTCGACGCAACGGTGATCTCGCCGATTCGCTCGTCCCACAACCGAATGCTCGCGAGATGCAGCGCGTCGAGTGTGCGCACTGGCTCGACCGGGCAGTCGCGCTTCGCGCGATCGAGCACGGCATCGGTGAGGGGCATGGCATCGCAGGCACGAGCAAAACCCGCGAGCCACCGCTCGCCGCGAGTGAACTGGCGCGTATCGAGACGCCGCTCGGTCCGGGCTCGGCGAAGCCCGCGGTCCGCCTCGACGAAGGTAAGAGTCGATGTGACGAGCCGCGTCGCGCCGGATAGGATGGCGCCCAGTGATTTGTCGCCTTCGAGCAGCACCCGCAGCACGGCGCTCGTCTCCGCGTAGAGCGTCAGGCTCGGCGCGGGCGAGATCATTCGTCGCGATCGAGGTCGACGATCTTTTGGGCCGTGCCGGCTGGGAGTCCCAATCCTGGCCAGTTGGCCCATGACCGATCGGCCGGGTCGGACGCCGGCCGGATTGCGCCCGATGCGACCATTTCCTGCCAACGCAACTCGGATGCGCTAGATCCTCCCGGCGCACGCAACTCGGCGACGACGCGACCGCGGTCAGTGACGAGCACGATCCGACCCTTCGCCACCTGCTTCAGATAGCGGCTCAAATTCGCTTTGAGCTCCCGGATACCGGCGTTCATGATGTGTTGCAATGTAGTCTCATGTGGATACATTGGCAAGCTGCCGATACAGCGAAACGAATTTCCCGGGTGTGAGCGTCTCGGGGCGTGACTCGGCGTCAATTCCCGCACCGTTGAGTATTTGGTTCGCGGCGTCCGGTAACAAGTCGGCCAGCGTGCGCACGACACGACGCATTTGCTTGCGACGCAGACCGAAGGCCGCGATGACCATCTCGGAGAAACCCGATTGCTCGGCTGCGGTGATCAGAGGCTCGGCAAGGGGCTCCATGGCGAGGATCGCCGACTCGACCTTTGGAGGTGGGGAGAAAGCGGCAGGCGGTACTTTGGCTACGAGACGCGGCACGGCGAGAGCTTGGACGTTCACTGAGAGAGCGCCGTAGATCTTCGAGCCCGGTTCGGCTACTACGCGTTCGGCCACCTCTTTTTGCACCAGAAATACCGAGCGCTCGGGCATCGGGGGCTCTAGTGCGTGGAAGAGAATTGGGGTCGTGATGTAATACGGGACGTTGCCGGCCAGCACGAATGGTGCGCCGCTGGCTGCGCCGGCGAGCGCGACATCGAGAACGTCGGCCGCAACGACGGTGAGGCGAGGGTCTCCGGCGAAACGGGAGTGCAAGTGCGCGACGAGCGTATCATCGAGCTCTATGGCCACGACGCGGGCGGCACGGGCTAGCAGAAGTTCGGTGAGGGCGCCGCGACCAGGGCCGATTTCGATGACGGTCTCGGACCCTGTGAGTGCGAGGGCGTCTGCGATACGCGCTAAGGCGTGTCGATCGGTGAGAAAGTGCTGGCCGAGTCGGCGGCTCAACTGCGCAGGACGACTAGCGTCAGGTCGTCGCGCAGTGGTACATCGCCGCGGTGGCTCGTGACGCGCTCGTGGATGCGGTCGACGATCTCGGCTGGCGGGAGGTCGCGGTGCGCGAGCACTGTGTCGAGCACGGCTTGTTCGCCGAGGCGGACGTCGGCGCGGTTGCGGGCGTCGCTCACGCCGTCGGTGAAGAGGACCAGCAAGTCTTCGCGACGCGACCATGGGCGGGTGGCGCCGGACGGAGCGCCGATCCCCAGGCCAAGGGGCGGGTCGAGCGCGTCGAGGCGTTCGACCGTGCCGGAGCCGCGGACGATAAAGGCGTGAGGGTGGCCGGCGTTCGCGTAGCGCAACTCGCCGCGTACGCGGTCAACGACGCCGTAGAACACCGTAATGAACATCTCGGTGCTGGACAGCTCGTCTTGCAATGACAGTAGCAAGGAGCGCAGCGCCTCGGCAGGATCGAGTGTCGTCTGGGCGTGGATCGCTGAGGCGCTCATCGCCAAGGCCATGATGAGCGCGGCGCGATAGCCGTGGCTCGAGACGTCGCCGATCATCGCACCCGTGTTGCCGGCGCCCAAGCGGAACAGGTTGTAGAAGTCGCCGCCCACGCTCTCGGCTGGTGATACGCGCGCGGCAACGTCGGCTTCCGGGGCCACAGCGTTCACCGAGGGCAGCAGGTGCATCTGGAGATCGTGGGCCAGCTGCATCTCTTGGACGAGGCGCTGCTGATTCAGCGAGGCGCGCACCAGGCGAGTGTTCTGGATCGCCGTGCCGATTTGTGTGGCGATCGCGGCGACGAGTTTTTGGTCGCCGGCGCTGAACGGGTTGCCGGAGCCGCGGTCCGAGAGATTGACGACGCCGAGTGGCTCACCGCCGTCGGGGGCGGTCCACATGATCGGGACGGAGAGCATCATCCCGCGGCGGTAGCCCGCTTCGGCATCGCAGGGCATTTCGTCGCCGTCGACGATCAGCGGGTGTTGCGTGCGGAAGACGCGCGCGGAGACGCTACATGGGTCTTCGGCCGCGATCGGCGGCGCGTCTTCGGCGCGGACGCCAATGGCGGCGACCACTTGCAGCGTGTCCGTGACGCGGTCGTGCACGAGGATCGAGGCCCGGCGCGCGCCGACCGTCTCGGAGATCTCCTTGAGGATCGTGGCCGCGGCTTCCTCGAGGCGGACCGTGCGGCCCAAGATCTCGCTGATCGTGTAGAGGAGGTTGATCTCCTCATAGCGCTCGGCCAGCTCGACCGCCGCGTGCTCGACTTCGGTGGCGGTCTTGAGGATCTGCGACACCACTGGAGCGAGGAACCGCAACAACTGCTTGAGCGGCAGATCGGCTGACTTCGCCGGGCCAACGACGAGCCATGCGCGCTTGGCGGAAGGGACGCGCGCGATCAGCTGGTCAGGAGACAGCGCAGCCGGCTCGGCGCTGACCGGCAACTGGTCCAACGGCGGCGGCGCGGGTGTCGACGGTGACGCGGCCAGGAGGACGAGTGGGCGGGACGGGTCCGACTGCGTCCACACCGACGCGGCGCAGTGGGTGCTGTCGGTGAAGGCCGTGAGCACGACCCCCAGATCCTGCTCTCTCACGGGCGCTTCAGCGTGAGGCGCACGACGTTGCCGCCGTCGGTATAGCGCTCGACGCGGTCCATCAGCTGGTGCATGAGATAGAGGCCACGCCCGTCCTCGCGCACGACGTTCTCGGGCGTGGTCGGGTCGCGGGTGCAACGGTCGAGGTCGAACCCGACGCCCTCGTCGGTGATCTCGAGCACGAGGGCGGCTTTGTCGACGAGGGCGCGCACCCGGACGTGCTTCGCGCTGTCATCCGCGTTGCCACGCAGCATGGCGTTGGACAGCGCTTCCGAGAGCGCGACCGGGATGTTCAGCGAGCAGGCGCGCGCCGGAAAGTCGAGCTCGCGAATCTGACGACTCACGAGCTCCACGATCTGTTCGATGTTCCGGACATCGTTCGGGACTTCCAGCTCGATCACGACGCGCATGGAATCGAGTGGATCCCGGGCGCGAGCCATTAAAAGCTTTGGAGCCCGCGTTCCCGCGTGTCGGCGATCTGAAACAACGTGTCGAGCTTCGTGAGCTCGAACAACGTCTTGAGGTCATCGTTCAAGTTCGCGAGCCGCAGCTCCCCGCCCTGCTCGCGAATCTTCTTGGACAGCGACACGAGCACGCCGAGCCCGGAGCTGTCGATGTAGCCGGTGCGCGTGAAGTCGATCAGAAACTTCCGCTCGCCCTTCTCGAGCTCATCGAGAACCTTCTGTTTCAGTTCCTGACGATTGCCCACGATCAACTGACCCTCTACGTCGACCACAACAACCTCTCCGTGCTTCGTGATCGAAAAACTCATGTCGGCTCTCCCAACGTCGTGGCTTGCAGCGCGGTAATCGCCGCCACATTGATAATGTCATGCGGACCCGCCCCGCGCGAGAGATCGGAGCAGGGCCGCGCGAGTCCTTGCAAGATCGGCCCCACCGCGACCGCGGAGGCCAGGCGTTCGACCAGTTTGTAGGCAATGTTGCCGGCGTCGAGCGATGGGAACACGAGCACGTTCGCCGCGCCGGCTACCCGACCCCCATCGGCACCGACCTTGCGCCGCGCGACCTCGGGGACGAGGGCGGCGTCGGCCTGCAGCTCGCCGTCGATCGCCAGATCGGGGCGGCGTGCCTGGAGCAGCGCGACCGCGCGGCGGACGCGCTCGACGGATTTGCCGCCGGCGCTGCCGCGCGTGCTGTATGAGAGGAATGCCACCTTTGGCACGTCGCCGACGATACGACGACGGTCGTCGGCCGCCGCCTCGGCCGAGTCGGCCAGCTGGGCGTCGGTTGGGAGCGGGACGACGGCGCAGTCGGTGAACGTCAGGATCCGGCCGTCGGGCAGCACCATATAGAAGGCGCTCGAGACGGTGGTGACGTTCGGCGCCGGGCCGATCATGCGGAGGGCGGCCCTGACGACATCGGCCGTCGTATGCACCGCCCCAGCGACGCAGCCATGGGCATCGCCGGCCCTTACCAAGGCATCGGCGAAGTACAGGGGGGTGACGGCGAGCTTCTTGATGTCATCCGGGGACAGCTTTGCGGCGCGCGGAGAGGCGGCGAGCCAGTCGGCGGCTTGCTCGCGTCGTGGGTCTCGGCACGGGTCGATGGCGCGCGCCGCGCTGCGCGCGGCTGCCCAGGTATCTCGGTGAGCCGGGTCCAGAATCAGGATCGGTTCGACGACGTGGTCGGCGAGGAGTGTCCGGACGGCCTCCAAGGTGCGAGGGTCCGCGCTTTCCGGGAACACGATCGTTCGCGCCGTACGGGCGGCACGTAAGCAGACGTCGGCGAGGAACGTCGACGCAGAAAGGGCAGCTTCGGCGACTGTCACCGGGCGAACTTGCGCCGCATGGCCTCGGCCACGCGAGGGTGCACGAGCGCCGAGACGTCGCCACCGTAGCGGGCGACCTCGCGGACGATACTGGAGCTGACGTAGGTCATATCCAGTGAAGGAACCATGAAAACCGTCTCTAAGTGCCCGGATAAGTGCCGGTTCATGAGCGCCATCTGAAACTCGTACTCGAAATCGCTTACCGCCCTTAGACCCCGGATCACGATCCGTGCTCCAACCGACGTGGCGAAGTCGACCAAGAGCCCCGGGAATTGGCGGACCTCGATCCGTGGCTCGTCGGCGACGGCCGCCCGGATCAACTCCAGGCGTTCCTCGATCGTGAACAGCGGTTGCTTCGACGAGTTCACGGCGACCGCGACGACCAAGCGGTCCACGAATTCGAGGCTCCGTCGCATCAAGTCTTCGTGGCCCCGAGTGATCGGGTCGAAGCTGCCAGCGTAAATGCCCGTGACGTTCATCGGAGCAGTCCGTAGAAAGTGATTGCGGTGGTCCCGTATCGCCTTGTGTCACCACTCGGCGGCAACGCTTCGCGTGCCGCGTGTTCAACCCCCAGCACCCCCGCGAACCTCATTTTCAACCACAGCTCCGCTAGGGCAGCCGCTAGACCCTGATTGTACGGGGGGTCGGCGAACGCGACGTCGAACGCGTCCGAGGCGAGTGCCGAGGTGAAACGGAGCGCGTCGGACCGGTGGACCTGCGAGCGATCGCCCGCGCCGAGTTTGTCGATGTTGGCGCGAAGCGCCACAAGACTTTTCGCGGACGATTCGACGAAGTCGCAGGAACGAGCGCCGCGGGACAGGGCTTCGAGGCCGAGGGCGCCGGAGCCGGCGAAGAGGTCGATGACGCGGGCGCCAGGGAGCCATGGGTGGACGATACTCATCCACGCCTCGCGCACGCGGTCCGTGGTCGGCCGCACGGCGTCGCCTGGCGGAGCGGCGATCACGCGACCTCGCCACTCACCCGCGACTATTCTCACTGGCGAAGTCGGTGATCTTCGCCTGCACGCGATCGTACCCTTGCCAGTCGTCGCGCTCGACGCGGAAGACCAGGTCGATCGGGTGCTCGCCCGAGAGCTCGGCGGCCCGGTGCGCGGAATTCCAGGCAATCGCGTCGAGCTCGCCGCGCGTCGTCGCCAAGCGCAGCTTGAGGCCATCCTGCGAGACGGCGCGCGCGGGGCCGATGAGGCGCACGCCGCGAGCGAGCAGCGCGGGCGCGGGGTTGCCAATGCCGAACGGCTCGAAGTGCCGCAGGAGCGCTTCGAGGTCGCGCGTGATGTCGTCGATCGGCACCTCGAGGTCGACGTAGACCGTCGACGCGAGATCCTCGGGCGTCAGGCGGGCGCGCGCCACCTCGTTGAATCGCTCGGCGAATGCGTCGACGTTGTGTCGGGCGATCGTCACGCCCGCGGCGGCGCGGTGGCCGCCGTAGCGCTCCAAGAGATCCGCGCACGCGCCGAGCGCGCCGTGCAGGTCGAAGCTCGGGATCGAGCGGCCGGATCCCTTTCCGGTGTCGCCGTCGAGGGCGATCATGACCGTCGGGCGGCCCGTCTCTTCGACGATGCGCGAAGCGACGATGCCAATCACGCCCGGGTGCCAACCCTCGTTCGCCAGCACGATCCCGTACGTCGAGTCCAAGTCGAGCGCGTCCAGTTTTTCGTGCGCGTGGACCAGGGTCGCCCGGTCGATCTCTTGGCGGCGGCGATTCAGCTCTTCCAGCTCTCGCGCGATGCGGTGGGCGTCGGCTTCGTGGTCTGTGGTCAGCAGCTCGACTCCACGAAGACCTCTATCTAGGCGGCCGACGGCGTTTAGTCTGGGGGCCAGGATAAACCCCACGCGGCCCGTCGTGATCGGCTTGTCTTTGAGTCCCGACGATTGGACGAGCGCCCGGAGACCGACGTTTGGACTCTCGGCCATCAGCCGGAGGCCATAGCGAACGAACACGCGGTTTTCGCCACGTAGAGGCGCGACGTCGGCCACCGTTGCGAGCGCGACGAGATCCAAGTGCGCGAATACCGGGCCCGGGGATTTGCCCAGCTTGGCCGCCAGGGCCAGCATCAGCTTGAATGCGACACCGGCAGCCGCGAGGTCCTTGTCCGGGTAGCCGCAACCGGGGCGACGAGGGTTGAGGACAGCCAAGCAATCCGGGACCGGCCGAGTCGGCAGGTGATGATCGCTGATGATGACATCAATGCCGGATTGACTCAGGGCATCGACAGCGGCGTGCGCGTTCGTCCCGCAGTCCGCGGTGATGACCAGTGCCGCGCCCGCTTCGCGGGCAGCCGCTACTCCCGCGGCGCCCAAGTCATAGCCGTCGCGGAGACGATGCGGGATAAACGGGGTGACTCTCGCGCCGAATGAGCGGAGCGTACGGTACAACAACGAAGTCGACGTCATGCCATCGACATCGTAATCGCCATGGACCAGGATCTGCTCCTCGCGGGAGATCGCGAGGGCGATGCGATCGACTGCCGCATCGAGGTCCAACATCAACGACGGCGCGTGCAGCTGCTCGAAGCGAGGACGGAGAAAGCGTTTCGCGGACTCCGGATCCGAGAACCCGCGGGCACAGAGCAGCCGACAGACCGAGATCGGCAGGTGGAGCTGAGTCGAGAGCGCCAGCGCCGCGGCGTCGTCGGCTCGCTCGGGGAAGATCCAGCGGGTGGGGCGTATCACGCGCGGAAGCTAGGCGGCTCCTTCTTCCGACGCCACGTCGGCATAGAGGAGCACACCGCAGGTCTCGCACACCTCGATGTTGCCGCGCGCGGCCATGATGTTCCGGCGCTGCATCGGCACGCTCGTGTCGCAGTTCCCGCACGATGGGCCGCGCAGCGAAAACAAGGCGCCCCGCTTTCGGGCCGATCGGATGCGGTCGTACTTCGCGAGGAGTGGCCGATCGACGCCGGCGGCCTTGTCCGATCGCGCGGCGCGCGCGGTCGTCAACGCGGCCTCGATCTCGGCGCGCTGCGATGCGATCGACGCCCGATCCTCGGCGTGCCGGTGGTCGAGATCCTCGAGCGCGTTCTCGTGGTTGTCGCGGGCGGTGGTGAGCTCGGTGATCCGGCGCGACAACGTCGCGAGCTCGCTCTCCTCCTCGGCGAGGATGCGCCGCGCCTGCTCGACCTGGGACATGGCCGCGGTGGCCTCCTTCACCTTCTTCACCGCATCGAGCTGCGCGACGTTGCGCTCGTGCAGCTGCTTGTGCTGGGTGATGCGCGTGTGGAGGTCGCGACGGCGCTTCTCCTCATCGTCGACCGCCGAGCGCGACCGCTGCGCCGCGTCGGCCGCCTTGCGGCGGGCCTCGTCGAGCGCCTTCGTGCGCGGCTCGAGCGCCGCCATCCGCTCCTCGAGCTCCAGGATCGCCGCATCGTCGGCCTGTAGCGCGAGCAGCGCAACGACATCAGGGTGCACCACGCCTCCGTTTGGATGATTCCATTTTCTCTCTCGTCAATTCGGTCTTCTGCGCCTCACTCGCGTACTTGATCTTCTCGTTGATCTCGCGCGATTGCTCCTTGAGGTCTCGATCCCGGAGTTTGGCGATGCATTGCTCGACCGCGAGGGTCGGGTTGGCGCCCATCGTCCCCTTTGCCTGCATCTCTTGCACCAGCGCGATCTCATCGGGCGACAAATTCTTCGTCAGCTCGTCCAAGGTCGCGTCCGGTCCAGCGGCGCGAAGCGCGCCGTAAATGGCCCGGGACGCCGGATCGCGCAGCATGGAGACCTCGACGCGGGGCATCACGGACTCCAACAGCGAGCGGGCGGCGAGGAGATACTGGACGAGCCAACGCTCCGCGTTGAGACCGGCGATCGATCCTGCCCGCACCTTTGGCGACGAGCGCTGTGCGCGAGGAGGATTCTGGCGCGGGACCGTTACTGGGTCAGGGGTCACGCCGATCTCGCGCCACAAGACATCGGCGCTCACGCCTGATGCCTCGGCCAGTCGGCCAACGTAGAGTTGTTGAGTGATTGGGTCAGCCGTCACGCGAATGGTCGGCAACAACTTGTCGATAGCGCGGCGCTTCTTGCCAAGATCGGCAAACCATCCGCCGCGTTCCGCAAGTTGCACCTTCCGATCGAATACGTCGAGGGCCTGAGCGAGTTGAGCCTCGAAATCCGCGCGAGAGTGCTTCGCGACGAAGCTGTCCGGGTCCTCTCCAGGCGGCAATGTCACGACGCGGACCCGAACGCCATGCTCCAGCAACGCATCGGCGGAACGAAAAGTGGCTTCGAGACCTGGACGATCGCTGTCATACGCGATCATGACTTGCCGAGTGTAACGCGCCAGCAACTGGGCCTGGGCCTCCGTCAACGCCGTCCCCATGGAAGCGACCACATAGTCGATCCCCGCCGTGGCGACACGAATGAGGTCGAAGTACCCCTCGACCAGGATGGCCTTGGCTTCTCGCCGCATAGCGAGCTTTGCGGCGTAGAACCCATATAACAGCTTGCTCTTCGAGAAGATCGGTGAATCGGGCGAGTTGAGATATTTGGGTTTTGCGGCGCCGAGCGTCCGGCCGCCGAACCCCACGACATGTCCCGAGGCATCGTGGATCGGGATCATGAGACGGTGCCAGAAGCGCGGGGCCGGCTTCCGCTCCTCATCCCCGACCGTGCGGAGACCGACCTCGGTCAGCCGCGCATCATCGACGCCGAGGCTTCGGAGGTGGGACAACACCCGTTCGCCGTCGGCCGCGTATCCAAGGCCGAACCGGTCGGCCGTGGCGCGATCGATCTGGCGCGACGCCAAATACGCGCGGGCCGCCTCGGCGGCCGGATCATCCCACAGCAGTCGTGAGAAATGGTCCGCGGCGACGGCGAGCGTCTCCCAGAGTGGCTCGCGATGATCCGGGGCCGCCGAGCCGTGTGGATCCGAGCGCGGGATGTCGATGCCCGATTTCTCGGCGACGGTTTTCAGAGCGGTCGGGAAATCCATCCCGAGGCGCTTCTGCAGAAAGCTGAAGACATCGCCGCTTTCGTGGCACACGAAGCACTTGTAGACGCCGGACTTTGGCCAGACCGTGAAATTCCGATCCTTCCCATTGTGAAATGGGCATGGGCCGCGGTACGTGTTGCCCTGGCGTTTGAGTGAGACCGACTCGCCGATGATCTGAACGATATCCGAGGCCTCGCGGACGCGTTCCCTCACTTCCTCGCGCGTCACGTGAGCTCCGCGATCGTCACGCCCGCGCCACCCTCGTTCCAGGCGCCGAGGCGGAAGTGCTTGACGCGAGAATCTTTGCGGAGCATCTCCGCCACGCGCTCGCGGAGTGCGCCTGTGCCCTTTCCGTGGATTACGCGGAGCGACGGGAGGTCGGCGCGGATTGCGGCGTCCAAGGCGTACATCACACGCTCCTCGGCTTCGTCTGCTCGCATTCCTCGCAGGTCGATCTCGGGGGCCGCCATCGCTTCTGGGATGTCGGCTAGCGTCGGCACTGACTCTACCGGCGCCGTCTGGCGCGATGGCTTCAGCGTGTCGACCGGCACCGTCATCTTGAGCGAGCCTACGGCTACTACCGCATCAGCATGACGTAGCTCCAGGACTCGGCCCAGGCGACCGCCTAGCGTGCCAAGCTCCACCCAGGATCCAACGCCAGGGCGGGTAGCCGGTGAGACATCGGGCGGCAATTCGGCGTGGGCAGTGGCTTCAGCGTGGGCAGTGGTGTCGGCAGTGGCGTCGGCGTGGGCCGTGGCAAGCGACTCGATTTGTCGGCGCGCCGAGCGGATCGCGTCGGGCGTTGCGCCCGCGCGCAGCTCGGAGACCACGCGGTCGATTTCGCGGCGGGCGCGGAGGATATATTGGCGCGCGTCTTCGTGGGCACGCCGTGAGATATCGCGCTCACGTTCGCGCACGGTGTGCTCGCGGGATTCGAGGCGCGAGAAGCGGGACTCGGCGCCGGCGATCAGCTCGGCCGCGTGGGCCTCTTGCTCGGCGAGCATCGCGTCCCGGCGCTCGAGATCCGCGAGCAGGGCGTCGACGTCGCGCTCGGCGCGCGGCACGCGCTCCTCGGCGCGGGCCAGCACGGCGTCCGGGAGGTGCAACCGCCGGGCAATGCTCAGGCCGTACGAGCGACCGGGCACGCCCTTTTGCAAGCGATAGGTCGGCTCGAGCTTGGCGACGTCGAACTGCAACGACGCGTTGACCACACCAGAGACCTCGGAGGCGAGGTCCTTGAGCGCGCCCAGGTGCGTCGTGGCGAGCGTCATCGTCCCGCGGCCCGTGAGATCCTCGAGAACGGCGCCGCCGAGCGCGGCGCCCTCGATGGGGTCGGTGCCGGAACCGAGCTCGTCGATCAGCACGAGGGAGCGCGCGGTGGCATGCGCCAATATGTCGCCCAAGTTCTTGACGTGCGCGCTGAATGTCGAAAGGCTCGCGGCGATCGACTGCTCATCGCCGATATCGGCGAAGATCTCGTCGTAGAGCGGGACGCGGCTCTCCGGGCCCACAGGCGCCGGGAGTCCGGTGCTGACCATCGCCGAGAACAGGCCGACGGATTTGAGCAGCACGGTTTTCCCACCGGTGTTCGGGCCCGACAGCAGTAGCGTGCGCTCGTTCGGGGCCATCTCGAGGTCGAACGGGACGACGGGGATCCCCTGTGCCAGTAGCAACGGATGGCGGCCGTCGCGGATGGTCATCCCAGATTCGGGTTCTGCCAGATCCGGGGTCGCACAGTTGAAGTCGATCGCGTAGCGCGCGCGGGCCGCCAGGGTGTCGAGCTCCACGAGCGCGTCGAGCGCATCGACGAGCGCGGCATGTAGCGGTCGCAACGCATCCGTCAGCTCACGAAGCACGCGTTCGACCTCGCGCGCTTCTTCGGCCTCCATCTCGCGGATGCGGTTTCCGGCTTCTACCGCGGCTGGCGGTTCGACGAACAACGTCGCGCCGGTCGACGACGTGTCGTGCACGATCCCGCCGACCGACACCTGGCCGCCGCGGCGGACCGGGATGACGTAGCGGCCGTTGCGCATCGTCACCGAGCCGTCGGCGACCTGTTGGCCAGGATCCAAGCGCGACATGATCCGCTCCAGCAAGCGGATCAGCTCATTCTGTGCGCCCTTGAGATCTCGGCGAAGTCTGGCAAGCAGCGGCGAGGCACCATCGCGTACGGTCCCATCTTCATCTATGGCACGACTGATTGATTTTTCTTGGTCTGGCGCCACGACCATCCGTTCGGCGAAATCGGCTAGTATGACACGCGCTTCGCGCAGCGCATCTCGCGTGCGCCGCGACGATGCGAGGAGCACTGCGCCGGACAGGAGCTCAGCGCCCGACCAACTCGTGCCTTCGATGCGAAGGCGAGCCAGTGCGGACGTGAGGTCCGGGATGGGTTCCGGCGACCAGGGATCGTCGGAGGTGATGAGTGCCCGAACGGCGACGATGCGGGTTTGCTCGCGCTCGATCCATGAACGATCAGGGCTGGTCGAGGCTCGGCGTATGCGGGCGGCGCCGAGGTCCGACGTCGCGCGCTGGGCGACAAGGTCGAGGACGCGCGGCAGCTCCAGCACGCCCAGCGCATGGGCGTTCACCCCCGGGCGGCGAGCTCCTCGCGCGCAATGGCGGAGAGGACGCTGCCCTCGGCGCGTCCCTTGAACTGCGGCACCACCTTGCCCATCACCGCCCCGATATTCGTCGCGCCAGCCGCGATCGCGGCCCGTATGGCCTCACGCAGCTCGGCCGGGTCGACCTGCGCGGGCAGGTACTTCTCGAGAGAGCGGACCTCGACGCGCTCCTTCTCGGCGAGCTCCGGTCGCCCGCCTTTATCGTACAGCTCGATCGCCTCGCGGCGTTTCTTGATGCCTTTGCGCAGCACGTCAACCACCTCATCGTCGCTAGGGTCACGGCCCAGCTCGATTCGGCGGTTCTTAATGTCAGCCAGGGTCGTGCTCAAGAGCAACGTCCCTGGTTTGTCCTGCGCTTTGCGCGCGGCGTTCAGATCCGATTGTAGCCGCGCCGTTAGCTCGGCCACGCGCGCCTCAGGCGTGCCGAGTCCGCCGGTTTTTGCGCATCGCCGCGTTCATCTTACGCTTGCGGCGCTCGCTCGGCTTCTCATAGTGCCGGTGCTTCCGGAGGTCTGAAAGAATGCCCGCCTTCTCGCACTTCTTCTTGAAGCGCTTCAAGGCGCGTTCAAAGTTCTCGTCGTCGTGGATAATTACTTCTGACAAACGCAATTCCCCTATTTGATAAAGTGACCTAACTGCCTTGAAATAAATCAGTTCCGAGAACGCATGTCAAGCTATTATTCCCCGTATGCCTGATCTGTCACGACGGCGCTTCCTGGGCACGGCCGCGCTCGGAACGGCCGGAGCGCTGGGCGCCCTGTACGGCGCCTCCTCCAACGAGCTGGAGGTGACGACCCACGGGCATCCGATGGCACCCGGAGCGCCGCCGTTGCGGCTCGCGCTACTGACGGACATGCACTCGCCGCACGACTATGTCGAAGGCAAACGGTTGATTGCGGCCGTTCGGGGATTCAAGCCCGACGTCATCGCGATTGCCGGCGACGCCGTGGATCAGCGGGGGCGTGAGCATCACGTCGACTTCTACGGCGCGCTCGAGGCGCCGCTCGGCAAGTACGCGACGCTCGGCAACTGGGAGTACCAGGGCCTTTGCGATCTCGGTGCACTCAAGCGGCATTACGAGCACGCGGGTGTGCGACTGCTCGTCAATGATGCGCTGAGGCTCGACATCGGCGGCGCGCCCGTCGATCTCGTTGGCCTCGATGACTGGCGAGCTGGCTTGCCTGATTACGGGATGCTGCAGCGGCTGCCGTCCGGTCCCGCGAGAACCATCGTGATGTCCCATTGTCCGGTCACGTTCGACGCCGTGGCGCAAGCGGCCACCCGGCCCGCGCTCGTGCTGTCTGGCCATACGCACGGTGGGCAGATCGCACCGTTCGGGCTCGCCGTCTTTGTGCCCGAGGGCAGCGGGCCCTATGTCAAAGGCTGGTACGCTGCGCCCAATGGGCATGCGATGTACGTCAGTCGCGGGCTCGGGAATTCGGGCATTCCTATGCGCATCGGGTCGCGGCCGGAATTGGTTTTGATGACGATTTAGCGGGCGTTCTCGAGGCCTGGCAGAAACGGCGCATCGTCAATTCGGCGCGAGTCGAACGGATCCTCGAGCGACTTCGTCTCGCGTGTCTTCTCTCTCAGTGCCCGCAGCCGATCGGACGCCCCGTAGTAGCGGCCGCGGCGCTCTCCGGTCGCAATCAAGAATCCCGCATCCACCGCGGACTTGAGATCACGACTCGCAATCTGCTCTGAGACTTCGGCGATCCCTCGATACGTTGCGTTTCGTACGCGAATTCCGAGCGCCGCTTCAGCCACGGCGTAAATCACTCTCTCCGGGAGGCCGGATAAGCGGACTTCTTCTTCCACCAAATTCCATAGTCGCGAGAGTTCGCGACTCCGGCGCAAGAGAGTCATCGCCTGCTGAAAGTGGGCCGTCAGACAGAACCGGATCCACGGCCCCGCATCCCGCTCCGGATGCCACGCGCCACCACCGACTTCCGCCAAGACATCATAGTATGCACGGGTGTTGTGACCGAGATACTCCTCAATGCTGCAGAATTGGGGAGCCAACGTTCCTGTACGCGCCAGGATCAACGTCTGGAGACACCGCGCCATTCGTCCATTCCCGTCACTGAATGGATGGATCATTACGAGATTGAGGTGGCCCATCGCGGCAGCGACCATGGGCGGTCGGTTTGGCTCGCGAGCTGCTTCGAGTTGGACAAGCAACTCCCGTACGAGTTCGGGTACGAGGGCGGCGTCCGGGGCCTCATAGACAACGACGCGCCGCTCATCATCATGAACGTAGATCGGGCCCGGCCTCCATTTGCCGGGATGCTTCGACAGATCGTGCTGCAGCATCATGAAATGCAGGCTGCGAACGAGATCTGGCGAGTAGGTGAAGTGAGGATCGTCAGCGAGCTGGAGAACGTACGTCATGGCGGACTGATATCCCTCCACCGCCGCCCGCGCCTCGTCGGTTGCATCCAATGGGGCTTCGCCTTCTGCGACGGCGATCGCATCATCGACTGTGACGTTGTAGCCCTCTATGCTGTTCGATCCACGAACGGCACGCGCCAGGGAACTACGACGCAGCAATCCCTGCCAGCGCTTCGGTGATGTTCCGAGCGCGTACTGGAGGGACCGCTTCAGTTCCTCGATCTGCTCAACGACGCGACGCTCGTGTTCGTCTAGTCTTGGTGCGCGAAAAAGCATATGAGACATATATTTAACATCAGATATTATTACAGATAATAACTGTAATAGAAGCTGTTGTCAAACATATATCAGTACTTATGCACATCTAGCCTAGCCCGGCGGCCACTTCATGTGGCGGCCGCCGAGTAGGTGCAGGTGGAGGTGGTCGACCGTTTGGCCGCCGTCGGCGAGCGTGTTGATCACGATGCGATACCCGCTGTCGGCGAAGCCTTCCTTGCGGGCGATATCCGTCGCGGCGGCGGCGAGCTTGCCGACCAACGCTGGGTCATCGAGCGCGTTCAGATTCGCGACGTGACGGCGCGGGATGACGAGAATGTGCTGCGGCGCCTGCGGGTTGATGTCGCGGAAGGCGATCGTGTCCGGGGTCTCGCTGACGATCTTTGCCGGGATCTCGTGGCGCACGATCCGGCAGAACAGGCAAGTCACGCCGCTCCGCGGCGCGTCGATGCTCCGCTGCGCGTCGCTCGACTGGTCGGTTGGACCGGAGTCCGCATGCGCGGACTCCCTCAGTTCACTCATCGCGTGTGCTCCAGCAGGGCGCGGGCGAGGCCGAGGGCGACGACGCCGGCGGTCTCGAACCGTAACGTGTGTGCTCCGACGGATACCGGGGTGAAGCCGGAGCGCTCGAAGAGTGCCGCCTCGTCGTCCTCGATTCCACCCTCGGGGCCGAGGGCGAGCGTGACCGGCGCCGTGAGCGGGCCCGACATCGGTGGGGCGCCCGCGGTCAGCACGTAACGGGTATTTAAGGATTCGGTTGCCGCTGCAGCTGGGTCGACGTCCGGCTCGACCGTCGGCAGCCACGGGTTGCCGGATTGCTCGACGGCGGCGCACATCCGTGCGTGGACCTTGGCGGCGAACGACGGGCCCTCGCCGCGTGGCGACACGCTGCGAGAGCGACGCCAGTTCACGGCGCGCCACGACGTGAGTCCCAGCTCTGTGGCCTTCTCGGCCAGCCAGAGCATCCGATCGCGGTCGGCGATCGGTACGAGCAGGTGTATCGCTGGCGGCGCGTCGATATGGCGGACGGAGGTGATCGAGACCACGGCCCGATGGGTCGTCAGCAGCGTCAGCTGGCCTTCGGCCGTTGTGCCCGCGCCATCGTAGAGCACGATCGCGTTGCCCATCGTGGCGCGGCGCACGCGCAGGTGGTGGGTCGCTGCGTCCTCGACGGTAACCGTCTCGCCGACGGTGAATGGGCCCTGGGTGAATAGGCCGATCATGAGGTTCGCTCGAGGCTCGCGCTCCACCACTCCGCCTCGGCGGTCTCATCGGTCAGCAGCCAGCCGGCGGCATTGAATACGGACAGCATGTGTGCGCGCTCCGCGCGCAACACACCGCTTACGATCATCGCGCCATCCTCGCTGAGACTCGCGTCCATCACCGGCAGCAGCTCGACGAGGACGGACGAGATGATATTGGCAAGAACAACGCGAACTGGCGCGAGCAATGGGAGCAATAGCGCGGCGTCGCCTTGGAGGACTTGCACACAGTCGTCGACGCTGTTCTGTCGCACGTTGAGCTCCGCATTGCTGATTGCTTCGACGTCTATCTCAATCGCCGCGACATGCCTGGCACCGAGCTTGGCAGCGGCGATCGAGAGGATTGCGCTGCCGGCGCCGAGGTCAGCGACCAAGTCGCCACGGCGGATCACCTGCTGCATCAGGTGCAGCACGCCACGCGTCGTAGGATGATCGCCGGTGCCGAAGGCCATCGCCGGCTCAATGACAATGGCACCCGGGGTCGCAAGCCATGGCGGGGCAATCGTCAGGGCACCGATATTGTGTGCGCGGAGCTGGTCCTTCCAGCGCTCCGACCAGTCAACGTCCGCGATCGGTGTGATCTCGACTCGGACGTCTGGTGCAATCGCCGCCCGGAGCGCCGCGATCTCTTCTTCGGGAAAGCACGTGACGATCGACGGGCCATCGTCTTGGAGCGCCGCGCAACCGTGATCGAACAGCATCTGCGTCACGGCGTCGCGCGTGGCCTCGTCGGGCCAAACGCGCACCGAAAACCAGGTCACGCGCCCAGCGCTTCTTTCATCTTCGTCCAAAACCCTTTGGCGCGAGTCTGCGGGGGTTTCGACGCGACCTCGGCGAGCTTGCGGATCAGCACCTCCTCATCGCGCGTGAGCTCGTCGGGCGTCCAGAGCTGCACGCGGACGTGCAGGTCACCCGTCCCCGAGGCGTTGACGCGCGGGAGCCCCTTGCCGCGGAGGTTGAACACGTGCCCGCTGTGCGTCGAAGGCGGCACGCGGAGGCCGACCGTCCCCGTGACCGTCGGCACATCGAGGTCCGCGCCAAAGACGAGCTGCGGGTAGGAGACCAAGACCTCGCTATAGAGATCATCGCCGTCGCGCTCGAACCGCGGGTCATCCTGCACGTTGAAAATGGCGATGACATCGCCGCGCTCGCCGCCGCGCGGACCCGCGTTGCCGCGGCCGCGCAGCGTCATGTACTGCCCCGTGGCCACACCCGCCGGCACGCGGATCGTCAACGTCTTCTCGGCGCGCACGCGACCGTCGCCACGGCACTTCTTGCACGGCGTCGACACAACCGTGCCCTCGCCGCCGCAGGTCGGGCACGGCGCGACGCTCACGAACTGGCCAAAGAACGAGCGCTGGGCGCGGCGCACTTCCCCGCTGCCACCGCACGTCGCGCAGCGTTGGGGAGTCGTGCCCGGCTCGGCGCCGTTGCCGTTACACTTGTCGCACGCGTCGAGGAGCTTCATCGTGAGCGTCTTGTCGACGCCCGAGGCGACCTCGGTCAGCGTGAGGTCGATCTGGACTTTGACGTCGGCGCCCGTGCGACTCGACTGTCCGCGGCCCGTGCCGAAGAGATCGGAGAACCCGCCGAGCCCTCCGAAGTCGCGCATGAACATGCTGAGCGCTTCGGACAGGTCGACGTGGTGGTATCCGCCACCCCCGCCGCCCCGCAGGCCGGCCTCGCCGTAGCGATCATAGACCGCGCGCTTGTTGGGATCACGCAGGACGTCGTAGGCCTCGCTGATCGCCTTGAACTGCTCTTCGGCATCCTTCGACCCGTTGTTGCGGTCGGGATGATACTGCATGGCGAGCTTGCGATAGGCTTTCTTGATCTCGTCGTCGGACGCGGTTCGCGTTACTCCGAGCACGGAGTAGAAATCGGCCACAGCAGTCCTCAAGCGAACAGCGCGGAGATCATCTGCGACGTATGACTCACGAGCGAAATCACCTTCTCGTACGGCATCCGCGTCGGGCCGATCACGCCGATCACGCCACCGAGCGGACCCGCGCGGTACTCGGCGGTCACGATCGTCAAGTTGTCGAGTCGCGGATCGGCGTTCTCATTCCCGATCGTGATCGTGATGCCGCCCGTGATCGAGCGCTTGCGCAGCAGCTCGGAGAGATGCTGGCGCGTCTCGGTCAGCGCGATCAGCCGGCGGAGGCTATCGCCCGAGGCGAACTCCGGCTGCTCGGCGAGCACCGACGCCGCGCCGAGCACGACATCATTGTCGGTCGCGAGTGGGGCGTCGAACATCGAGTCGGCGCCTTGCACGAAGATGTTCAAGAGCTGGCCCGCATCTTCGGACGGCACCGTGTCGCGCAGGCGCGTGGCGAGCGACGCGCGAATCTCTCGTAGCGTCAGGCCGGCGAGCCGCTCATTGAGCACGAGCGCCACTTCGGTCAGCACCGGGTCGGCGATCGCGCCCGCGACCTCCACGAAAATCGTGCGCATGGCGCCGCCGCGGAGACCGAGCACCAGCAAGAGGCGCTCGCTCGAGAGCCTGACGAGATCCAAGCGCTCGAGCACCGTCTGGTCCATGCGAGGGCCCAGCGCGATGCCGAGCTCCTGAGTCAGGAGGCCAAGACTTTGGGCGGCGCAGCGCAAAATATTTTCGATCGCCGAGCCGCCCGCGGCCAAGCGTTCCATGAGGTCGTCTTTCTCCGGCAGCGGCAGCGAGGCCGGCGCCAGGCGCATGAGCGAGTCGACGTACATCCGGTACGCGATGTCCGTCGGCACGCGGCCCGCGGAGGTGTGAGGGTGGTACAGGTAGCCCTTCTCCTCCAGGTCGCTCATCGTATTGCGGATCGTCGCAGGCGAGACGCCGAAACCAAAGCGACGGGCGAGGCTGCGCGAACCAGTGGGCTCGGCGGTCTCGACGTAGCTCTGAATGACGGCCTCAAGGATACGACGCTCGCGGTCGTTGAGCGCGGGCAATGGCATAAGTTCAAAACTACGAACGACTTCTGGCATAAGTCAAGTCAGTGGCTAATGCATCTAAACGAAGCCAGCCATCGGCGGTTAATACGACTCGCGCGGCTCCGCCGCGCGTCGATGCGGCCGCTCCGCGCCGCTCGACTGGTCGGTTGGAAACCTCGGCTTCGCCGAGACCGCGCCGCTCGGCCCAGTTTTGCCGCTCCCAGGAGTCTATTACGGGCTCATCACCTGGTTCGATTACAAGACCGGTCCTCGTCCTTAGCCCCAAATACACGCGTTCGGTCTCCCTGTTTTCTTGCGTGAGCTGCTCGGCTCCGCCAATCGGATAGTCGCCGGCTCCGAGCGTCGAGACCCAAGCCGCATACGGGGACACGTTCCAGCGACGAGTCGTCCCGTCGAATTCGTGAGCGGATGGACCAAGTCCGGCGTAGGGCGCACCGGACCAATAGGCCGAGTTGTGGCGCGAGTGTCGGCCAGGTAGCGCGAAGTTCGACACCTCGTAGTGATCGAACCCGGCGGACGTCGCCATCGCGTGGGCCCGCAAGAACTCGCCCGCATATACGCCGTCATCGGCCGGCGTGGTCTCACCACGTGCGATCCAGCGCGACAAAGGCGTGGTAGGCTCCACGGTTAGGCCATAGAGCGAAATGTGGGCCGGGTCGAATGCGAGAGCGCGATTCAGGTCTGCCTCCCAATCTCGGCCGAGTTTCGGCGGGAGTGCGAAGATCAGGTCCAAAGACACGTTTTCTAGACACGCGCTGCGCGCTGCGTCTACGGCGCGTGAGATATCATCTACGCGATGGGTGCGGTGCATCCACGCTAGAACTTTCGGGTCGAACGACTGCGCGCCCAGGGACAGGCGATTGACGCCGGCTTCCCGCCATGCTGCGGCCATGCGCGGAGTGACGTGCTCGGGGTTCGCTTCGAGTGTCACTTCGGCACCCTTGGCACCATCGGCACCATCGGCACCATCGGCACCCTTGGCATCCTCGGAATCCGCGGCACCTGCGGCACCTGCGGCACCTGTGGCACCTGTGGCACCTGACGTTGGTTGCACGAATTCGCGCAGCAGGTCCATCAGGCGACCAACATCCGCGCCCAAGGCTGACGGCGTGCCTCCGCCCAAGTAGATCGTGTCCACCGGCCACGGCCTGTCGGCGCCATAGCGCAGCGCCAACTCGGTACGTAGGGCTGAGAGGTATTCCGCCACCGGTAGCTTGGCGCGCACGGCGATTGAGAAATCGCAGTACGAGCAGCGACGGGCGCAAAATGGGACGTGGACGTAGACGTGGCGCGGACGCACGTCATGAAATATCGCCGGTTTCGCACCGTCGAATTGAGCCGTCGTAACCCACGGTAAGTGCTTGGGCGAGCTCCAAGGACGCGATCGCAGCCAGGCAACGAGGCGTCGGGAGCGTGGTGCGGGCGACGAGGTCGTCGACGCTCGACGCCGGCAGGGCGCGCCAGACCGCCGCTTCGTCCGGCGCGAGGTCGAGATGTCGCATCGACGGCGCGGCGTTGATGAGCGCCAATGCACTCGAGACATCTGTGACCGGAGTGACCTTGTCACGATGGAGCAGATCGTTGGTGCCGCGCGACTCTGGCGAGTCAATGTTGCCAGGGACGACGCCGACCGCGCGGCCTAGGTCGAGCGCGATCTGAGCCGTCAGTAGAGCGCCGCTGGTTTCGCCAGCCTCGATGACAATGGTCGCCTGACCCAAGGCCGCCATGAGGCGGTTTCGCTGTGGGAAATGCCATTGACGGGCCGTCGTTCCTGCCGCGTACTCGGATAGCAGAAGTCCACGCTCGGCGATGGTCTGCTGGACGCGGCGATGGGAGATAGGGTAGAACACGTCTAGGCCGGTGCCGAGCACCGCGCAGACGTTGCCGCCGGCTTCGAGCGCGGCGCGTTGAGCTGCGACATCAATGCCGTAGGCGAGACCGCTGATCACCGAAACGCCTGCGCGAACGAATGCGGAGGCGAGCAGGCGGGCTATGCGTTCGCCGTAGGCGGTCGCCCGGCGGCTACCAACGAGCGTGACCGTCGGCGCGTCCAGTATGGCGAGTGAGCCGAGCGTGTACACGACATCCGGGGGATCCGAGAGATCCGCTAAGCGCGCTGGGCGAGGAGTTGTGTCCACCAAGCGGCGAGCAGCGCGTCGAGGCCCGTACGCCCGGCAGCGGAGATCGGGTAGATCCCGAACGCGTCCGGCGCGTGGAGTGTCGGAGCCGGGTCGGGGCCCCAGAGATCCATCTTCGTGAGCACGACGCAGTGCGGACGCTGCGCCAGGTCCGCCGAGTACGCGGCGACCTCGGTGCGGAGGCCATCGTACTCGGCCTGGAGATCCATCGCGTCGATGGGAACCAGAAACGCCAGGAGCCGCGTGCGCTCGATGTGGCGCAGGAATTGGAGGCCGAGACCGCGGCCCTCGTGGGCGCCCTCGATGATGCCGGGGATATCCGCGACGACGAACGTGCGGCCGTCGCTGAGTTGGACGACGCCGAGGTTTGGCGAGAGGGTCGTGAACGGGTAGTCGGCGATCTTTGGGCGGGCCGCTGAGATCACCGACAGCAGCGTGGACTTGCCGGCATTTGGCTGGCCGACCAAGCCCACGTCGGCGATCAGCTTGAGCTCCAACAGCAAAGTACGGTGCTCGCCCTCTTCGCCAGGTTGCCACTCGCGCGGGCTTTGGTGCGTCGCCGTGGCGAAGAAAGCGTTGCCCTTCCCGCCCCGGCCGCCGTGGGCCACGAGCAGCGTCTGTCCGTGTTCGACGACCTCGCCCAGCCGCTCGCCGGTCGTGGAGTCGACGACTATGGTACCCGGCGGCACCGGGAGCGTGATGTCTGGACCGGATCGGCCGGTCTTGTTCGACCCCATGCCGTGCTCGCCACGCTCGGCGACCCAGCGGTCGCGATATGTGTAGTCCAAAAGCGTGGTGAGATTCTCGTCGGCCTGGACGTACACGTCGCCACCGCGGCCGCCGTCGCCGCCATCGGGTCCACCAAACGGCACGCGGAACTCGCGGCGGAAGGAGCTCGCACCCGAACCGCCCGTGCCGGCTTCGATAGTAACGGTTACACGATCAATGAACACAGGGAAAGAATAAGGGGTGCGTGCCACTCACACGATCAATAAACACGACCTGTGATCGACCCCTATCATCTCTAGAACACGCGCACCAGCCCTTTTGTATAGCGCGTCGGATCGCGCTTCACGTCCGCCAGGACGCCGTTCAGGTCCGTGACGGCCTTGAGCAGCTGGTCATACAGCTGCTGATCGCGCAGCATCTTGCCCGCGAACCCGTTCCCGGCCTCGACGCTCTTGACCAAGGAGTCGGCGCCGACGGCGACGCTCACCATGTGGTTGTAGAGCGTGTCGTCGCGGAGGAGGCGACCGAGGGTGCTCTGGCGCGAGCTGAGAGCGGTCGTCAGCGAGTCCATCGAGGCGATAGCGGAGCTCAGATTTTCATAGAGCGTCGGATCGTCGATCAGGTGGCCGATCGTCCCATGCTGGTCCTGCAAGCGAGCCAGCAGCGTGTTCGTCTGCTGGAGCGTCCCGGTCAAGGCGTCGTAGAGGGAGCGGTTCGTGACGAGCTGGCCCATGGTGCCCTCGCCCTTGATGATGCTCCCGGAGATCGACTTGAGGTCTTGGGTGAGGGCGACCATATCGGTGACCGCGGTACCGGCCTGCTCGATCACCTGGTCGTAGTCGAGCGATGCGGCGAGCGGGACCACGTCACCCGGTTGCAGGACGCTGTACTTCGCGGTTCCCGACGAGATGTTGAAGACCTTGTCACCGAGGAGCCCGAGCGACTGCAGGGTCGCCCGGCTGTCACCGCGGACCTGAGGCTGCAACCGGCGATCGATCGCGACCGTGATCTTCAGGTTTCGCGTCGTGTCATTGGAGATCGGCAGGAACTCGATTTTTTCGATCGAGCCGGCGATCTGGCCATCGATCGTGACCGCCGCCCCTTTCACCAACCCCTTCGAGTTCTTCAGGTAGGCGACGAGGTGATAGCGCGACGTGAACAGGTTGGCGGCTTCGCCGAGCTCGAACATCGCGAAGACGCCGGCGGCGACCGCGACCAGGATGACGAGACCGACACGGAGCTCTTCCCATGAGATGCGGGTCGCGCGCTTCATAGATTCACAGTCCTCCCAGGAAATCCTGGATGTACGGATCCTCGCTCGCGGCCATGTCTTCGGGGGTGCCGAAGAACGTGATCCGGTGATTGTGCAGCAGCGCGATGGCGCTCGCCATCCGGTTCGCGGAGCGAATATCGTGCGTGACCACAACGCTCGTGACGCCGAGCTCGCGTTGGAGCTTCATGATCAAGCGCGTGATCGTGCCAGTGGTCAACGGGTCGAGCCCCGACGTCGGCTCGTCGTAGAGCATAATCGGAGCGTTGTTCGCCATGGCGCGGGCGATCCCGACGCGTTTTTTCATCCCGCCAGAGAGCTCGGAGGGGAGGCACCCCATGACGCGGGCCGGGTCCAGATCGACGAACTCGAGCTTCTCTCGCACCCGGCCCTCGATCTCGTCTTCTTCCATCGCGGTGTGCTCGCGGAGCGGATAGGCGACGTTCTCGAACACGCTCATCGAATCGAACAGGGCCGCCCCCTGAAACACCATGCCCATGCAACTCCTGATGGCGAGCGCATCGTTGAACGTCAACTCGCTGATGTCTCGACCGTTGATCAGCACGCGCCCCTCGTCCGGACGCAGGAGCCGGAGCATCAGCTTGAGGAGCGTCGACTTGCCGGTGCCCGATTCACCGACGACCACGATGGTTTCGCCCTGATAGGCGTCTACCGACACATCTTCGAGCACCGGGTTCTCGAATGCCAGCGACACATGGTCGATTTGGATGACCGGGGCACCCGACTGCGACTCCGGTTCATCCTTCGCCAGCTCACGACGAATGGCTCGGCGAACGCCGGCAGGGCTGGTCATGAGAATATCGTCAGCAGGAACTGTGTGATGACGTAATCGACGGCGAGGATGCTAATGCTCGCCGTGACGACCGTCCGCGTCGTGCTCAGGCCGACGCCCTCGGTGCCACCCGTGGTCGAGAGACCGTAAAACGAGCCGGTGATGGCGATGATCCCGCCGAATATGAAAGGTTTGGCGAGCCCTTGAATGAAGTCTTGCGGGATGATGCGCAACACGAAGCCGTCCGCCGCAATCTGCTGCCAGACCGTGTGCCAGTAGAGGGCGCTGGGCACACCGATCACGAACGAGCCGATGACATTGCCGCCAATGATGCCAACAACATCATTGATTACGGTCAGCACCGGCACCATGATGAGCGCCGCCACGAGGCGAGGCGTGACGAGCTTCTTGATCGGGTCGGTGCCGAGCGTGTTGAGGGCGTCGATCTGCTCGGTCACGCGCATCGAGCCGATCTCGGCCGCGATGCCGGAGCCGACGCGGCCGGCGACCATGAGGCCCGCCAGCACGGGGCCGAGCTCGCGGATCATCGAGGCGCTCACGAGCCTACCGACGAAGAGCGTCGCGCCGAACCCCGCCAGGCTGTTCGACGATTGCAGCGCCAGCACCATGCCAGTGAAGAAGCCGGTCAGAACGACAATGCCGACCGAGTCGACGCCGATGGCGTCCATCTGCTGGACGACATCAAGGGCGTAGAATGGACGCGCAAAAATGAACCTGGTGGCATTCCACGCCAGCAGGGCGAAGTTCTGCAGCCCCAAGACTTTCATTTTCGCCGCATCGCTCAGGCGCGACGGGGCAAGCATCCTTTACTGTTGGGCAAGCCCCGTGCCGGGAATCCCGCTCGGGTTTATCTTAGCACCCGCATGCAGCCGTCTATCTCTCGCCCGCGGCTCACCGAACTGCTCGACGCGGCGCGCGGCATGCGCGTCGCGGTTGTCGGCGACGCGATGCTCGATGTGTATCTCCGGGGCGACGTCGATCGCATCTCCCCTGAGGCGCCGGTGCCGGTGGTCCGCGTGCGTCATCGCGCGCAGGCGCTGGGCGGTGCCGCCAACGTGGCGCAGAATGTCGTGGCGTTAGGCGCGCGTTGCGAGCTCGTTGCGGTCGTCGGCGATGACATTGCCGGTGGCGTGCTCCGGGATCTGCTGCAGAAGCTCCCCACCGATCCGCGGGCGATTTGTACGGTTGGTCGTCCCACGACGACCAAGACTCGCGTCCTGGCGCGCTCACAACAGGTCGTGCGGTTCGACGAAGAAGAGGACGAGGATATCTCAGGCACCGAGATCGATGGGCTGCTCGATGTCGTCGGCCGGGCCGTCGCCGATGCGGACGCGGTGGTGCTCGAGGACTACAATAAGGGCGTCCTCGTCCCTCGCGTCATTCGACGGGCGATCGACGGAGCGAAGGCGAAAGGGATCCCGGTGATCGTCGATCCCAAGTATCGGCATTTCTTCCATTACAGCGGGGCGACCATCTTCAAGCCCAACCGGCGGGAGTTGGAGAATGCCCTGGGCGCGGCCGTGGAGCTCGATGAGCCAGCCGCACTGCACGCGACGCTCGGACGACTGGGCGTCGAGCATATGCTGCTGACCCTCGGCGAGAAAGGGATGGCGCTGATCGAGCCTGACGGTTCGAGCCATCACGTGCCGACGATGGCGAAGGCCGTCTACGATGTGGTCGGCGCCGGCGACACGGTGTCCGCGTACCTGGCGGCCATGCTGGCGGCCGGCGCGACGGCACTGGAAGCGGCGATTGTCGCGAACTATGCCGCGGGCGTGGAAGTCGGCAAGCTGGGGGCCGCGACGGTCACGGCCGCGGAAGTCGTGGACGCCTTCGACTCCCGATAGGCGTCGCCGTGGATTTCGTCCATCCGTACGGCGCGTTGCAACGGCGATTTCGGCGCCGGCGGATGGCGCAGTTCGCGCGGATGTTTGGACTCGGTCCCCGGACGCGCATTCTCGATGTCGGCGGCGATCTGTGGAACTGGCAATTTCTCCCGGTGCGCCCGACGCTGACCGTGGTCAACCTCTTCCCGCCCCCAGCCGACCTGCCGGCGGACGTCACCTGGGTGGTCGGCGACGCGTGCGATATGCCGTTTCGCGACGACGCGTTCGATGTCGCGTTCTCGAACTCGGTCGTCGAGCACCTGGGCACGGCCGAGAATCAGCGGCGGTTCGCCGATGAGGTGCAGCGGGTGGCGCGCGCGTATTATGTCCAGACGCCGAACCGGTGGTTTCCTATCGAGCCACACCTGATGGCGCCCTTCATTCACTACCTTCCCAGACGGTGGCAGCGGCCGCTCTATCCGCTCACCCCGTGGGCGCTGTTGAACAGCCCCGACCTGGCGACGTTGGACCGGCAATTCCGGGAGCTGCGCCTGCTCACGGCGGCGCAGCTCCGTCGGCTCTTTCCCGAAGCGCGGATTCTCACCGAGCGAGCGGCCGGCTTCGCCAAATCGTTTGTCGCCCTCGGCGGCGAGAGTGCGTATCTTTCGACCACGAGTGCGCGCCCTTAGCTCAGTTGGTTAGAGCAGCGGACTCATAATCCGACGGTCGCAGGTTCAAGTCCTGCAGGGCGCATCGAACGCTATTGGAACAGGGCCAGGGATCGCGTGACCACCTGGGCGACACCCCAGATCAACGGGATGCCGACGAAGCTCCACGCGATGATCAGCCGGGTCGTCATCTGGCTGTTCATGTCGGCACCCCCGCCGGTTCAGCGGCCGTCCGATAGTGATGCCGCTCGTCGACCGGGCGCACGAACAGATTCGACAGGAACCCGACGACCAGCAACACGGTCATGACGTGCATGCTGAGCGTGTACGCGTCGGCTTTGGCGACACCCGCGGCGATCTGAGACTCGCGAATCCGGTTCACGATGAGCGGGCCCAGCACGCCCGCCAATGACCACGCCGTGAGTAGGCGACCGTGGATCGCGCCGACCTGCATCGTGCCGAACATGTCGCGGAGATAGGCCGGAATCGTGGCGAAGCCGCCGCCGTACATCGTGAGCACGATGACGCAAATGAGCACGAACAGCCAGGGCTTTCCCATGTGCCCGGAGATCGGAATGCACCAGTAGAGCACCGCGCCGAGCGCGAAGAACGTGGCATAGGTCGCGCGCCGGCCAATGACGTCGGAGAACGATGACCACACGAATCGGCCGCTCATGTTCGCGATGCTCAGCAATCCGACGAAGCCCGCGGCTGCTGACGCCTTGATGACGCCCGGGAACATCTCCTGGATCATCGGCGATGCCTGCTCGATGACGCCAATGCCGGCGGTGACGTTCACGCACAGCATGATCCACAAGAGATAGAACTGCGGCGTGCGCATCGCCTCGTTCACCGAGACGTTGGCCCGCGTGATCATCCGGCCGGTCGTCGGCTCGACGAATCCTTTGGGGCGCCATCCCGGCTTGGGCAGGCGGATGGTGAAGACGCCGAACATCATGAACACGAAGTACACGATGCCCATCGTCAGGAATGTCTTGGTGACGCCCTGAGAGAGGCCGGACTTATAGAAATTCATGAGGGCGACGGAGAGCGGGGACGCGATCATCGCGCCGCCGCCGAAGCCCATGATCGCCATGCCGGTCGCCATCCCTGGGCGGTCGGGGAACCACTTGATCAGCGTCGATACCGGCGAGATGTAGCCGATGCCGAGGCCGATGCCGCCGAGCACACCGTAGCCGAGCGACAGGAGCCAGAACTGATGCAGGTAGATCCCGATGGCGCCCACGATAAAACCGCCACCGAAGCAGCACGCCGAGGTGAACATCGCCCGCCGGGGTCCGACGCGCTCGAGCCAGGCCCCGAAGGCTGCCGCCGAGAGGCCGAGGAAGACGATGGCGATTTGGAAGAGGTGGGAGATGGTTTCCTGGGACCAATTCCCCGGTGCTTTCGGGCCGCCGCCGATCAGCTGCGAGAGGGGGATCTTGAAGACGCTGAGCGCGTAGACCTGTCCGATACAGAGGTGGATGGCCAAAGCGGCAGGGGGAACGAGCCAGCGGCTGAAGTCCGAGTCGGCGATCGAGCGATCGCGATCCAGAAAGGAGAGGAGGGCCATGCGGGGGAACCACTCCGTGGAGGAAGGGTACACGCGCAGTCGACAACGCCATAACGTGGGTAAGCGACTTGGCGCGGTCAATGCCACGGCGTACGTTTTACGTAGTTCGGTCGCGTAGCTCAGCTGGTTAGAGCGCTGGTCTCACATACCAGAGGTCCGGGGTTCGAGTCCCTGCGCGACCATCGTAACGCCGAGGCGCCGTTGAGCGCGTCTATCACCCGAACTCACTTCAATGCGTAGGATCTCTTGCGACTTCGGTCGCTGACTATTGCGACCGCTTTGGCGGTCGCTCTCCCATTCGCGCCACGGCGGGCCGCGGCCCAGCAGCAGGTTCCCTCGCCGGCCCAAGCGCAGCAGTTGCTCCAAAACCGACCGGATCTCGCCGCCCAGCTTCGCCAGCGACTCGAAGAAAGCGGCTTGACGCCCGACCAAATTCGTTCCCGCCTCGAGCAAGCAGGGTATCCGGACAGCCTGCTCGACGCGTACATGGCCGGAGGCGGCGGCACCGGGTCGGACACCACGACCCCCAATGCCCAGGTCTTGACCGCGGTCGCGCAACTCGGGCTCGTGGACTCGGCGACGGTCGACTCGCTAATGAACACCGGTCGACTGGACTCGCTGCTCATCATGCGCAACCGCCGTCATCTGGCGGACACGGTCGACACCGGGGCCCTCGCCTATGCCGACTCGCTGCTGTTGGCCGGCGCGTTGAGAAAGCTCCGACCTCCACCGAACCCGTACACCTACGATACGCTGTCCGATGCCGCGATCGCCCTGGACTCCATGCGCGCCGTTCGCTCGAGGATTCGATCGCTGATCGCCGATACCTCCGTTCCGTACGCGGCGAAGCAACGGATCTTGAGGCTGCTGGCGCCCCCGGATTCGTCGCTCCGGGTCTTCGGCCTCAATCTCTTCCGACGAGGAAGCTCGACGTTTCGCGCGAATCTCGCGGGGCCCGTGGGAGCGGGCTATGCGATCGAGCCCGGCGACCAGCTGACGTTGTTCCTCACGGGCGACGTGCAGCAGACCATCCAGCTTCCGGTCGCTCGGGAGGGCTTCGTCGTCATCAAAGATGTCGGCCAGATCTATGTGGCCAATCTCACGATGACGCAGCTCGAGTCCGTGCTGTACGACCGGCTGCCCCGCGTCTACTCGGGCGTCCGGCGCGACGCGTCGGCCCGCACCCATTTCAGCATCAGCGTGACCAAGCTGCACACGAATCAGGTCTTCGTGACCGGCGATGTCGCGCAACCCGGCAGCTACGAGATCTCGAGCAACGGCACCGCGCTGACGGCGCTCTATATCGCGGGCGGCCCCGACCCGAACGGCTCGCTGCGCCGCATCGAGATTCGCCGCGGCGGCCGTCTGGCGGACACGCTCGACGTCTATTCGTACCTCCTTCATGGCGACGCGTCGCATGATGTCCAGCTCCAGGGCGGCGACATCGTGTTCGTGCCCGTCCACGGCGCGCGGGTCAAGGTCGCGGGTGACGTCGTCCGCCCCGGCATCTACGAACTGGGGGCGAGCGAGACGCTGGCCGATGCGCTGCACGACGCCGGCGGGTTCGCGCCGACGGCGGTACGCCACCGCGTCCAGATCACGCGCATTATCCCCCCCGACCCGCGCGTTTCCCAAGGCATGCGCGCGCGCGTCGTCATCGACGTGCCGGCCGCCGATTTCGAGCCGGCGACCGCTGGGCTGGGCAGCGACCCGCCGGTGCCGATGATGGCGGACGACAGCGTCTACGTGTTCACGGCCGACGTGGCGATCCGAGACCGCGTGACCGTGTCCGGCGATGTGTGGACACCGGGCGATCAGGGATTCTCGCCCGGCATGCGGCTGTCGGACGCGCTCAAGCTCGCGGGCGGGGTCAAGCCCGACGCGTACCTGGGCGACGTGCTGATCGCGCGATTGCGGTCTGATTCGTCGCGGGTGCAACTGCGGGCGAGCTTGCGCGATTCGACGGGCACTCCGACGAATGACGTGATCCTCGAGGACCACGACGATGTCCACGTGTTCGCGCTCCACGAGATGCGGCCGCGGCAGTACGTCGCTATCGCTGGCGCGGTCAAGCACGGCGGCCGGATCGCGTATCACGAGGGCATGACCGTGCGCGACCTCATCCTCGTCGCCGGCGGCACGATCGAAGGCGCCGACCTGCATCAGGCGGAGATCGCGCGCGTGCCGGAGAACCGCGCCGGTGGCGTGACGGCCGTCACGATGCGCATCCCCATCGATTCGTCGACCGTGCTCCAGCCGTACGACAACGTGCTGATCTTCCGAGAGGCGAACTGGGAGCTCCCGCGGACCGTCGTCGTGACCGGCGAGGTCAAATATCCTGGGCGATACACGCTGACCACGAGGAACGAGCGACTGGGCTCCGTCCTCGCGCGGGCCGGCGGGCCCACGAAGGAGGCCGATCCGAACGGCATCACGCTGATCCGCTCGCAGAACCGCGTCGGCCGCATCGGCGTCGATGTGCGGAAGGTCGAAGAGGACGCCAAGAGTCGCGACAATCTCATGCTGCAGGATGGCGACTCGATCAGCATCCCGAGCTTTTCTGGCGTCGTGCGGGTGGCCGGCGAAGTGAACGCCCCGACGGCCGTGACCTACGTGCCGGGCAAGAATCTCATCTACTACGTGAACGCCGCGGGCGGGCCCGGCAGTCGCGCCGACGAGGGGCGTTCATTCGTGACGCAGCCGAACGGCAAGGTCGAGGCGATCCGACACCATGGGATCCTGCCGGCGTCGTTGCCCGTGCCGGAACCGGGCGCTCGTGTGTACGTTCCGGAGAAGGAATTGCGTACCCAGACGCCGGACCAGACCATTGCGATTCTGGGTGTCACGGTGCAAGTCATCGCCAGCCTCGCGACGGTGATCTACCTGTCCAGACATTGAGGCGCATCATGACCGCTGAGCTCGAGCCGACGGGCGACCTGGTTTCCATTCTGCACGTGCTCAAGCCGTACCGGCTTCTCTTGGGCATCGGCGCGCTCGTGTGCGGCGGGGGGATGTTCGGCATCTGGTGCTTCGCGCACAATCGGTACAGCACCAGTGCGTCGTTCATGCCGTCCGGGCCCGGCCAATCGGAGCTCGGCTCGGCGTTGTCGTCGGGGCTGGGCGCCCTTGGCGGACTGGCCGCGAGCTCCGGCCTGCTCAGCGGCTTGGGCGGCAGCTCCCAGCTCAATCCCAAGTTCTACGCCGATCTCGTGACGAGCGACGCCATCCTGCTCCAGGTGATCGACACGACGACCAACCCGTACAACTATACTCGCACCTACGGATTGAAATCGAAGACGCCCCTGCGGCTCCGCGACTTCGAGCTCCAGCACCTCCGCCGGCGGATCAAGGTCGATCTCGATCCACGCACGTCGGTGATCACGGTGACGTTCGCCGGGCGCTCGCCCGCGTTTTCGGTGGCCGTCATGCATTCGCTGCTCGCCGCGGTCAATCGCTTCAACATTCAGACGCTACAGACGACGGCACGGCAGCGCACGACGTTCATCGAGTCGCGGGTCGCCGCCGCCCACGACACCTTGGCGGCCGCCGAAGGCCGGCTCAGGGACTTCTTGCAGACCAACCGGACCTACTCGCAGTCGCCGCTCCTGACGTTCCGGCAGCTGCAGTTGCGTCAGGATTACGATCTCAAGAATCAGAGCCTCATCTCGCTGGAAAGCTCCCTGGAGAAAGCGCGATTGGATGAAGTGCGCGACACACCGGTCCTGACGATTCTCGATGAACCGCTGCTTCCCTCCGAGGAAAGCTACCCGCCCCGGTTCCTCTTCGGCCTCGAGGCGGCGTTCGCCTGGTTGGCGTTCGCCAGCGTGTTGATCGTCGTGCGCGCCAATTTCCGCGCCGCGAATGCGCGATATGCCCAGCGCGTCGAGGCGGCGACGGTGAGCCCCGTGTCGGGGCGCGGCATCGCGGACGCCGCCGCGGACTGACCGCCGGTGTCCGTCGCCGCGACCGCGGTCGCGCCAGTCGGCCCGCGCGATCTGTTCGACGCTCGACCCCGCGCGCTCGCGACGCTGGCCCTCGTCACCGCTGCTTGGCTGCCGTTTTACCAGGGGGCCGACCGCATCCTGTCGATCCGCCGCGGCGGTGGGCTCTTGTTCATGCTGCTCGAGTTCTCGAAGGACGCCATGCTGGCCGTCCTCACGGGCGCGGCGTTTCTCCTGTTCGTGAACGGCGCGCTCCGGATCCGACGGCCGCTGATCCCGGCCGCGGTCGCGGGTGCGGCGCTCGGCCTCTACCTGCTCGCCCTCTCGGCGCACGAGCTCTTCGCCGTGAACACGCTGTATGCCATTCGCGTGTTCGGCGAGCCGGTCGTTGGCGGGGTCTCGCTCGGTGTGCTGCTGCATCGAGCGGGCCGCCGGGATGCGCTGCCCGGTGTGCTCGCGGTCGTCAGCATCGCGGTCGTTCTGATCGGCGTGATCCAGATCATGTTTCCGCTCGCGCCGCTCACGATCGCCCTGCGCCAGAGCATGATCGACGAGCAGGGCCAGCTGCCGGAGACGTTCTACTCGTCGGTCGGCGACATCATCCGGGCGTTCTCGACGCTCGACGTGCCAAACGACCTGGGATTCTTCGGCGTCCTCGTCGCGCTCTCGAGTTACGCGCCGTCGCCATGGCTCCATCGCCGCCCGAAGCTCGTTGGGCTCGTCCGCGTGCTGGCCGTCGTCGCGTGCATGATCAGCTTCTCGCGCAGCGCCGTGCTCGCGGCCATCACCGGCGGCGCGACGCTGGCCCTCACGTACGTGCTCTGGGACCCGCGGGCAAACGCCGCGCGCGTGCTCCGGCGGACGTTCGTCGGGTTGGCGATCCTCATCGGCGGCGTGGCCGTGATGTGGGTCTATCGCGACACGCTGCTTCCAGTGCAACACGCGATCAACGCCGTGACCGGCGCCGACCTCTCGGCGCGCGTGCATACGGAGTCGCTCCTGGACGGCATTCACCGCTCCGTCATGGATCCTCAGGGCCTCGGGCTCGGTCGTGTCGGCTCCCGAGCCGGTCTCTACGGCAACGTCCGTCGGGTCTTCAGCGTCGAGAGCGCCTACCTGCTGCTCGCGTTGGAGACCGGGTGGCTCGGCCTGAGCGTCGTCCTCCTCGCGCTGGTCGCCGCCATCGGTGGCGTGTTGCAGCTGGCGCGCGATCGCGCGTCCGCGGCCGCCGACCGACAGTGGGCCCGCGTCGCGGCGGCGATCATCGTCGCGCAGGTCACAGTGTACATCTTCCTTCCAACGATCGAGGAGCTGCAGACGGGCGTGCTCGTCTGGGCTCATCTGGGAGTCGTGTTATGCCGACGGCCGCGAGCGGTGGTCTGATGTGGCGCGCGGCGCTGTGCGTGCTCCTGGGGGCCGGCAGCGCGGCAGCGCAACCGGCCGCGCAACCGGCCGCGCTTTCGCCCCCATGGTTCCCGGACACGTTCATGTACCTGGGGAACATCGTCCGCGGCCTCGAGCGGGACCATCTCCTGGCGGCCCTCGAGCTACACCACGATGGCCGATTCGAGATTCGCATCGCGGAGTCGGACGACGACGGGCACTCATGGCGGTACGCGGCGCTCGCCGCGCGCGATCCGGCGCATGACTTGTATGATCCAGCCATGGTGCGCCTCCCGGATGGCGCATTGCTGCTCGAGTATCACGGCGGTCACGTCATGACGATTCTCCGATCGACCGATGATGGCTCGACCTGGCGCACCGCCTTCACCTTTCTCGGCCTCAACACCGAGGGATTCTGGCGCGAGATCCCGGGGCAGGATCCGAACAGTCCGCCACGGGTCGCGTTGCTGTACACGGTCACGCATTCCGATTTTACGAGCACATATTGGATCCGAGCCACGACGGACGGATCGCGGTGGACCGACGCGATGCCCGTCGGAGACGCCGGCGCGATCTGGGACGGCTCGCGCGCCGGACTCGGCCCCGTGGAGGACGACAGCGGCGGCATCGTGCACGCCGTCTATTCCTATCGCGCCGCGCCGACGGATTCCGTCACGCTCATGCTGGTGTCGCTCGACGCGCATACGCTGAAGCGACGCTCCGCCCCGGTCGCGCTCGGCAACGCGGTGCCGGTGACGCGCGGGATCGGCGTCTTTCCGGTGCTGGTCGCGTGCCCCGACGGCGACCACGTGATCTACAGCGATTTCGCCGCGCCACACGGCCCGCGCACGGCCATCTGGGAGTTGACACGCGGCCAGCCGCCGACGGAGTTCCTGGAGCGCCCTCCGATGTACACGGGATTCGGGCGCGTGTGGTTCGTGCCGTCGTGGAGCGGCCCCCCGCAGTTGGCGTGGCCCGAGTTGCCGTGGGGACCGCACACGAGCGTGGTGAGTGTGCCACGGCCCGATCTGGCGCAGTGTCGATACTGACGCGCCCTCGAGCCGAGCGCTCAGTCGCCGGCGGGTAGGACTCCGACGCGGCGAAATGGCGAACGCGCGACGATCGCCCGCCAGTCCTCGCTGTCCAAGAGCAGTGACGCGCCGCCGATCACGAACGCCGGTCCGCCGATGGCCACGAGGAGCACGCGCACAATCGGCGCCGACGGCAGTGCGGCGAGCGCCAGGAGCACACCGGCCACCGCGCACGCGACCGCCAGCGGGACGAGCGACGCGTGTGACCGCGGCAGCATGCGCCGCGCGATGGCGAACAGCACGGCACTGTCGATGGTGCAGCGCGCGGTCCACGCGATCGCGGCGCCGGTGATCCCGAATCGCGCGATCAGCACCCACAGCAAAGCCACGAACGGTCCGATCTCGATCAGGTGCAGTCGGGCCGCCAACTCCGGCCGGCCCACGCCCTGAATCATCGAGAACGGCACGTACGCAATGCTGTTGATCAACACGCCGACCGCGAGCACCTGGAGCACGATGGTGCTGCGATCGGCGAACACCGGTCCGAGCCAGAGGCGCAGCCCGACCCGCGCTCCGGCGACGATGGCCAGCGTGACCGGGAACAGGATCAGGAGCAGGGCCACGACTCCGCGGCGATAGAGGCGGGCGCCGCGGACCTGGTCGCGTTGAAACGTCGACGCGAACTCCGGGAACAAGGCACCGGAGATCGCGCCCGGCAGCACCCACATCTTGGTGACGGCTTCGTACGGCGCCGTATAGTACGTGACCGCCGACAGCGACGCGGCCGCTCCGATCACGAACCGGTCCAGTGTGGCGAGCAGCGCGCTGAGCAAGCTGGACACGGTCATCCACGATCCCAGTGTGAGAACCGGGCGCAGGATGTCGCGGCGCAGCACCGGCCGGACGAAGACCCCCGGGATCACGCGGTTGACGAAGTAGGCGTGGACCATCATCGCGACGGTACGCACGACCAACAGCAAGCTGAAGATGAGTGCGAGATCGTGACCGAACGGCAGCACCGCCAGCGGCACCAGCAACATGAGGAGGTTGAGCGGTATCCGGAGCGCGTTGCTCAGATCGAATCGATGCCGCGCCTCCAGCACGCCCCGAAGGCCCGCCGTGAGCACGACCGTCGGGATCGTCGCCGCCAAGGCATAGAACGAGCGTTGTGTCTCCGCTTGGAGCGCGAGCGGTACCTTGAGTACCCGCGTCACGAGCAGCGGCGCGGCGACGGCGGCGATGGTTGCCCCCAGCAGGCCGAGCGCGGCCATCACGGCGAGCGATGTCGAGATAATGGCGGGCACTTCTTCGATCTCGCCACGCCCATAGCGCTCGGAGATCGCCTGGGTGAGTGCGCGTCCGAGCCCCAAATCGAAGAGACTGAAATACCCGAGAAAGACCCAGGCCAAGGCGAGCACGCCGAAACGATCAGCGCCCAGTCCGCGCGTGAGCGCGGGGATCGCGAAGAAGGCCGCGGCCACGGGCGCCCCTGTTCCAACCAGATTCCACAACGCATCGCGCGCCAACAGCCGGCTGTGCCGCATCGCTCCCCTAGGGTGTTGTCACTGTGGAATTTGTCGCTGTTCGCCAACCGCTTGCAAGCGTTTGGAGCGCCGGCTATCCTGCGGGCGTGGCGCCACTGAGCTTGCGAAGATTGTGACGATCGAGCTCTGGCTGCTCGACCGGGTTTCACTACAACACAAGACCCGGGTTCGGTATCACTGGAGAGCGCTGCGCGGAAGGCTGGACCGCGAGCTGCCACTTGCGCGCCGGCTGCTCCGGCCCGGCAGCATCGTCGCCGACGTTGGCGCGAATACCGGCTTGTACGCGTATGCGTTCGGACGGTCCTCGGCGGTGGAAGCCTTCGAGCCGCTCCCGGAACCCGCGCGCATGCTCCAGGCCCTCGCGACGACGCTCCCCCGCCTGCGCGTGCATCAGGTTGCCCTCTCGAGTCGCGCCGGAACGGGCACGTTGTACGTGCCTCGCGGCCATGACGGTCATCCACTCGACGAGTTCGCCCGCCTCACGCCGGTCGAGGGGGCCCATGACACCGCGGTGGTGCCGGTCCGGACGCTCGACGAATACGCCCTGCAGAACCTCGGGCTGATCAAGATCGACGTCGAGGGGCACGAGCTGTCCGTCTTGGATGGCGCCCGCGAGACCATCGCGCGCGAGCGTCCCGTGTTGTTAGTCGAGATCGAGCAGCGCCACCTGTCGACGAGCATCAGTGACACGTTTGCCGCGATTGCCGCGCTCGGGTATCGAGGCACGTTCCTCGATCATCACGGACGCCGCCATCCGATCGACGCGTTTCGCTACGAACGGGATCAGGCGCCGTATCTGCCGAACCCGATCGACGCGCGCTACGTGAACAATTTCCTGTTCATCCACGAGACCGACATGCACGCACAGGCGCTCCTCT
>DATMLM010000083.1:0-9441 GCA_035570055.1 Gemmatimonadaceae bacterium
TACCGCCCAACACCGGCGAGTTCGGCCACTTCGGGGTGAGCGGCATCTTGCGCGGCGGTCCCGGTGAAGACGAAAATGCCGGTGCCGATGATCGAGCCGATGCCGAGCGCGGTGAGCTGCACCGGTCCCAGCGAACGCCGCAGTGGATTGTGCTCGGACTCGGCGCGCAGGGCGCTCAGCGGCTTCCGGTAGAAGAGACTCTGCATACATATTTGTATACAATTCTGTGGCCAATTTCGTCAAGGGGAACTTCTGTGTCCGATCCCGTCTATGCGGGGCACATGCTCCCGCAAGAGCCCTATGAGCGGCTGCGCGAACTCATTGTCCGCGGCCGATTAGCGCCGGGTGGTCGGCTGATCGAGACCGATGTTGCCCGGCGGCTTGGCATCAGCCGGACGCCGGTCCGCGAGGCGCTTCGGCGGCTGCAGCAGGAGGGGTACGTCCGCGCCGAGCCGGGCGCCCACCAGGCTCGGCTGTCCGTATCGCCGCTGACCCGGGCGGACGCCGAGGAGCTTTTGGTGATCGTCGGCGCGCTCGAAGGGCTGGCCGCCGCGTTGTCGGCGCGGCTGCCGAAACGCACGCGGGCGACGATTGCCAAGGATCTCGTCAGGCTGAACGCGGCGTTTGGTACCGCCCACATGGACTTGGACGCGCTCTATCGGCACGACGAGGAGTTTCACCGGCGGTACGTGGTTGCCGCCGGCGGGCTGCGGCTCGTCGCCATGCACGACTCGATCAAGCCGCAGGCGGAGCGGTACATCCGGATGTACATCGGGCTCTTATCCAGCGATGTCTCATCGTCGGTGCGGGAGCACGAGGCGGTGATCGAGGCGATCGCCAACGGCAAGCCGGCGGCGGCCGAGCGCGCAGTTCGCGAGAATTGGCGGCATGCGACGGATCGGATCGCCCGGGTCATCGATCTCGCCGGGGAGCTCGGACAGGGCTGAGTCGCAGGGGGGGGCCGACGACATATGGGCTTCGGCGATGTTCGGTACAGCAGATCGCCTTCGCCCATATGTCGTCGGGCGGCGCTGCGGGACTGCATACCGGACGGGCGCGTGACCGAGCCGTTCAACGTGACCGTAGCGCGTTATAATTGGGCGTGATCGAGATCGAGACTCGCGATGGGCCGATGGCCATGTACGTCGCCAGGCCGGAGGGCAACGGGCCATTTCCGGCGGTCATCATGCTGCAGGAGATATTCGGGATCACTCCCGAGCTCCAGCATATTGCCGACATGCTCGCGGGCGAGGGGTATTTGGCGGTCCTGCCGGCGCTGTTCCACCGGACGGACCCCAACTTCCTAAGCCCGTACGACAAGGACGGGATGGCGCGCGGGCGCGCGGCGGTCAACCAGCTGTCGCACGACGATGTGCGAAGTGACATTCGGGCGGCGATCGATTGGGTGCGGGGGCAGGCCGACGCGTCGGGTGAAGTTGCGACGTGGGGGTTCTGTTGGGGCGGGTCCGTCGCGTTTATGACGGCGACGTTCGACGACATTCGGGCAGCGATCTCGTTCTATGGCTCGCAGATCGTGCGGTCGCCCTATGACGGTCGCCCGCCGATGCTCGACTACGCGCCTCAAATCCAGTCGCCGCTCTTTCTCGTGTTCGGCGGCATGGATGAGAGCATTACCGGTTCCGACATCCAGAAGATCCAGGACACGCTGATCGAGAACGAGAAGGCATTCTCGCTCACGATGTACCGCGAGGAGGGGCACGCCTTCTTCCGATTCGCGGGGACGCCGCGGGCCGCGGTGCACGCGCCGGAGGCGTGGCAGCGCGTGCTGGCGTTCTTACAGAATGCGTTTGCCGTAGGCACTGACGATCAGATCGACGGCGAGTGAGGCCGTCCGGTTCCGATCGTCGAGCACGGGATTGATCTCGACCAGGTCCATCGAGACCATCATCCCGGAGTCCGCGACCATCTCGAGCGCGAGGTGCGCTTCCCGAAACGTCGCCCCGCCTCGCACGGGCGTTCCGACTCCAGGCGCCTCGATCGGATCGATCCAGTCGGGATCGCACGAGACATGAATGCCTCCAGTCCCCTTGGACGCAACCGTGATGGCTTCGGCCATAATGGTCGCGAGTCCTCGTTGGTCGATATCGCGCATGGTGTAGGCCGCGATGCCGAGCTTGCCGATCGTGATACGCTCGGCCTGGTCGAGATCCCGTAGGCCCACCATCACGAGATTTTCTTCGCGTATCGCCGGATAGGGTTTGGCGATGCGCGAGAGTCGCTCGTCGCCTTGGCCGAGCAGATGGGCCAGCGGCATGCCGTGGATGTTGCCGCTCTCGCTCGACTCGGGCGTATTGATATCGCCGTGCGCGTCGAGCCAGATCACGCCGAGCCGCTCGTTCCGTTCCGCGAGCGCGGTGGCCACACCCGCGACGGATCCCATGGCGAGCGAGTGATCGCCGCCGAGAACAAGCGGGCTCACGCCATCGCGCACGGCTTCGGCGGTGGATACGGCGAGCGCGCGACAGACGTCGGCGATCGCCGTGTACGCATCTTGCCCGATCCCCGCGAGTTGCTCGCGCTGGCCGACGACGACATTGCCGCGGTCTTCGACGTCGAAGTCGAGCTCCCGCATGCGCTCGGCCAGCCGCGCGATGCGCAGCGCCGACGGGCCCATGTCGACGCCGCGCCGACTCGCCCCGAGGTCCAGCGGGACGCCAATGATGCGCACTTTCTTCACGGCTCAGTACCCGACTGCTTCGCCGTCTTTGCGCGGGTCGGACGCGGCTTCCCAGCCGCGCGCGAGCTTCCGGATCATCTGCGAGCCCCCGAATGCGCCAACCAGCGCACTATCGGGGAGCAGCTCGTGTCCCATCGCGACGAGCGCGTTGCGGGTGGCGTCGGGGAATGCGGGCTCGAGGCCGAGTTGCTTGCCGCTAAAGTGCCGCCAGCGTGGCTGATCGATGGCTTCTTGGAGTCCCATATGGAAGACAAAGAGATCGAGCAGCACTTGCACGTGGCCCTGCGCCTGCATCGCGCCGCCCATGAGGCCGAAGCTCAGGTACGGCTCGTTGTCTTTCGTGACGAACGCCGGTATCAACGTATGGAATGGCCGCTTGCCCGGCGCCACCGTGTTCGCCATGCCCGGTTGCAGCGTGAATCCCGCACCGCGGTCTTCGAGCGCGAACCCGGTGCCCGGCACCACCACCCCCGATCCAAATTCATCATACAGGCTATTGATAAACGAGATCATGTTGCCGTCTTTGTCGGCGGCCGTGAGATAGATCGTCTCCGATCGCGTCGCCGCCGGACCGGGATCGACCCGATCCGTCGCGCTCGTCGCCGCATCGAGCTGCGTTCGGCGCTGCGCAATAAAATCGTCGGCGAAAAGGTGTGAGGCGGGAACGGTCATCGCGTCGGGGTCGCCGACGTATTGCGCGAGGTCGGCGTAGGCGAGCTTCTTGGCCTCGACGAGGCGATGGAGATAGGCGGGGGAGTTGTAGCCGAGCGCGGGCAGGTCATCGGCGTCGAGCATGCGCAGCATCTCGAGGACCGCGACGCCCTGGTTGTTCGGCGGGAGCTCCCAGACTCTGTATCCCTTGAACGGGACCGAAATGGGCTCGACCCATGTGGCCTTCTCTTTTTTCATGTCGTCCAGCGTCAAGAACCCACCCAGTGCCTTGACGCGATCGACAATGCGCTGGCCAAGCGCCCCACCGTACATCGCGCTCGGTCCCTGAGTCGCGATGAGCCGGAGCGACGCCGCGTAGTCGGGGTTGCTGAACCACTCGCCGGCGGCCGGCGTGTGGTCGCCGACAAAGAAAGTCTTTCGCGCCCCTTCATCTTTTTTCAGTAACTCAGCCGAGGCTTTCCAGTCCCGCGAGATGATGGGCGAGACCGGAAACCCGCCATCGGCGAGCTTGATCGCGGGCGCGAGTGCCTGGGCAAGTGTGATGGTGCCGTAGCGCGAGAGGAGCGCCTGCCATCCCGCGACAGCGCCGGGCACGATGACCGCTTCCACACTCGAGTGCGGCACCGACGTACGCCCGCGTGCGATGAGCGCCTCGCGTGTCATCAAGGACCCCGCTCGCCCGCTCGCGTTGAGCCCGACGAGCTTGCGGTCTTTCGCCGACCAGACGATGGCGAAGACGTCCCCGCCGGGACCGGTCATCATGGGCTCGACCAGCCCAAGAACCGCCGCCGCGGTGACGGCCGCGTCGATGGCGTTTCCACCGTGTTGCAGCACAGCGAGCCCGGCTGCGCTCGCCAGTGGCTGACTCGTGGCGATGACGCCGTGCGGTGCATAGACGGCTGATCGTCCCGCCATGCTGGTCGGCCTCGGTATCGGTGCAGAGACTTGCGCCCCAGCGCGTGAGGCGACGAGTGCGAACGAAGCGAGCACGAGGAGGCGTGGTGATTGCATATGGCCATCAAGCTATGCCACGGCCCGCCGATTGCCATAGTGACCGAAGATGGAGTATTCGTCGGCGCTTCACCTCCCCGAGCGGGGACATCTTCCGGTGACCGGACCGGTCGATTTCGTGACGCGGTACTACTCGGGCGGCGCCGGTTGGATGCTGCGACAGCGGTTGCGGTGGGTGCGGGACTGGCTCCCGTCCGGGCGCGATGCCGTGCTGGAGATCGGGTACGGCAGCGGGATTTTCTTCCAAGAGCTCGCTCGTCACGCGCGGATGCTGGTCGGGATCGACGTGCATTCGCGAGGCGCCGCGGTCATTCGCTCGTATGGCTCCAATGGGATTTCGGTGATGGCGGCGCAAGCGACCGGGGAGGCGCTTCCGTTTGCTGACGGGATTTTCGACGCGGTGGTCATCATTAGCGCACTCGAGTTCATGCCCGATCCGAGCGCGTGTCTCTACGAGTCATTGCGTGTGACTCGTACCGGCGGCTGTGTGCTCGCGGTGATACCGCGTATGCACGTGTGGACGGACGCCGTGTGGCGGGTACTATCGGGCGTCGATCCCGAGGTCGATTTCCAGGGCGGCCGCCAGCGCGTCGCTCATGCGCTCGCGGATCCGATGTTGCCGGTGACGCGGTATCCGCGGCCGCGGGGATTGCCGCGGGCGATCGCGCCCTACGATTTGATCGTCCTCCATCCGGAGTTACGGCCGGACCGTCACGTGACTCGTGAGCCCTTCCGTCGAGTTGGGACCGACGAACACATCGACGGTGGTCGGTTCGTCCACGCCGAGTAGGCGCCGAGGGATCGCGAACGTCAGCGTGCGGTGTTCGCCTGGCGAGAGGTGAATGCGCTGAAAGCCTTGCAGGACTCTGACCGGCCGGCTGACGTGCGCGACGAGGGTATGCGTGTAGCACTGCACCACCTCGTCGCCGTCGCGGTCGCCGGTGTTCGTCACGTTCGCTGACACCCGCAGCGTATCGCGGTCGAGTTGCACCGCGATCGCCTCATATCCGAACGTGGTGTAGCTCAGTCCATATCCGAACGGGTAGAGGGGAGTCCAGGGCTCGTCGATGTATTTGGACGTGTAGTGCTCGTTCGGATCGGGCGGCCGCCCGGTCGGCAGATGATCATAGTAAATGGGCACCTGTCCGACGGTTCTGGGGAACGTGACGGGGAGTTTCCCGCCGGGGTTGTAGTCGCCGAACAAGACGTCAGCGACGGCGTTGCCCATCTCGGAGCCCAGGAACCACGCGTCGATCATCGCGGGCGCGTGCTCGTGCAGCCAGCCGACCGAGAGCGGCCGGCCATTGAGTAGCACGACGGCAACGGGCTTGCCAGTCCCAATGACCGCCTCGGCCAGCGCCTCCTGATCGCCGGGAAGATCCAAGAAGGCGCGGCTACTGGCCTCGCCGCTCATGTCGCTGGTCTCGCCGAGGACGAGCACGATCGCGTCCGCGTTGGGATCTGGTCCATACACGACGCGGGTGTCGCTCGACACGGCTCGTTGTATTCCAGCGAGCACGCTCACGGCCTCGTGGGGATTCCCGATGGCCGCCCATGGCCCGAGGGCCGATAGGGAGTCGCTGGCGAGTTTGCCGATGACAGCCAGCGTCTTGATGTTTTTCGAGAACGGGAGGGTATGCTGCCGGTTCTCGAGCAGCACGATAGACTCCCGCGCGATGCGCCGGGCCTCTCCGCGATAGAGCGTGTCGGGCGCCGTGGAGTCCCCGTATCGATAGGGATCCCGAAACAGCCCGAGCTCATACTTGGCCCGAAGCACACGCCGGACGGCGGCGTCTATAGTAGCGACCTTGACGCGCCCTGAGCGTACGAGGCCCGGCAGCTCGTTCACATAGATCTCGCTGACCATATCCGCGTCGACGCCGGCGTTGATGGCTCGCTCGGCCGCCTCGGCGGGCGACCCGGCGACGCCGTGTCGCATGAGCTCCATGATCCCGGTGTAGTCGCTGACGACGATCCCACCCCAATGCCATTCGTCGCGCAGGACACCGGTAATGAGCCGCCGATTGGCGTGCATGGGCACACCGTCGAGCGCGTCGAACGCCGCCATGACCGACATGGCTCCAGCGTCGACGGCGGCCTTGAACGGCGGCAGATACACGTCGCGTAGCGTGGAGTCCGAGACGTCGGCGGTGTTGTAGTCCCTGCCGCCTTCCGCTGCGCCATACGCAACGAAGTGTTTGGCGGTGGCGATGACGCGCGGGTTGGCCCCTTGGAACCCTTTCACCCGCGACGCGGCGAACGCGGAGCCGAGGAAAGGATCTTCGCCCGAGCCTTCGACGATCCGCCCCCATCGGGGGTCGCGGGCGATGTCGACCATGGGCGCGTAGGTCCACTGGATGCCATCGTTGGCGACTTCGATGGCGGTGATGCGCGCCGAGCGTTCGGCCGCATCGGGATCCCAGCTCGCGGCCTCGGCGAGCGGCACGGGGAAGATGGTGCGATACCCATGGATCGCGTCGTCGGCAAAGAGGAGCGGGATGTGGAGCCGCGTCTCGTTGACGGCGATGCGCTGCAGGTGGCGTGTCGCGGCGAGACTGCGCACGCCGTAGAACAGGCCGATGCGTCCCACGCGGACGGCCGAGTCGCTGCCGGCGCGTGAGGCGGGACCGGTGAGGGTGCCTTCGCCGCGAACGAGATTGAGCTGTCCGGCTTTCTCCTCGAGCGTCATGCGCGCGAGGACGGAGTCCACGAACCGTGTGACGGCCGGGCCTTGCTGCGCCTGGGCGACGCCCGCGGCGAGCACCAGAGTCAGTATCGCCCAACGCATGGCGCGAAAGAAAAGCCGGCCACGCGCCGCGCGCTACTTGGCCGTCAACACGGCGTGATCGGCCTCGAGGCGGTCCAGGATAGTCTGAGCGGCGACGGCGTATCCGGCCGGCGTGTAGTGCGCGTCGGCGTGCGGCCGCCAGAGTCGCCGCTGCGCCGAGTCGGCGACGGCGAAGCGCGCTTCGAGATCGATCACTGGCACGCCGCGCCGGTCGAGTGCCCTCAGCAACGCCTCGCGTCGGGGTGCGCAATGGTCGATCAGGTCGGCGCGTCCCCATTCCGCGAGATACACGAAATAGAATTTCCCTCCCCACGTTGCCGCCTCGGCTCGCGCGTTCGCGATCACGTCGACAACCTGACTGAATCGATCGGCCGAGCACGGAAGGTCGAGCGGCACGGCGCCGTGCACAACCAGGAGAGGGAAGGCGTGCCGGCGAACGTGCTGGAGCAGGAGAAATCCTTTGGCATTCTCCAGCCATGGGTGATGCGCCGCCGCGGTGTGTCGGGCGATCGCGCCGTCGAACTGCGCTCGCAGGGCCGAGTCGATCTCCGGTTGCCGGGAGAGCAATCCCTGTCGAAACGTGCGCTCGCGATACCGGGCGAGCATGCCGTCCGAGCGCTCTTCCTCGAAATCCGAGAAGTCGTTTTCCGAAAAGTAGAGCCAGACCACGACGCGAGGGCGGAGTGTGGTCGCGTATTCGCGGAGCGTCGCGAGCTCGTGCAGTGGTCCGCTCCCGGCCAGGCCGAGCGTCACGGTGGCGGGATACGTCCGTCGGATATCGCTGGCGATCGTCACCGATGTGTCCACGCACGCGCCGTGCGCGAAGGAGTCGCCGATCACCACCACGTCGGCTGCTCCGTCTCGCCAGGCGCTCGGCGGATTGTTGAACCCATGGCCGTCGCTCGCGTAGTTGGCGAACGCGCCGCTCTCGTTGCAGAACACGGTCGGCACGTTCGCGATGCCGCCGAGCGGATAGAGCGACAGCCCCGCACCCCCGGCGCGGTACACGGCCATCTGCTCCAGTCGATTCGGGGCCGGGTAGGCGTCAACGCCGCGGGCGCGCAGATCCAGGATGACGGCGAGGCGCGAGCGCGCATCCCACGGCCCATTGAGCCATGGCGGACGGGGCGTCCGCATCGCGGGCACGTACGGGAGGTACGATCCCTCTCGCATCGCGAGCGTCGCTTCGGCGACGTAACACGCGAGGCCCGCGGCGACGACACAGCTCGCGAAAGCGAGTCGCGTTGCGCCGCGCGCGACGAGGCCGGCCACGGCGGCGAGCAGCACGATCGTGGGGGTGACATCGTAGAGCACGACATAGAGGCCACGGGTCGGAGGAATGTGCCCGATGGCATAGATGAGCACCGTGAGGGAGCCGGCCGCGGCGAGCCCGAGGATCGCCACGGCGAGCACCTGGGCGGAGCGTTCAGTCCGGCTCACGGATGGACCGTGTGCTTCGGTCAACGCGCCCGAGAGTTGTCGCGTATTTGTCCGGATGTATACAGGTTGTCGACATCGCGCTCTAAGCGACTTTGATGAGGGAGTTACCGTGCGCCAGCTGTTCCTCTCCGCTGCCCTGCTCGCCACCGCGGTTCAGGCTGCTGCCCAGCCAGCCCCACCGACGCCCGAGCAACTCGCGCAGCGTTCGAAGACGTACGCGGATCTCGAGTCGATCGCGACCATTGAGCACAAGCTGATGGTTCCGATGCGGGACGGCGTGCACTTGTCGACGGATATCTACCGTCCCAAGGGCGACGGAAAATACGCGACGATTTTCGTTCGCACACCGTACAACTTCAACTGGTACGACGTGCAGTATGGCGTGCCACGCGATGCGACGGCGGCGTTGGATGCGGTGAAGCGCGGTTATGCGTATGTCGTGCAGAACGAGCGCGGCAAGTTCTGGAGCGAGGGCACGTGGGATATTTTGGGGCCGCCGCGCACGGACGGCTACGATGCGATCCAGTGGATCACGACGCAGGCGTGGTCCAACGGCAAGCTCGGCACGTTGGGGTGCTCATCGACGGCCGAGTGGCAGATGGGGGTGGCGGCGTTGGGTGCGCCGGGTCATGCGGCGATGGTGCCGCAGGGGTTCGGGGCGGGTGTCGGCCGGGTGGGCCCTTTCTATGAGCAGGGCAACTGGTACCGCGGCGGCGCGGTACAGATGCTCTTTATTGATTGGCTGTACGGCGAGCAGACGCCGGGCCGTCCGGCGTTCCGGCCGGGCATGACATCGCAGCAGCTCGAGGAGGAGTCGCGCTATTACGACCTC